>NZ_LR734817.1 GCF_902506655.1 Marinoscillum sp. 108 | reverse complement strand
TGAGTTTGGCTGCCATAGATGAGTCAGGAAATGTATCATATGATGTAGATACGGTTACGGTGACCGGAGATGTAGCTCCGGACATCAGCTTCACAGTAGATGAAAACCGCTGTATAGCGAATGCGAACACCTTTACCTCAGTGAGTAGTACTCCTGAGGACATAGTGAGCTATAGCTGGGATTTTGGCGATGGGGAGGGGACATCGAGCCAGTCAGACACATCCTATCAATATACTTTCCCAGGTACATATGAAGTATTATTAGAGATTATTTCTTCAGGAGGATGCAGAAATTTATTTAGTCAGGAGTTGACTGTTTACCCAGAGCCACCCACACCGAAATTCACAATTGATTACAGTTCATTGTGTACGAATAATGAACTGGAGTTTGTCAATACGACGGATACAGCAGGTTATGGGGATGCATTGGTATTTGAGTGGGTGATAGGAGGAGATGTTGTGACAAAATTCGACACAGTGTATACATTTGATACTCCAGGGGATCATCAGATAAGTCTTCAGGTGTTTCTACCGGGGTGCGAATCGGCAATAACAGACACAACGATTTCAATTTCAGAAGGTCCTGCAGTTAATTTTAGTTATTCAAACAATTGTTTTGGGGAAGCGGTACAATTTTCGAGCGAGGTAGAAGGTTCAGAGATCTCAAGTTACAGCTGGGATTTTGGAGACGGGGAGGGTACATCATCGGCTGCAGACACGGTTTATGAATATGCTACAGCTGGCACCTACAATGTTAGCTTGACAGTATTTAACGATGGAGGATGCGTCACTGAGTATGAATCGTCAATTACCGTCAATGATCAGCCATTAGTTAATGTTTTATATGGAGAGATAGAAGAGGATGCTCCCGTGACCTTTACTGGAGAGGATTTGACTTTGTCAGGAGATAGTGTAAAAACCTGGGTCTGGAATATTGAAGGTCAAGAGGAGCGTACTGAGCAATCACCGAGTGTGATTTTTACAAGCCCAGGAGAATATCAGGTTCAATTGACGATAGAGACTTTTCAAGGCTGTACAGACACATTTGAGGCTTTGATCGAAGTTGATCCTGCGGCATGTCCGTCCTCGGAGATAATAATAAATAGTTCAGATGTTTTGTGTTTAGGAGAGACTCTGGGATTAACAAACGGTAGTGTAAATGCCACTGCGTATAGGTGGGACTTTTGCTCTGGAGAATTAGGGGAAATGCCAGTTTCACAACTGATAAAAAACTCAGGAACTGTTTCACCATCGGACATGGCTTATGGTAATGATGGTCAAAATTGGTATGGGTTTATAACAGAGCGTACCAATAATCGACTCTATCGGCTTGAATTTGGAGCCAGTATAAGCAATATACCTGTGGTTAAGAATTTGAATAACCCATCCGGGTTATTATCCTCACCAGATAGGATATTGCTTCACGAAGAGGGAGGTCATTGGTATGGGTTGATGACCAATGACCAGGTGACTAATAATTTAATATTTCTTGATTTTGGAGTTACTCTGGATAATACACCCACCGCAACAAGTTTGGGTAACTACGGGGGCAAGTTGAATCGGCCGAGGGGGATGTCACTTCAGGAGTCAGGAGGAGATTTGATCTTGGTGGTTGTCAACAGAGGTGACAATACGGTAGCATTGTTAAATTTTGGCACATCCATTACCAATACTGTGAGTAGCGAATCGGTATTGAAGAGTGGAGCGATCCCAAGTTCAAATGTTCCATTGGATTTGAGTATAGGTAAAGACTGTGACAGCTGGTATGGATTTACAGTCTCGGCCGGCAATGGCAACCTTCATAGGTTGTTATTTGGCAATAGTCTTTATCAGATTCCGACTTTTGAGACCATCAATCTTGGTTTGAGTAGCCTGAGTCAGGTGGAGCTACGTCATGATGGTACGATCTGGCGAGGACTGATATCTGGGAACAGTGGTTTCTATCGGCTGGATTTCACTTCAGGGTTGGGGAGTTCACCTGAGACGGTAAGTTTTGCAAGTTTGGGGCTTTCGAATATTTCCGGGATCAGTATGTTAGCTGATAGCGTTGGTTTTTTGATCGACAATGTGAGTCAGGATGTTTACCGGTTGGATTTCGATAATGGATGTAGTTCTACGATAAAAGAGAGCACCTCGTATGAGCCAATCGAGGTGAGTTACGGATCTTCAGGGACTTATTATGTGAGTTTGGCTGCCATAGATGAGTCAGGAAATGTATCATATGATGTAGATACGGTTACGGTGACCGGAGATGTAGCTCCGGACATCAGCTTCACAGTAGATGAAAACCGCTGTATAGCGAATGCGAATACCTTTACCTCAGTGAGTAGTACTCCAGAGGACATCGTGAGCTATAGCTGGGATTTTAATGGGGATGGCATAGAGGACAGTAGTGAGCCTAATCCTACGTATCGATATTCAGTGGCTGGGGACTATACCATTGTGCTGACCATCGGAGATAGTTCCTCTTGTGGCAATACAGCGAAGAAAACTATTACAATTTATCCAGGACCACCTGAGCCTGACTTCTCCACAGACCAAACCACCTACTGTGTGGGAGACGGGGTTTTTATTACCAATCTGGCAGATGATTCGGATTACGGGGACGGAGTAAGTTACTACTGGTCTACAGAGCTTGGGGATACGGTCTCCACATCTCCGGTGTTCAACTTTGATCAGCCAGGGGAGAAGACCATATCACTGTATTCATCTATACCCGGGTGTGACTCGGAGATTATTACCAAAACTGTAACCATCCTTCCTTTACCAGAGATCGCCTTTCAGGCGGATACCGCCTGCCATGGAGAGTTTACTGAGTTTACCAATTTTTCAGAAGGGACTTCATTTGCATGGACGTTTGGGGATGGATTTATCAGTAAAGCCGAAAATCCAGAGCATTTTTATACCGAACCTGGCTTATATGATGTGACTGTCTCCAATGTTGACGAGAATGGATGCGAAAATTTCCTTGCCAAACAGGTAATAGTGGGAGCCATTCCTGAGCCAGAGTTCGAATATGATATAGCTTGCCAGGGTGATGAGACCATATTGTCCGACGTGTCTATCGTCAATGGTGCCGACATTGTGGAGTGGGAGTGGTACATTGAAGATATACCGGTTTCGCAAGATAAAAATCCGGGCGTGTACTTTGACCGGGAGGGTTCACAAACCGTGACGATGACAGTTTTTTCCTCCAATGGTTGCTCTGCTACTTATAGCGAGTCTATCGAAGTATTGGGGCAGCCTCAAGTCGATTTTTCCATAACAAAGGCCTGCCAGGGAGACTTCTCTTCGTTTGTAGATCAAACCAAGAACCCTGATCAGATTATCAGCCGAACCTGGCAGATCAATGGAGTGACTCAAGCCTCTGACGATGACACTTTGACCTATGCTTTTGTGGAGCCGGGCCTCTATGAAGTGAGCCTGATGGTGAATAACAGGAGCCTTTGCACAGCAGAACAAGTCAAAACTCTAGAGATACTGGCATTGCCAGAGCTGGATTTCCTCATCGATGGAGTGTGTGAGAATGAGGTCATTACGGTATCTGACCAGTCTGTAGCAATAAACGATGCGATTATCTCGAGGAGATGGCTTTTGAACGGAGGGTTTGTGGGCAATGGACGTAAAATCGAAATACCTGCAGATGTCAGTGGTCTGCATGATGTGACATTAGAAGTGGAGACCGCATTTGGCTGTATGGTTTCCCACACGGAGACTTTGGAGGTTTACGCCAAACCTGAGGTGGCTTTCACTCCTGCCAATGACTTTGGGGTGCCGCCATTTTCTTTGGTTTTTGAAAACGAAACGGTGAATGGACAGACCTACAAATGGTATGTGAATGGAGAGCTCACCTCTGAAGAGATGACCCCATCGCTGAGCTTTGGGACAGAAGGTTTGCAAACGGTGAAATTAGTTGCCACAAATGAGAATGGCTGTAGGGACAGTGTAAGCACCGAAATTGAATCCATTTTGCCAGTGGTGGATTTGGTGGTAAATGAAATACAGCTGATAGAAGACGGAGGCCTCCAGAAAATCCTGCTGGATGTGAGTAATAAAAGTAACCTGCCTGTTGAGCTGTTTGAGGTGCAAATTACCCTTGAAAATGAATTTACCCTTTCGGAAAATGTAACCAAACGGATCAATAAAGGGAAAGAAGCGATCATTGGTTTAAGTGTCAGCCTTCCATCAGTGTCCAAACTAGGGTACCTGTGTGTGAGCCTGGTGGCCCCCTATAATGTACCGGATCAAATACCAGAAAATAACGAAGGGTGTATTAACATGGAAGCCCGAACGATTTTTGAGCCTGCGTTTCCAAACCCGGCAACAGACCGTACGCATATCCGGATGGTTTTACCTTTGGATGGCGATGTAGAACTGACCATACTCGATCTTTCCGGACAGGTGAAACAACAAAAAAACCTCTATAACCGCCCTTCAGGGCTTACGACCTTCACCATAGACCTTCAGACCTTAAAGTCTGGTACCTATTTTATTTCCATCAAACACAATGGTGGAACCCATCGGGCACGCATAATCAAGCAATAATCGCTGCTTTTAGGGGAAACGGAGAATGGATTGTTTATCCGAAGAGAATTAGTCGAAAGAATCCAAATATTTATAATTATTATTACCTTTGCAGCAAATAAAATTTGGAATGAAGTTAAATTCACTGCACTTAAAGCTAGACGAAATAGACAGGAAGATTTTAGAGATTTTACAATCAAACGCTAAGATCACCAACGCCCAATTATCAAAAGATATAGGTCTGTCGCCAGCCCCAACCCTGGAAAGAGTAAAAAAGTTGGAAAATTCAGGTATTATCAAGAGCTACCATGCCAAACTGGATACCGAGCGCATAGGTCTGGGTGTTCACACTTTTGTTC
The DNA here is from genome assembly GCF_902506655.1 of Marinoscillum sp. 108. NCBI lineage: Bacteria > Pseudomonadati > Bacteroidota > Cytophagia > Cytophagales > Reichenbachiellaceae > Marinoscillum > Marinoscillum sp. 108. The sequence continues at coordinate 689,014 of NZ_LR734817.1, read as the reverse complement.
AGGTTACTTTGAAGGGCCATAACAAAAAGAACATTGATATCTTTTTGGCTGAGATCAATCAGATTCCTGAAGTGATTGAGTGTCATCACATCACGGGCTCTGGGGATTTTATTTTAAAGGTTATTTCTAAAGATATTACCTCCTATCAGCGCCTCATGCTGGAAAAAGTAAGTGAGATCGACGTGGTAGACAGCTTGCAGTCTATGGTGATTCTTTCTACTTTCAAGGATAGCAAAGTGATGCCTGTGCCATTGTCATGATAGCTGCACAAAATCTTATTTTATCTGAAGTACAAGTCAATCAAATCATCAGGCGGATAGCCTTTGAGATTTATGAAAACAACTTTGATGAAAAGAACATCGTGGTTGTTGGCATTTATGACAAAGGCTATTTACTTGCTGAAAGGATTGTGCGTGAGCTCTCGGCGATAGCGGAAGGTGTAAAGATCAGCTTGATCAAGCTTGAGATAAATAAAGAGAAGCCACTTGCTTCGGAGGTCACACTGGATGTGCCCTCCAAAAATCTGAAAGGGAAAGTGATCATCTTGGTAGATGATGTGCTCAATACAGGCAAAACCATGGCGCATAGTATGAGCGCATTGCTGGAAGTGGAAGTCAAGAAGCTTCAGATTGCAGTGTTGGTCAACAGAAGCCACAAACAGTTTCCCCTTTCGGCCAACTACAAAGGATATGAGCTATCCACTACCATAGACGAACACGTGGATGTGAAGCTGGAAGATCCAGTAGGCGTGTTCCTGTATTGAAGACCTACACCTTTTAGTAATCTTTATACAGTTCGGGCTTTTTGATGAGCATTTCCAGACTCATTTCCACCAATTCACCCATGTTCTTGCAGTGAATGAATTCCGTTTCTTCGTAAAATTCTGCTAACTCTTCCCCCAGACGAGCCACATTTCCGGGTTTCGATATCCGGTCATGGGTCATAGCGCTAAGCAGATCATCCACTCTGATCTTCTCTACTTTCACCCTATTGGCAATCAGCGAACGCTCCTCACGCTGGTACTGACGAACGGTTTCGGGTGTCAGAGACTTCAGTCCAATTTTAATGATGGGGTTATTTTGCTTAAAATACTGCGGTAAATAAATCGCCCGACGCCCTTCATAGGATTGTTGATCAAAATCTATGGCCCTCAGGCGGTAATCTACTTCTTCAAAATCAGGGGTGATATCAATCACAAAATTGCTGGAGTGCATGTCTCCAAGGAGCCTTACAAAGCACCGTTCGTTGAACTTCACAAATTCTTTGGCCAGCCTGGTCTCATTCAGGTTAGGGTCCTTGAGGTGATTTTTGATAAATTGCTCGGCGGGAATACCCACAATATGTTCTTCTATCAGTGTGTCTTTATAGACCACATAGCTGATTTTATTAGGGGAGAGCAAGTGCTCAAGTTCCAAGCCGTAGATACGGGAAGCGTCAGCATTTTTGATATAGAAATAGTCAAAGTTGTCGTTGATGCGATTGACGATCCTCACTCGAAAGGGTTGTGTATTGCCGTAGACGCACAAATCTACCCGGTCAATGAAAAGGTGGTCCATGACTCCCACGTCACCATCTGCTTTCATGATGGAGTAGATTTTTTTCAGCGCAAAATAAATATCCGCCATATCATCTTGCGGATATAGCACGGTCTCCCACAGGGTATCGTTACCATTTCTGTCATACAAGGGTATGGAATTGTCATACCTCAGGAGTGAGTCATATGCGATGGGCAAGGCAATTTCCCGGTCATACTTATTCAGATATGCCCTCAGCCTTGTGCTGATCTTATAGGGAATTTTTTTCTTGCTGATGATGGCCATTACTTCAGGTGTTTGGGAAACATTTCGGTTGCCTGGTCTGCCCATTGCTGGAATGGTCGACTAATATCGACATGATTGGGTAGATATTGATACAGCTTTTCAATATTAAAAGATTCACTGAAAGTACCCGCCCCGGCCTTCATGGCATCCACGGCATTGCAGGCCTGCTCATAGTGGCCTTGCACAGGCACCATCAGTACAGGCTTACCCATATACATAGCCTCACATACTGACTCAAAGCCCGCAGTGGTGACGTATCCTTTTGCGCTGGCCATTTTAGAGATGAATTTCTCATCATTGAGCTGGTGATAGGTAAGGGTGGCATCTATTTGGTGCTCCTCCGGTATCTCTTTTTTGTCCCAAAAGCAATGCAAGGCCTGCTCTGGGTAGGTTTGATGAAATTTTTCTACCTCAGCTGAGTATCCGGGGTTAACCATATAGACCAGAAAATGATCTCCGCTGGTTACCTGCTCCTCTTTTACCTCATCTCTGAGCAATGGGGGCACTACATACAGCTTTTTCTTTGGTACATCCTGAAACGGCTGAAAGGAGAGCGCCAATATCTTGTTGGCCCCCAGGCTGGTGATTTTATTTCCCATTTGTAGAGAGAGTTTATCCAGTTTTCTCTTTGGAGGAAAATCAAATTCCGGATGACTAATGAGGTACTGGTGCGCAATACAGATAAACAACGCCTTAGGTCGCCGTGAAAAATTATAAAGCCCACCCAGGAAATCGTAAAAATTGACAATTACATCGGGCTCATCTTCACGCACGATCTCATCCATCCGATCCATTGATTTCTTGTAAATGGGAGCTTTGAGCAGGGAATAGACTATCGTCCGAAAGGGTTTTACGGACTTCTGCTGCTTGTCTGTGACAAAATTTGGACTTTCCAGTGGCACCACCTCGGTGCCAATTTTGTCAGTGAAGAACTGTGGAATGGACCTGCGCTCACTTTTTCCCACAATTACCCTGGTGATTTCATGGCCATTTTGCCTGAGTATTTTAGCGAGTGAAAGTGCCTGGGTCATGTGACCTCTGCCTTCGCCTTGTATGATGAAGATGTATTTCAATGGTTTCGGATTGAGAAATTAAGATAGTGATTTACTGAGAGAATTTCAGGGTAAATTCTGTACCGTCATTGATCACAGAGCGTACAGCTATGGACCCACGATGATTTCTCATGATCTGTTTGGAAAGGCTCAGCCCAATTCCGGATCCACTTTTCTTGGTGGTGTAGAATGGGATGAAAATCTTTTTGAGCGCTTCCTCTTCGATGCCAGGCCCATTGTCTCTGATGGAAATGAGTGCACCGCCCTCTGGCCGCTCAGAAGCCTTGATCCACAGGGTTTTTTGGATGTCTTCATCGTCTACTTCTCCAAGTGCCTGAATGGCATTTTTCACAATATTGATGACTACCTGCTCTATTTGCTGTTCGTCTATCTGAATGCAAAGCGAATCAGGTACGTCCTGCACTAACTGCACCCCGGTTTGCTGAAAATCGTGTTTGAGTAGCGAAACCACATGCCCGATTAGCTCTTTGATACATACCTGAGACAGGTTGGGGAGCGTGATATGGGTCATATTTCTAAAATCACCCACAAATTTGATCAGACTCTCACTTCTCCTGTGGATGGTGTGTAGGGCAGTGTGGAAGTCACTAATCTGCTCATTGTTGATCTGATTGATGTCCTGCCCATTATCGAGCCACTCCTCCATCTCCGATTCTATGGTGCGTGCCAGTGAGGAGATCGGGGTGACAGAATTCATGATTTCATGGGTGAGTACCCTAATCAGATTTTGCCAGGCTTCCATTTCCTTTTCTTCCAGCTCACTTTGGATGTTTTGGAGGGAGATCAGCTTGAATTCTTTACCTCGCAGGGACAATTCAATCGCATAGATGGCCAGCTGTATTTCGTCCTCATCCGTTTTGGAGATTTTCACCAGATCCCTTCCTCCGGTGCGAAGCTCCCGAAGCGTTGTTACCAGTTCCTCGTTGATAACCTTTAGCTGTTTGATGTTTTTGAGGTGTTTTACACCCAAAAGGGTGCGCGCCGTGGTGTTGATGATCTGTACTTCGCCCTGAGCATCAAATGTAACAATGCCTATCCCCACATGCTGAACGATGGTTTTGAGGTACTGATAGCTGGCCTCCTTTTCGGCCCTGATTTCTCGAAATTTTTTGATTACAGCGTTGAACTCATTGTAAAGTTCATCAATGCTCGACCCCTCCTTTCGCTCCGGATAAGTGTGCGAGAAGTCGTCCCATTTGATGCTTTGTAAAAAACCAATGATTTCCCTATTGGACTTTTCCAGAGAATAAAAGAGGTAATACCCCTGCACACAAATGAGCAGGAATATGAGAATTTTACTGAATGTATAACTCTCGGTATAAAAGAGATTGGCAAACAGAAAGATGGTGAGGCCGAGCAGGATTACCCGGCCTATTAGTTGATATCGAAATTTGTTATAACCCATATTTCTCCAGCCTTCTGTAGAGTGAGGCTCTGGTCAGACCCAGTTCTTTTGCTGCTTTCGAGATGTTTCCATTGTGCTTGTTCACGGCGCGCTGGATCACATTTTTTTCTACCTCATCCAGATTGAAATTATCAGCTTCTACGGTGTTATTGTTTTCTGGCTTTTGGGCCAAAAAGAAGAAATCATCCGGGCTTAGGACTTCCGTGTCACTCATGATGATCGCTCGCTCAATGGCATGCTGGAGTTCCCTGATGTTACCGGGCCAGCTGTATTTTTGGAGTTTTTTGATCGTATTTGGAGCAATCTTGGAAATATTCTTTCGATACTTCTGATTGTAGGTTTCCAGAAAATGATTAGCCAGCAAAGGGATGTCATCCAACCGGTCTCTCAACGGGGGCAAATGGATTTCTACGGTATTGATACGATAAAGTAAATCCTGTCTGAAGGTGCTTTCTCCTACCATTTCATAGATAGGCATGTTGGTGGCACAGATGAGTCGGATGTCTATGGGCAGTGACTGGTTGCTGCCGATCCGTGTGACTTCACGCTTCTGCAGAGCGGTGAGTAGTTTGGACTGGAGCGGCATATTCAGGTTGCCAATCTCGTCCAAAAAAAGGGTGCCATTGTTGGCGATCTCAAACCGTCCTGCACGATCCTCCTTGGCATCTGTGTAGGCCCCTTTTTTATGACCGAACAACTCGCTTTCGAATAAACTTTCGGTGATGGCACCCATGTCTACCCCAATGAATACATTGTCTTTTCTCAAAGATTTTTGGTGAATAGCTCTGGCGATAAGCTCCTTACCGGTACCGTTCTCACCCAGGATCAAAATGTTAGCATCCGTACCGGCTACTTTATCGATGATTTTGAAGACTTCTTTGATCTCGTTGCTCTCACCTATGATGTTCTTGAAAGCCAGGTTGCTGTCTTCCTGCAGCTGCTTGCTGGTTTGCTTGAGTTGTGAGACCTCCTTATAAGACTCCTTTAGTTTGGCGGCACTATTGAGTGTGGCAATCAATTTTTCATTTTGCCATGGCTTGAGCACAAAATCAGTGGCACCAGCCTTCAGGGCCCTCACCGCCATTTCCACATCGCCAAAAGCTGTAATGAGCACCACTACGGCCTGTGGGTCTTTATCCAAAATCTGCTCCAACCAGTAAAAACCTTCCTTTCCACTCGTGATATCCTTGCTGAAGTTCATATCCAGCAAAATCAGGTCATAAGTGTCGTTGTTGAGCAGAAAAGGGATTTTCTTTGGATTCTTTTCTATCAGGACTTCTTTGGCATGTTTCTTCAGAAGCATTTTGGCTGCCAACAGCACATCCTCATCATCATCGATTATTAAAATTTTACCTAGTTCTTTATCCACGGGTAGCAGTGTTTTGTGTATTGATTTGAAAATTACACCTAATGAAAGCCAGAAACTATGCCAACTAAGAAAAAGTGATCAGTTTTGGATGCAAGGCTATTTTCGGAGTTTTTGCTTGTCCGTAAATGTACACTTATTTCATGAGGTGTCCTTATTCGTACAATACTTGATAGGAAAGATTGGGTAGCCCTACCTCGTAAGGCAGCTGGTACCTCATTTTTTCAAACTTCACCAAAGCTTCAAGGGCTTTGATCTGGGCACCGATGTATTTTTCCTGCTGGATGTTCAATTTGAAGAGATCGCTTTCTCCGCTTTCCAGATTAAAGATCTCCGCTTCAAATAGCTGCCGATACCCTTGGGACATATTCGAAAATTGTTGAGCAAGGGTCTGGTTGGTCTTGAGTTCGGCATAAGTGCTTTGGAGCTGGTTGCTAAGGGTCAGTCTGGTTTGAGACATTTCAAATTCAATTTGCTCTTGGTACACTCTGTTTTTTTGTATTTTCCCGCGTTCTTTTCTGAGCAAGATGGGGATGCTAAAATCCACACCAAGTTTGTAGTTATTCTCCCAGTCTGGGGACTCGAATCCGTCGGCATTGAACGGTGCATCGATTAGCGAATAGCTCAAATTCAGCTCTGGCTTCAGACTTTCTTTGTTCCACCTTTGCTCCACTTCGAGTTGGTCTCTTTTGGTACTGAGCTTTTGCAGGTCCGGGTGGTTATTGAGTGCCCATGCCACCAGTATTTGAAAGCCTGAATCTGATGGCACCATGAAGTCAGTATCTTCTGAGACCGGGAAGGAGCCGCTTGAAAGCTCCAGTGGAATCCCCTCTTCGCTCCAGAGGTGGACCGAAAGTGCCAACTGCGACTGTAACAGCTCTAACTTAGCCTTTTCAAAATCAGTTTGGCGACCTTGATAAGTGATTTTGGCCTGAATGGTGTCCACTACAGCGGCCTCTCCAAATTCGTAATCCAGTTGAGTCCTGGCCAACACCTCCCGGGCTATTTCAATGGCAGATGAAGTGAGCTCATATTTTTTGTAAGCCAAATACCAGTCCCAGTAGGACTTGGATATGGTAAGTAGCGTCTTGTTGATAAGCTTTATTTTTTCGGCTTGAGCCAGCCCGGAGTAGAGTCGGGCCTGAGTCACCAGCATTCTTCTTTCATCTATAAAGAGCCCTTTTCCAATAGGTAAGCTTACACCAGCGGCGACTTGCCAGTAGTCCTGGCTGCTGCTCACATAGCTCTCCGGGTTCAGATATGCTCCCTGATTTCTGTAAACTTCGAATTTCGGATCAAGCGGAAACCAGGTGGGTATTTTAAGTGCGTTATTAAACTTTTGGTAGTACTTCGTTCCGTTGAGGTTTTTGACATTGTAATTGGATTGAACCTTCGGGTCAAATTGTCCTTTCGTATATAGGAGCTCAGCTACGGCCATGTCATCTTGCAATTTGGCTTGTCTGATGATGGGATGGTTGGCCTTGGCTATCGCGAAGATATCACCCAGGCTTAGAGCCGCGGAATCAGGCGCCTGAGAGAACCCTGTGAATGTTGGCAGCAGGAAGAGAATGATCCATTTAAGCCTCATTTTTTGGAAGTATTTGTCGTGGTTTGCTGATTTTCATAGATGCTGGGAGGGAAGCCATTGAGTTGCCTCCATAGCTCAAACCAGATAGGTACGTCGTTGAGCATGACCCAGCCCTTTATGCCTGAGCCCATTCTGATTTGCTCGGGCCAGGCTTCAGTATCTGGATCGGGGGCCACAAGTATTCTAAAAGATCCTGGCTTGCTGTCTACCCGATCTATGACACTGACTATTCCGCCGAAAGTCCCCACCGATGCATTGGGCCAGCCAGAAAACTGCAGCGATGGCCAGCCGTCAAACTCGATCCTCACCTTACGTCCGGTGCTGATGAATGGCAGATCCATTGCTCTTACGTGCATTTCGGCTGCCAGGTCGTCGCTATCTGGAATGATGGTCGCCACAGCTTCACCCTCTTTGATGGTTTCTCCTATTCCGGCCTTGAGGGCCCGTACAATGTAGCCCGTTTGGGGAGCAATAATTTGGTACTGCTGATTTCGAATTTCCATATTGGAAAATTCGTTTTTGATTTTAGCAATCTCACCTTCCGTGGCATGTATATCCGCTAGCGTTTCACTCACTGTAGACTGTGCCTTGCTTATCTTATCCTGATATTCCGCTTCGGTACCGGCTATGCTGATGCGGTAGTTGATAAGTTCGGTTTTGCTTTGAAGCCATTTATTTTCTGCTGAGATCAGTTTGGCTTTGCTCGCCTGAAACTTGGATTCTATTTCCTGAAATTTTGTGAGCGTGATGTTACCTGCCTGGTAGCGTTTTTGGTTTCGATCGAAAGTATTCTCGGAGTTGGCGAATTGAATTTTTTCAGATTCAAAAGCGATACTGTCAATTTCCAACTTAAGAATGCTTTGCTGGAAATAATTTCTGGCCTGGCGCAGCTTGATAGCGCGAGTCTCTTGCAGGGCGATGATTTGCCTTTCCAGAGCTTCTTTTTTGGACATTTTGGCGGCAAGCCCCTGTTCCTTGGCTTCCAGCTGTTGGCTAAGCCGTGTCAGTAGATTTGGGTCAAAGTACTTATCCTTAACCTCCGATAGGGTAAGGATGGTGTCCCCTTGGGTTACATGCTGACCTTCACTTATTTTCCAGACTTTTATTCTTCCTGAGATTGCGCTTTCAATGGTTTGAGGCCGATTTTGAGGGTTGAGTGCGGTCACTTTGCCTGAGCCCCGAATGTTTTGCTGCCAAGGTAAAAACAGGAAAAGACAGGCGGATACCACTAAGGTTAGGCTGACCTTCGCCAGAAGACGCCCCATACCTGGTGTTTTTAGGGTATGGAGGGAGTAAAAATCCCCTTCCTCCAACATATCGTCTATTTTATCGTCAGTTATATTCAGCATCTCAGTAGATATTTTTAAGAATATTTTCGTTTTTCAAGACGTTTTCAAAGGTGTCATCAGCGATGATTTTACCTGCATCCATATAGATCACCCTGTCCATTGCGGCCATAATGAGGGGATCGTTTGATACCACTATGAGTGTTCGCTGTATTTCCGGATTGGTGAGTATTTCTATTAGTTTGAGTCGTTCATGTTTTTGTGCGCTATTGAAGAAGTCGTTGAGGATGAGAAGGGAGGGCTGCTTGGCCAGACAGCGGGCCAGTATCAGTTTGTTGATAAAAGAACTACTAAACCCTTTCCCGGCACTTCGAATAGGGGTGTTGAATCCTTCCGGCCATTCATGGATTTGGTCCATGAGCCCAACTTTGTCCATAGCTTCCATGGCCATACTCATATTAGAAAAGGGCTTACCTACCAGGATATTATCAAGTATGGTTCCTTCAAAGATGTCTTCCTGAGATACATTTTTACCAATCTGATCTCTCAGATGGGTTCTGTCAAGATCCTTCAGATTATAACGGTTGTAGGTGATCACTCCTTCGTATTTGGTGTGTATGCCGGCGATCACATTGGTGAGGGTGGTTTTGCCAGAGTTGCCCCCTCCCGAGATACAAATTTTTTCGCCTGGAGCTATACTGAGATTGATGTCTGAGATCGAAGGATGATCTCTGTCTGGGTAGGTATATTGAAGGTTTTTTATTTCTACCGAAAGCCCTTTTTCATTGAGTTGGCTCGCGGGAATGTCAATTCCCCCTGAAGGCTCCAGAGGTAAGTCTGTTACCTGGGCAATTTTATCAACAGCCGTGAGCATGTCGTAGACCACATCCATATACATGATGATTTTCTCTACCGAATTGATGATCAGGATGATGATCACCTCTGAAGCTACGAATTGACCTAAAGTGATCTCCCGATTGATGACGAGGATAGTTCCTATGATCAGTAGGCCGCCTGTCACTACCACTTTAAAGAGTAGAATGAAGGAGTATTGTTTGATCAGTACTTTGAAATGAGCACTCCGATGTTTGAGGTAGCTGTTTACATTCAAATCGGTGTTTTTGATCGGAAGGTTAGTGTTACCTGACAGCTTGAAAGAATATAAGGTGCGAGCCATTTCTTCCAGCCAATAGACGACTTTGTATTTATACTTAGATTCTACAATGCTTGATTTCAGTCCCTGTGGACCTGTGAGATAGAAGATACTGAATAGAGTGCCCAAAAGCCCCAGACCAAAAAACACAAAAAAGGGATGGTAAAATGACAGCAAGATCAGTCCGAATATGATTTGAATGATACCAGTGGATAGATCGATTAGCAGCTTTGGTAGACCTTTTTGAAGAGTGATCACATCAAAGAACCTGTTCATCAATTCAGGCATGTGGAGATTTAGCACAGACTCCATCTGTATTCGAGGCACTCTGAATGCAAACTCAAAAGCTGCTTTGGTAAATACCCTTCTTTGCAGGTATTCCACAATGGTGATTTGAAATACCTGCAGCACCCCCGTGGCAATGACACCCAGGATGATGAATGCTATGAGCACATAGACTGAACTAAAGAGCACGCCCCCGCTGATCAGTTCTATTGCGGCTTGTATACCAAGAGGCAGACTTAATCCCAGTAGTCCTATGAGAGCGGCATAGATGTAGACATACAGGATATCCTGACGTTCAGCGGCGAGTAGCTTGTATAGTCGGTAGACAGCAGAGACCGGGGTCTTATCCAGATAATCCTTGTCTGAGCTCACCAAACTTTGATGATCAAAAATGGCCAGAAAAATGACTTCAAGTTTTTCTGTACAGGCCATGTCCAGTGCTGTCAGATCATCCCCTTCCCACTTTTCCACTCCCTCTTCCCGTATTTTTGTGAAGAGGTATTTTTTTCCTTTTCGAGTGATGAGGACCGGAGCCAGCTCATCGTCTTTGGCAAATACCATGACCGGAGCACTGTGGCTACTCATGGATTTCAGAAAAAGGGATTCTTTGAGGTGCTTCTCCAGGAAAATAATGCCGCAATCATTTCCCGACTCCACCGTATCCCGAATGAACTCAATGAGATCGAGGTTATCATACTCCCTGAAGTTCCTCTCCAGAGATTGAACAACATCACTTGACACTTCTAGATTTAAGTAACCTGCACACTCCTGGATTACTTTGATGATCTGATGATTATTCATGCTTCAATAGTTTGAAAGATCATTGATTTCAGAAATTCGTAATTGGCCATATATGGATCGTCCTCTTTACTAAGCTCAGTGAGTGAAGGCAGGTGTTCCGCAAAGAATATTTGCTGATTGGCCACCATCATTGCCGTGCTTACAATGGTACTGGGGTACGGGTAAGACGGATTTATTTCTGTGATAAACTCAGCGATCTTTTTACATAGAGACTTGTATCCTCTGAAAAAACCGTCTTTATTATCCTCATCCACCTGCTTGGCAAGATATATTTTGTGCGACTCGGCAATCACAATTTTATGCAGCGCTTCCTCATTGATATCAGGAAAGGCTGGATCTTTCATCTTTTTCTCGGTAATGATCCGTAGCGCACGGCTGAGTTTTGTCTTTGGATCTTCCAGATTATGCGTTTCATATTCGATCCGATAGTCCAGCCACGCCCAATACCAGGTGATGAGATAAACTAAAAGTCGGTGCTTATTTTCAAAGTATCTGTACACGGAAGCTTCGGTGCAATCTATCCTGTCAGAAAGCTTTTTAAAGGTGAACCCTTCGAATCCCAGTTGGTGGATCATTTCTATACTGTGCTCGGTAATCCGTTGCCCCAATTCTGAAGACTGGGGATCTTTTGAATAGAGATTTTTATTGAGTACCAATTGTAATACCACCATACTAAGTGTTTTTACTTATAAATATAATAGTAATACTATCAACTTTTCCTATGACACTTTGTTTAAAACTTTGAATTGTCATAAAAAAGGTTATTTTTGATATCTATTAGTTCTTTTATTTTGAGTTTTTGACCTTTAGGTTCAGTCCGGGAGCGGATTGAACCTTTTTTTATGCCCGCTTGCGGACAGTTTCCTGTTCCATTTTGTACAAGCGCACAGATGCTTCATAATCCCATAATCCCCTAACTCGTTATATTTCAGCAATTTACAATCATTGGCACTTTAATTGGCATAGGGGGGACAGACTAGACAAAGAATATGGACCGAAAGATTCAAAAGAAAAAGTGGACGTTAAAGCGTATCGCTACCTGGGGTGGAGCCAGTGTGTTCGTCATCTTCATTTTATACAGTTTCATTTTTGCCGATGGCGGCTCCCGCCTGAATGTGGAACGTGAGAAAGTGAACATTGCCACTGTGATGGAGGGTGAATTCAGAGAGTTTATTCCTGTGGATGGCTCTGTGATGCCCATCAAAACGATTCGCCTGGATGCGATAGAAGGTGGCGTGGTAGAGAAGAAATATTACGAAGGTGGGATATTGGTGGACAAAGGTGACACTATTCTGAAGCTTTCAAACAATGACCTATTGCAAAACTTCGTGCGGGAAGAGACTCAGGCATTTATCCTGATGAACAGCCTGGAAAACACCAAGTTGAGCCTGAAGAGGAACCAGTTTGAACTGAAACGCAACCTTATAGAGCTTGATTACCAGATCGATGAAGCTAAAGATGCGTATGTCAGAGGACAGGAGCTCTATGACGAAAAGATCATTTCTGAACAAGAGTATCTGAATTTGAAGCGGGCTTATGATCGACTGATTGACAGTAAGGTTATTCAGATAGAGTCAGCCAAGTTTGATTCACTGAATGCCCGACTACAGATAGCACAGGCCGAATCTACCCTCAATCGGACCAGAGATAATCTGGAAATGATCAAGAAGAATCTGGATAACCTGTACTTCAAAGCACCTATATCAGGGAGCCTGAGTACTGTGAATGCGGAAGTGGGCGAATCCATCTCTCCTGGACAGAACATTGGGCAGATCGACGACCTGAATGGCTTCAAAGTAAGGGCAGCGATAGACGAACACTACATTGCCAGAATTTATCAGGGTCTTTCAGGTACTTTTGATTTCGCGGGAGGTTCTTATACGCTGCAGATTTCGAAAGTATACCCTGAAGTGGCTAATGGTCTGTTTTCTGTGGATATGGTATTTACTGACACCATCCCTCAGGGTATCAGAAGAGGCCAGACCCTGCAGATCAGGTTGCAGTTGAGTGAAAATATTACCGCAGTACAGATACCAAGAGGAAGCTTCTATCAAACCACCGGAGGCAATTGGATTTTCGTGCTGACCGCTGATGAATCAGAGGCCGTAAGAAGACAAATCAGGCTGGGCAGACAGAACCCAAGATATTATGAAGTCATAGAAGGCTTGCAACCTGGCGAGAAAGTAGTAGTCTCTTCTTACGAAGGCTACGACGACAAAGACAAACTAGTATTTAAATAATAAACCTAATCGACATACAAAATAAAATTTTAGACAATGGAAAACTCTGAAGCGTTAATCAAAACTGTGGGACTGAAGAAGTTCTACTATACAGACGAAATAGAAACAACAGCCCTGGCTGGTGTGAACCTGGAGGTCAAAAAAGGTGAATTTGTGGCCATAATGGGCCCGTCTGGTTGTGGTAAATCCACTTTGCTCAACATTGTGGGCTTATTGGACAACCCATCTGAAGGGGAGTTTCATTTTACAGATCAGGAAATCTCAACCTACTCTGAGCGAAAAAGAGCGGAGCTTAGAAAGGCCAACATCGGCTTTGTGTTCCAGAGCTTCAATTTGATTGATGAGTTGACGGTTTATGAAAACATTGAGCTTCCCCTTATTTATCTGAAATACTCATCTTCTGAGCGCAAGAAGCGGGTGGAAGAAGTGATGGAGCAGATGAAGATCATGCACCGTAGAAATCACTTTCCACAACAGTTATCTGGTGGTCAGCAGCAGCGTGTGGCCATTTCGCGAGCTGTGGTGGCCAAGCCTAAACTGATTCTGGCGGATGAGCCAACAGGTAATCTGGATTCTGCCAACGGACAGGAGGTAATGAACCTACTGACCGAACTGAATGAAAACGGGACCACCGTAGTAATGGTGACACACTCTCCGTTGGATGCTGAGTACGCACACAGGGTTATTCACTTGTTTGACGGACAGATCGTTTCAGAAAACATGAATGCCAAAGACAACGCTTTAGTTTAATTCACTTTTTGTATGCTCAAGGCCGATCCTCTTTGGACGGCCTTTTTTTGATCTAAATAAACTGAAAATGAGGAAGACTTTGATTTTCATGATGATTACTATGTCTGTACTGGCCCATGCACAGGATACAGAAGAGGTGACCGTCCTCACGTTGGATGACTGCATCCAGACCGCACTGGAGAGAAATATTCAGTTGAAGCAGGCGCGCAATAGTCAGCTCATGGCTGAATCTAATCGGCTACAATCCATCATGAATTTTTTCCCTTCGATATCAGCCGGGGTGAATTATGACTATTTCTTCGGTAACTTCTTTGATCCTAATGCGGCTCGCCAGGTATCTGAGACCACAAGTAGTTCTGCTCCCAATATTTCTTCCAGCATGGTCTTGTTCAATGGTTTTTCAAACCATTTTCAACTGAGTCAGCGGAAACATGAACTGGTCGCTGCATCGGAGACCATTAAGAATACAGAGATCAATGTGGAAAGTAATATTTTGGCTTACTACCTCAGTGTGATTTTGGACAAAGAGAACATTAAAATAGCCAGAGAGCGTGTGGAGCTATTGGAAGCACAACTGGAGAGAGAGAAGAAAAGAGAATCTGTGGGTGTGGGTAATTTGGAGTCAGTATACAATTTTCAGGGGCAGCTGGCCAATCAAAAACTGACGCTCAACAATCTGGAAAATACCCTGAGAAGAGATTTGCTTACTCTGTTTCAGTCCATGCAGCTCAATCCCAATGATGGCGAGGTAGAAGTGCAGGCTTATGATGTGCAGGAAGACGAGCTCCTGCTCGAGGCAGATCCGTTTGAGGTAGTGTTGGAAGAAACGCTGAGCAGTAGCCCGGCACTGAAAGCGGCAAGCTCCTCCTACGAAGCGTCGAGGTATCAGTTTAAGTCTGCCAAAGCCCAATTGTACCCTACGATTACGGCTTTCGGAAGAATAGGATCTAACTATTCATCTAACGGAGCCCGAAACCCCACCAATGGCGACTTTGAACCGGATGCCAGTTTTTCCAGACAGATGGAGTTTAACGAATTTGAGTATGTGAATTTTTCATTGAACATCCCCATCTTTTCCAGATACCAAACCAGCAATAGTATTCAGATTGCCAAAGTGGGAATGGCCAATGCCGAATTGGGGGTATCGCAGGCTATGAACACGATCACCAACCTGGTACAAACTGCTTATCTGGATTTGGTTTCGGCCCAGAACACCTACATCTCTGCTAAGGAAAACCTGGCGGCTACCACACAGACCTTCGAGTTTATGAAAAAGCGGTTTGAGACGGGAAATACTGATTTTTATACCTATTTGGAAAGCCTGAATAACAAGAATAGGGCCGAACTGGAGCTCATTAATTCCAAGTACAGCATCGTTTTTAGAAAGAAAATTTTGGAATTGTACAGAGGGTCATAACGTAAGTTGGTAGATCAACACCTGATCTTTTCCGATAAAGTAATATCGATCCCCCCATTTCAGCACATTATTAAAGCCCCCTAGTGGGGCTTTTATTTTGGTGATGTTTCCCGGGCGAAAAACATCAATTGTAGTAATCCATGCTCCGGCCAAAAAGACCAATTGGTCATTGATGACCTGAAAATAGGAGACACCTTTTTCGGGATGGCTGAACTGTAAATTTCCATACTGATCGAAAAAATGAAGGCCCTGCTGAGTATCGCTGATGAGCACTAGATTTTGATAGGCTTGCATGTAACTAGCGTTACTCAGGTTTATTTGTAAGGGATTAGATAGGAGTACATTGGAGTTTTGAATGTTGTATTTTCTCAGTTCATTGTAGTCTGCTGACAGTGCCCATACGCTATTGTCAATGCCGGGAGCACAAAGGGTTACCAAGGGACGCTGATAGTCTGCAAGCGAATAGGTGATGGGAGATGTGCTGAAGCGGTCCAAGAAAATGAATTGTTGAGGACTTTTAAAAAAAAGAAATACCTTAAATCGGTTCCAGGCGCTGATCAGTGTCACAGGGAAATTACCAACAGCAGAGTAGAGCTCAGTCTCGTTTCCATCCTGATCATAGCGAAGCATATCTCCGGCCATCGTACCGAGGTATATCTTCCCGTCCGTATCTACAGACTGTGCAGTGATTTCATTTTTGAGCTTTATGGTTTTGACATGCGTCCACTCCTGAGCGAGACAGCTCATGCTCAACTGTAATAATAAGGTGTAGATCAGGACTTTAGTTTTCAAAGGTTTTTAAGGTTGCTTTGTCCTGGGTCATCTCAAGGTAGGTGCTACCGTTGATCCATTCCCCAAGGTTGAAATAAGTAGAATGGGTACCGATGGGTGCTTCTATCGCCAGGTGTCTGTGTCCAAAAATGTAAAAATCATGATGAGTCTTGGCTTCTATTTCCTTGCAATATTGGATCAGCCATTCCTCGTCTCCCTTAAAAGGGGGATCGGAGCAGGTATCTCTGCTGTGGTCAGACCATTTGTTGGCAAGCCAGATGCCTAGGTCGGGGTGGAGCCATCTAAAGGCCCATTGAGCCAGGCCATTGGTGAATATTTTCTTGAAAAATTTGAATTTCTTATCACCCGGCCCCAGACCGTCTCCATGGCCAATATGCACGATATGAGGGCCGATCTGGAAAGACTGAGGTTGGTGAATGATGGGAATGTTCAGCTCCCGGGTAAGGTAGTCCGCCATCCACAGGTCATGATTACCGGTGAAAATGATGATTGGGATACCCTTGTCTTTGATTTCGGCGAGTTTACCCAGAAACCTCAAATACCCTTTGGGGACTACATGCTTGTACTCAAACCAGAAGTCAAACAGGTCTCCGGCCAGGAAGATACCAGCGGCGTGTGAGCTCACTTCAGTGAGCCATCGCACGATTTTCTTCTCCCGTTCCATGCTGGATATCCTATCTGGAGCTCCCAGGTGAAAATCACTGGCGAAGTATATTTTTTTTTGAGGGTCTAAATCAGAAAACTGTAAGTCCATAAAAAAAGGGAGCCTTTTAGGGCTCCCAATTTAAGCAATGTATTTATGTTTTTAGGACTGCTTTTTGTCCTCCAGTTCTTCCTCTGTTTCGGTGTCTACCGCACCATCTTCTTTTTGTACCTCCTGGATTACGTTGCTTTTCAGCTTAGCCAGCTCTTCTTGCTTCGCTTTTTCAGCCTCTAGCTTTTCAAGTGCCTCTTGTTCATCCCTTTCGTCGTTTACATTTTTATTATTAGTAAACCGCTCATAGGTAGTTTGATTCTCAAAAGGACGCTTACCAATCAGCCTGTCAAGATCACCCTGAAAAATAATCTCTTTTTCAAGCAGCTCCTTCGCTATGATCTCCAGTTCCTTGCCTTTTTCTTTAAGCAGCTCCTTGGTGCGGGCGTAGGCCTGATCTATGAGGCTCTTCACTTCCTTATCTATCAGCTCAGCCGTGGCATCAGAATATGGTTTGGTGAAATTATATTCTGATTGTTTACTGTCGTAAAACGAGACGTTCCCGATCTTATCATTCATACCGTACACAGTGACGATGCTGTAGGCCAGTTTGGTGATCCTTTCGAGATCGCTGAGCGCGCCAGTAGAGATTTTTCCGAAAACCAAATCCTCTGCCACTCTGCCACCCAGTGCCATACACATCTCATCCATGAGCTGCTCGGTCTGATAGAGAAACTGCTCTTTGGGTAGATACTGCGCATATCCCAGCGCGGCTACACCACGTGGCACGATACTCACTTTTACCAAGGGGTCTGCATGCTCCAGAAACCAACCCGCCACGGCGTGACCTGCTTCGTGATATGCCACGATTTTTTTCTCTTCAGGAGAGATGATTTTATTCTTTTTCTCCAGTCCACCAATGACTCTGTCAATGGCATCCTGAAAATCGGCCATATCAACGGCCTTTTTGTCACGTCGGGCAGCGATGAGTGCTGCTTCGTTACATACATTGGCGATTTCAGCTCCTGCAAACCCGGGGGTCTGTGCTGCCAGTTTTTTAGCATCCACATTTTCGTGCTGCTTGATTGGCTTCAGGTGTACTTTGAAAATAGCTTCTCTGCCAATAATATCTGGTTTGTCAATACTGATTTGTCTGTCAAATCTACCAGGTCTCAGCAGGGCAGAATCGAGTACATCAGGACGGTTAGTTGCCGCCAGTATGATTACTCCCGAGTCTGTGGAAAAGCCGTCCATCTCTACCAACAGAGAGTTGAGGGTGTTTTCTCGCTCATCGTTGGAGCCTGGCATTTGGCCCTTTCCCCGGGATCTGCCGATGGCATCTATTTCATCAATAAAGACAATACAAGGTGCTTTTTCTTTGGCTTGCTTAAAGAGGTCCCTTACCCTGGCAGCACCCACACCCACAAACATTTCCACGAAATCAGATCCTGAAAGTGTGAAGAAAGGCACGCCAGCTTCACCAGCCACCGCTTTGGCAAGTAAGGTTTTACCTGTTCCGGGAGGGCCTACAAGTAAGGCTCCTTTCGGAATTTTGCCACCCAGTGTCGTGAATTTCCCTGGGTTTTGAAGGAAGTCAACAATCTCTTTGATTTCCTCCTTGGCTTCTTCAAGACCGGCGGCATCATTGAATGTGATTTTGACTTTATTTTCAGCATCGAAAAGTGCCGCTTTTGATTTCCCGATATTGAAAATCTGACCACCGGGGCCACCACCACCTGTCATTCTTCTCATCAGAAACCAGAACCCGAAGATGATCAGGAATAGGAATCCCCAGTTGAAGATAAAGGTGGTAAAGTCCTGCCGCTCGTCTACTT
The DNA here is from genome assembly GCF_902506655.1 of Marinoscillum sp. 108. Classification (NCBI taxonomy): domain Bacteria; kingdom Pseudomonadati; phylum Bacteroidota; class Cytophagia; order Cytophagales; family Reichenbachiellaceae; genus Marinoscillum; species Marinoscillum sp. 108. The sequence goes on along the minus strand of NZ_LR734817.1, from coordinate 670,509 downwards.
CATACCCGATTTGCTGATCCTTGGGTAGTTTATCCATCAGCTCATTAAACTTCTGATTGAAGATTGTTGGGTCTACAATTTTGAATTTATAATGAGGTCCGCTATTGGTAGAAAACGGGGATTGTTCCTCTAACTCTATTTTGTATTTGGTGTTCTGCAGGGCCTCTGGTTTCAGTGTGACCTCCACCTCATCCTGATTTTTGATGAGAACGACCTTTTTCACATCGTTAGCTAAGACCATCTGTTCAAATCGCTTATCAGAGATTGAAACTGTGGTGTTACTACGGCTGAAATATGTAAATCCAAAAACCACGGTAATCAAGCCTACTATAATCAGTAGTTGATAGTTGGGTTTATTTGGCTTTCCACCCATTAGTGGGTTTTTCTGTCTCGGTTTATCCGCCATTATCTATTTGTAAAAGTTTAATTCGTACAACGCTCAGAAGGTGAATTAGTTCTCTTTGTCTATCTGGGTGACTTTAGCATCGCCCCATAGCTCCTCCAGACCGTAAAATTTTCTCTTTTCTTTATTGAAAACATGAGCAACTACATCTACATAATCAATGATGATCCACTCTCGGCTTTCTTTTCCTTCTCTTTTCCAGGGATTTTGAGTAGAATGCTTAAAGACCTCATCCTCTATAGAATCGGCAATTGCATCTATTTGAGTATCAGAATTTCCAGAACAGATGATAAAGTAATCCGCTACAGCGTTTTTCACTTCCCGAAGATCCATCACCACTACATCAGAAGCCTTCTTCTCCACCATACCCTGCGCCACCAGTTCACTTAATTTACTGGAATTAATTGCTTCTTTTGTTTTTACCTGCATTCAATCATTTTTTAGTCTTACTTTATCTTCAAAAATACTAATATACTTTGCATAAATACTTTGCCAAACCGCTATTTCTAGGCAAAATGCTCGAATTCCTGCCAGAATGTCACAGTACCAATGAGGAGCTGCTGCTAAGAATCCGTCGCGAAACCCTTAATGAGGGTCATGTATTACACACCGGACACCAAATAGCTGGAAAAGGACAACGAGGCAACGCCTGGCTGAGCGAACGCGGTAAAAACCTTCTTTTTTCCATTTATCTGACACCAAAAGTACTCTTGCCCAAACAGGCATATCTATTAAATATCATTTCAGGATTGGCAGTGGTAGATGCCTTAGTCCCAAGGGTAAGTGACAAAGTTGAATTGAAGTGGCCAAATGATGTCTATGTGGGTGATAAAAAAATCTCGGGCATTTTGGTAGAGACCATGATTGAAGGTGGTGTGATAGCAGATGCGGTAGTAGGAATAGGCGTAAATGTCAATCAATCCCACTTTCCTCTTGCAACCGCCACTTCCATTCTGATGGAAAGTGGTGTGACTTGCGAACTAGAGGAGTTACTGGAGCAGATCATTCAGCAGTTGGAAAAGTATTACCTGAAATTGAAATCAGGAGATACCAGAGGCCTTCTTGGGGCCTATTACAAGCTGATGAGGTGGCGTGGAGAAATCCACTCTTTCCGGGATAAAGAAGGGATATTTGAAGGCGAAATTATTGGCATTGACGATACTGGCAGGCTTACAGTCAAAACAAACAATATCGTCAGGCGTTTCGATGTGAAGGAAATAGCATTCCTCTATTAACAACCCAATACTTTTAATTTATTAATTTTGCGCTTGTAAAAATTGAGTCATGATTGAAGAAAAGCTGAACTACAAAGTAAAAGACATTAACCTGGCCGAATATGGCCGGAACGAAATAAGGTTGGCAGAGGCTGAAATGCCTGGTCTGATGGCCTTACGAGAAGAATACGGACCTTCAAAAATACTGAAGGGAGCCCGCATAGCAGGTTGTTTGCATATGACCATACAAACGGCCGTTTTGATAGAAACCCTCGTGGAGTTGGGAGCTGAAGTATCCTGGTCTTCATGTAATATATTTTCAACACAGGATCACGCTGCTGCGGCGATTGCTAAGGCTGGTGTGCCGGTATTTGCATGGAAAGGCCTCAATGAGGAGGAATTTGACTGGTGCATAGAGCAAACACTATTCGCGTTTGAGGGTGGTAAGCCTCTGAACATGATTTTGGATGATGGTGGAGACCTTACCAATATGGTATTGGATAGATACCCTGAGTTGGTAGAAGGGATTAATGGCCTTTCTGAGGAGACTACCACTGGTGTCCACAGGCTATATGAGCGCATGAGAAAAGGGACACTACCAATGCCTGCTATCAACGTAAACGACTCGGTCACCAAGTCGAAGTTTGACAACAAATATGGCTGTAAGGAGTCTTTGGTAGATGCGATCAGGAGAGCTACAGACATCATGCTGGCTGGTAAAGTAGCCGTGGTTGCCGGGTATGGCGATGTAGGGAAAGGCTCAGCAGCTTCATTGCGTGGCGCAGGAGTGAGAGTGATCGTGACTGAAATAGACCCAATCTGTGCGCTGCAGGCCGCTATGGACGGCTATGAAGTAAAGAGAATGGTGGATGCTGTGCCTAGAGCAGATATTATTGTTACTGCCACTGGTAACAAAGACATCATCCGAGGAGAGCATTTTAAACTCATGCATGACAAAACGATCGTTTGCAACATCGGCCACTTTGACAATGAGATTGATGTAGCCTGGTTGAATGGAAACTACGGAAGTACCAAGGTGGAGATTAAGCCTCAGGTAGATTTGTATAATATTGATGGTAAGGAAATCATTCTTCTCGCAGAAGGCAGACTGGTGAATCTCGGATGCGCTACCGGACACCCTTCTTTTGTGATGAGTAATTCATTCACCAACCAGACACTGGCTCAGATAGAGCTGTGGACCAACGTGAAGAATTATGAAAATGCCGTTTATACGCTTCCTAAGCATTTGGACGAGAAAGTAGCAGCGCTTCACCTCGCCAAAATAGGAGTGGAGCTTGAAACCCTATCTCAGGAGCAGGCAGAGTACATTGGAGTGACAGTGGCCGGGCCATTTAAACCGGATACTTACCGATATTAATCGCTCAACTTTAAATATCTTAGAAGGCGGCTTTTCTTAATGGAAGGCCGCCTTTTTTATGCCATGAAAATACTCTTCACCACGTGCCAGGGCGGAGTAGCCGGATCTACCCATTCTATTTATTATCTCGTTAGAGGCCTTGCCCGAAAAGGGCATGAGGTTCATCTGGCCTGTAGGAGGGGCTCTTTACTTTGGGATTTGGTCCAGAGACTGGGAAGTGTTGAATGTCATGATGTGCCTTTTGCGTCCTATCTGGATTTGGCCTCCGTCCGGGCAGTTGGTCGCATCGTCAGAAAACATCAGATCGACCTCATCAATGCACAGGGCGGGAAAGACCGCAACCTCACCATTCTTGCTAAGTGGGCATTCGCATTGGATGTGAAAATTGTTTTCACCAGAAGGCAAAGGCCACGAAATGAGCCGTGGATCAAACGATGGTTTCATACGGCCGGGACTTCAGGTATTGTGATGGTAAGCAAAGGATTGAGAGATATTTTTTTGGCAAAGGGTTATAATGAAGCTCACCTGAAAGTAATATTCAACGGCGTTCCAGAGGATCTTTTGCTGAATGTAAAGAAGGAGAACGTGGAGGAGCTCAGGAGGGTACATGGCCTGACCGGTAAGATCATCTGTTGTATCAGTAGGAAAAAACTGCAAGGAGAAATCATTAGCGCACTGAAATACCTTCCGGAGGATTACAGTATTTTATTTGTAGGGATTAATGAGGGCGATTTTGCGGAATGGCTAGCCAGTGAAAGCCCTAAACAACGCATCCTATTTACAGGCGTGGTGAGCCATGAGGAGGCACTTCATTACCTGCAGTTGGCCCATGTGAATGTGTTGCCCTCACATATGGATGGGTTCGGTCTGGCACTGGTAGAGGCCATGCTCAGCAGGGTTCCTGTGATTGGTTCAAGATTCGGTGGGATTCCCGATATTATACAAGATGGCGTGAATGGGTTCCTTTTTGACAATGGGGATTCTCGGGATTTGGCTGTGAAAATTCAGCGGCTGGCGGAGGATGAGATTTTGCGAGAGCAATTTGTGAATAGGGCCTATAAAGATGCCATTGAAAAATTTTTAGTAGAAAGAACAGTCACAGAGTATGAAGCGTACTTTACGGAGCTTATTGGCTAGTGCTTCATTTTTTGAAGCTGATGAAGCTTCTTGTATTTTAAATATTTCTCCATCATAGCCAGTCTGATGATTTGCCAGCCGTGTCGGCCGTCTAAAAAACCACCCCTAAAAAGATAACTTTTCACAAAGGAAGTGATGGGGCTCAGGATCATGCGGGCGAGTGAAAATTTTCTATTGCTGCCAAAGTATGTGGTGGCACTGATTTCTGCATACTTTTTGACCTGCCTTTGGTGCTCCTGGAGCGTTGAAAAAGTGAAATGAAGTAGATCCCCTTGAAGTTTTTTAGGTTTGATCCCTTTCCTAGGAAAAACCCTGTCATGCGGATTGCTCCCACCCCAGTGCGCCTCATGCTTATTCCATAACCTCACTTTCCAATCGGGATACCAGTCACCATGTCTTATCCACTTCCCACAATAGAACGATAGCCTGTTGAGTAAATAGGCCTGGTTCGGGAACCCCAGATCTTTTTCATGAAGTATACTGCCTGCCAGCTCCTCACTGAGGGCTTCGTCACCATCCAGTGAAAGCACATGATCGTATTGCGCCAGGGTGAGGACATGATTTTTCTGATCAATTTGGTTTAAGTAAGCTTTTTGCTCAAAACGTACACCGAGGTTTCTGCAAATGTCTGGTGTACGATCCGTAGAGAACGAATCAAGGATCACCACTTCATCAGATACTTTCTGCACACTCCGAATGCAACGCTCGATGTTTTGCGCTTCGTTGTAGGTAATGATGATGGTGGAGAGCTTCATTTTATTCCTTTCAGAAATCCAGAGGATACGTCGGGTTGTAAATACAGAGAGCGTAAATTAATGAGTACCGAGGTAACTCCGTTTTGTTGGGTAAATAAGTTCATTCTTATTTAGAATAAGTATAAACTATTTGAAGAGTGTAATCGTAAAAAGGTGTAGGTACATTGAAATGACCTTAAACAAATTGGTGTAGAGTTCGATTTTATTATTAGGCAAACAGAGGAGATTAAAGAAATGAGCGAGGAACAAGTAATCAGGCGTAAGTATTCCGATAAAGAACGAAAAAACATTTTCGACAATGAGTTTCTGCCTCATTTAGATGCTATGTACAATTTCGCCTACAGGCTCACCTTCGACCAGGACGATGCAAAGGACCTGGTTCAGGATACTTTCATGAAGGCATATCGGTTTATCAACTCTTTTCAGCAAGGCACCAATGCCAAGGCGTGGCTATATAGAATTCTCAAAAATAGCTTCATCAATGATTTCAGAAAGCGGAGTAAACAACCGGCCAAAGTAGATTATCAGGAAGTAGAGAACTTCTACAATTCGGAAGATGTTGATGAAAGCAGAACAGTAGACCTGAGGATAGATGCGGTGAAGGATATGATCGGGGATGAGGTGTCCAATGCGCTCAATGCATTGGCCGTTGATTTCCGAACGGTGATTATTCTTTGTGATCTGGAGGGGTTTACTTATGAGGAAATGGCGAAGATTCTGGACATTCCGATAGGTACTGTCAGGTCCAGATTGCACAGGGCCAGAAACCTTCTGAAGGAGAAACTGAAGTCATATGCCTTAACAATGGGCTACAAATAATATTTATTTATTTAGTTTGTGAAATAATTGCATCACCATGTCAGACAACTCTGAGAAGAAAGGATCGAATGATTGTAATGAGTTTGCGAAATGCCTCCAGTATCTACATCTAATGTTGGACAATGAAGCCACTGAGGAGCAGGAGATTTATCTGAAGAACCATATTCATAAGTGCATGGTTTGCTTCGAGCAGTACGAAGTAGAGAAACAAATCAGAGAACTGTTGCGAAGTAAACTTACCAATCAAAAAGTACCGGCTGACCTGGCGCAAGCTATAAGAAATAAAGTTTTTCAATCAGCCTGATCATATGAGCCGAGGCAAGGCAGTAATTTTCTGTGCACCATCAGGTGCCGGTAAGACCACCATTGTAAAGCATCTCATCGAGACCATTCCCAATTTGAAATTTTCGATTTCCGCGACTACACGTGCCAAAAGGGCTGGTATGGAAGAAGACGGAAAGGATTATTATTTCCTTTCGCAGGCAGACTTTCGCAAGAAGCTTGAGGCAGGAGAGCTGTATGAGTGGCAGGAGGTGTACCCCGGGGTATTCTACGGTACGCTCAAAGCTGAGGTGGAGCGTCTTTGGTCAGAAGGTTATCATGTGATTTTTGATGTGGATGTCATTGGAGGGGTGAACCTGAAGGAAGCACTTGGAGACAGGGCACTCTCTGTTTTCGTAAATGCTGAAAGTGTGGATGTGCTTCGCGAGCGTCTGGAGAAGAGACAAACAGAAACCAAAGAATCGTTGGAGCGTAGGGTCGGCAAAGCAGAGGCTGAAATGCAATACGCTGAGAAATTCGATTATGAGCTGATCAATAGAGATTTGAAGACCGCTTTCAGGGAAGCTGAGCAGGTTGTAAATGATTTCCTCAAATGAAAGTTGGACTCTTTTTCGGATCTTTCAATCCTATCCATGTTGGGCATTTGATTATTGCCAATGTGGCTCATCAGTCTACAGAGCTGGATCAGGTATGGTTTATCGTATCGCCGCAAAATCCATTCAAAAAAAATAAGAACCTCCTACACGAGTTTGACCGATATGATTTGGTACAGGCCGCCATTGAGGATGACTACCATTTCAGGGCGAGTGATGTGGAGTTTCAGATGCCCAGGCCCAGCTACACAGTGGACACCTTGGCCGTATTGACTGAAAAGCATCCCGATCATAGCTTTACCCTGATTATCGGGGAGGATAACCTGGGCTCGTTCACCAAGTGGAAGAATCATCAGGTAATTTTGGATCACTATGGGCTGATTGTTTACCCCAGGCCCAATGCTCAGAAATCAGATTTGACGGAGCACTCAAATGTGCGGTTGATAGAAGCGCCGGAGATGGACATATCGGCTACCCTTATCAGGAAAATGATAAGAGCAAACCGATCTATCAAATATTTGGTGCCTGCACGTGTGGAAGAAATGATTCAGGCACGTAAACTGTTTATTTGACCGTCAATTTAGAGGGTCATTATATCCTTCTCCTTCAGCTCCAGTAGGTCATCCAGCTTTTTGGTGTGGAGATCTGTGATCTTCTGCACTTCCTCTTCAGCTCCTTTTATGGCATCTTCAGAGGCTCCGTCTTTTAAGAGCTTCTTGAGCGAATCCATTACCTCTTTGCGCACATTTCGCACACTGATTTTGCCGTTTTCAGTCTCTGATTTGGCTTGCTTCACCAATGAGATTCTGCGCTCTTCGGTAAGGGGTGGTATGTTGATCCTGATTAATTCACCGTCATTCTGAGGGTTGAAACCAAGGTTAGAATTGATGATGGCTTTTTCTATTTCAGGGATCATCTTCTTTTCCCAGGGCTTTATGCTCAAAGTTCTGGCATCCGGTGTGGTCACTGAGGCTACTTGCTGTAGCGGAGTGCTTGCTCCGTAATATTCCACAGTGATTCCATCCAGCATGTTAGGCATGGCCTTACCAGCTCTTATTTTGGCCAGTTCGGAGTTGCAGTGGCTCACTGCTTTGTCCATCATTTCTTGTGAGTGATCTAAATAAAAGTCGATTTCCTCCATTGTGTTAATTGATTAAAGTACCCACCTCTTTTCCATCTATGATATCAAATAGATTTCCAGGCTTATTCATGTCAAATACGATAATTGGGAGATTGTTTTCCATGCAAAGGGTAAAAGCCGTCATGTCCATGATGCTCAGTCCTTTTTCGTAGGCCTCCTGAAAAGACACGTGAGTGTATTTGGTCGCGGTAGGATCTTTCTCAGGGTCAGCCGTGTAGACTCCATCTACTCGTGTGCCCTTTAGCACCACGTCAGCTTCAGTTTCGATGGCCCGCAGACTGGCAGTAGAGTCCGTGGTGAAGTATGGGTTACCTATACCAGCACCGAAGATGACAATCCTATTTTTCTCCAAATGCCGAATCGCTCTTCGTCGGATGAAAGGCTCACATACCTGTTCCATTTTCAGTCCTGACATCAGTCGGGTGTACATTCCGTGCTTTTCCAGCGTACTTTGCAGCGCCATGGCGTTGATGACAGTGGCCAGCATACCCATGTAGTCTCCCTGTACCCTGTCTATTCCTGACTTCTCTCCATCCACTCCTCTGAAGATGTTTCCTCCTCCAATCACTATGGCCAGTTCAAGGCCTTTTTCATGGACTCGTTTGATTTCCATAGCATATTGTTCCAGTCTGTTGGGGTCTATGCCATGTTGATTTTCTCCCATGAGGGCTTCGCCGCTAAGTTTGAGGAGTATCCTTTTATATTTCATGCAGGGCTATATAATTGTTTGTTGATTAAAATTTCACAAAAGTATAAAGATTACCATATCAAGCGCCCATGATCCTTAAAAAGATACCAGAACTTGATTTTTTTCCACGTTTTGACCTTTTCCAATGTGTATTTTCTGAATCGTGGCATTCACAGGAGATTTAATGATGTTCTCCATTTTCATGGCTTCCAGGATTAGAATGGTATCTCCTTCCTGAATCTCCTGACCCTCAGACACCGCTATATCGATGATGGTGCCTGGCATTGGAGCATTGATTTCATTGATTACCTCGTTGGTGATCACGTCCATTCCCAGGTCTTCCAGGATTTGGGCAATGTGATCTTTGGTGCTTACGCTGAATTCCTCTCCATTAATATTTAAGGTCAAGGTGCTGTCATGTGACTCCACTACCGAGATCTGATAGACGTGTTGATTTTGGTAAAGGAGAAATTCATTAGAAGACTTCTTGTGTAGGCTATAAGATGTTTCTTCGCCATTGATGAATGCCCCCCCTTCACGTTCCGCAATTTGAAACTCATTGCGCCCATTTACTTCTACTTTTAGTTTCATATCGGTCATATCATTTTCCAGGCCACTATAATAATGAAAATCAATGAACCTGGGCTGCGAAAAAGGGCCTCGGAAGGTTAAAAACATGCTTTGAAAAAATGATTCCAGATTTAACGGTAAAAATTTGATTAAAATAAAAAAGCGTATAATTTTGCATTCCCTTTTTCAAGGAGAACCGAAAAAGGGGAGTACTTTGATAGAGTATAAATGTTAGTTGGGGGGATACCAAAGCGGCCAACTGGGACGGACTGTAAATCCGTTGACTTATGTCTTCGAAGGTTCGAATCCTTCTCCCCCCACAAAATGTTAAAAAGCGGGTGTAGCTCAGTTGGTAGAGCGACAGCCTTCCAAGCTGTAGGTCGCCGGTTCGAACCTGGTCACCCGCTCGAATTATCAACCTTTTGAAATTCCCAAAGCCGATGTAGCTCAGGGGTAGAGTGCTTCCTTGGTAAGGAAGAGGTCACGGGTTCAAATCCCGTCATTGGCTCTTGTATCCTCAAGGGGAACCATTTGGTTGGTAATATTTGGGATATTTTATTTTGACTTATTTATTTAATATTTAAACCGAGGATTATCAGACATGGCTAAAGCAACCTTTGATCGTTCAAAACCGCACGTTAATATCGGTACTATTGGTCACGTTGACCATGGTAAAACCACATTAACTGCTGCTATTTCTTCTGTACTTGCCTCAAAAGGCCTTGCAGAAATGAAAGACTTTTCTTCAATTGACAATGCACCTGAAGAAAAAGAAAGAGGTATTACTATTAATACTTCACACATTGAGTATCAGACAGAAAAAAGACACTACGCGCACGTGGATTGTCCTGGTCACGCTGACTATGTTAAGAACATGGTTACTGGTGCGGCCCAGATGGACGGAGCTATCATTGTGGTAGCAGCGACTGACGGTCCTATGCCACAGACAAGAGAGCACATCCTTCTTTCTCGTCAGGTAGGTGTTCCTGCTTTGGTTGTTTTCATGAACAAAGTGGATTTGGTTGATGATCCTGAGCTTCTTGAGCTTGTGGAAATGGAAATCAGAGAGCTTCTTTCTGATTATGATTTCCCAGGTGATGACATTCCAGTTATCCAGGGTTCTGCTCTTGGTGCACTTAACGGTGAGCCTAAGTGGGTAGAAAAAGTAGAAGAGCTGATGAATGCAGTGGATGAGTTTATTCCACTTCCTCCTAGAGCAGTTGATAAAGAATTCTTGATGCCTGTAGAGGATGTATTCTCAATCACTGGTCGTGGTACTGTAGCTACTGGTAGAATCGAAAGGGGTGTAATCAACTCTGGAGATCCAGTTGACATCATCGGTATGGGTGCTGAAGGTCTTAAGTCTACCATCACTGGTGTGGAGATGTTCAGAAAGATATTGGACAGAGGTGAAGCTGGCGATAACGTTGGTTTGCTTTTGAGAGGTATTGAGAAGAGCGAAATCAGAAGAGGTATGATTATCTGTAAGCCTGGTTCTGTAACTCCTCACGCTAAGTTTAATGCTGAGGTATACGTTCTTTCTAAAGAAGAAGGTGGTCGTCACACTCCTTTCTTCAACAAATACCGTCCTCAGTTCTACGTTAGAACAACAGACGTAACTGGTGAGATCATGCTTCCTGCAAATGTGGAAATGGTAATGCCAGGTGATAACGTAACCATCGAAGTAAATTTGATCAACCCTATCGCTCTTGAAAAAGGTCTGCGATTTGCGATCAGAGAAGGTGGTAGAACTGTTGGTTCTGGTCAGGTTACTGAGATCCTTGACTAATTGAATTTCAAAACATTGCCATCTGGAAATTAATTTCAGATGGCATTTGTTTATAAATATTGATTCATCTAACTTTGCAGTCCTTTTGGGCTGCATGGTTTTTTTACGGGTGTAGCTCAATTGGTAGAGTAGTGGTCTCCAAAACCATTGGTTGGGGGTTCGAGTCCCTCCTCCCGTGCAATCTTTAAACATAACGATGGATAAGGTAATATCTTTTTTTAAAGAGGCTTACGATGAGTTGCTTCACAAAGTAACCTGGCCTAAATACGCTGATCTGCAAAACAGTAGCATCCTCGTTTTGGTCGCTTCTTTGATTTTCGCTCTGATGATAGGGCTTTTCGACTTTGGATTCGAAAATGCCATGAAATGGTTTTATAACGAATTTTAAGGGATGTCTGAGTTCAAATGGTACGTAGTACGGGCTATTAGTGGCCGTGAGAAGAAGGTAAAGGGTTACCTGGAACAAGAGATCGCTAGGAATGGCATTGAGCAACTGGTAACCCAGGTGCTTATTCCGTCTGAGAAAGTATACGAAATGAGAAATGGAAAGAAGCGTGTACGTGAGCGCAACTTTTTTCCAGGATATATCCTCATACAAGCTGATTTGAGCAATGGCGAGACTCAGCATATTATTACCAATACACCAGATGTTATTGGTTTTCTTGGTGAAGGTTCTACCAGCGCTTCCAAGGATCCTGTCCCACTTCGTCAAAATGAGGTGAACAGAATTTTAGGTAGAGTCGATGAAGCCGAGGAGTACGAAGAGAAACTTGATACACCTTTTATAGTGGGTGAGTCGGTAAAAGTTATGGATGGTCCATTCAGTGGCTTTACCGGTACTGTAGAAGAGGTATTTGAGGATCGAAAGAAGTTAAATGTTACAGTTAAAATTTTTGGAAGAAACACTCCTGTAGAGTTGAATTACATACAGGTAGAAAAACAAGAATAATCTAATGGCTAAAGAGATAACAGGTTATTTGAAACTCCAGGTTAGGGGAGGGGCGGCAAATCCTTCTCCTCCAGTAGGACCAGCACTTGGTTCTAAGGGACTAAATATCATGGAGTTTTGTAAACAGTTCAATGCAAGAACTCAAGATAAGCAGGGTCAATTGCTCCCGGTAGTTGTTGCGATCTATACTGACAAGTCTTTCGATTTTGTAATTAAAACACCTCCAGCTCCAATATTGATTATGGAAGCTGCTAAGTTGAAAAAAGGTTCTGCTGAGCCAAACCGTGCGAAAGTAGGTTCTATCAGCTGGGATCAGGTGAAGGAAATTGCCGAGTTGAAAATGCAGGATTTGAATGCTTTTCAAATTGAAGCAGCGATGCGTCAGGTAGCTGGTACAGCAAGAAGTATGGGAGTAAGAGTTTCTGGTAAAGCGCCTTGGGCTAACTAAATAGTACAATGGGAAAGATTACGAAAAATCAGAAAAAAGCTGCAGAGCTTGTTGACGTAAATAAGGAATACTCTATCGAAGAGGCTGCTCAATTGGTAAAGGATATTACCTTTTCCAAATTCGATGCGTCTGTTGATATTGATATTAGACTGGGTGTAGACCCACGTAAAGCGGACCAGATGGTTCGTGGAGTGGTGGCTCTGCCTAACGGGATTGGCAAAGAAGTGAAGGTGCTAGTGCTTTGTACTCCAGATAAGGAGGAAGAGGCTAAGGCAGCTGGAGCGGACTATGTAGGTCTTGACGACTACATCACCAAAATAGAAGGTGGATGGACTGCGATCGATGTGATCATCACAATGCCAACAGTAATGGCTAAAGTGGGTAAGTTAGGTAGAGTACTCGGACCAAGAGGATTGATGCCTAACCCTAAGTCAGGCACTGTAACCATGGATATTGCTCAGGCGGTAACCGAGGTAAAGGCAGGTAAGATCGACTTCAAAGTTGATAAAACAGGAATTATTCATACAAGCATTGGTAAGATCTCCTTTGATCCAGAGAAGATCATGCAAAATGCAGTAGAGATGATTCAAACTGTGGCGAAGTTGAAACCTTCTTCAGCCAAGGGTACATATTTTAAATCAATCACACTATCCAGTACAATGAGTAAGGGAATAGCTGTTGATAAAAATAGCATAGCTGGACTATAAGACGTTATGACTAGAGAAGAAAAAGCACAAGTGATTGCTGGTTTAACAGAAAAATTTCAGCAAACAGACCACTTCTACATCACTGACACATCAGGACTGACTGTTGAGCAAATCAACAAGTTCAGAGAGATGTGCTTCAAGAAAGGTGTGGAGTACAAGGTTGTGAAAAATACTTTGATCAAGAAAGCTCTTGAAAATCTTGACAATGACTATTCATCATTGGATAGTACACTTAAAGGATTCTCAGGGATCATGTTTGTGAATGAAAACGCAAACATACCTGCCAGAGTCATTAAAGACTTCAAGAAGGAAGATAAAGATCAGAGACCTAAGTTTAAGGCTGCTTCCATAGATTCAGATATTTTCATCGGTGAAGACCAGTTAGAGATTTTGAGTAAGCTCAAGTCTAAACAGGAACTTATTGGTGAGGTTATTTCATTACTTCAGTCGCCTGCTAAGAATGTTATTTCCGCTCTACAGAGTGGTCAGCATACAATAGCCGGACTGGTAAAAACACTTTCAGAAAGAGAATAAGATTTTTAACAAAATTAATTGACAATTAAAATGGCAGATTTAAAAGAATTCGCTGAGCAACTAGTAAACCTTTCAGTAAAAGAGGTAAGTGAACTAGCTACAATCCTTAAAGATGAGTATGGTATTGAGCCTGCAGCCGCAGCAGCTCCTGTAATGGTAGCTGGTGGTGGTGATGGTGGAAGTGCTGCTGAAGAAAAATCATCTTTTGATGTTGTACTTAAGTCAGCTGGTGCCGCTAAGCTTGCAGTTGTGAAACTAGTAAAAGAACTTACAGGTCTTGGACTAAAAGAAGCTAAGGAATTAGTGGATGGTGCTCCAAGTAACGTAAAAGAAGGCGTAGCTAAAGATGAAGCTGAGGCGCTGAAAAAGCAGCTTGAAGAAGCTGGTGCCGAGGTTGAGCTAAAATAATTTGATTTTCATCAACTAAGGTTTAGGCCTGGCTCCCATCCCGATATCCATCGGGATAAGGATCAGGTCTTTTCCTGTTTGTATCTACCACATATTGTTCTTGATCCTTATTTTGAACTAAACAGATAAAGCTTTGGCTAAAAATACATCTGAGAGAGTTAATTTCTCTTCTATAAAATCTGTAATCGATTATCCTGATTTCCTTGACGTACAGCTAAAGTCATTCGTTGACTTTTTCCAGCTGGACACTCCTTCTGAGAAAAGAAATTCCGAAGGACTGTATAAAGTGTTCATGGAGAACTTTCCTATCAGTGATTCCAGAGAAAATTTCGTGCTGGAATTTGTCGATTATACTGTTGACCCTCCAAAGTACTCAGTTGATGAGAGCATCGAGAGAGGTTTGACGCACTCTGTTCCCCTCAAAGCTAAGCTTCGTTTGCTTTGCAATGATGAGGAGAATGAAGATTTTGAGACCATTGAGCAGGAAGTCTTTTTGGGGAATATCCCATATATGACCGCTAAGGGGTCTTTCGTAATCAATGGAGCTGAACGAGTGATCGTTTCGCAGTTGCACAGGTCACCAGGTGTGTTCTTTGCTCAAAGCAAGCATACAAATGGTACCCACCTTTATTCTGCAAGGATTATTCCTTTCAAAGGATCCTGGATCGAATTTGCTACGGACGTCAACAATGTGATGTATGCCTATATCGATCGAAAAAAGAAATTTCCTATTACCACACTTCTGCGATCAATAGGATATGGATCTGATAAAAAAATATTGGATCTTTTCGGCCTGTCCGAAGAGATCGACGCTACTGAAAAGGAGCTTAAGAAAGTAATAGGCCGTAGACTGGCTGCCCGAGTACTGCGTACCTGGACTGAGGATTTTGTGGATGAAGATACCGGAGAGGTTGTATCCATTGACAGAAATGAAGTCATCCTCGAAAGAGATGGTATTATTTCTGAAGATGATATAGAGACAATTCTGGAATCCGGCAGCAAGTCAATTGTCCTTCACAGAAAGGATGTTAACATCACGGATTACTCCATTATATATAACACGCTTCAGAAGGATAACTCAAACTCCGAGAAGGAGGCTGTTGAGCAGATCTATCGTCAGCTGAGAAACACAGATGCTCCGGATGAGCAGACTGCACGGGATATTATTCAAAATCTCTTCTTCAGTGACAAACGTTACGATCTGGGAGAGGTAGGTCGATACAGAATCAACAAGAAGCTTGGTTTGGATATAGGGTACGATAAGAGAACCCTTACTACAGAGGATATTATCCTGATTGTGAAGTACCTGATCGGGTTGATCAATAGCAAGGCAGTTGTCGATGATATTGACCACTTGAGCAATAGAAGGGTAAGAACAGTGGGTGAACAATTGTACGCTCAATTTGGTGTGGGTCTTGCCAGAATGGCCAGAACGATCCGCGAGCGAATGAATGTTCGTGACAATGAGGACTTCAAACCAGTTGATCTGATCAACGCTCGTACATTGTCTTCTGTGATCAACTCATTCTTTGGTACTAACCAGCTGTCTCAGTTCATGGATCAAACCAACCCACTGGCTGAGATTACGCATAAGAGAAGAATGTCTGCACTCGGACCAGGTGGTCTTTCGAGAGAAAGAGCAGGTTTCGAAGTACGTGACGTTCACTACACTCACTACGGTAGACTTTGTACGATTGAAACTCCTGAGGGACCAAACATTGGTTTGATCTCTTCACTTTGCGTACACGCCAAAGTGAACCAGATGGGTTTCATCGAAACACCTTATAGGGATGTGGTAGAAGGAACTGTGGATATGACAGGTAGTGTAAACTACCTCACTGCAGAGGAAGAAGATACTTATAATATTGCTCAGGCCAATGCGCCTTTGGATGATAAAGGTAACTTCCTCAACGATAAAGTAAAGGCGCGTTTCGAAGGGGATTTCCCGGTAGTGGACCCCAAAGATTTGAAATACATGGATGTGGCTCCGAATCAGATTGTATCGGTAGCGGCCTCTATGATTCCGTTCCTTGAGCATGATGATGCCAACCGTGCATTGATGGGCTCTAACATGCAGCGCCAGGCAGTACCATTGTTGAAGCCACAGGCTCCAATCGTTGGAACTGGTTTGGAGAAGCGTGTAGCCATTGACTCACGAGCGTTGGTGATTGCTGAAGGTGATGGTGAGATCGAATATGTAGACGCTAAGAAAATAGTTGTCAGATATGAGCGTACAGAAGAAGATTTGCTCATCTCTTTCAATAGTCCAAGTGTTACCTATGAACTGATTAAGTTCAGAAGAACTAACCAGGATACTTGTATCAACCTGAAGCCAATTGTGACTAAGGGAGATAAGGTAACCAAAGGCCAACCTCTGTGTGAAGGTTTTGCTACTGAGAACGGCGAGCTGGCCCTTGGAAGAAACCTGATGGTGGCATATATGCCATGGCAAGGATACAACTTTGAGGATGCGATTGTAATTTCTGAGAAAGTGGTAAGAGAGGATATATTTACCTCTATCCACATTGATGAATACGATCTTGAAGTAAGGGATACCAAAAGAGGTGAAGAGGAACTTACCTCGGAGATTCCAAACGTGAGTGAGGAAGCCGTTAAGAACCTTGATGAAAATGGTATTATCCGAATCGGTGCTGAAATCAAAGAAGGTGATATCCTGATTGGTAAAATCACACCAAAAGGTGAGACTGATCCTACTCCGGAAGAAAAACTATTGCGCGCCATCTTTGGAGACAAAGCCGGTGACGTAAAAGATGCTTCATTGAAAGCTTCTCCTTCATTGAGAGGTGTGGTGATTGACACTAAACTCTTCTCAAGACCTAAGAAAGATAAAGATCTTAGATCAAGAACGAAGAAAGAAGTAGAGATGCTGAAAAACCGCTACAGCGGAGAGCTTACTGAGATCAGAAATCAAATGATCGATAAGTTGGCAAAGCTTCTCGAAGGGAAGACATGCCAGGGAATCAAACATAAGTTTGGTGAAGAGGTCATGTCTAAGGGGACTAAGTTCAACAGAAAGAACATTGAGGCAAATCTTTTCCCACCTAAGAATGCTTATAGGGATGAGAGTAACTACAATGTACCTGAAGAAGCCAATTTGATTTCAGATTTGATCATCGAAGATTGGGCAACTGATCAGCATACCAATGATCTGATCTTCAAAATGGTGAAGAATTATATCAATGCGAGAAACGAAGTGTCGGGAATCTTCAAAAGAGAGCGTTTTACGCTTGAGGTTGGGGATGAGCTTCCTGCAGGTATTGTTCAGTTGGCCAAAGTCTACGTGGCTAAAAAGCGTAAACTGAAAGTTGGTGATAAGATGGCTGGTCGTCATGGTAACAAGGGTGTTGTAGCCAAAATTGTTCGTGATGAAGACATGCCTTTCATGGAAGACGGAACTCCGGTGGACATTGTATTGAACCCGCTTGGTGTACCTTCTCGTATGAACATCGGTCAGATTTATGAAACAGTTCTTGGATGGGCTGGACTAAGGTTGGGTAAGAAATATGCAACTCCGATTTTTGATGGTGCTACTGAGGATGAAGTTCAGAATGAACTAAAAGAAGCAGGGCTGCCTTCATTTGGTCGTACTTATCTATATGATGGTTTGAGTGGAGTTCGCTTTGATCAACCTGTTACAGTAGGTGTGGCATATATGCTAAAACTTGGTCACCTGGTAGATGATAAGATGCACGCAAGAAGCATCGGACCATACTCACTCATCACTCAGCAACCACTTGGTGGTAAAGCGCAGTTTGGTGGTCAGAGATTTGGAGAGATGGAGGTATGGGCACTTGAGGCATTTGGTGCCGCCCATGTTTTGCAAGAGATCCTTACCATTAAGTCGGATGACGTGATTGGTAGAGCAAAAGCCTACGAGGCAATTGTGAAAGGTGAGAATATGCAGAAGCCAAACATCCCTGAATCGTTCAACGTATTGGTTCACGAGCTTCGTGGATTGGCACTTGAAATTACCTTAGACTAATAAATTGGATAACAGCCCCGCTCTGCGGGGCTATACATAGATCATTTAATTATGGCGTTCAGAAAAAATAAAAAACTGTCTAACGATTTTTCTAAAGTAACGATTAGTCTGGCATCACCAGAGTCGATTTTAGAAAGCTCGCATGGTGAAGTTACTCAGCCTGAAACGATTAACTACAGAACCTACAAGCCTGAAATGGGTGGATTGTTCTGCGAGCGAATCTTTGGTCCTGTTAAAGACTGGGAATGTCATTGTGGAAAATATAAGCGAATCCGATACAAAGGAATTATTTGCGACCGTTGTGGAGTAGAGGTGACCGAGAAGAAGGTCCGTAGAGAGCGAATGGGTCATATCGAATTGGTGGTACCTGTTGCACATATCTGGTATTTCCGATCACTTCCTAACAAAATAGGTTATCTCCTGGGTCTTCCCACGAAGAAGCTGGATCAAATCATATACTATGAGCGATATGTAGTAATCCAGTCAGGTATCAAAGAGGAAGATGGAATCAATGAGATGGATTTCCTCACAGAAGAGGAGTATCTTGATATTCTGGATAAACTTCCTCGGGAAAATCAACTGCTGGATGATGATGATCCTCAGAAGTTCATTGCAAAAATGGGTGCTGAGGCTTTGGAAATGCTTTTGTCGAGAATTGAACTTGACGAGCTTTCTTATCAGCTTCGTCATCAGGCAGCTACTGATACCTCACAGCAAAGAAAAGCTGAGGCACTTAAGAGACTAAGGGTGGTTGAAGCCTTCAGAGATGCCAAAACCAGAATTGAGAATAAACCAGAATGGATGATCATTAAAATGGTTCCGGTGATACCACCAGAGCTACGTCCTTTGGTACCTCTTGATGGTGGAAGATTTGCTACCTCGGATTTGAATGACCTTTACAGAAGGGTAATTATCCGTAACAATCGTCTGAAGAGATTGATCGACATCAAAGCACCAGAAGTAATCCTTAGAAATGAGAAGAGGATGCTTCAGGAAGCTGTGGATTCACTGTTTGATAACTCAAGAAAGGTGAATGCTGTAAGGTCTGATGGAAACAGAGCGCTGAAGTCTTTGAGTGATATGCTCAAAGGAAAGCAAGGTCGATTCCGTCAAAACCTGTTGGGTAAAAGGGTTGACTACTCTGGCCGTTCGGTAATTGTGGTTGGACCGGAGCTGAAAATGCACGAGTGTGGTCTTCCTAAGGATATGGCAGCTGAGCTTTTCAAGCCTTTTGTGATCAGAAAGCTGATCGAGAGAGGTATTGTAAAGACGGTGAAGTCCGCTAAGAAGATAGTTGACAGAAAGGATCCGGTAGTTTGGGATATCCTGGAGAATGTACTGAAAGGGCACCCTGTTCTTCTTAACCGGGCTCCTACACTTCACAGGTTGGGTATTCAGGCTTTCCAGCCTAAGTTGATTGAAGGAAAAGCGATTCAGCTACACCCTCTGGTTTGTACAGCATTCAACGCCGATTTTGATGGTGACCAGATGGCTGTTCACGTTCCACTTGGACACGAGGCGGTTTTGGAAGCGTCATTGTTGATGCTTTCTTCTCACAATATTCTAAACCCTGCCAATGGAGCTCCTATTGCGGTGCCTTCACAGGATATGGTATTGGGACTCTATTATATCACCAAGGGACGAAGAAGCACTCCTGAAAAGCCGGTAATTGGTGAAGGACTTTCTTTCTACAGTGCAGAGGAAGTGATCATTGCCATCAATGAAGGCAAAGTTTCTCAGCATGCTTACGTGAAAGTAAGAACAAAAGTGAGAAATGAGAATGGCGAGCTTGAGACCAAGGTCATTGAGACGGTGGCAGGACGAGTATTGTTCAATTTGCACGTGCCAGAAGAGGTTGGTTTCGTGGATGAACTTCTTACTAAGAAAAAACTACAGAAGATTATATCTACTGTATTCAAAATCACAGGAATGGCCAAGACAGCTCATTTCCTTGATGATATTAAGGAATTAGGATTCCAGACAGCCTACAAAGGTGGACTGTCAATGGGTCTTGATAACATTCAGATTCCAGCAGAAAAAGAAGCACTCGTGGCGCAGGCCAAAGAGGAAGTGGAAGCTGTATGGAATAATTATTTGATGGGTCTGATCACAGACAATGAGCGTTACAATCAGGTAATTGATATCTGGACGAGAACGAACACGTTGCTGACTAACACGCTGATGCAGCAGTTGGAAGAAGATGATCAGGGATTCAACTCAATCTACATGATGATGCACTCTGGAGCCCGAGGTTCAAGAGAGCAGATTCGTCAGTTGGGTGGAATGAGAGGGCTGATGGCCAAGCCTCAAAAGAATCTTCAGGGTTCTGTAGGTGAGATCATTGAAAACCCTATTCTTTCTAACTTCAAAGAAGGACTGGATGTAATTGAGTACTTCATCTCTACTCACGGTGCGAGAAAAGGTCTTGCAGATACGGCTTTGAAAACAGCGGATGCTGGTTACCTCACCAGACGATTGGTGGATGTGGCACAGGACATGGTTGTGAACGAAGAAGATTGCGGTACTTTGAGAGGCTTGTCAGTACAGGCATTGAAAGACAATGAGGAGATAGTCGAATCACTTTTCGAAAGAATCCTTGGTAGGGTTTCAGTACACGATATCTATGATCCGATTACCGAAGAACTCATCGTTGAGTCTGGAGCGGAGATCACTGAGGAAGTGGCTGTAAAAATTGACGAAACAAGCATCGAAGAAGTTGAAATCAGGTCTGTATTGACTTGTGAGACTAAGCAAGGTGTGTGTGCAAAATGTTATGGACGTAACCTGGCAAGTGGTCGTATGGCCAATATGGGTGAGTCTGTGGGTGTTATTGCTGCACAGTCTATTGGAGAGCCTGGTACTCAGCTTACCTTGAGAACTTTCCACGTTGGGGGTACTGCCTCTAACATTGCGGTGGATGCCAACATCAAAGCTAAGTTTGATGGATTTATCGAGTATGATGAACTGCGAACTGTGGATTCTGAGGATGAAGAAGGCAACAAGGTGAAGAAGGTGATGGGCCGTTCTGGAGAGATCAAGATCCTTGACAATAAGAAGGAAAGAGTATTGATTACAAACCATGTGCCTTATGGTGCCATCCTGAAAGTAAGTGATGGAGATAAGATTGCCAAGGGTGACGAAATCTGTAACTGGGATCCATACAATGCCGTGATCATGGCGGAGTTTGATGGTAAGGCAGAGTTTGATTCCATCATTGAGGGCGTGACCTACAAAGAGGAGTCTGACGAGCAGACAGGACACAGAGAGAAAGTAATTATAGATACTAAAGATAAAACCAAGAACCCGGCTGTTGTGGTCGCGGGTAAGGATGAGTCCAAAGGGTATAACATACCAGTGGGCGCTCACCTTGCTGTGGATATTGGTGATAAGATCAAAGCGGGTCAGGTATTGGCTAAGATTCCTAGAAAAACAGGTAAGTCGAGAGACATCACCGGGGGTCTTCCTAGGGTTACAGAGCTTTTCGAAGCACGAAACCCATCTAATCCGGCAGTAGTAAGTGAAATCGATGGAGTGGTGACTTATGGAGGGATCAAGCGTGGTAATCGTGAGATCTTCATCGAGTCAAAAGATGGCGTGAAGAAGAGATATCTCGTGCCTTTGTCTAAGCACATCCTTGTACAGGATAATGACTTTATCCGTGCAGGTGATGCACTCTCAGACGGAGCGATTACACCAGCCGATATCTTATCGATTAGCGGACCTACAGCAGTTCAGGAATACCTCGTGAATGAAATTCAGGAAGTATACAGACTCCAGGGTGTGAAAATCAACGATAAGCACATTGAGGTAATCGTGAGACAGATGATGCAAAAGGTTATTATCATCGATGCCGGTGACACTAGCTTCTTGACCAATCAATCGGTTGATAGATTCGCTTTCATGGAGGAAAATGATAATATCCTTGACAAGAAGGTGGTTATGGATCCAGGAGATTCAGAAACCTTGAAAGCAGGGATGAT
The DNA here is from genome assembly GCF_902506655.1 of Marinoscillum sp. 108. Classification (NCBI taxonomy): domain Bacteria; kingdom Pseudomonadati; phylum Bacteroidota; class Cytophagia; order Cytophagales; family Reichenbachiellaceae; genus Marinoscillum; species Marinoscillum sp. 108. Next base: position 648,711 of record NZ_LR734817.1, on the reverse strand, counting down.
CATTACCAGCAGAAAGCTGCGTGATGAGAATTCTAACCTGAAAAGAAGGGACATGAAGATTGTTGAGGTACGAAATGCCGAGGCAGCCGTTTCTAAGCCTATTCTTCAGGGGATTACCCAAGCTTCGCTTGGAACCGAAAGTTTCATCTCTGCGGCTTCATTCCAGGAGACAACCAAGGTACTTAGTGAGGCCTCTATTAGAGGTAAAGCAGATTACTTGAGCGGACTTAAGGAGAATGTGATTGTAGGACATCTGATTCCAGCAGGAACCGGAAACAGAAACTTCCTGAACCACATAGTAACCTCTAACGAGGATTATGAAAATCTGGTAGCAGCTAAAGAACAGTTTGCGAATTCAAAAGAACTGGAGTCTTAAGTATGGATCCTAAAGATGAAAAAAAGGGAGGCAATAAGCCGTCCAATCAAATCAATATTGAATTGTCCGAGGAAACAGCCGAGGGCGTTTATGCAAATTTGGCGATGATAGCTCACTCTAGTAGTGAGTTTGTCATCGATTTTATTCGGCTCATGCCGGGTGTGCCAAAGGCAAAGGTGAAATCACGAATTGTGATTACTCCCGAACATGCAAAACGCCTCTTAAAGGCCCTGGAAGACAATATCAATAAGTTCGAAAGCTCGTATGGAGACATCAAAAGTGTGGAAGAAACACCAAAGTTTCCAATGAATTTCGGAGGAACTATGGGAGAAGCATAAAATTCTCTACGATAATTCGCATTTGGATTGTGATATAATACCAACTATTTCTATCTTTGCGTTCCCAAAAAAATTGGATAATAAGAAATAAAGCATAATGCCAACTATTCAGCAATTAGTAAGAAAAGGCAGAAAGAAGTTAACTTCTAAATCAAAGTCTCCTGCTCTGGATTCATGTCCACAGCGAAGGGGTGTGTGCACAAGAGTGTATACTACCACGCCTAAGAAGCCTAACTCTGCCATGAGAAAAGTAGCCAGAGTTAGACTAACTAACGGAAAAGAAGTAAATGCCTATATCCCTGGCGAGGGTCATAACTTGCAGGAACACTCTATCGTGCTTATACGAGGTGGAAGGGTGAAGGATTTACCTGGTGTGAGATATCACATTATTCGTGGAGCTTTGGATACTGCCGGAGTGAATGGGCGAACACAAAGAAGATCTAAATACGGAGCTAAAAGGCCTAAGGATAAAAAGTAAAATCTGAGAAATGAGAAAAGCTAAGCCAAAGAAGAGGTACATCCTTCCTGATCCTATTTATCAGGATACCTTGGTGACTAAATTTGTTAATAACCTCATGTTGAGTGGGAAGAAGAGTATAGCCTATTCTATTTTCTACGATGCCATCAAATTGGTTGAATCCAAAACCAAAGAGAATGGAATTGAGACTTGGAAAACTGCATTGAATAATGTTTGCCCAGGTGTGGAAGTAAAAAGCCGACGAGTGGGTGGGGCTACTTTCCAGGTGCCGATTGAGGTTCGTCCCGAAAGGAAACTTTCTTTGGGTATCAAATGGATGATCAAATACGCCAGACTTAGAGGAGAGAAGACGATGATGGAGCGTTTGGCAGGTGAAATTATTGCTGCATCGAAAGGTGAGGGTGCTTCTATCAAAAAGAAGGACGATACTCACAGAATGGCCGAGGCTAACAAGGCGTTCTCACATTTCAGATTCTAAAAATCAAAATCACTAATGGCTAGAGATTTAAAATACACAAGGAATATAGGTATCGCTGCGCACATTGATGCGGGTAAGACCACTACAACTGAACGTATCCTGTTTTATACTGGGGTAACTCACAAGATTGGTGAGGTTCATGATGGAGCGGCTACCATGGACTGGATGGAGCAGGAGCAAGAACGAGGTATTACTATTACCTCTGCAGCTACCACTGTATTCTGGAAATATAAGAACGACGATTACCATATTAATATTATTGATACTCCGGGTCACGTGGATTTCACCGTTGAGGTGAACAGATCCTTGAGGGTATTGGATGGTTTGGTATTCCTTTTTAGTGCGGTTGATGGTGTAGAGCCACAGTCTGAGACTAACTGGAGACTTGCTGACAATTATAAAGTAGCTCGAATTGGTTTCGTCAATAAGATGGACCGTCAGGGTGCTGACTTTTTGAATGTTTGTCGACAGGTGAAGGAGATGCTTGGAACCAAAGCAGTTCCGTTGCAATTGCCAATCGGATCAGAGGATAAATTTCAGGGTGTTGTTGATTTGGTTTCAAACACAGGGATGGTTTGGAACGAAGAAGACTTTGGAATGACTTGGAGTGAGGTGCCGATTCCTGAAGATATGTTGGATGAGGTGGCTGAGTACAGACAAGCGCTTCTGGAGGCAGTTGCAGACTATGATGAGACCCTTCTTGAGAAGTATTTCGAAGATCCAGAGTCCATTACTGAAGACGAAATTATAGCTGCACTTCGTGCCGCTACTATTGACCTGGCCTTTGTGCCAATGCTTTGTGGTTCTGCTTTCAAGAACAAAGGAGTACAAACGATGCTCAACTATGTGATGGAATTACTTCCTTCACCGCTTGATAGAGACAACATTACCGGAACAGATCCGGACACAGAAGAGAAGATTTCAAGAAAGCCTTCTGAGAGCGAGCCATTTGCTGCGCTAGCTTTCAAAATTGCTACCGATCCATTTGTGGGCAGATTGTGTTTTATCAGATCCTATTCAGGATTGCTTAATTCAGGTTCATATGTTCACAACATGCGTACGGATAAGAAGGAGCGTATCTCCCGTATTTTCCAGATGCATGCTAATAAGCAGAATCAAATTGATGCCTTGCATTGTGGAGATATTGGAGCGGTAGTAGGGTTTAAAGATATTAAGACCGGTGACACCCTTTGTGATGAGAAACATCAAATCATATTGGAGTCAATGGTATTCCCGGAACCTGTTATTGGTTATGCTATTGAGCCTAAACAACAGGCGGATGTAGATAAGTTGGGAATGGCGATCTCTAAGTTGGTAGAAGAGGATCCTACCTTGCAGGTGGAGACAGATCAGGAGACTGGTCAGACCATCCTGAGAGGAATGGGTGAACTTCACCTTGATATCATCATCGATAGACTTAAGAGAGAGTTTAAAGTAGAGATCAATCAGGGAGCTCCTCAGGTGGCTTACAAGGAGGCGATCAATACTACTGTTGAGCACAAGGAGGTTTATAAGAAACAAACTGGTGGTCGAGGTAAGTTTGCAGATATCGTATTCGAACTAGGGCCTGTGGATGAAGACTTCACTGGTGAAGGTCTACAGTTTCAGAATGACATTGTAGGTGGTGTGATTCCTAGAGAATTCATCCCGGCGATTGAAAAAGGATTTAAGGAAGCTATGAAAAACGGTCCTTTGGCCGGTTTCCCTCTGGATTCTATGAAGGTAAGACTTTTCCATGGTTCTTTCCATGATGTGGATTCCGATGCACTATCTTTTGAATTGGCTGCAAGAGCCGGTTTCAGAGCCGCAGCGAGCAAGGCTAAGCCTGCTCTTCTTGAGCCTATCATGGCTGTAGATGCAGTGACGCCAGATGAGTACACAGGATCCATCACAGGCGATTTGAATAGAAGAAGAGGAATGATGAAAGGAATGGATACAAAAGGTACTTCACAGGTTGTGAAGGCGGATGTACCTCTGTCAGAACTCTTTGGATATGTTACTGACCTTAGAACGATGAGTTCGGGTAGGGCCACAGCGTCACTCACCTTTGCTCATTATGCTCAGGTGCCTGCTGGTATTGCAGATGCAGTTATCAAAAAGACAAAAGGAGAAGCGGTTTAATTAACACAGATCATGAACCAAAAAATTAGAATAAAACTGAAATCGTACGATCACAATTTGGTGGATAAGTCCTCTGAAAAGATAGTACGCGCTGTAAAGACTACAGGAGCTGTGGTAAGCGGACCGATTCCCTTGCCAACTGTGAAAGAGAAGTTTACAGTTTTGAGATCGCCCCACGTGAACAAGAAGGCTCGTGAGCAGTTTCAGCTTTGTACCTACAAAAGACTGGTAGATATTTACTCTAACAGTGCTAAGACTGTAGATGCATTAATGAAGCTTGAGCTTCCTAGTGGAGTTGACGTAGAGATTAAGGTATAGTTACTTTTATAGTAAAAGAAGAAGAACCAATAGCTGTGGTGTTATTGGTTCTTTTTTTGTCTCAAAAATTGAATTAAATCTTTTGTTCGGATCATGGAATTGCTATCTTTGCAGTCCTTTTTACGAAAAGTTTATCCGGAAACGGTAAAAGAATAAATATTAAGCAAAATGCCTGGAATAATTGGTAGAAAAATCGGGATGACTAGCGTTTACAATGAGGAGGGTAAGAATCTTGCCTGTACGCTCATTGAAGCTGGTCCTTGTGTAGTGACACAAGTAAAAGATAAAGAGTCTGACGGATATCGTGCAGTTCAATTGGCTTATGGTGAGCGCAAGGAGAAAAACACACCTAAAGCATTGAAAGGACATTTTGCAAAGGCCAAGACGACTCCTAAAAGTAAGTTGTTTGAATTCAGAGATTTCAGAGCTGAGTTTGACGATAAGGTGAAGCTTGGAAATACCATCAAGATCGAAGACGTGTTCGTAGAGCAGGACTTTGTGGATGTTGTTGGTACATCTAAAGGTAAGGGCTTCCAGGGTGTTGTTAAGAGACACGGTTTCGGTGGGGTAGGACAAGCCACTCACGGTCAGCATAACAGACTTAGAGCGCCTGGGTCTATCGGAGCATGCTCATTCCCATCCAGAGTGTTTAAGGGTCTTAAAATGGCTGGTAGGACAGGTGGAGACAGGGTGAAAGTAATGAACCTTAAGGTGGTGAAGATTTATCCTGAGAAAAACCTTGTGCTTGTCAGTGGACCAGTACCTGGTGCTAAGAATTCTTATCTAATACTAGAGAAATAAAGATGAAACTGTCAGTTTTCAATATCAAAGGAGAAGATACCGGAAGGGAAGTAACCCTGAGCAAGGATGTGTTTGGTATCGAACCAAATCAACATGCTGTCTACCTTGAGGTGAAGCAGTATTTGGCGAACCAGAGACAAGGTACTCACAAAGTAAAGACTAGAAATGAGATCTCCGGATCTACTAGAAAGATAAAGAAGCAGAAGGGTACAGGAACGGCCAGAGCGGGTAGTATCAAATCACCTGTTTTCAGAGGTGGTGGTACCATGTTTGGTCCTGAGCCAAGAGACTATAGCTTTAAGTTGAATAAGAAAGTAAAGCACTTGGCTAAGAAGTCTGCTTTCTCTTCAAAAGCAAAAGACAAGCAAATCAAAATATTGGAAGATTTCTCATTTGAGAATCCAAAGACTCAGGAATTTGCTGGCATTCTTGCTAACCTGGAGTTGAACAATAAGAAATCATTACTCATACTGAGTGAAGCAAATAAGAACGTGTTCTTATCATCTCGCAACCTGAAGAATACGAAAGTATCTACAGCCAACGAGATAAGCACTTATGACTTGGTGAACGCTGAGTTGGTAGTGTTGTTGGAGAGTTCAGTAGAGGTAATTCAAAATACATTAAACTGAGATGGGAGTATTAATAAAACCTTTGGTAACTGAGAAGGCTTCAGCCCTCAACGAGCACGGAAAATACGGCTTTGTGGTGGACAAAAAGGCCAACAAGGTTCAAATTAAGAAAGAGGTGGAAAAAACCTACGGTGTTACAGTAGAAAGTGTAAACACTATGGTTCACCCCGGAAAATCAAAATCCAGGTATTCAAAGTCTGGAGTGATTGAAGGAAAGACACCATCTCAGAAGAGAGCTATTGTGAAGGTAGCTGATGGTGATATCATTGATTTTTATAGCGGAATATAAAATAAACAGATAGATGGCTGTTAAGAAACTTAGACCCGTTACACCCGGACAGAGATTTAGAGTAGCACCGGTTTTCGATAAGATTACCAAAACTACTCCTGAGAAGTCTCTTCTAACCTCCAAAGGAAAAAAGGGAGGTAGAAACAATCAGGGTCGGATGACGATAAGAAACGTAGGAGGAGGACATAAGCAGAAGCTTAGAACCATTGATTTCAAGAGAGATAAAGAGGGGATTCCTGCTACAGTTAAGGCAATTGAATACGATCCGGGAAGAACTGCTAGAATAGCCTTGCTTTTCTACGCTGACGGAGAGAAGAGATACATCATTGCTCCTGCAAATCTTGAGGTTGGCACTGAGATTATCTCAGGACCTGGCGTACCTCCTGAAGTAGGTAATGCATTGCCACTATCTGATATTCCACTTGGTACAATTGTACACAACATAGAGTTGAAGCCTGGTAAGGGTGGAGCTATTACAAGGAGTGCAGGTACTTATGCGCAGCTAGTAGCCAGAGAAGGTAAATACGCCACGTTGAAGCTTCCTTCCGGGGAGATGAGAATGGTTTTGATCACTTGCTATGCGACTATCGGGATTGTTTCTAACAATGATCACATGAATGTGCGCTTGGGTAAGGCTGGTAGAAACAGATGGAAAGGTAGAAGACCTAGAGTAAGAGGGGTAGTAATGAACCCTGTAGATCACCCGATGGGTGGTGGTGAAGGTAGATCATCTGGTGGTCACCCGAGATCCAGAAACGGACTCTATACCAAAGGAAAGAAAACAAGAAAGCCGAATAAATATTCTGATAAGCTGATTATAACTAAGAGAAAATAATGGCAAGATCACTAAAAAAAGGACCTTATATAGACTTCAGACTTGAGAAGAAGGTAGACGCCATGAATGAGTCTGGAAAAAAATCAGTCATCAAAACATGGTCTCGGAGATCGATGATCTCGCCGGATTTTGTTGGTCAGACATTCGCAGTACATAATGGTAATAAGTTTATCCCTGTTTTCGTCACTGAAAACATGGTGGGACACAAGCTTGGTGAGTTTGCTCCTACCAGAAACTTTAGAGGCCATATTGCTAAAAAAGATAAAGGTAGAAGATAATAAAGATGGAAACTGCAGAAAAGAAAGTTAAGAAATCAGTCAGGATTCGTCTTCAAAAGGAAGCGATCAAGAAGCACAAAGAAGAAAACGCTGGTAAGTTAGGCGCTGTAAAATCTTCTTTGAAGAATGTACCAACATCACCTCGTAAGATGAGATTGATCGCGGACATGATCAGAGGTCAGAAAGTTAATGTGGCCCTCAACCTTTTGAAATTTGACAATAAGCATGCTTCCCTTACGATGGAGAAATTGCTCATGACAGCTATCGCTGATTGGCAAGCCAGTAATGGGGATGTGAATATTGAAGACGCCGAGCTAGTGGTGAAGGAAGTGTTTGTAGACGGAGGCCGGATGCTAAAGAGATTGCGACCAGCTCCTCAGGGACGGGCGCACAGGATTAGAAAAAGATCTAATCATATCACCATTATCGTGAGTGATGTAAATGAGAGTAATCAGTCTGAAGAAAAAGAAACTAAATAAATGGGACAGAAGGTAAATCCAGTTGGATTCAGATTAGGAATCGTTAAAGGATGGGATTCTGCGTGGTTTGGCGGCAAAGATTTTTCCGATAAAATCGTTGAAGACCACAAAATCAGAGAGTACATCAGTGCGCGTATTCCTAAGGGTGGTATTTCTAAAGTCATTATTGAGCGTACGCTTAAAAGAATTACTCTTACTGTACACACTGCTCGTCCGGGCGTGGTGATTGGTAAAGGTGGATCTGAAGTGGACAAAATCAAAGAAGAGCTCAAGAAGCTGACTGGGAAAGACCTTCAGATCAATATTTTTGAAATCAAAAGACCTGAGTTGGATGCCAAGTTGGTGGGTGAGTCAATTGCTCAGCAGTTACAGGCGAGAATTTCTTACAGAAGAGCGATGAAGCAGGCTATAGCCTCTGCAATGCGAGTAGGAGCTCAGGGAATTAAAGTAAAGGTGTCTGGTCGTCTTGGTGGAGCTGAGATGGCACGTTCTGAGCAGTATAAAGAAGGTAGAATTCCTTTGCATACACTTAGAGCTGATATTGACTATGCGATCTCTGAAGCAGCTACTGTATACGGTAAAATCGGTATAAAAGTATGGATCTTCAAAGGAGAAGTATTCGGTAAGAGAGACCTTTCTCCAAATGTAGGCCAGGCAAGTACAGGTGGTGGCAATAGCAACGCACCGGGACAGCCAGGAGGACCAAGAAGAAGAAGAGGTGGAGCCAATGAAGGCCCTAAGAGGAGACGTGATCGCAAATAATCTCATAAACGCTAAGTAGAAATGTTACAGCCAAAGAGAACCAAATTTAGAAAAAAGCAGAAGGGCCGGGTTAAAGGTATAGCTCAGAGAGGTCATAGATTGTCTTTCGGAAACTTCGGAATAAAATCAATGGAAGCCGGATGGATTACCTCCAGACAGATTGAGGCTTCACGTATCGCGGTTACTAGAGCGATGAAGAGAGAAGGTCAGGTTTGGATCAGGATTTTTCCAGACAAGCCGATCACCAAAAAGCCTGCAGAGGTGAGGATGGGTAAAGGTAAAGGAGCACCGGAATATTGGGTAGCTGTAGTTAAGCCAGGTACCATCATATTCGAAGCATCAGGTATATCTACTGAGCTGGCGAAAGAAGCGTTGAGATTGGCACAGCAGAAGCTTCCGATCAAAACTAAATTTGTTGTAAGAAGAGACTATACTGGAGAATGAAAAATTCAGAACTAAGAGGTTTGAGCCTGGATGAGCTTAAAAATAAGCTCGTTGCTGAGAAAGATAATTATGGCAAATTGAAATTTGCTCACAGCATCACGCCGATCGAGAATCCTATGAAGATCAGAGAAAGCAGAAAGCTGGTGGCAAGGATTCAAACAGAAATAACAGCCAAAGAAATAAGTAAATAACGCATCGATGGAAAGAAATTTGCGAAAAGAGCGTGTCGGACAAGTGGTTAGCAATAAAATGCAGAAGACCATTACCATCAAAGTGGATAGAAAGGTAAAGCATCCTATCTACGGTAAGTTTATCCGAAAAACGACAAAATTTTCTGCGCATGATGAGAACAATGATTGCAATATCGGTGATACCGTACGCATCATGGAAACTCGTCCGCTGAGCAAGAACAAAAGGTGGAGATTAGTAGAAATACTCGAACGAGCTAAGTAAAATGATACAGCAGGAATCAAGGCTAAATGTAGCAGATAACAGTGGTGCAAAGGAAGTACTTTGTATCAGAGTTTTAGGAGGCACGGGGAAACGTTACGCCTCAGTGGGAGACACTATTGTTGTGACTGTAAAATCAGCGATCTCTTCCAGTAGTTTAAAGAAAGGAACAGTTTCTAAAGCTGTGATCGTTCGAACCAAAAAAGAGGTAAGAAGAAAAGACGGATCTTATATCCGTTTTGAAGATAATGCTGCAGTTCTTCTCAATGCCAACAATGAGCCTAGAGGTACCCGTATCTTCGGCCCTGTGGCTAGAGAGTTGAGAGAGCGTCAGTACATGAGAATTGTGTCATTAGCACCTGAAGTACTTTAATGATGAATAACCACAAAGCAAATAAGTTTCACATCAGAAAGGGCGATACCGTAAAGGTATTGGCTGGAAACGATAAGGATAAAACTGGTAAGGTCCTGGAGGTCATATCAGAAAAATACAGAGCGATAGTTGAAGGTGTCAACATCGTGACCAAGCACAAGAAGCCTTCTGCTACTTCTCCTGAGGGTGGAAGAGAGCAAACTGAGGCTCCAGTGCACATGAGTAATCTGATGGTAGTAGATCCTGCTACTGGAGAGGCTACTCGATCTGGCAGGAAGCTCAACGAGAGTGGAAAATTGCAGAGATATTCTAAAAAAACAGGAGAATTTATCACTAATGGCTAGACCTAGATTAAAAGAAAAGTATATCCAAGAGATTGCACCTGCATTGAAAGAAAAGTTTCAATACAAGTCAGTGATGCAAGTACCTAAGCTTGTTAAAATCTCTGTGAATAAAGGAATTGGAGCCGCTGTTGCTGATAAAAAGCTTGTGGATGTGGGGGTTGAAGAACTAACCACCATCACAGGACAGAAAGCGGTACCTACTGTTGCCAAACTTTCTATCTCGAACTTTAAGTTGAGAGAAGGTATGCCTATCGGAGCTCGTGTCACCCTAAGAGGAGACAAAATGTATGAGTTTCTTGACAGACTCATGACAGTGGCTTTGCCACGTGTTCGTGACTTCAAAGGCATTAAGCAAAAGGGATTTGATGGCCACGGTAATTATAGCCTTGGTATCGAAGAGCAGATCATCTTCCCTGAGATCAGTATTGATAAGATTAACAGAATCACCGGTATGGACATCACGTTTGTGACCACCGCAGAAACTGATGAAGAAAGTTTAGCACTACTCAAAGCATTCGGAATGCCGTTTGTAGCGGGTAAAAAATAAAAGACATGGCTAAAGAATCGATAAAAGCAAGAGAAAGAAAAAGAGAGAAGCTAGTAGCTCGATATGCAAATAAGCGTGCAGCTTTGAAAGAAGCTGGTGATTATGAAGCATTGGATAAACTTCCAAGAAACTCGTCTAAAGTAAGATTACACAACAGATGTAAGCTTACCGGAAGACCTAAAGGTTACATGAGGAAGTTTGGTATTTCCAGGGTTACCTTCAGAGAAATGGCCAATGATGGCAAGATCCCTGGAGTGACAAAAGCTAGCTGGTAATCTTTATTTCATCTTAGCTTAGATTTTTAAAAATATTCATTTAATTTTGCACCCCGTTTTCGGGGTATTTAATTGTATAAAGATAATGGTAACAGATCCGATTGCAGATTACTTAACAAGGATCAGAAATGCGATAAAAGCAAACCATCGCATTTTAGTGATACCTGCTTCTAATTTGAAGAAGGAAGTAACAAAGGTTTTGCACGAGAAAGGGTTCATCCAGAACTACAAGTTTGAGGATGATGATAAGCAAGGGATCATCAAGATCGCTTTGAAATATAACCCTCAGACTAAACAGTCTGCAATTACTAGCCTGGAAAGGATAAGTAAGCCTGGTTTAAGAAAATATGCTGATGCAGAAAACCTTCCAAGAGTACTAAATGGCCTGGGAATAGCCATTTTGTCTACTTCAAAAGGTGTGCTTTCAGATAAAGAAGCCAGAAAAGAGCATGTCGGAGGCGAAGTGCTGTGTTACGTATATTAAAAAATTGATTTAAAATGTCAAGGATAGGCAAAGCACCCATTTCAATACCTGCAGGAATCAGCATTACCGTGGATAAAACCGTGGTAACAGTGAAAGGTCCTAAGGGAGAGTTGAAGCAAGAAATTCACCCGGATATGAAGGTGAATATTGAAGGAGATACATTAACTGTAGAAAGACCTACTGAGCAGAAGCGTCATAAAGCTATGCACGGACTTTACAGATCACTAATCAACAACATGGTGGTGGGTGTATCTGAAGGTTATAAGAGAGAGTTGGAACTTGTGGGTGTAGGGTATAAAGCCGCAGTACAAGATAATATTCTTGAATTGAACCTTGGTTATTCACATAATATTTTCCTTGCCGTACCAGGTGAAATCAACGTAGGAGCTGAAACTGCTAAGGGTCAAAACCCTAAGGTAACGGTAGAGGGTATTGATAAGCAATTGGTTGGTCAGGTAGCTGCAAAGATCAAATCCTTAAGAAAGGTAGAGCCTTACAAAGGAAAAGGTATCAGGTTTGTTGGTGAAATAGTAAGAAGAAAAGCTGGTAAAACCGCTTCTAAATAATAAATAAGATGGCCGTAACTAAACTAGAGAGAAGAAAGAGAATTAAGCTCGGTATCCGTAGGAAAATCAGCGGTACTGGCACCAGACCAAGGGTGTCTGTCTTCAGAAGCAACAAGGCTATTTATGGTCAGATCATTGACGATGTGAAAGGGGTTACATTGGCCTACGCATCATCTCTTGAACTGGGCAAAGAGCAAATTAACGTAGAGGTATCCAAAGAGGTTGGAAAGAAGCTCGCTGAGAAGGCAAGTGCTGCTGGCATTCAGAGTGTAATCTTCGACAGAAACGGTTACCCATACCATGGTAAAGTGAAGGCGTTTGCCGAAGGAGCACGTGAAGGTGGGCTTAAATTTTAAATAAGATTATGTCACAAAGTAATATAAAAGCAGTAAAAGCCAGCGAAATCGACCTTAAAGAGAAGGTGGTTGCTATCAAGCGAGTAGCTAAGGTTGTAAAAGGTGGTCGAAGATTCAGCTTTTCAGCAATCGTAGTTGTAGGTGATGGTAGTGGTGTAGTGGGATACGGTCTTGGTAAAGCAAACGAGGTGACTGACGCCATTACAAAAGGAGTGGACGATGCAAAGAAAAATCTCGTAAGGGTTCCTTTGTTTAAAACCACAGTACCTCACGAAGCTATTGGTAAATTCGGTGGCGGTTTGGTATTACTTAAGCCTGCAGCTCCTGGTACAGGAGTAATTGCTGGTGGTGCGATGCGTGCTGTTTTGGAGAGTGCTGGGATCCATGATGTATTGGCTAAGTCCAAAGGGTCATCTAACCCACACAACGTGGTAAAGGCTACATTTGATGCCTTGAACAGGATGAGAGATCCTTATGCAGTAGCAAAACAAAGAGGAGTTACGTTAGATAAAGTCTTTAACGGTTAAGAAAATGGCTAAAGTAATAATTACACAGACCAGAAGTATTGTGAAGCGTCCACAACGTCAGAAGAGGACTATCCAGGCTTTGGGTTTAGGCAAAATCAACAGAAGTGTAGAGAAGGAATTGACTCCACAGATTTCTGGTATGATAAATAAGGTTCAGCATTTAATCGAAGTAAAAGAGCTTTAAGATGAAATTAGAATCACTTAAGCCTGCTAGTGGGGCTACTAAAAATAGAAAGAAGATTGCAAGGGGCCAGGGTTCTGGAAAAGGTGGTACTGCTACCAGGGGTCACAAAGGAGCTCAATCTCGTTCGGGTTATTCTCGAAAAATCGGTTTTGAAGGTGGTCAGATGCCACTTCAAAGACGAGTGCCTAAGTTTGGCTTTAAGAATAACAACAAGATCGTAATGAAGCCGCTCAATCTGGATGATTTGCAGGCACTTAGTGAAGCAAAGAAGTTGACCGAGATCACTCCTGAAATACTTAGAGAGAACGGATTGGCTCAAAAGAGCGATAAAATTAAAGTGTTGGGAAGAGGTGAGTTGAAAGCTAAATTGACGGTTAAGGCCCATAAGTTTTCCAAAACAGCTCAAGAAGCTATTGAGAAGGCCGGTGGTACTGCATCTGTAGAAAAATAATAGATGAAGAAGTTTATACAGACGATAAAGAACATTTTTTCCATTGAGGAACTGCGGATTAGAATTCTGAATACTATTGGATTCTTAATTATTTTCCGATTAGGATCTTTTGTGGTTCTTCCTGGTGTGGACCCTGCTCAACTTACTGGTGATGCAGGTGGTATTTTTGGACTCTTAAACACCTTCCTTGGAGGAGCTTTTAGTAGAGCTTCAGTTTTCGGATTGGGTATTATGCCATACATTTCTGCATCCATCGTGTTGCAGCTGATGACTGTGGCTGTTCCTTATTTCCAGAAACTTCAAAAAGAGGGAGATAGTGGACGTAAGAAGATCAGTCAAATTACCAGAGTCCTTACCATATTTATCTGTCTGGCACAATCTATCGGATATTTAACAGCAACTATTCCTTCTGAAGCGATTGTTTTAGAGAATCAGTTTTTGTTTCAAATCTCTTCAATGGTGATTCTTACAGCCGGTACAATTTTTTGTATGTGGTTGGGTGAAAAAATCACCGACAAAGGTATCGGTAATGGTATTTCCATGCTGATCATGATAGGTATTATATCAAGACTTCCTGCATCTCTATGGTATGAGGTGGTAGAAGTAAAAGGATTGCCAGGAGCACTGCTTTCTATCTTAGAATTGGTTGCGTTATTCCTGGTAGTAATGGCTACAGTGGCACTTGTGCAGGCAACCAGAAGGATTCCTGTTCAGTATGCCAAGCAAGTGGTGGGGAACAAGGTATACGGCGGACAGCGTCAGTATATTCCTTTGAAGGTGAACTCATCAGGAGTTATGCCAATCATTTTCGCTCAGTCTCTGATGTTTTTGCCAGCTCTTTTGGCAGGTATATGGAGTCAGGATAGCGACATTGCACAGTACATTGGTACTACTTTCTCAGATATTCAATCCTGGCAATACAACCTGTTGTTTGCCACTTTGATCATATTGTTTACATTCTTCTACACAGCTATTACGATTAATCCTAATCAGATAGCCGATGACATGAAGAGAAACGGAGGTTTTGTTCCGGGTATTAAGCCAGGTAAACAGACTTCAGACTTTATAGATAATGTATTGACCCGTATCACTTTGCCGGGTTCAGTATTCCTTGCAGTGATCGCTATCTTGCCGGCTTTTGCCATGATGGCAGGTGTGAGCACTACTTTTGCTCAATTTTATGGAGGTACCTCCCTGTTGATTATGGTAGGGGTGATCCTTGATACTTTGCAGCAAATAGAGAGCTATCTCTTGATGAGACATTACGAAGGAATGATGAAGTCAGGTAGAGTGAAAGGACGAACTCAAAATACGGCAGTAGCATAATGGCAAAGCAATCATCCATAGAGCAGGACGGTACTATTGTTGAGGCATTATCAAATGCAATGTTTAGAGTAGAGCTTGAAAATGGCCATCAATTGATCGCACATATTTCAGGTAAGATGAGAATGAACTATATCAAGATTTTACCCGGAGACAAGGTGAAGCTTGAGATGTCACCATACGATTTGACTAAAGGAAGAATAGTATATCGCTATAAATAGAAATTATGAAAGTTAAAGCATCCATAAAGAAGCGTAGCGTTGATTGCAAAGTGATCCGAAGAAAAGGAAAGCTTTACGTGATCAATAAGAAGAACCCTAAGTTTAAACAAAGACAAGGATAAGAAATGGCTAGAATTGCAGGAGTTGATATACCCGACAATAAAAGAGGTGAGATTGCTCTTACCTATATTTTTGGAATCGGAAAGAGTTCGGCACAAGGTATTTTGGCCGAGGCTGGTGTAGATCCAAACAAGAAAGTTCAGGATTGGAACGATGATGAGTCAGGTGCCATCAGAACGATCATTGCTGAAAATTTCAAAGTGGAGGGTGTATTGAAATCAGAAGTGCAGCTTAACATTAAGCGCTTGTTGGATATTGGATGCTACCGTGGACTTAGGCATAGAAAAGGTCTTCCTGTGAGGGGTCAAAAGACTAAAAACAATGCCCGAACAAGAAAAGGTAAACGTAAAACTGTAGCTAACAAGAAGAAGGCTGTTAAGTAATCAATAGACATGGCTCAGAAAAGAAAAGATAAGGCAAAAAAGAGAGTAGTAGCAGTAGATGCATTGGGTCAGGCCCACATCCAGGCTACTTTTAACAACATCATTATTTCTTTGACCAACGGTCAGGGACAAGTGATCTCTTGGGCTTCGGCCGGTAAAATGGGTTTTAAAGGTTCTAAGAAGAACACTCCATATGCGGCGCAGGTTGCAGCCCAGGACTGTTCAGCTAAAGCTTACGAGCAGGGACTTAGGAAGGTTGAGGTCTTTGTAAAGGGACCAGGTGCAGGTAGAGAGTCCGCAATCAGAACCATCCAGAACAGTGGTATTGAAGTAACTATCATTAAGGATGTTACGCCGATGCCTCACAACGGATGTCGTCCACCGAAAAGAAGAAGAGTTTAATAGCTAAAAATACTGGGATAAAATGGCAAGATATACAGGGCCTAAAACAAAAATATCTAGGAAGTTCGGAGAACCTATCTTCGGAGCCAGCAAGGCTTTGCAGAAGAAGAACTATCCTCCTGGACAGCACGGTAGAGGTAGAAGAAGAAAGCAGTCTGAATACGCAATTCAGCTTGCTGAAAAGCAGAAGGCAAAATATACCTACGGAGTGTTGGAGAAGCAATTCTCTAATATTTTCGAAAAAGCTTCACGTAAAAGTGGAATTACTGGTGAGATCCTTTTGCAACTCCTTGAGGCGCGTTTGGATAACACAGTATTCAGATTGGGCATTGCTCCTACAAGAAGAGCAGCTCGTCAGCTAGTAGGTCATAAGCATATTACCGTGAATGGTGATATCGTAAACATTCCTTCATTCACACTGAAAGAAGGTGATCTTATCGGAGTAAGAGAGAAGTCAAAATCACTGGAAGCCATATCTGATAGTCTTTCTGGCAATGCCAAAAGATACTCTTGGCTGGAGTGGGATGCCTCTGGCATGGTAGGGAAGTTTTTGAATTCTCCAACCAGAGAAGAGATACCAGAGAACATCAAGGAGCAGTTGATCGTTGAATTGTACTCTAAGTAAGATTTTTCAATAAATAAAGAAAAGAATATGTCAATTCTAGCATTTCAAATGCCGGAGAAAGTGGTGATGGAGAAGGCCGATGATTTTCACGGCTTGTTCACCTTCAAACCTCTCGAAAAGGGCTACGGCGTTACAGTAGGTAATGCCTTGAGAAGAATACTTCTCTCATCTTTGGAGGGTTACGCGATCACCGCCATTAAGATACCTGGAGTTTTGCATGAGTTTTCTACTATCGAAGGGGTAGTGGAAGATGTGAGCGAAATCATCCTGAATCTTAAAATGGTAAGATTTAAGAAAATCTCAGATGTAGCTGATACTACAATCACTGTATCTGTTTCTAATACAAGACAGTTCACTGCTGGAGACATTGCTAAGGGTACCACTTCATTCGAAATCCTTAACCCGGATTTGGTGATTTGTAATCTTGACGAAAAAGCTCAGTTTGAAATTGAAATCAGCGTAGAAAAGGGAAGAGGCTATGTAGCTGCTGATGATAACAAACCTGCTGATCAGAACTTCGGATACATTGCGATCGACTCTATCTTTACGCCTATTAAGAATGTAAAGTATAGTGTAGAGAACACAAGGGTAGAGCAGAAAACTGACTATGAGCAGTTGATTCTTGATATTGAGACCGATGGTTCTATACATCCAGAGAATGCTTTGAAAGGTGCCGCTAATATTCTTATTAAGCACTTCATGCTTTTCTCTGATCAGAACATGATCCTGGAATCTCAGGAGCAGGGAGAGCCTGAGCAGGTTGATGAAGAGCTGCTTCACATGAGGAAGTTGTTGAAAACATCACTTAATGACCTTGATCTGTCAGTAAGAGCATACAATTGCTTGAAAGCTGCAGATGTGAGAACATTAGGAGATTTGGTGAATCTTGAAATATCTGATATGATGAAGTTTAGGAATTTCGGAAAGAAATCCCTGGCGGAACTAGAGCAGCTTGTGGCTGACAAAGGACTAACTTTTGGTATGGATCTTTCGAAATATAAATTGGAAGAAGAATAATGAGACACGGAAAGAAATTTAATCATCTTGGAAGAACAGCATCTCACAGAAAGGCGATGTTGTCGAATATGGCTTCTTCCTTGATTCTGCATAAGAGAATCAACACCACTGTAGCGAAAGCAAAAGCTTTGAGAAAGTATGTGGAGCCTTTGATCACAAAAGCAAAGACCGATACTACTCACTCCAGAAGGATTGCTTTTTCATACCTGCAGGATAAAGTATCTGTACAGGAGCTTTTCGGCCCTATCGCAGAGAAGATTTCTTCAAGACCAGGTGGATACACCAGAATCATCAAAACCGGTATCAGACTGGGTGATAACGCAGAAATGTGTATGATGGAGCTGGTAGACTTCAATGAGTTGTTGCTTCAGGATTCTGATGCTGCAAAAGCTAAGACCAGAAGATCAAGAAGAGGTGGTAAGAAAGGTGGGGAGTCTGCTGAAACTGCAGCTGTAGAAGAAGCAGTGGTGGTAGAGGAGCCGGTGGCCGAAGCTGCGGTAGCAGAAGAGGTGATCGAGGAAGCTGCTGCTGAGTCTACTGAGGAAGAGCCTACTAACGAGGCTTCTGATGACACAGAAGAAAAAGAGAAAAGTGAATAACTTAAGTTAAGAGATATAAAAGGGATTGGGTGTTGACCTAATCCCTTTTTTTATGTCTGATTTGTGAACGATAATTTCTTATTTTTGCAAGCCATGAAGCAACCAGAAAGAAAAAAAGCCCTCCTGCTATTAGAAGACGGTTCTCTCTTTGAAGGATATTCGATAGGGAAAACCGGTACTTCCGGAGGCGAAATATGTTTTAACACAGGAATGACCGGTTATCAGGAGATCTACACAGATCCTTCCTACTACGGTCAGATCATTGTGAATACCACACCACACATAGGAAACTATGGAGTTCATGTAGATGAAGATGAGTCTGCGCACCCGATGATCAAGGGATTGGTGGTGAATGACTTCACCCATCAATATAGCCGCAAGACAGCTTCTGAAGGGTTACATGAATATCTGGAAAAGCACAACACTGTTGGTATCACAGATGTGGATACAAGAATGTTGGTAAGACATATTCGCACCAAGGGCGCCATGAATGCAGTGATCACGTCTGAGATTTTTGATCTGGATGCATTGAAAACGAAGCTAAGTGAGGTGCCGAGCATGGAATCGTTAGAGCTTTCCAGTGTGGTGACCACCAAAACCGCTTATGAAGTAGGTCAGGAAAATACAGGCTTGCGAATTGCGGTCATGGATTTCGGGATCAAAAGATCCATTCTTAAGAATTTCGTAGAGCGTGATTGTCATTGCAAGGTATTCCCTGCGAATGCTACCCTCTCTGAAATGGAAGCATGGAATCCTGACGGTTACTTTCTGTCTAATGGCCCTGGAGATCCCGCGGCTATGGACTACGCCGTGGAGACGGTGAAAGGCATATTGGTAAAAGATTACCCCATTTTCGGTATATGTCTGGGCAATCAGCTTCTGGCCAGGGCGGTGGATATAGATACCTTTAAAATGCACCATGGTCACAGAGGACTTAACCATCCCGTGAAAAATTTGCAAACAGGAAAGAGCGAAGTGACTTCACAGAATCACGGTTTTTCGGTGAACATGGACTCTTTAAAAAACTCAACAACAGCAGAACTTACCCATCTCGATCTAAATGATAATACTGTAGAGGGACTAAGGTTGGTCAATAAGCCAGCTTTCTCCGTGCAGTATCATCCAGAATCATCCCCAGGACCCCATGATTCTGCCTATCTATTTGACGATTTTATACAACTAATTAAAGATCAGAAATCATGAGTATTATTGAAAGTGTACATGCAAGACAGATTCTCGACTCCAGAGGTAATCCTACAGTGGAAGTAGACGTCTATACGGAAAATGGTTTTATGGGCCGTGCGGCTGTTCCTTCTGGAGCATCTACGGGCGAGCATGAGGCTGTCGAGTTACGCGACGGGGATAAGTCCAAGTACTTAGGAAAAGGTGTTTTGAAGGCAGTGGAAAATGTGAATGAGCACATTGCCCCTGAGATTGTAGGCATCTCTGTATTTGAGCAGAAGCTGATAGATGATGTGATGATTGAGCTGGATGGCACGCATAACAAGAGTAAGCTGGGAGCTAATGCTATCCTTGGTGTTTCTTTGGCTGTAGCCAAAGCGGCAGCTGAGGAGTCAGGGCAGTCACTTTATCGTTATTTGGGAGGGGTGAATGCACACGTTCTTCCTGTACCTATGATGAACATCATCAATGGTGGATCGCACTCGGATGCACCGATTGCATTTCAGGAATTTATGATCCGACCTGTAGGAGCTCCTTCTTTCAGCGAAGCTTTGCGAATGGGTGCTGAGGTATTCCACAACCTGAAAAGCATCATTAAGGATAAAGGATTGAGTACTGCTGTGGGTGATGAGGGTGGATTTGCACCTAATTTCTCAGGTGGTACAGAGGAAGCATTGGATGCTGTATTGAAGGCGATCGATAAAGCTGGTTACAAGGCTGGTAAAGACATCACCATTGCGATGGACTGTGCTTCTTCAGAGTTTTTTGAAGGTGGAAAATACAACTACGCCAAGTTTGAAGGAGAGAGCGGTAAAGTGCGTACCAGCGCTGAGCAGGTAGACTATTTGGCCTCTTTGGTAGAGAAGTATCCAATCGACAGTATTGAGGATGGATGTGATGAAAACGACTGGGAAGGCTGGAAACTCCTCACTGAGAAAATTGGTAGCAAGTGCCAGTTGGTAGGTGATGATCTATTGGTTACCAATGTGAAATTTCTTGAAAAAGGAATCAAGGAGAAGGCTGCCAATTCTATCCTGATCAAAGTAAATCAGATTGGAACTTTGTCAGAAACTTTCGCAGCAATTGAGATGGCTCATAAAGCCGGATGGACTGCAGTGGTTTCTCACAGATCAGGAGAGACAGAAGACAACACCATCGCTGACATTTCCGTGGCATTGAACACTGGCCAGATTAAAACAGGATCTATGTCAAGGTCTGACAGAATGGCTAAATACAATCAGTTGTTGAGAATAGAAGAGGAACTGGGCGAAATGGCCAAGTACCCAACAGCTAAATAAACAGAGATGAGTGGGCTTTGAGCCCCTTTCTGACATTCAAAAACTAAAAGAGTTGAACTGCCGTTCTTTATGAAGGATGGAATTCAGCTCTTTTTTTTATCTTTAAGTCCAACTATGAAGCGCTTCTACGAAAAAGTACCCCGGATATTCAAGAACTTCTATTTCTTATCTGCGTTATTCTTCCTCATCTGGATGCTTTTTTTTGATTCCAACGACATTATTACTCAAATCAAACTAGGGCATAAGCAAGCCGAGTTAGAGAATGCAAAGGAGTTTTATGAGCACAAAATCGTGGAAGTGAAAAATGATCGTGAGGCACTCCTCAATAACAAGGAGCTGCTTGAAAAGCTGGCCCGCGAAAAGTATCTGATGAAAAAAGAGTCTGAGGATCTATACATCATTGTAGAGGAAGAATGAAGATTAAATTTTACCTGGGTTTTTTCTTACTATTAGGGATTACCCTATCACACGCCCAGTATCGGCAGTCGGGCCGTAGTGGCGGATTATCAGATAAAATTTATTTTGGTGGTGGTGGTGGTTTCAGTGGGGGTACACAATACCTCAACTTGAGTGTTTCACCCCTGATTGGTTACAAATTCACCGAGCAGTTTTCTGCCGGCCTTCAGATTACTTACCAGTACACCAAGTTCGGTCAGGCCACGGCATCCAATTACGGAGGCGGTCCTTTCTTGAGGTATAACTTTTCCCCTAAATTTTTTGGGTATACACAGTATGAATACCTGAATTTTGGACTTCTTATACCCGGAGCTCCTGAGCCGGAACGTTACCATTTCAATAGTTGGTTTGTGGGGATAGGATATTCTGAGCCTCTTGGTCGAAATATGGCTTTTAATATTACTGCGCTTTATAACCTGCTCTATCAGGATGGTTCAAACTCACCCTATAATAGTCCTTTGCAGTTTAGAGTAGGAATCGTAGCAGGGTTATTTTAATCCACAAATAGTCTGGTTAGGCGGATGGTCTCGTAGTCCATTTGCCCATTCATGGCTTTGAAGATGAAGCCAAGTTTCACTCTGCCATCTTTGTCGTAAAACTCTTCCTGATTTTGATCTTTCAGTTTTTGGATGATCTTTTCCACTTTGGCCACAGTCTTGTCGTCAGGCTTAAACTTGCTTAGGTCAATCTCTTTTTCCTCTTCAGCTATTCGTTCCAGGTGCCCTACAATGGTGCCGAGAGAGAGTTCTCTTTCGAAGGCAATTTCCTCAAGTGTTTTACCTTCTCCGATGAGCTTGAGTGTTTTTTGATAGGTGCTTTCTTTCTTTTCCTTGGTGTGGTACTTCTTTTCTCTTTTGAGGTTGGCCTGGATGGTCTCCTCATCATTGGTTCCGTTGGAGCGGCTAATAAAGTCCAGAAAAGCGATATTCAACTCATCCTTCGGAATGTGGTTTAGCCAGTCTTCGCTCTCTTCTGAGAGTTCCTGAAACCTGTTGTCAGCTTTAACAGCCAGAGGGTCCAGTTCCATCGAAATGCGGTTAATACCCCCAAGAACCAGACCTTCCCAGCTTTTCAGACGAGAGAGTGCTACATAGCCTTGCCCGGCTTCAAAAGTTTTAGATAGATCCATTTCAGCATTATCCAGGGTCATTCCCTGGCTTTTGTGCACAGTAATGGCCCAGGCCAGCCTCAGCGGTATTTGCTTGTAGGAAGCAAGGATGGTCTCTTTCTCATCACTCACGGTCCATTCTTCGGGTTTGGCTACCACAGTTCTGCCCGAGTCCATATTCACAATTGGATAGCCCTCTTCCCGGTCAAAACCCATCACTGTTCCGGTACTGCCGTTGAAATACCCTTTTTCTGGATTATTCTTGACAAACATCACCCGGGCATCTTCCTTAAGCTCCAGCGCCGGGGCAGCCAGCACAGATTGCTTCAGTCCCTCCAGGATTTTTGATTTGCCTTTGGTCTCGGCATAAAATACCTGAATAGGGTTTGGATTTTCTTCCAGCCGTTTAGCATTCATGGCATCTACATCTGCATTGTGGGTGTAGAGCCGTAGGGCATCGGGAATGGTCTGAGTGTCTTCCAGTTTTTCACGCAGTTTTTCCAACGAATCATCCGAAACGTCCTGACTTCTGATTTCTGAAAGGATAAAGGAAAGGGTATCCTGACCTTGACGAAATTGTTGCTTCAGGTAGCAGATTTTTAATTTGGCTTCTACCCACACCGGAGCCATAAAGGCAAACTTTTCCCGGTTGGTCATGGGTGTTCTGCTGACCGGAGGAAGCTGAAAGAAGTCACCCGAGAGGATTACCTGCACCCCTCCGAAAGGAGCTTTACTTTTGCGAAAATGTTTGAGGATGTCACTGATGCCTGTAAGTACTTTACCAGAGAGCATCGAGATTTCATCAATGATGAGCACGTGCACAGCCTTGATTCTGGTGACTGTTTGTCTGTTTTTGGCAATTTGATCCAGGTCTTTTGGGGTAATTTCTTCGCGAATCCCAATCCCGGACCAGGAATGGATGGTCTGTCCCCCGATGTGTGTGGCCGCGATGCCCGTAGAAGCTGTGATGGCCAGGGGTACTTCCCGTACCCTAAGGTATTCAATGTATTGATTGATCAGGTAGGTCTTACCGGTTCCTGCAGAACCTGTGAGGTACACGTTCTGTCCTGTTTTTAATATGGCAAGAGCGGTTTCCTGATTCACGGAATTTATATTTTACTTGGGAACTCCACCCCAAACCTGTCGGAGAGCCCCTTTAGGTCATTTACAACAGCATCTAATAGCGGTATCCCATCTTTTCTGCGTTCATGTTCCAGCTTTCGCTCCGGATCACCCGGGATCAGCACGTCATGACCTTTCATGATTGGTTCAGCATTTCGGAATCGACCGATCCAGTTGTCCATGTGGGATTTAAATTCTCCTGATGGTCTAAATCCATCAATGCGCATTGCGCCAAAAAAATGACCTATGCCTTTACCTACGGGATCTGCTGCTGGTTCCATGAAAGCCACAAAAGGTGGAACCCAGGGACCGTAGTTGGCACCTGAGAGTACCGCAGACAATATATCCACAACTGACGAAAGCCCGTACCCTTTATGCGAACCGTGTTCACGATCGCCGCCCAAAGGCAACAATGCGCCACCGTCTTTCACCCCGTTAGGGTCAGTAGTGCTTTGGCCGGAGGCATCCTGTATCCATCCGGTTGGTGCTTGTTTATTCTTGCGTTGCAGTATTTCCAATTTACCGTTGGCAGCAGTGGTGGTAGCCATGTCGAGCACGAAAGGAGGTTCCTTATCCGCCGGTATGGCTACGGCAATTGGGTTGGTGCCCAGCAGTCGTTCTTTGCTGAAGGTTGGTGCGACCAAGGGGCTTGCATTGGTCATGGCAATGCCTATGCAGTCATCTTTCAGTGCGAGCATGGCATGATACCCCGCTATGCCATAGTGGTTGGAGTTTCTTACTGCTACCCATCCCGAACCCACCTGTTTGGCTTTGTCAATGGCCAGGTTCATGGCTTCAGGGCCCACTACAAGGCCGAGTCCTGCATCACCGTCAATAACACCCGTGCTAGGCGTTTCATGAACAATTTTCACATCAGGCCGGGTATTTACTCTGTTTTTATCAATCAAACGCACATAACCAACCAAGCGAGCAACCCCATGTGAGTCTACCCCTCGGAGATCCGCACTCAGTAACACCTGCGCGCCCAATCGGGCATCCTTTTCGGGACATCCAGCGGCTTCCAATATAGATTTTGTAAATTGAAATAATGAGTCGTGCGCTACTACCATTCAGTTATCATTAAGTAAAACATTATATCCTTGGCAAGATAATTGGTCGGCAAATTACTACAGAATAAATTAAGCATAAAGCAAGCTTCAATTTAGCTGTTGAAAAAGTAAAATCTTAATCGTTAATCCCAACTTTATGAAATTTATTATCGTGTGTTTTTTGAGTTTCGGCCTATGGTCGGCCTCTGCAAAGGGCATTGATTCAAAAGTAGAAAGTGTCACTATTTTTCTAAATCAGGCGCAGGTTTCCAGGTCATCCAATATTGCCATTGGACCAGAAACGAAACAGCTGGTTTTTACGGGTTTATCCTCCATGCTCGACCCCAATTCTGTGCAGGTGAAGGGGCAGGGTGATTTTATAATTATGGGAACCACGTTCAGGCAAAATTATCTCACAGAGGAGAATCTTCCTGACGCTGTGAAATCACTCAAGGACAAAATCGAACTGCTGGAGGGTAAAATTGCCAATGTGGACAATCAGCAATGGGCGCTGAAGTCTGAAGAAGAAATGCTCAAAGCCAATCAGGTCATTAAAGGAGCTAATCAGAACCTTGGGGTGAATGAGTTAAAAGCCATGACGGAATACTACCGCATCCGAATTCAGGCCATAAAGGACAAGGGTTATGAGTTGCAGCTGGAAAGAAGAGAATTGGATAAAGCGCTGAAAAAAGTCAAAAATCAGCTGGAGGAACAGCATGCCAGGGAGCAAATGGTCTCTGGGGAAGTGGTGGTAGATATCAATACATCCAAGACGCAAATGGTTCATTTGGATCTCTCTTATGTAGTATCGGGTGCATACTGGAACCCTACCTATGATCTTCGGGCCACTTCGTCTGCTCAAAAAATTGACTTGCTGTATAAGGCAAATGTGTATCAAAACAGCGGGGAGAACTGGGAGAATGTGAAGTTGACACTGAGCACTTCCAATCCTTCTATTGGGGGGTGGTTGCCCACAGTACGGCCTTGGTACCTCGATTTTTTTAGTGCTGCACCGTATCAAAATAAATTGGCTATGCCGGCAGCCAGGTCTGAGGCCTTTGAGCCTGTGCCTATGGAGGAAGAGGTTCTGATGGAGTCGGTAGCAGATTATACACAAATGAGCGAAGGGCTTACCTCTGTCAACTATGAGATAGCACTTCCTGTGACTGTTCTTTCAGGAGGAAAAGAAGTTACGGTGGCGATCAGGGAAGAACGGGTTGAGGCGGAATTTCTTTACCAATCTACCCCGAAATTGTCGGAGCGGGTGTACCTGGTGGCGAAGACCAAGAATTGGCAGCGTTTAGACTTACTGCCAGGGGAGATGAGTGTTTTCTATGAAGGAGGTTTTGTCAATAAGACCTATCTGAATCCTGAAGGTGAGCTGGAGGGATTGAATATTTCTTTAGGGGTGGACCAGGGTGTGCAGATCAGCCGCAAGCCTGTGCGGGATCTTACCAATGATCAACTCATAGGGAATAAGAGACGGATCAGCTACCAATATGAAATAAAAGTGAAAAACAACAGATCCAAATCCATCGACATAGAGGTATTCGATCAGCTTCCATTGAGCAAAAATACGGATATAGAGATTGGTGAGATTGCGTTAGGGGGAGCTCAGCGAAACGAAAAGACTGGCTTACTCACCTGGAGTTTTACGCTGGAGCCCACCATGGAAAAAAGCATGAAGTTTGGGTACGAAGTGAAATACCCCAAGGATAAACGGGTGTCCGGTCTATGATGCCGATTCTTTTTTCAGGGAGTGGAGTGTGCTGAGCAGCACTCCCTCTTTGAGGGCATAGGCGGAGACACGAATGTTCTCTAAACTAAGTTGGCTAATGATAAAGTCTATCAGCACGCAAGCCACCACGATCATGTCTACACGCAGGGGAATCATGCCAGGGATTTCCAGGCGTTGTGCTCTGGTTTTAAGCAGCAGGTCACTATAGATGAGCTCAAAAGCCTCCAAAGTCAGTGGATACTCTGTTTCTTCCTCTGCTTTTTCTATTCCGTTGGTCAGTCTGTAGATATCACTGAGTGTATCAAAGGTACCCGATGAACCTATCAGCGTTTTAGGATGGAAAGTCGTACAGGCTTCGAATAATTCTTCAAGGTTTTCTTTCAGATAGCCTTTCAGAGAAGTGATTTGTTCATTTGTGATGGGATCGCTTTTCTGAAATTTCTCGACCATCCGCTGACCACCAATCTCAAAGCTTTGCTTCCAGAGTATTTCACTATCTGTACCAATAATGAACTCAATACTTCCGCCTCCAATGTCCATAATAAGCGCTGGCATCTTGCCGATGGGGAGCGCTCTTTTTACGCCGTAATAGATGTATTCAGCTTCTTGCAGTCCTGAGATGATGCGGGTTTCGATTCCTGTTTGGTCTTTGATCTTTTGCACCAGGTCATTGCCATTGTGGGCATTTCGGATGGCGCTGGTGGCTGTAGCAAATACCTGATCTGCTTTTTCCTTTTCTATGATCTCTTTGAAATGCTTCAGTGTTTTTAGCGCCCTACCTATAGCCTCATCAGTGATCATCCCGTGATTGATACCCTTCTCACCGATTTTCACGGCGACTTTTTCTCGGAATACGATTCGGAAATCATCATTTGCCACTTCCACCAGGATCAGGTGGAAGGTATTGGTACCCATGTCTATTACGGCGATTCTCATTTTCCTCAGAATTTCAGGGCGCAAGATACTATAATCTCCAAATACTCACTTGCGGATATCTTTGGTAACAAATTAATCACGTAGATAATCCTGAGATAAATCAGGTTTTATTTGAATCCCTGCATTGATTAACTTGCCCGTGAAAATTTAAACTGCATTAAACCCCAAAATATGAGTTCAGAAAAGCCAAAAACGGCATCTTTCGTCAAATCAACTCACCAGAAAATCGAGGAACTGGAGCAAATGAATGAGCAGGCAATGCTCGGTGGAGGCCAGTCCCGAATAGATAAGCAGCATGAAAAAGGCAAACTCACTGCCAGAGAGCGAATAGATCTATTACTTGATCCGGGCTCTTTTCAGGAGATAGGCAAGTTTGTGGTGCACAGAGGTAGAGATTTTGGTATTGACAAACAGAAATTTCTTGGAGATGGTGTTGTGACCGGATATGGCACTGTTAATGGACGCCTGATCTACGTTTTCAGTCAGGATTTCACGGTTTTTGGTGGATCTCTTTCGGAGACCTTTGCCGAAAAGATTGTGAAGATCATGGACATGGCCATGAAGAACGGTGCGCCGGTGATTGGACTGAATGACTCTGGCGGGGCCAGAATCCAGGAAGGCGTCGTTTCTTTGGGTGGATATGCGGATATTTTTTACAGAAATACGAGAGCCTCGGGTGTTGTACCTCAAATTTCTGCCATTATGGGACCCTGCGCAGGAGGAGCGGTCTATTCACCCGCCATTACGGATTTTATCTTCATGGTGGAGCAGACCAGTTACATGTTTGTGACAGGCCCCAATGTGGTGAAGACGGTAACCCAGGAGGATGTTACCTCTGAGGAATTAGGTGGTGCCAGTGCACACAGTGTGAAGAGTGGAGTCACTCACTTCTCTTCTAAAAATGAGGCCGCGTGCATTTTAGATATTAAGAGACTTCTCACCTATATCCCTTCAAACTGTGAAGAGGAGCCACCAAGGCTACCTTATGAGATGAATGGAGATGAGGTTATTCCGGCACTGGATGATATCCTGCCTGATAACCCCAACCAACCTTACGATATCAAGGATGTGATCAAAGGTGTGGTGGATAAGGGATCATTCTTTGAGGTACATGAAAAGTTTGCGGATAATATTGTTGTCGGATTCGCACATTTGGCCGGACGCAGTATTGGGATAGTAGCCAATCAGCCAATGAGTATGGCGGGTGTGCTGGATAATGACTGTAGTAAAAAAGCAGCAAGATTCGTGCGTTTCTGTGATGCGTTTAATATCCCGCTGCTGGTGCTGGTGGATGTACCGGGATTCTTACCCGGTACTGATCAGGAGTGGAATGGGATCATCATGAATGGCGCCAAGCTTCTTTATGCTTTCAGTGAAGCCACGGTCCCAAGGATTTCCGTGATCACCAGAAAGGCCTACGGTGGTGCTTATGACGTAATGAACTCAAAGCACATTGGGTCTGATATGAATTTTGCCTGGCCTACCGCTGAGATTGCTGTGATGGGCGCTCAGGGTGCTTCGGAGATTATTTTCAAGAGAGAAATAGACAAGGCTGAGGATCCGCATCAGAAGCTGCAGGAGAAAATCGATGAATATACAGAGAAGTTTGCCAACCCCTATAAGGCGGCTGAGAGAGGATTTATTGATGAGGTGATTTTGCCACACAATACCCGTTCGAAGTTGATCAGGGCCTTTAGCATGCTCGAAAACAAGGTAGACAATATGCCCAAAAGAAAACACGGTAATATTCCCTTGTAAGAGCGGACTGTTTTTTCAAAAACATATTGACCTTTCGTCGCTTACTAACTAAACAGAGGACGAGAGATATATTTTTTCAAACTAACATATGGATAGCAAGAGTAAAGATTTTTTATTCAAATATTTAAATAATGCATCACCTACGGGTTTTGAGACCAGCGGCCAGGAGATTTGGCTGGACTATATCAGGCCGTATATCGATGATTACTTCACGGATACTTATGGGTCTGTGGCGGCCATCATCAATCCTGAAGCGAAGTACAAAGTAGTCATAGAGGCACATGCCGATGAGATCAGCTGGTTTGTTAACTACATCACTGATCAGGGCTATATCTATGTGGTGCGCAATGGTGGCTCCGATCATCAAATTGCCCCTTCCAAACGTGTCAATATTCATACGAAGAATGGCGTGGTGAAAGGGATTTTCGGCTGGCCGGCTATTCATGTGAGAAAGGACAAAGAAGATTCTCCGACCTTGAAGAATATTTTCATAGATGTGGGAGCCAGCTCCAAGAAAGAGGTCGAGGATATGGGCATCCACGTAGGGTCGGTGATCACTTTTGATGATGAGCTGATGGAACTCAACGATAAATACCTGGTGGGTCGTGCTTTGGACAATCGCATTGGTGGTTTTATGATTGCGGAAGTAGCACGCCGGATTAAGGAAAATGGCATAGAGCTTCCTTTTGGCCTTTATGTAGTCAACGCTGTGCAGGAGGAAATAGGACTGAGGGGTGCAGAAATGATCGCTCACAGGATCAAGCCCAACCTGGCCATCATTACCGACGTGACACACGACACCAATTCTCCTATGTATGATAAAATCACGAGTGGAGACATCAGCTGTGGTGACGGTCCGGCGGTTTGTTATGGTCCTGCGGTGCAAAACAATGTACTGGACATGATCATTGGTATTGCTGAAAAGGAGCAGATTCCCTTTCAGAGAAGAGCAGCTTCACGCTCCACGGGTACGGATACAGATGCATTTGCCTACAGCAACGAAGGTGTGGCCTCAGCTTTGATTTCAATCCCGCTTAAGTATATGCACACTACGGTGGAAACTTGTGCCAAGGATGATCTCGAAAATACCATTCAGCTCATTTACGAAACTGTCATTCAGGTAAAGGATGGTCAGGATTTCCGATACATGAAATAACATTGGGCACCCAAAAGCTCATATTTCACGATCAAATGGGGAGGAGTGTAGAAATCAACTTTCCTCCCCGTAGGGTCATCTCACTGGTTCCTTCTATTACCGAATTACTCATCGATATGGGGGTAGATGTGGTAGGGAGAACTAAATTTTGTATCCACCCGGAGGACAAAGCAACATCTATACCTATCGTAGGAGGCACCAAGAATTTTCGCTTTGAGGTCATTGATGATTTGAAGCCGGACCTGATAGTAGGGAATAAAGAAGAAAACTATAAGGAAGGGATCACAAGGCTCTCTGAGCGCTACCCTGTCTGGATGAGCGACATCACTCAGCTCAATGAAGGTCTGGAAATGATCGGCATGCTTGCCGAAGTGACGAACATGGAGGCGGAGGGGGATCTCATCCGGACTCAATTGGTAGCTAAACTGAATGGGTTGCAAAATTCAAGATCAGGAAGTGTATTGTACATGATCTGGAAAAAGCCCTGGATGGCGGCAGGTAGAGATACGTATGTTCACCATTTTCTGGAGCACCTGGGATATCGCAATGTGGTGCAGGCTGCCAGGTATCCTGAGCTGAGCGAAAGTGACATAGCCGACCTGTCACCAGATCACATACTCCTAAGCTCCGAACCCTATCCATTTCAAGAGGGCGACCGGGAGGCTCTTCAGGCCGTTTTTCCCACTTCGAGCATTGAACTCGTGGATGGAGAGCCTTATAGCTGGTATGGTTCGCGACTTCTCAGGGTAGATCCGTAGACCGTTTTTTATTATTCATCGATGTGTTGACCATGATCGGCTAATAACATTCTGTTTTCAGGTATCAGAAAGATAGATTTGATTAGGTGCTAATTGAATCAGCGGATGGCAAATACAGGTGAAAATTTTCGAACAGATATTGATAGGGATTATTTCAAAGGCATACTCAATGCTTTTGTCAGGGAGATGCCCGAAAAATTGCGATTTTTAGCCCTGGCTTCCCGGCATGGAGACTTTGCAGAAGTAGGCTTCATCGCTCACCATATTGCAGCCAGATGTGAGGTGATCGCTGCCAATGAAATTTCGGCCACTGCCAGACAGCTGGAAGTAGAAGCCAACAGTCACTCATCGAATGTCAGCCACAGCGTGCGATCCCTGGTGAATGATATGCAGAAGTTCATGCAGCAAATGGGCTACGACATGGCCGATCAAAGTCACTCCTGAAACAGACGTAATTCCTCCGTCTCCCTCCTAAGGGAGCTTGTTCACTTCTGAAAGTAGTTGAAATTTAAAGCTTAGAGATAAGTTCCATGTGCTCTCCACTTACTAAGTAAGCAGTAGCCACAAGAACGACAATCAGAATTGCCAAGTTTCTGATGAGTCTTTTCGATTGGGTACTCATACGGTTGCGATTAGGTTGTTGGTATCTCAAATCTATAAAAAAGGATTGAGAAAAGAAATCACTACTTGAGGTCTCTCCTGTTCAGTAGAAAGAGAATCCCACTCAGATAGATGACCAACCAACCCGTGGCGATGAGGAGTGCCTTTATGGGTACGTTATCCACTATTTCCATGAATACGTACTTTGGGAAAGGCACCGGAATAAGCCCGTTGAGCGCTTTGATGGGTAGGAAAGGGGCTATCTCAGCCCAAAAAGTCCCCTTGAACCATGGAGATTCTTCCAGAATGAGCGCCAAAATGGGCTCGAACATCAGGGTGTATAGAAAGAGTAGCACGATCACAAAACCGGACTTCTTGATGATCAGTGAAAGGAGGAAGGCAAGTGAGCAGTACACCACGATATCAAAAAAGTAGGCGGCCAGAAATTCCAGTTCGTCCAGGATATACTGACTCCCCCACACATGAGAATAGATGGCCCCATTGATCATTCCAGACAGGAAGAGAAATAGGGTACTGATCAGGGCCAGAGCGGCGATAAAAAGTAATTTGCTGGCCAGGTATTCTTTTTTGCTGATTCCGTCAATGACATTTTGCCGAAGGGTATTATAGGCCTGATCATTATTCACAGAGATGATCACAATGAAGGCGAGAAGGACCTTAAGAAATGATCCCAGATAGGTGGTGTTTTGCCAGATGTCCGGAAAGTCGTAGATGGGTAAGATGGTTGGGTCTATCCCGTTAAAATCCGCACCTTTGGATTTCAAATACTCCAGCAAAAACATGCCGCCAAAGCAGATCACCAATAGTGCCAACACGTACATTCCTAAAAGAACCCAGAAGGTTTTGTAGTCCCTTATTTTAAGCCATTCCAGTTTGAGTGCCCTGATCATTTTTCTTTGAGTATTTTTAGAAATTCCTGCTCCAGAGAGCGGGTCTTGGTGAGTAGTTTTTTCAGTGTGATCCCCTGCTCAAAGCAATATTGGTTAATATCTGCGCTCTTTATCTCATCTGTGACTGTCAGGGTCAACTGACCATTGGCTCTGGTGACCTTGGTGATGTGGGTGTTACCGGCCAGAAGTGCTTCCAGCTTCTCCAGGTCTTCGGCTACCACTTCTATCTCATTGGTTTCACCCAGTATTTCGTCCACACTCCCCTCATGAAGCTTGTGACCTCTGCGGAGCACGCAGAAATGTGTGCACACTTTCTGTACTTCATCCAGTAGGTGGCTGGCCATAATGATGGTCTTTCCTTCTGCCGCTATGTGATGAATCAGTTGCCTAATTTCTGCAATTCCCTGAGGATCGAGTCCGTTGGTAGGCTCATCCAGGATGAGCACCGGAGGGTCTGCCAGGAGGGCTGCAGCAATGGACAGGCGCTGCTTCATACCCAGACTATAGTTTTTGAATCGGTCATCTTTGCGCTCGTAGAGCCCTACCTGCTCCAGCACCTGCTCTATCCTTGAGTCAGGGCACTGCTTGATGTGGGCAGTGATTCGCAGGTTTTGTACCGCAGTGAGGTAAGGATAAAAGCAAGGGGTTTCCAGGATGGCTCCAATTTGTTTTCTGGCGTCAATGGGAGACATGCCCCCGAACCATTTGTAGTGACCGGAAGTAGGGGCTACCACATCCAGTATCATCCCCAGGGTGGTGGTTTTTCCACTTCCGTTGGGGCCAAGGATGCCATAGACCTGTCCTTCTTCGATGGTCAGGTTGAGGTCAGAAACGGCCACAAATTTTCCGAAGTGCTTGGTCAGTCCGCTTATTTCGAGAGTGTTGCTCAATGTTCTTGGCTTGTGGGGTCTAAAAAATTAAACAGGTCTTCCTTTCTTAAGGTGTTGAGCAGCGTGGGGATTTTCTGCCAGGCGATGGTGCCACTCAGATAAAACGCCACCGCCAGTTCATCCTGTATCAGGTACCCAACGAAGGTGTTGGTACTGGCTTGCTCAGATCCGAGGATAGCCAGGGAAAGATCTCCGCCATAGGCCATGGCATACTCATCATACCCTAGCCTGGTATAGCCTTCTGCG
Source organism: Marinoscillum sp. 108 (assembly GCF_902506655.1). NCBI lineage: Bacteria > Pseudomonadati > Bacteroidota > Cytophagia > Cytophagales > Reichenbachiellaceae > Marinoscillum > Marinoscillum sp. 108. Next base: position 615,630 of record NZ_LR734817.1, on the reverse strand, counting down.
ATTTTGCGATAGCCTTTGTCGGCCCGGATGGCACTGTCCAGCATGTAGATGTACAGCTTGCTTACATCCTTCACCAACTCGTTGTATTCCTGATTTTTGGTGAGGTTGATCATCCGGAGTGTGCTGGGGTAGAAGACATATTTATGGTCGGTCCGGTCCTCTACCAGCGTTTTCAGGATGTCTTCCTGCGCAAAAAGGGGCTGAGTAGTCAGCCCCATAAGGATCATCAGGATCAAGTACTTCCCTGATTTATTTTTCATCTATTTTGCTAAGGTTTTCCAGACCATCTACTTTCATCGATTTGGCTATTTTAGAAATGCTTTTCAGATCGATCTCCCCATAGAGGCTGAGTAAGACAAATCGTTTTTTGCCTCCCACTACCATGAGCAGTTCTTCTATTTTTCCGGCTTTCTCTTTGATGGAGAATTTCATGTTTTCCTCTGCATCTTTCACGGACATGAGCTCTTCGTATCCAGCATTTTGAATATCGATCAGTACTTTGTTGTACATCTTGGCTGCATTGCCAATGCTATCCGCTACGATTATCTTGAGGCCTTTGAGTTTGCTCACCGCCTTCAGAAATTCATCCTCCGTGGCACTGCCCGTTTCCAGGTCTGTGAAAAGAGAGAACATTTTACTGCTCACCGAGACTTTGGTGAATGCTTCGTCATCGGCCAGTTCTGTAAAATACTTATTGACCACCGTTCCTTGAGCCATGAGGCTTACAGAAAACACGCTCAGAATGATTATTAATAGTCCTTTTTTCATGATTTGAGTATTTAAGTTTTTGAATGGCAGATATGCTTAGTTCTCACGAATGAGCTCTTCTGCTTTGTTGAGATTGTTAATTTCAGTCGAATAGGTTTTGCCTTCATTGAGTCCTGAGGAAACCATCAGCAGTGCTTTTCGGGTGATCTCAAAGGCTTCTTTGGGATCCTCCACAGCAAATTCACTTTGCTTACGGGCATCCTGTATCACCAGTACGGCGGCCATCAGTCCTATGGTCACCACTGCAGCCACTGACCATCTGGCTTTCCTTCCGGCGCGTCCCGGATGTGTGAATTTCACTTCCGGGTCTGCTTTCAGTCGGTTGAGCTCACGAAAGTAGGAACCCTCAGAAGTGAGAGACGGGTTTTCACGAAAGTGCTCCTTGAGCTCCGTTTCTTCCTGTATGGAAGTCTCACCGGCCCAGTACTTTTCAAGTAATCCTTTAATTCGCGACTCCATATGACTCTATTTTTTCCATTGAAGACCTGATTTTCGTTCGAGCTCGGTGTAGGGAAACCTTCACCTCACTCAGGTTCAGGGAAAGTACCTCAGCAATTTCCTGATAAGGCATCTCCTCTATCTCCCGAAGGTGATAAATTTCTCGCTGCTTCGGAGAAAGGGTGTCGAGTACCTTTTCCAGCCAATGCATTTGATCAGTCATCAAAGCCTGATAGTCTGCACTGTCATTGTTGGGTTGGTCCATTTCCTGATCCGAAATCACGGTAAACCGATTCGTTTTTACCCAGTCGTAACACTGGTTTCGGGTAATGCGCATTGCCCATGCCTCCGGGCTCTGTACACCTTCGAGCATTTGCCTTTTGGTCCAGATTTTAGCCAAACACTCCTGCACGACATCCTGTGCCAGCTCCGTCTCTTTCAAGATGGACTTAGCGTACCTGAACATTTTGCCAGTAGCCGGAATTATGTGCGTTTCGAAGAGTTGGTTTGGTGACATTCAAAAAGGAGACGCCCTGTTGAACCTAAAGTTACAGCGGATGGAAATAAAAAATGGAAACCTGTGAGAATGGGGGAGAACCTGATGGGAAGGTAGTCAGGTGAAGAAGTCGGCTTAAAAAAAAGCCGCTCCTGGTTGAAGGGAGCGGCCTGTAGCTGATTCTTAATATCTAGTAAAGTGGCACCAATTGCTCTAATTTGTCAATACCATCCTGCACAATTTGTACCCTGATTTCATAACCGTCAAACTGTGACATGTCTATGTTTTTGGTCATCATGCGGTCATTAGGCTCCCAATATAGCATCTTTAGCAGCTTATCATAATTGTCATAGATGAAGATGTTCATTGGGTTCATATTGTAGGAGGACACATTCACCATGAGGGTGGGGTAGTCTCTTTTCAGCGTGATGCTGGCATCCATGATTTCCTTTTCGCTTCGCAAGGCAATGGGCTCGGTGACAGAGGTGCCATCATATGAAATCACAAATTCGTATTCTCCGTTTTTCAGTTCTGTAAGTCCGAAAGGTTTAGAAAAACCCTTGGCGGTAAATGACTCTTCGATGAGTGTGGCCCCTCGTTTGTCCTGTAAGCTCACCTTTACCGTTCGGACCAGTGTATCGGCGAAGAATACAGTGTAGACTTTTTCAAGGTCATTTTTGTAAACCTTGATCATGGGCATTCTTGTCTGTTTTTCGGGATCGCTGGCAGATAGGCGCACAGTCACCAGCACAAGTATGGCGTAAAGTAAACTCTTCATTCTATTAGGTGGTTGGGCTGCAAAGAAATACAATAAGCGCATGCTTATGGCCATTCCCGTGGGTCAACTTGCGTTTAAATTGAAGAGTGGGAATAATGCAGCGGTGGATAGGAATCCCTGTTGGTTCCCGCCAAAACCGGATTTACTATTAAATATTGGCTTCTGCCTGATCCAGCAGGTATTTATAAGCTGAGAGCTCTTCCACCAGGTGGATTTCTGCCTGTACCGAATCCTTAAAGATGAGGTACTTGATGAGCACTTCTTCCTGGTCCCATTTCATTTGGAAACGGTTGAGGTGTTCGTTGATTCGCGCGCTGCCATCAGTTTTCAATACAATTTTCTCTGATTTCGAAATATCCCTTGTGGAATCATTGAGTGCTTTGAACTTGAAACTGCCATATGACTTCATGAGTTCCTGGCTGATGTCGCTTTCCAGATCGTATTTCTTTTTGCAAAGCATACCGTCTATGAAGTAGAGTGTGAGTCGGTTGACCTGCGAGTTTGAGACATAGAGCTCAGGGTTTTCCACAATATAAAACTCTGCCCGGTCTCCAAAGAATTTTCCATAGAGGTGTTCTTCCGCCACATTTACCTGACTTTTAGGAGTGCCGATCTCCACTGTGATAAGGCTGTAGGTAATGGCTTTGTCGTGATTGGCTTTTTTTCCTCGCTCGGTGAGTCCCTGACGATGGGGTTCTCTGGAGGTTTCAGGCTTGGAGCAGGACGTCAAAAGTATAATGATAACAGAGATTGAGGTGACAGTGAGTCTCATTGAGTCGAGGTTGGTAGCCTATAAATTTACTAAAAGTGTAATTTGAATCCCTCATGGCTGGCTACAAAACCATGGCGCTCATAAAACCTGATGGCATCCGGGCGTTTCTTGTCGGAGGTAAGCTGGAGCATTTTTACCCCTTTGCTTTTCGAGCGGTCTATGGCCCAGAGGATGATTTTTTCACCAATTTTTTGTCCCCGTTTATCTTTTCTCACCCGCACGGACTCGATCATGGATCTACTACCGCCCTGATAGTTGAGGTATTGTATAAATGTCATCTGGAAAGTGCCGATGATTTCTTCTGCTTCTACCACCACCATCAGTTCCTGATTGGGATCCTGATCTATGACCTCAAAAGCCTGATAATAGGACTGTGATAGAGGATCGGAAGGTTGTTCTCTTAGCTGGCCCAGTGGGTCATCGGCCAGTAATTGAATGATGGCGGGCAAGTCTGTTCGGGTAGCTTGTCTGAAGGAAATCATGTGCTCGGTTTTCTTGTTGGAGGAAAAATAGTGATTTCAAAAAAGAAAAGCCCCACAGCTAGACATCTGTGGGGCCAAAACAAACCGAAAGACTGTAATGATTCTATTTGTTTTTAGTCTTAGTCTCTATCTACGGAGCTAATGCCGTCTTCGTCGATTTTCACATTGCGGGTGCCTCTGTATTTGACCTTACTCACTCCCGCTGCTTCTATTTCGATTTCTTCACTGCCATTCACTTCAGCTTTGGAGGCGCCGATGGCGCTTACTTCCACCCGCCGGGCTAAGAAGTCAAAGGCTTCTAGTCGGGAAGCTCCCACGAGATCAGCATTAAGTTCTGCTGCCTCACCTCTCAGCTCCATGGTGGAGGCCCCTGTGAGTTGCACTTCGAGTCTTCGGGGAGTTACATTTACATACAAGTCGCAGGCTCCTGTAAGCTCCATGGTGATCTCATCATCATCAAAGCCTTTTACCTCGCCATCGGTATCCCCAATAACTTCGAGGTACTCAAGGTTGGGCATGGTGATAAAAATGCCCACTTTATTAGATCGTTTATCCTTCCACCATTCCCAGCTGTCCTCTTTGAATTTCACCTCTAGCCGATCGCCTACCTGATTGAGATATACTTCGTCCAGGTCATCGTCATTACCCTTTACGGTCACCTGCCATTCGTCACCCTGTCTGATATCCACATCAAAGAAGGAAGCTATTTTCACTTCATCAAAATCTTCGAAAGGGTAGTCTATTTTCTCAGATCCGGAGTATGAAGCACTTTTTTCGCTTCTGTTCATCTCTTTGTCAAAGCTCTTGGAGGATCGGTCGGGACAGGTCAGACATTTAATCCCATCTTGCTCAAACACCCAGTCATTGCCCTCCATCTGATATGGTCGGTATCCATTGATGTGGAGTGTGTTGATCAGGATTTCTTCCAGATCTTCTTCCATTCTAAAGGTTTTCCCAAAAGGGATGTAGAAGTAAGCCTTAACATTTTGAAATCTGTACGGCGTCTCATTCGGGAAGGTGATTTTGGAATCAAAATAAAAATCATCTCCTTTTTGTTCCACTTTGTATTCAATGGTCTGAGCATTGGCCTGGGCATCACGTTTGCTTTTGCCCCGGCTTTCTATGTTTAGGAGTAGCTGGTAGGTACTATCCTCATGCCCTCTCAGGCGCAGATCCACCGCATCAAAAGTATCAAGGCCTAAATCATTCAGTCGCAGGGTGGGAGTGGCAGCGGTTACCGGATAGGTTTTGTCTACCCTCAGGTCATCTTCCACCGCAAATTCCTGAACAAATCTTGGTACAGTAAAGGCGGCAAAAATGAGTGCTACAATCCACAATGTGAACAATGACCAGCCCACGTAAGCATTAGCAACTCTTCTTTTCAAAATAATCACCAATCCCAATAGACTCACTGCAAGTGCCGGAATGAACATTACGATAAAGACTGAACCGATGGACCATCCATCCAGAGATCTTTGAATAAGTTCTATAGGAAAGTCCGAAATGCGGACATAGTTTTCCCAGCCTCCAATGCCCAGAATCCCGAAGATGGCTACTATGAATCCGATCATTGTAGAAACTCCGAAGATAACCAGCAACACCCCAAAGGCGATGCGGATGAGTTCGGCCAGAAAGCGAAGCACCGGCCCCAATACCCGACCAATGCCACTGATAATCAGGGCAATCAGACGGAAAGGGAATAGCAGTACCTTCACCAATGGGCTTTCTTCGCCCTCTTTTACATTGAGACCTTTTTTTACGTTTTCCTCAATATTGGAGAGGGTAACGGGCTCTCCCTGCATCTGCATTTTCTCGGTGATGGTTTTGGCCTCAGGCGAAATGATCCATAAGATGATGTATGCGACTATACCCGCTCCACCAAGAAATATAGAAAGCACGAATAAGAGCCTGATCACCGTGGTATCTGTACCAAAGTAGGAAGCGATACCACTGGCCACACCCCCTAAGACTCGTTCATCTGAATTTCTGAACAGTTTTTTTACTTTCTGATCTTCCTCCAGTGTTTCATTGGGGGGTAATACAATCCACAAAATGATATAGGCCAAAAAGGTGGCCCCGCTGAGTCCGCCAAGGAATACATTGATGAACAGCAGTACGATCAGTAGCCTGATCCATAAGGGGTCGATCCGGAAGTAATGCGCAATACCGGCAGCTACACCACCCAGGATTTTTCTTTTCGTATCCCGGTAGAGTCTCTTAGAGCCAGAAGGGGCAGGTTCTTCTGCCTTGGGCTCCTCATGAGCTGAGGAGGATTTTGATTCTTCTGGCTCTGCTTCTATGGTGGCTTCAAAGTCGCGGGTGGTACCCATGGTGGCTATCAGTTCTTCCACATCTTCCAGATTGACCGTCTGGCGGCCATCCGCAAGTTTGGAAAGAAAGATCTCTGCGATCCGGCTTTCTATATCAGCAATGATTTCACCACTGTCCTCAAAAGTGGAGAAGTACCTATTGACAGAATCAAGATAATTTTTCAGTTTATCATAGCCATCTTCCTCTATGTGAAAGATGATGCTACCGATGTTTATGCTTACAGTCTTCTTCATGATTTTTATTTTGAGTTCTTGTTCACAGAGATGATTCGTCCTGTGGATGATACCAGTTCTTCCCAGGTCTGATCCAGGCCACTTAGAAAGGAGGTGCCTTCTTCAGTGAGGGTATAGTATTTTCGGGGTGGTCCGGAGTTGGACTCCACCCATTTATAGTCTACCAGGCCGGCCTTCCTGAGCCGGGTGAGTAGCGGATAGAGGGTACCTTCCACTACCATGATCTTTGCTGAGGTAAGCTCTTCGAGCATATCAGAGGCGTATACCTCTCCTCGTGCGATGATATGGAGAATGCAAAACTCCAGAATCCCCTTTCGCATCTGTACTTGTGTGTTTTCAATGTTCATTTTCCATGAGTTTATGAGTTTCCCGCGTCACGACTGATAGTGTATACGGAAAGGTACTATGCATGGCCGAGTACCTAGTAAGAAATATTACCGAACCTTGCGATATTCTTCAAAAAAATATATTTAAACTTGGAAAAATTATATTTAATCGAAATTATGGGTGTTTAACTCAGAGTATTGTCACCTTTGTCTTCAAGAAGCTCAAGTCTTCATCTAAATTAGAGGAACAAATAACGGTCAATGGGAAAAGGCGTTTTCGTTTTCATTTTTGGTATGCTTTGCAGCATCGTTTTACCTGCTCAGGATAACACGCCTAAATACAGCAATGAGTTTTTGAACATAGGGGTGGACGCGCGGGCTTTTGGTCTTGGGTTGAGTATGGTCTCACACACCGCCGATGCATCCTCAGGTTATTGGAATCCTGCCGGACTCTCCAAAATGGAACCCGATCATCAACTAGTGCTCATGCACTCTGCTTACTTTGCGGGTATTTCCAACTACGATTACGGAGCTTTTGCCACCCGCCTGGATGATAGTTCTGCACTGAGTGTTTCGGTTATTCGGTTTGCTGTGGACGACATTGCTGATACCCGACTTCTTTTTGATGCCAACGGGTCAGTGAACTATGATAACATCCGGTTTTTTTCAGCGGCAGACTATGCTTTTTTGATCTCTTACAGTCGGCGACTCAGGGTACTGGGAGGGTTGGATGTAGGGGGGAGTGTTAAAGTCATTCGTCGGATTGTTGGTGATTTTGCAGGATCCTGGGGGTTTGGAATGGACGTTGGCTTACAGAAAACCTGGAAATCATGGAATTTTGGATTGATGGGACGTGATCTTTTTGGTACGTTCAACAGCTGGTCTATAGCAGATGAGGAATTGGCTGAGGTTTATGCCCAGACCGGGAATGAACTTTACAGCAGATCCCTGGAGGTGACATTGCCCAGGGTGATATTGGGGGCATCCAGAACACTTAGTTTTCTGGATCAATTTTCATTGATGACTTCTCTGGATCTGGTCACTACTACGGACGGGAAAAGAAACACACTGATCAGAACGGAGTCCTTTTCGGTAGATCCGTCACTGGGCGTGGAACTGGGTTATAAGCAGCTGGCGTTTTTGAGGGGTGGAATAGGACAGTTTCAGCAGATTAAAGATTTTGATGGTAGCCAGTCGTGGACTTTTCAACCGAACGTAGGCATTGGACTTAAAATACAGGAAGTGGCCATTGATTACGCATTCACAGATATCGGTGATCAGGCAGCAGGACTTTATTCACATGTTTTTTCAATCAAAGTGGACTTCAATGTGGTGGACTAGAGTTTTTTTGTTGGGGGGGTGCATCTTGTTGGGCTTGACGGTAAACGCACAGACCTTTGGCAATGAATGGATCAATTACGAGCAGAGCTACTACAAAATCAAAATAGCCAAGGACGGGGTGTATAAGGTTACAGCTGATGAGCTGGCCATTGCAGGTGTGCCTGTTGCCAATATTGCCGTGAATAGATATCAGCTCTTTCGCCGTGGCGAAGAAGTGGCCATAGCCACTCAGGACACCAACAACGATGGGAGGTTAGATTCCTTTGAGTTTTATGGTAAGAAAAGCGATGGAAAGGCAGATACAGAGCTCTATGTGTCTCCAGAGGCACAACCACATACCTATTACAATTTATTTTCAGATACAGCGACTTACTTTCTCACCTGGCATCTGACCAATACAAGTGGGAAGCGAATGGAATTCTCAAGTATCAAAGACGCCACAGGTCTGACTGCTACGCCCTACCATACGGATAGCCAGTTGAAACTTCAGGTAGGCACGTACGCCACGGGCCTGCGCTATGGCTCTACCAATGAGATCCTCTCAGCCAGGTATGATTACGGAGAAGGATGGACAGGTAGTAATATTTCGAAGAATGCTTCTAATACGTTTAACTATACTTTGAGCAATGTGGAAACCACTGGCCCCAAGCCAGTGCTCGAACTGGTACTTATAGGGGTCAGTAGTTTTGAGCATGTAGTGGACATTCGTGTGGGTAGAAATACCAATAATTTGAGAACCCTTGCCACGGTAACCTTTGATGCCCGATATCACAAATATTATAGTGGAGCCCTTGAGTGGAGTGATGTGGGTACTTCAGGAGAGTTGATGGTTCAGGTTACTCCCAAGGGGCTGTCAGGACAAACAGATGTGATCAGTGTGTCATACGTCAAAGTAGACTATGCTCAGAAATTTAATCACACCAGTGGTGCTAAAACATACAACATTGGGTCAACCGGTGCTCAAAGGGGGTATGTGAAAGTACCCACAAGTGTGGCGTCTTCTCTTCGTGTGTTTGATATTACCAATCCTGTGGCACCAAAGTCCCTGGCCACCACTGCCTTTGCAGACAGGCTGGAGTTTGTTTTTCCGGACCTGACCATTGATCGGGTGTTGCATGCGTTTGAAGCTCCGGCCGCTGTGCCTTCCATTTCAAAGGCCACTCTCACCCCATTAGCAGTTACCAGTGCCAACTATCTACTGGTCACACATCCTAAGCTCGATCAGCTGGTGGATGGTATGAATCCGGTGACCGCTTATGTCAACTATCGTAAAAGTTCGGCCGGAGGCGGCTATGATGTACTGAAAGTAGAGATCTCCAGTCTTTTTGATCAGTTTAATTATGGGGACCCCTCTCCATTAGCGATCAGAAATTTTGTGGGATATGCCCTCAATTCCGGCGCCCCACAGTACCTCTTTCTGATCGGAAAGGGAACCACTGTCAACCATAAGTACTACCGCAATAACCCCCAAACGACAAGTTTGACTCACTATGTGCCCACTTTTGGCTATCCGGGGTCTGACCTGCTCTTCAGTGTAGATACTCAAGCTGGAAACCTGGCTCCTCAGGTGGCCACCGGGCGTTTGAATGCCCTGAATAGTGGAGATGTGAAGGCCTATCTCGATAAAGTAATGGAAATGGAAGCTGTTCCATATGATCAGTTGTGGCGGAAGAATCTGATCCACCTGAGTGGGGGACAGACAGCAGGGGAGTTGAGATCATTCGAAAACTATATTCTCAACTTCAAATCGATTGCCGAGCGGGATTTTCTTGGAGGCAAGGCGTCCAACATTAACAAAAACAGTACGGATGCAGTGAAAGTCATCAACGTGGCTCAGGAAGTCAATCAGGGGGTAAGTTTGATTACCTTTTTCGGACACTCCAGTAGCATCGTTACAGATATAGAGATCGGCAGGGCCTCCAACCCGGCAGATGGATATACCAATAAAGGAAAATATCCGGTGATCCTGGTCAATGGTTGCAACGCGGGTGAAATCTTCACCACCAGCCTCACTTTTGGAGAAGATTGGATGAGAACGCCGAATGCCGGGGCTCTCGCGGTGATGGCCAATTCAGATTTTGCACTTTCTTCCAGCCTCAAACGATGGTCTGATCTTTTCTATCAATTTGCTTTTGCAACTGACGAAACATTTGGCCGATCTCTGGGAGAACTGACGAAACTGGTTTCCGAGAGGTTTTTGGAGGTTTACGGTACGGGTGGCACTGAGCAGTCTCAGGTGTACCAAACCGTATTGCAGGGTGATCCGGCAGTGAAAGTGTTCGGCGCCCAGTCGCCAGACTATGAAATTCAAACCTTAGAAACTTATGCCTCAGCATTTGGCCAGGAGAGAGTACTGTCCAATGCCGATAGCTTTCAGATTAATATCCCGGTGAGAAACTACGGGCGCTCTGTCAAGGATTCGCTGAAGATCACGATCCAAAGGACTTTTCCGGACGGCTCTCAGGAGACTGTAAGTCGCTATTTCGAAAGGGTATTGAGGCAGGATACCCTCAGTTTTACCCTCTACAACGATCTGGAGAGCTCCAATGAGGGCACGAATACTTTTCTTATTCAGCTGGATCCGGATAATGACGTGACCGAACTCAATGAAGGGAATAATACGTCCAATTTTGAGCTGTTTATCCCCAAAGGGAATACGATTCCGTTGTATCCTGTCGACTATTCTATTATCGCTGAGCCTGTGACCAGGTTGCTTTGGCAGTCGGCCAATCAGCTGGAGCAAAACCGTGTGTATTCATTGATGGTGGATACTACTGCCACCTATAATAGTCCTTTTCTGAAAAATGAATCGCTTGAAGGAGGGCTGCTGATGAGCTATCCGCTGGATCTTACTTCAGCTCCTGATAGCACCACGGTCTACTGGCGCACGAGGTTTTCGGAAGCACGGGATAATGAAGACACCTCGTGGGTGGAGTCGTCATTTACGCTGGTGGATGATGCTGCGGAGGGCTGGGCGCAGGTGGGAGCCTATCAGTTTGAGAAGGATCCATTACATGGGGTTAGTTATGACGTGAATAGTAAGAAACTAAGTTTTCAGGAGACAAAAACGGGCATTCAAATCAATACACATGGTGTCGACAGCCCCAATGAATACGTGGATTATCAGGTGATTGTGGATGGAATCAATCTGCTCCTCACAGACAATGCCGCCGACCCTACCTGCAAAAGACTGAACGCCATTAATGCGGTGGTATTTGATAAAGAGTCAGCGCAGCCATATAGGCCGTTTGGTTTCCTTGGTACAGATGTTTATGATGATCTGGTCTGCGGACGTCTGCCACAAATGATTCATAATTTTAATGAAAGTCAGGTGTTGGGTAGTACCCGGTACCTTGATAGCATTGTCTCTGTGATTGACAATGGAGACGTGGTGTTGCTGTTTTCTTTTGACTATGTAGCGTTTTCCAAATGGGATGCACAGATAAAATCTTCTCTGAACAACATTGGCATTGCCAATGCCACTATTGAAGGACTGACCGACGGACAGCCGGTCATCTTTCTGGGTAGGAAAGGAGACCCTGTCGGAAGTGCCGTGGTGGTGACTTCTGATGGAAGTGCCGTTCCGTTAAAATCTCAGGCGATAGAGCTGGTGGGGCTGGTGACCGGAAAGTTTACTTCAGGAAGCCTCAGTTCCACGCTGATAGGCCCTGCCAAAAGGTGGCAGAGCTTTCATTATGAGGTAGATGGCGAACCAAACGATAGTTGGCAGTTCAGTGTGACGGGCGTATCACCCACTGGTCAGAAGGATTTGATTTTTTCTGGTAGCAGATCCACAGAGATAGATGTCTCCGAATTGGATGCAGATCTATATCCTTACATGACGCTTAATTTTGCATTTGCAGATGATGCTGACCAAACCCCGCCTAACCTAAGAAGCTGGGGGGTCAACTACGAATATCCGGCAGAGGGGATTTTGGTACCTGAGGATTATGAGATTAAAGAGGTGGCTGAAGGCGCTGGTTTTAGCAGAAATTATTTGTTCACCAATATATCCAATGCTGTGTTTACAGATTCATTGAATGTGCAGGTGGCGGTGACTAATGTGACCAGTGGAAATCGTGAGTCTGAAAATTACCGGGTGGCCGCACCGGCACCTGGAGATACCACCAGGATAGAGGTGATAAAAAATACGCGTGGCAGAACGGGTTATAATAACGTCCTTGTGAGTGTGCAGGCCTCTGAAACGGAGCTCTACACTGTGAATAATATGGTGAATCAGCTGAATGCCCTTCTGGTGACTGAGGATAAGATCAATCCGGTGCTCGATGTGACCTTTGATGGGGGGTATATTTTGGATGGAGATATCGTGTCGCCTACACCGAGTATCCTGATTCGGTTCAAGGACGACAATGAGTTTTTGTATAAAGATGATACCTCCGGGATCACCATTGAGTTGAAGTCTCCATGTGAGGCCTGCGATTACGAGCGGGTGAGCTTTGCCAACCCCAAAGTGACTTATACCCCGGCCAGTGAGTCTGAAGATTTCGAAATCAACTATATGCCTGGCCCACTGGAGGATGGGGTTTATGCCCTTCGGGTGCAGGGAACGGATGAGAGTGGCAATCAGTCAGGTGAGTACCCATATGAGATCTCGTTTGAGGTGATCAATGAGTCTACCATCACACATTTCTACCCTTACCCCAATCCCTTTTCTACCCAGACCAGGTTTGTTTTTACCCTTACGGGGAGCACTATGCCCGACCGTATCAAAATTCAAATCATGACGGTGACAGGCAGGGTGGTGCGTGAAATCACCCAGGATGAAATAGGCCCCTTACGAATAGGAAATAACATCACCCAATACGCCTGGGATGGACGGGATGAGTATGGTGATCAGCTGGCCAATGGAGTCTACCTCTACAAGGTGTTCATTCGCCAGAACGGAGAGCAGATAGAGCACAGAAATACCAACGCCGACCGGGCTTTTAAGCACGGTTTTGGCAAGCTTTATATTTTGAGGTGAACAGATCTAGATAGGTTAGATTTTGGTATTCCCAAATTTGATGATAACGAAAATGGCTAAATGATGGGAATTAGTAAGGGTGTGATGCTTAGATTTAGTGATCTTTTTAATGATCGACCTCCAGACCCAAGGAACCTATTAGATGGATTGTCGGAGAACACTCTTTTAAAAATTGGGCCATCACTTATTGCATATGATTGGAGGGATGAATGTAAATCAAATCCAGTTTCTATTTTCATTCATTTTTTGGGTAAGGACCATCCGGAACTCGGACCGATATTAGCTAGATTTAGAAGGCTGGATCAAAAAATCAACTGGAGAATTGTTAATCCATTTGCTTCATTAACTCTATTTCAGGATTTAGTTGAAAAGGGTCATTCACAAGGTGAGCTTGATTCAAATACTGTCAATTTTAATATTCTACTTTACTATTTGCTCATCAATGAACTTATGGTGTCCACGTATGATACTAAGGTTTTAGAATCCACAGAAAATATAGTGCCAATGGGAGTCAAAGGGGCTGCTATGTACCTTAGCCAATCGTTGAGAGATAACGACTTTACTAATTATAGTATTGAAGGGATTTTTGGGGCTTCATTGATCAAATCATTTAAATTCTTTGAATTCATCGAGAGAGACGATTTTTTGAAACCACATCTTCAAGGAATTTTAGAGAATTACAACATTGAAACTTGGCGCCAATATTTATTTCAGTTGATTGGAATTATCCAATTTGCGATTAATCAACCAAGCCCTGCTCACTTCATTAAAATTAGTTTTGATCCGATTCAAGCTAACTCACTTTTATTCGAGGATTTCTATTTCAAGGGTAAAGAACATGAAGATGTGGATTTTGTTACTTTGAGATCTAAGCCTCTAATTAGGGAAGGCGAGTCTTCTTTTATCATTGTGTTTGACCTTTTCTTAGCTGAGAAATTATTCAAAGGGATCTACTGGCTTTTCAAAAGTAGAATGCCCGATAAACAATCCCATGATATACTGAAACAAAAAGTTTCCTTTGACTTCTCTGAGAAATCATTAACATATGATGTTCTTGATCGTATTTTTGCCACACATTTCAATGTCCACGGAGAAGATATCAAAATCAAAGGGTTCACGGACTATTATTCCCGAAAGGGTTCAGAGATTCTATTGTTTGAGAGTAAGGATGTTTTAATTAACAAACTCATAAAGTCCTCTGGAGATTGGGAGCAAATTGAAGCTGATTTAAAGCTGAAATTTCTTGTTAATAAAAAAGGCGAAAGAAAAGCGATAAGAGAATTACTTCAAAGCGTCAAACTTGTATTATCCAATTCTGCTCAAATTGATCCGAATTTGGAGAATTTAGATAAACTGGTATTCTATCCAATAATAATCGTCCATGATAGAGTTTTTGATTTGATCGGTTTGAACACCATCTTAAATTATTGGATGTACCAAGAGATGGAGTCTGACAACGAGTGCAGCCCAATCAAAAATAGGATCAGAGGAGTAACATTAATTAATATAGATACTCTAATAGTCAATGCAGATGTCATTAGAGAAAATCCGGAGATTTTTCTTAAATCTATACGCAAACTCCAAGACGACTATAGAATTTATGCATCACCTCTGAGACTACCAATATCTGAAGACCAAGTATATCAGGCTCTCTACCCATTTTCTTGGTGTTTAGAGGAACAGATACCTGAAAACACTAAACGGTCCCCGAAGGATTTTCTTGAAACTGCAATGAGATTATTTGATTAAAACTAGATTTTTGTATCTGGATGTGATGACCTGACGGCTATCTGAAGTCATCACGTCCAGAGGGATTTTATCTTGTCATCAAAACAATGAGGCTAGTTTCATGGCCACCCCTTTATCGCCATCAATTTTCATTTTTCCACCCATAAAGGCCATCATCGGATTGAGGTTTCCGTGCATCATTTTATCAAAGTTTTCCAGAGATAATTTGATGGTGCAGGAAGCGTCGAGCTCCTCATTGGACACCATGGTGGGGCTTACAGTGTCATCGAGGTGGATCAAACCCTCGTCAAATTTGAAGTTAATTTTGGCTTTTACTTTTCCACCATTGTTGGCGGCCAGTTTCTTTACTTTTTCGGTAGCTTCAGATAGGGTCATGTTGTGTTGTTAAGATTAGTTCTTTGGTTTAAAGGTAACTTCAAAAAGTTTAGGCCAGAGCTTGCCAGTCACATATGTACGCCCTGTAGCCGCATGATGTGCAATACCATTCAGTGCATCGATCTCCCGGGGATTAAACTGACTCGACAGACCTGTCATATCTATATTTCGTAGCACTTTGCCTGTTTTTGGATCAATCACCACAATGAGGTCTTCCATATATACGTTGGCATAGATAAGGCCATCAATAATTTCCAATTCATTGAGGTTCACTATTTTTTCATCATGCGTATACACCTCAAGTCGTCCGGTTTCTGAGAAGTCCCTGGGGTCGAGCAGGTGAAGCACCTCGGTGCCATCACTTACCACCAGAGTATTGTTCAGAGTAGTAACTCCCCAACCTTCATGGGTATAATGAAAGGTGTTGGTCTGCTCCAGCGCCCGGTTGTATACAAAGCCCACCTGAGAAGTCCAGGTAAGCTGAATGATCTGATTTT
The DNA here is from genome assembly GCF_902506655.1 of Marinoscillum sp. 108. Classification (NCBI taxonomy): domain Bacteria; kingdom Pseudomonadati; phylum Bacteroidota; class Cytophagia; order Cytophagales; family Reichenbachiellaceae; genus Marinoscillum; species Marinoscillum sp. 108. The sequence continues at coordinate 600,060 of NZ_LR734817.1, read as the reverse complement.
CCCAAACGGTACTTCCTTCGCCAAAGTATTGACTGGATAGGTTCACGGTTTGATATTTCTCAGCGGTGAGTAGGTTGGTTTTACTCAGCCTGGAGAGTCCTTCTCGCCCTGTGCTCTCCACCAGGGTGTCATCCAAGAAAAACAGGCCCTGTACATAGGCTTCCGGGTCGTGGGGGAGTTCTCGAATCACTTCGTAGGTGTAGGCTTCAGGTTGCGTATCTGAAAAGAAGCGAATTTTCGGATAGTGAGTTTCTGTGGTTCCGTTGGTATACACAGTCACCCGAAGTTTTTGAGTCCCGGTTTTGGCCTGATCGGCGGTCCATTGAAAGTTCGGCTCCTGATAGGTTTTGGCTTGTCCTTCGTAGTCCAGCACGATGGAGTCGATTGTTTCTTTTGATTCTATCGAAAAATCTACAGCATCACCCAGGAGGTACTCCGAGTTCACTTTGGGAGCCACCAGTTTGCTGTGCTTTTTGATTCGTGGGGAGCCATGACTGGCCTCCGCATTTTCCTTTTCTCCGCTACAGGAAAACAAGCTTATAAGTAAGGCCAAGGCGAATGCTATGAATGTGTAGGTCGTTTTCATGAGCCGGTAAAATTAGTATAATTACCCAATAAATGCGGAAGGCAGTACGGACTACAAGAACAAACGAACCTTAAGGTATTTGGATACTGAAAAGGCGATGCTATCAGACCTAGTGTCCGTGGACTTTGCGCTCTTTCTTTTCAGTAAAGTTCATTTTCATCAACAAAGGTACCGTAAGGCCCTGGTAGAGCACGGAGCAGGCCACCACAATGTAGGTCATGGTGACGATGATATCCTTGCCATGAAAATCTGACAATGAAAGCGAGAGTGCAATGGGCAGACCTCCCCTAAGGGCACCCCAGGTGAGCACCGGGATTGTACTGGGCGAAAAAGACCGCTTGACTGACATCAGCTTGATTGGGATGTAAACACTGATCCATCTTCCCAGCAGTACAATATTGACAGCAAAGAACCCCGCTGAGAAATAATCCAGCCTTCGCGGGATCACCAGCATTTCCAGTCCGATGAGTACGAAGAGCATCGCTGCGAGCGATTCCTCCATCAGGTTCCAGAATTTAAAAACATAATCTCCTGCCGCACTGGTTACGTGCTCACCTCGCCCTTCATTACCAATGACCAGTCCCATGACCACTGCCGCTTGCTTGGACGACACATGTATAAAATCCGCGAGAAATGAACCCGCCATGACGATGGCCAGAGTTATAAGAATTTCTACCTCTACTGCATCGTTGTCTACATATTTCAGTAGTCTGTATCCCAGATAACCCAGGAAAAGCCCGATGAAGATTCCTCCACCAATGTCGGCACCAATGATATAAACAGTTTCAAATACCGAGAGGGCATGATCTTCGCCCGCATGGGCTATGTCCAGCAGGGTAAGTGCCAGCACAACGGCCATACCATCATTGAAGAGAGACTCCCCGGCAATCTTGATTTCAAGCTCTTTATCCAGGTTGAACCTTCTGATGGTTTTGGTAACCGCTATGGGGTCTGTTGGGGAGATCAAGGCTCCAAATACCAGACAATAGAGATAATGCAGTTCTATGCCCACAAACTCGAGCATGTAGAAGACTAGGGTTCCAATGACAAAAGTGGAAATCAAAACACCCGTGGTAGCCAGTATCAGTACGGGGGTGCGTTGTTTGGATAGCTTCTTAAAATCTATGTTTAAGGCCCCAGAGAACAGCATGAAGGAGAGTACCACATGATACAGCACTTCTGCGTAATCGTACTCTTCGAGCTCCACAGCTCCAATCTGAAGACTGGGAAAAATCAAACCCACAATCAAAATGATCACAGACAGCACGATCGCCATGATCATAAGACCTATGGAAGACGGTAATTTCAGGAAGTAGGTATTGACAAATATGAAGAGCCCTGCGAGAAAAATGAAAAGGGCAATAATATCAAATACGTGCATAAGTGTTGCCGATTAATCGTTTAGGCGTTTGGTACCGCAAAGTTATTTTATTATTCGTCATATTACATAGGATCAACAGGCTACAATTGACCCTGCTCACAATTTAATGCTGAGCAACGGCTTTGGGTGGTTTATCGACATTCAGCACGAAAGTCATGCCGAAGATACTTTTTTTTGCCATTTATTGCAAGATTGGCCCGTCCCCAAAGGGGTATTGATTTGGTCTGTTTTGTATAATTTGCGGACTATGAATAGGAAAATCCAAGTGCACTATGATCGGCTTCAGGCGGGGAAGGAATCACTTTTTCGGCAGCTTCAACCCTGTAGTGAGGATCAGCTCCGGTGGAAGCCGATGGGGAATCAGTGGTCGGTTTTGCAGGTGTTGGATCATCTGCATTTTGCGGAAAGTGGATCCCTTAATTATTGTAAGAAAAAGCTACTCGCGGGAGATCAAATGCCGAGAGCTTCTCTATTCAATTCAGTGAGGATGGAAGTGTATGATATCATCCTTTATTCAAGAATCAAGATAAAAGCGCCTGCAGTGGTGATCAGCCCGTCTAATGAGCGGAATTTAGAAGAAATGAAATCCTTATTCGACCAAACAAGTGATGACCTGAAGGCGTTTCTGGATGAGTACCCTGATGAGTTTCTGAATAAGGGCATTTATAAACATCCAATGGCTGGGCGAATTACTTTACCCGCTATGGTGAAGTTTTTCAATGCACACCTGATTCATCATCGGCATCAGATCAACCGGCTACTTCATCAACAGGCTTGATGCTTTTTTTAAGTCTGCCTTTGAATGAATAGTATAGGAAAAGCACGACGACAACAGGAAAGAATAGTAAGGTCATATTAGCTGGTCTTTTGAGAATACTCAGTTAAATTAATAAATATTTTACAAAATATTATTAAAATAGTCATATTAATTGTTAGTCACTAAAAACTTAAAGTTTGCCTATGACGAGGCAGCAGCCCTCAACTTCCCGGACTGGGAGGTTGCATCGGGTGATCATGCGTTGATCCTGGGCCCATCGGGTTGTGGAAAAACCACCTTGCTTCATCTGCTGTCCGGATTGCTACGACCTACTTCAGGTTCGGTGGTGATAGAAGGCACTCACCTGGAAGCTTTGTCCTCATCGGCACTGGATCGATACAGAGGGCAGCACATTGGTTTTGTGTTTCAGAAGCCCCACCTCATCGGGTCGCTTACAGTGGAAGAAAACATCAGATTGGCCACATTTTTTGGTCACAAGCCAAAACGAAACAAGGAGATCAATCAGGTATTGGAGGATTTGCAGATTCGTGATCTTGCTCATCGGAAGGTTTATGAGGTAAGCCAGGGGCAGGCTCAGCGTGTGGCCATTGCCCGATCGGTTATCAACCAGCCAGCGGTGATTTTTGGTGATGAGCCCACTGCCAGCCTCGATGACGAGAGCTGTACCGCAGTGGTTCGGTTGCTGAAGAGCCAGGCTGAGGCCTGCGGGGCCACCCTGATCATCGCCACACATGACCATCGGGTAAAAAGTGAGTTTCCAAACCAGTTGACATTATGAATATCCCATACTTGAGTCTGCGAAGTATCCTGGCCAAGCCACTCAGCAGTTTTCTGAGCTGGCTCCTGTTGGCTTTCGGGGTGACAGTGGTGCTGTTGATTCTGCTGGTTTCCAAGGAGCTTGAAAACGAAATTTCTAAGAACACCAAAGGAGTGGACCTGGTGATTGGTGCCAAAGGAAGCCCCCTCCAGCTGATTCTGGCCAATATCTTTCATGTGGATTTTCCCACAGGGAATATCAACCTCAAGGAAGCTGCAGAGGTGAGCCATAGTAGATACATCGGCGAGGTGATTCCCCTTTCTCTGGGCGACAGCTACGCTGGCTACCGGATTGTGGGCACCACAGACGCGTATGCTGCCTTGTATGGAGCTGAACTGACGATGGGCGAGTGGTTTCATGAGCCCATGCAGGTGGTTGTAGGTGCTCTGGCAGCCGAAAAGCTGAACCTTCGATTGGGTGACACTTTTGAGAGTCAGCATGGTTTGTCTGAAGATGGAGAAGCCCACGAAAGTGAGCCATTTGTGGTGGTGGGGATCATGTCGCCCTCCAATACCGTGCTGGACAAGCTGATCCTGACGGGGGTGGCGAGTATCTGGGAGGTGCATGGCCATGAAGAGGTGCATGAATCACACGAAGAAGACTCACTGGTCTCCATCGATCATTGGGGCCTCACGGTCACTCAGGAGCAGTATGAGGAGGAGCAGATCACAGCGCTTCTGGTAAAGTACCGTTCTCCTATGGGTGCGGTGATGTTGCCACGGGCCATCAATGGAGAGAGTAGCATGCAGGCTGCTTCCCCGGCATTTGAAACTGCCAGGTTGTTTAACATCATAGGGGTGGGCATTCAGGTATTAAATATTTTGGGTGTGATGATCATCGCTATATCGGCAGTAAGTGTGTTCATTGCCTTGCTCAACTCCCTGAAGGACCGAAAGTACGATATAGCCATTATGCGATCCATGGGGGCCACACGCAGCCAGATTTTACTCCACATTTTATTTGAGGGATTGATGATTACTTTTGTGGGGGCGATTTCAGGATTGCTCATTGCTCATGGAGTGGTGTATGCTATGGCATCATCATTGGAGGGGATTAATCCGCGCACTTTTTATTTTATCAATGAGGAATGGATTGTGCTCTTTGGTTGTTTACTTATTGGCTTTTTGGCCTCTGTGATTCCGGCGGTACTGGCCTATAAAACAGATATTTCAGAAACATTAGCAAAAGGATAAATATGCGTCTATTACTAAGCGGCTTGATGATCATGTTGGGTACTTGTGCGATGGCACAGGGTACTTCGGCTGAGAACTGGAAAACCCTCAGCAAGATCGAATACGAAAAATCAAAGGACGAATATGGCGAAATATATGTTCCCAAGTTTGGTCCGGATATCAAAAGTATTGAAGGAAAAGAAATAGAGCTTTCGGGCTATATCATCCCTTTCGAAGGGATGTTTGAGCCGGATCATCTGATTATTTCATCTGTGCCCGTGGCTTCCTGTTTTTTTTGCGGGGGTGCTGGTCCTGAGTCAGTTGCCGAAATCTACCTTGACGAGTCTGTAAAGTATACAGCTAAGAAGGTGACCATTACTGGAAAGCTAAAATTAAATGATTCTGATGTAGACCAACTGATGTACATCCTGGAAGGAGCCAAACTACAACCTAATTAACCCTATGAAGAAAATACTCTTGATATGCCTGGTCTTAGCGGCGGCATGTAGCCAAACGAAAAAGGAGGACACCAAAGGACTGAAGGATCAGGTAATGGAAGTCCATGATGCGGTAATGCCCAAAATGGGTGAGCTTAGAATGACTGAGAAGCAACTACTGGCCATGGCTGACTCTGTGGCAGGGGATACCACGGCGGCTGCCCGCTATCGCGAACTGGCGGTGGCTGTGAGCTCCGCCAATAAATCTATGATGACCTGGATGCACGGCTTTGATCCCGATTTTGCCGGATCCGAGGAAGAAGTGAAGGCTTATCTTGAAGGTCAGTTGAAAGAGATAGAAGAGGTAAAGCGCCTCATGCTCAGCTCTCTGGAAGAAGGCCAGAAGGCCCTGAATTAATTCTCGGCCTGATCACAGTTTTTGAGCCACTGGGTGACATCTCGTGTAGCTGAGATGCCCGCTTCATTTCCCCAGGAGTTGCTGATATAGGTGACTATCTCAGCGATTTCAATGGGCGTAAGGTGAGTGTTGGCAGGCATCATTTGATTATAGCTGACACCATTTACCATGATCTCACCAGTTTTTCCATTCTTAATGAGGCAGGCCACTTCTTTGAGGTCCGCCATCAAATAATCCGAACCAGCCAGCGGTGGGTATAATTTACCCAGACCAGTGCCATCTGCCTGATGACAATTGGAGCAGTAGGTTTGGTAGAGCACCTTCCCCTGCACCATGTATTGAGTGAGTCGGATTTCCGTGCGCCTGTCCACTGGCTTTTCATCTGCGGTTTTCTTGGGTGAGGTACCACAAGAGGTCAGGAAAATTACCAGAATGAGGAGTGTTGGTTTAAAGTTTTTCATCGGTGTTTTTGGTAGTCAGTCGGGCAATGTCGTGGATCAGGATATCCACCTGCTCTGGCACTGTGCCATCATATACTCCCCTGATTCTTCTTTGCTGATCAATTAACAAAAAGGCGCCGCTATGAATGAATCCACCGGGGGCGGTTTCGTCTTCATTGGCCACTACCATGTAGCTTTTCTCAGCAATATCATAGATTTCGTCCTTATCTCCCGTTACGAAATGCCAGGTGTTTGAGGACACCCCCAGTCGCTCAGCAAAGTCATTGAGCAGTGCCACAGTGTCATATTCCGGGTCAATGGTGTGCGATAGGATCGCCACTTCAGGATGGTCTTTGTATGCCTCGTATACCCTCAGCATTTGCTGCTTCATTACCGGGCATATGGTGGGGCAGGAGGTAAAAAAGAAATCAGCCACATACACCTGCCCAGAGAAGGTTTCATTGGTGATCAGGCTGCTGTCCTGATCTACAAACTGGAAATCGGGAATGGTGTGATAGATGGTGTCATACACTGTTTCGCCATTGACGACCGATTCATTAATTTCCGATCGGCCCAGGATGGGGAGCTCGTAGTTGGACTTCACTTCTCCACAGCCAGAAAGGGTTAGCCCTAGGAGGAATAACAGGTTAAACTTGTTCATCTTGATTGTTCTCTTATTCTTTTATAAAGTTTGATGGCCAGCATGAGTGCTAGGGCAAAAGTGAAAATGCCGATGGTACCCCATATCCAGCTTATTTGATTTTTTACAACGATCAGAAATACGATGGCCACCAGAAACAATGTGGCTACTTCGTTCCAGATTCTTAATTGATTGGAGGTGAATTTAGTTTCTCCTTTTTGTAATTTTTTGTAGAGGTAGTGGCAGCTAAAATGATAGAGGAACAGAAAAAACACAAAAGTGAGCTTGATGTGCATGAAAGATTGTTGAAGCCAGGCGGGCTGCAAAATGAGGAGCCACGAACCGAAAATCAGGGTGAGAATGGCTGACGGCCAGGTAATGCCAAGCCAAAGTCTGCGCGCCATAATGGCCAGTTGTTCGCTCAAAATGGTCTTTTCCGGCTCTGGTTTAAGCTGCGCCTCAGTCTGATAAATGAAAAGCCTCACAATATAAAACAGCCCCGCAAACCAGGTGACAATGAAGATGATATGAAGCGCTTTTACATTTAAATAGTCCATCAATGAGACATTTTAAGCATTTATGTTGTTAGACTTACGTTGCGGCAAAAGTTGCACAAAAATGTAACTCCGTGGCACACTTAACAAACTTTTATCTATTCCTAACTATTTGAATTTAGCATATGAGTGATCAATCTAAGCTCTGGTATTTTGAAGACGTAGATTTATTTGAAATACTGTGTCCTGCGAAGACTCCCAGCATGGAGGAAAAGCACAGCCCCAATGTTTTCAAAAAGGATGAATTTATCTATTTCCCTGATCAGCCCTCCCTGAACATTTACATGATCGCCTCTGGACGGATAAAGATAGGGAGCTACACTGAGGAAGGTAAGGAGATTGTAAAAGCCATTCTTACCAAAGGAGAGGTTTTTGGAGAACTCGCATTGGCGGGAGAGGACAGGCGGTCAGATTTTGCTCAGGCCATGGATGATGACACACGGGTCTGCCCGATGACCATAGAAGACCTGAAGGAATTGATGAAGGACAGTCAGGAACTCAGTCTTAAGATTTTCAAAATTTTGGGCTTTAGGCTTCGCAAGATGGAGCGCCGGATAGAATCGCTGGTCTTCAAGGATGCCAGGTCTAGGATCGTTGATTTTCTAAAGGAAATGGCGGAGGAAAAAGGTCAAAAAGTAGGTTTTGAAATGATGATTAAGAATCATCTTACCCACAAGGACATTGCCAGTCTTACGGGCACTTCCAGACAGACAGTCACCACGGTGATGAACGAGCTCCGGGAAGAAAACGTGATCAACTTTGATCGGAGAAGAATCCTCATTCGGGATATGGCCCGCCTGAGCTAGTCAGGTTACTTACTCGTGTGCCCAATAGGCATCTCTTATTAAGCTCTTCATGGAGAGCTTGCGACCATCGGTGGCCTCCATTCGGAGCAGGTAGTTTGGGTACTCACCGTTGATCCAAAAGGAGAGATCAGGCCCTTCAGCCCTACTCACGTTCACTTTCCATGGGTTGGAGACAAAGGCCGGGTCAATGTGACTCAGGTCTTCTGCGTTGGTCCTGGTGATAGAAATGGTCGCTATTTCTGCTTCCGGCAGGTTTGCCCGGCTGCTGATTTGCATGGGGTAGAGGAGGATGTCGAAAGTAATCCCCTCTTCAAAATTTAATGTTCGGAGCGTATAGCTTAGCTGATCCTCAAACCACGGTCCTTTTCTGAGCTTATCCGTGCCGTTGCCCTGTCCATCCCAGTAGCTCATGTATTGATACTTGTAGTTGTTTCCATCTTCCACAAAAGACTTGGCCGTATTACCGCACCATTCCTGTGAGGTGTTGGTCAGTTTGTGTACCAGGCTGGCATTATCTCTTTTCAGAAAAACCGAAGTGAGATAATGATACGGGTACTTCATGGTAGGAATCCTACAAAACTTATTGATTTTCATGACCTCATATAAGTCATTGCGGTTATAAGCATCGGTTTTTACCTGATACTCCTTATTAAAAGTTTCCTTGACGAGTACATAGGTATATTCAAAGGATCGGGATTTCCCGTAAACTACTCTTTCCGCATCGTAGGTTATCACTTCAGCCTTTCCGTCATCCCAGAGGGCATTCTTAGCCCAGTCTTTTTGCAAGTATGGGTCTGCAGGCGAAGAAGCACTCTGTGAGCAGGAGTTGGATACACCAGCGGCAAATACAAGGATCAAAAGGAGTTTAGAGGTCTGCATCATCCGGGTCTACAAATTCAAATTCTATGTCGGAGTCCTTCAGGTCCTGAAAGGTGTCAATGTCATTGAGTTCAGGTAGCAGGTGAAAACTGGCATTCATCTCTCCGATCTCCGTGAGTACATCCATCATTACTTTGTCGTGGCTGTACTTTTTGTCATGAAAAAGCTGCGGGTAAAGCTTATTCATCCCGATCAGATAATACCCTCCATCGGTGGCTGGTCCTATCACGATATCGTTTTTGTCCAATTGATCAAAGGCCTCTTCAATGTGTGTGCCTTTCAGCTCGAAACAATCAGACCCTATGATCACTACTTTTTTGAATTTCTTATCAAACCCATGCTTGAAGGCGTTCATCATCCTATCTCCCAGATCCGGGCCTTTTTGCACAAAGAGCTTGTATTTTTCTGTGTCCCAGGTGTCTTCTATTTCCACATACTCCGAATAAAACACCGCCTTTGCACAGTCCAGATCCTGTGTCACTTCGAAGGTGTGTTCTACAAGATACTTGTAGACATCCAGTGCTCCATCTATCCCTATATCCTTAGCCAGGCGGGTTTTTACCGCTCCGGGGATCAGGTTCTTTACAAAAATGATCAGTAGGTTTTCGCTGTTGTCACTCATATACTTTTATGCCATTATAGAGCCACTGAGACCAGTTTTTATTGTACGTGTGCACACTGTCAGTGGGTAGATTGTTTTTATTGATTATTGTATTCCCCTGGTTTTTCCAGTTGAAAATGCCTCCGTAAAGATTGCTGACATGCTGGTAGCCTGCAGCCAGTAGCTCTTCCCCGATCCGCTCGCTGCGGTAGCCCACAGAGCAGTAGACTACCACTTCTGCATCTTTGGGAATCTCCCGCACCATGGAGATTTTAAAGTTATCAAAATCTATCAAATGAGCCCCTGCAATATGGCTTACGCCAAATTCTTCGGGTGCCCGCGTGTCGAGTAGGTATACTCCTTCTTTTGTTAGTTTGTCTTTCAGTTTATCAGCCTGTATGACCGGCACCGTATTGCGGTATAAACTTTCCATCTTTTCGTCAAAGGTCTTTTGCCCGCAGGCAGGAAGCCAAAGGATACTGAGCAAAAAGAAAAAAAAGTTACGCGCTTTTCTCATGAGATCTGATGAGTTCTATTGCAAAGGTGCTTAGCACCACACCATATTCCAAAACAACCCAAATGGCAGATAGTTCGAATCCGGCCTCCTGATAGCCAAAATAGGTAACGAAAATCATCAATGCCCAGGTAATGGGATAGTAAAACCCGGAAAGTAACCCAAGGGCGATAAGTGGCAAAATATACCAGGGATGTACAGTGGTAGCCAGCAGGAGATATAGCGAAAGGGAGAAGAGCATGGTTTTGTGCACGGGCCATTTTCTTCTTTGACCCCTCAGGGCCAGTCCCACTATGCCCAGTATGGTGATGCCCGAAAGGGCAGGGCCAAGTATGCCAATGATATTATACCCTTTCAGCCAAAAACCGACCTCTCGCAAAAGGAAATATACGCTTGCATTGAATTCAAATTTCTGAAAGTAAAGACCCAGGCTGGACTGCATGCCCGAAAGAATGGCTGAGTTGATAAACGGGATAAGGCCGATGCTGACCACCAGGCCAGCTACTATCCCCACAGTGGCTCCATCCCTGAACCATTTTCTAATCACTATGGCCGGCAGGAAGATCAGTGGCAGGAGCTTGGTAGCGGCTGCCAGCCCTAGTCCAATGCCGCTGCTGATCATCCGGTTTTTTTCAAAGGCGTATAGGCCAAGCAAAAGGAAAAAGACGACCAATCCTTCAAAGTGTATGTTGCCAGTGGCTTCCAGAATCAGTAAAGGATTGAGAAAAAACCAGCCGATGACAGAGAGGTCTTTTTGGTGTAATTGAAGTAGTCGGTATAAAAAGTAAACACTACCCAGGTCAGCCATCAACAGTACCACCCTCAGTACGTTGGCTTGAGCCAGCCAGGAGGTACCTATAGAGGCACTGATCCAAAAAAACAGTTGATTGAGAGGTGGATACACTGAGTAGTACGGTTGAGAGTTCAGCTGATCGTACAATTGCTGATCCACACCTTGAATTCCCTGTGTGAGGTATTCTGCAGGCAACCGGGCATATGGAGAAAAGCCTTCACGGAGGAGGGTGCCGTCCCAAATGAACCGGTAGAGATCATCGGACAGTGAGGGAAGTCCCAGGAACAGGATGAGCCGGGCCGCCAGCCCTATGGCCAGGAGGTGATGGAGTTTGATCTCGCTTTTGCAAAGCCAGAAGTAGGCGAAAAAGGCAGAGAAATACGCAAACAGTAGCATCCAGCCATGATGTCGGGGGATGAGAAGGCCGGTCGCAGAAATACCTGCAAAAAAGATAAAAACTGCCGCAAGCACAGCCGTTTTATCCTGCTTTGGCATCATTGAAAGGCTTGATCGAAAGGAAAAACACCGCTCCAAACCCCAGGGCGAGCATCGTGTGAAAAAGGAGGAGGCCAAAGTTCTGTATTTGGATGCCCGTCACCACCCCAAAAACAAAATACAGTGCCAGCAGGCCTTCCATAATGGTGAGTGGAGCAATTCCTTTGGTCAGGTAGCTATTCCCTTTCCAACTGTCTTTTTTGGATCTGATATTAAACTTTGGCGTACGAATGAAGGGTGATTTAATGCCCAGATAACCTTCTGTCACAGCGATGGCATTGTGCAGCGCCATGCCCATGGAAAAGGTCAGAAACAAAGGAAAATGAATCAGGTAATACTTCAGTGAAAAATGGGGAGTAGCCGCTCGTGCTGATACCCAGTAGAAGATAGTCATTCCCACAAAGCCGACGATAAACACTCCGCCCAGGTTAAAAATGATTTCGAAAACTGGCTGAGTGCTTTTGACGAACAAAACAGGGATCGACAATACCGCTGCCAGAAGTAAGAAGAGGAAGACTGAGCTGTTGAACAAATGAAGCAGTGCATGCAGCTTCACCTGAAAGGATTGGCTCGACTTTAGGATACTCACACAATTCTTTCGGGCCGTTTCGGCCGCACCCTTGTTCCACCGATACTGCTGTGATTTGATGGCCGTGACCAATACAGGCAGCTCGGCAGGACTGGTCACATCTTCCAGGTATTGAAACTTCCACCCCTTGAGCTGTGCCCTGTAGCTGAGGTCCAGATCTTCGGTGAGTGTGTCGTGTTGCCAGCCCCCAGCTTCTTCTATGCAGGTCTTTCGCCAGATGCCGGCGGTGCCGTTAAAGTTCATGAATTTACCAGAGGAGTTTCGTGCGCCCTGCTCCACGGTAAAGTGTGCGTTCAGCCCGAAGGCCTGCATCCGCGTGAGAATGCTGTATTCCTGGTTGATATGGCCCCAGCGTGTCTGCACCATTCCTGTGCCTTCTTCAAATGCGGGTAATGTTTTCAGGAGAAAGTCGGAATCGGGGAGAAAATCTGCATCAAATATGGCGATGTATTCACCCCTAGCTTTCTGCAGGCCATATTGGAGGGCCCCTGCTTTAAATCCAATGCGCTCTGAGCGAATCACCTGACGGATGTTGATTCCTTTTTCAGTCCACTCGGCTATTTTGGCCACCACCAAATCACTGGTTTCATCTGTGGAGTCATCTAGCACCTGAATCTCCAATTTATCCTTGGGGTAGTCCAGGGCACACACACAGTCAATGAGTCGCTCGATGACGTATTTCTCATTGTATATAGGCAACTGCACGGTCACGAGCGGGAATTCGTGGAGAGGCTTGTGGACATGATTCTTTTTTCCTTTTCGGTAGAGAAAGGCCAGGTATAGCTGTTCCAAGCTGAAAAGACTAATAATCAGCAGGGCAAAAGAATATCCAAAAATAACGATCCACTCCATGTACTCAAATACGCTTACAGGTGCCTAAAAATGGTAAATATAATCTTATAACCGGCCATGATGGTGCCCTTTACCGTGCCCGAGACTTTCGAAACTCCTATGCGCTGGCGATAGTTCACAGGCACATCCAGGGTTCTGAGTTTGAGTTTGGCCGCCTTCAGTTGCATTTCCACTGTCCAGCCATAGTTGGTGTCCGTCATTCCTATAGCCATCAAACTGCTGTATCGCACCGCCCTGAAAGGTCCAAGATCGGTATAGCTCACCCCGTAAAACCACCTGATGAGTGTAGTCGCCAGCCAGTTTCCAAACACCTGTTGTGGGGTCATTGATCCCCTTTCCTTCTGACCCAATGCGCGTGACCCAATGACCAGATCAACTTCTCCCGAGAGAATTGGCTGTACCAGCTCTGGTAGCTGCGCAGGGTAGTCGGAGTGGTCACCATCCAAAAACACCACAATGTCTGGTTGAGTGGTGCTGTTGGCTATATGTTCCATTCCTCTTAGGCAGGCCTGGCCATACCCGCGTCGATTCTCCCTCAGTGCAGTGGCACCGCTTCGCACGGCTTGGGCAAATGTATCATCGCTAGACCCATTGTCCACCACGATGATTTCCGATACCCAACTTTTTGGAATTTCATCGACTACCAATCCTACGGCGTTTTGCTCATTAAAAGCGGGAATGATGACCCGGATGTCGTTTTTCAAGCCTTTGTGTTTTGCGCTTCAAATTTAATGCATGTATCCTCCATGGAGGTGTCCCATCTCTGACAATTGAGGGCAATCTGATGGATAGAAAATTACGTATTGGTTATCGAAACAATGAATTACTGATTAGGTTTAAAACCTTAAACCAAACCCCATTTTCTGAATGAAGAATTTGATGTTCTCCTTTTTCTTTTTAATAACACTCCATGGTTGGTCACAGCCTGCCAATGAATTTTCATTTGGCACTGAGGTGGTGATCAGTGATATTAACATCCCATGGGGGATGGACTGGCTACCCAATGGGGATATGCTGGTGACCGACATCTCGGGGACACTATATAGATGGAATGGCACCAAACTGCAAGCCATCAGCGGAACTCCGGAGGTGGTAGCGGCGGGGCAGGGTGGCCTCCTGGATGTGAAAGTGCATCCGGATTTTGGGAAAAACGGATGGGTTTATCTGTCTTATTCCAAGCCTATGGGTGGCAATCTGGCTACCACCGCAGTGATACGCGGCAAGCTGCAGGGCAACGCATTTGTGGAGTCCGCTGAAGTGTTTAGGGCGGAACCTGCCTCAGACACCCGGCATCATTACGGATCGCGCATTGTCTTTGACCAGGCAGGCTATATGTATGTTTCTGTGGGAGATCGTGGCAATAGGGATGAGAACCCTCAAAAACTGAACAACCATTGTGGGAAGATTCACAGAATGAATGATGATGGCAGTGTGCCCGGAGACAATCCTTTTGTGGGAAACCCCATTGCCATGCAGACCATCTATTCCTATGGACATAGAAACCCTCAGGGGCTGGCTGTACACCCGGAAACAGGTGAGGTATGGGAGCACGAGCATGGGCCTAAAGGCGGAGACGAAGTGAATATCATGAGGCCAAAGAAGAACTATGGCTGGCCGGTGATTTCTTATGGTATCAATTACAATGGCACCAAATTCACTGAGATTACCGCCAAGGATGGCATGGAGCAGCCGGAAGTTTATTGGGTGCCTTCTATTGCCCCCAGTGGGATGGATTTTGTGACCTCAGACAAGTACGGCAAGCTCAAGGGAGACCTCCTGGTTGGGTCTTTAAAGTTTGGCTATTTGCACCGGTGCGATGTAGAGGGAAGCAAGATAATGAAGGAAGAAAAGTACTTGGAGGGGATTGGCCGGGTGAGAAGTGTAAGGCAGGGTCCTGATGGATTTGTGTACCTCGGTGTGGAAGGCAAAGGTGTTTTAAGATTATTACCAGATTGATTTTTGACTATGAAAAAAGTGTACTACCTATCCACGTGTTCTACTTGCACGCGGATCATGAAGGAGCTGGGAATTGGAGAGGAGTTCGTTACCCAGGACATTAAGAAAGAGCCCATTACGGAAGCCCAAATAGGGGAGATGCAGGCTTTGGCGGGTTCGTATGAAGTGCTGTTTTCCAGAGTGGCTATGAAATACAAAGCCTGGGGCCTAAAAGAGAAGAACCTCATGGAGGAGGATTACAAGCGCTACATCTTAGAAGAATACACTTTTTTGAAGCGCCCCGTTTTCATCATTGATGACCAGATCTTCATTGGCAACAGCAAGAAAAATGTAGAGCTGGTGAAGGATGCAATCGAATAAAAGATGCCCTGACTGTCTTATGTGTAACTTTTCTTGCAGAAGAAGGTGCTAAAGTGAATGAACTATCGAACAAGATTCGTACATTCAGTCAATCTTTAGACAACATATGAGACACACCTTTTATTTCCTTACACCCCTCATACTGATAGCCGTTGGTTTGGTGGGGTATTATTATAGCTCGGACTGGCTTTGGAGCTATACGGTATTAATCCCACTGGCTTTTATCGGCTTTTATAACCGGGTACAGAGAAGTCATACCATTTTAAGGAACTTTCCACTGCTGGGGTATTTCAGATACTTCTTTGAGATGATCTCTCCGGAGATACAGCAGTATTTCATAGAGCGAAGTACAGACGGCAAGCCTTATAGCCGGAACCACCGGGCGTTGGTCTATCGCCGGGCTAAGAATGTGAATGACACGCATCCGTTTGGTACCCAGATGGATATCAACAATGACCACTATGAAGCTCTGCGACATTCTATCTACGCTACACCACCAGTTAAGGAATTTCCCCGGGTGACCATAGGCAGTAGCAAGTGCGGCCAACCATACAGTGCCTCTATTCTCAATATTTCTGCCATGAGCTTTGGGGCTTTGAGCAAGAACGCCGTCAGAGCCCTGAACGGAGGTGCGAAAAAGGGAGGCTTTTACCACAATACGGGCGAAGGAGGGGTATCAGACTATCACCTGGCAGAGGGCGGAGATCTTGTATGGCAAATCGGGACCGGTTATTTTGGATGCAGAACACCTGAGGGCGATTTTAGTCCAGAGCTTTTTGCAGAAAAAGCGGCCAATCCGGTGGTGAAAATGATAGAGCTGAAAATCTCTCAGGGAGCCAAGCCGGGGCACGGGGGTGTACTTCCGGCCATTAAGAACAATGAAGAAATTGCCAGGATCAGGGGTGTGGAGCCTCATACCATGATCATCTCCCCTCCAGGACATAAGAATATCCGTGGGCCAGAAGACTTACTTTACTTTATTCAGAACCTGAGAGAATTGTCCAAAGGAAAGCCTGTTGGCTTTAAGCTGTGCGTGGGTCGTACAGAGGAGTTTATCGCTTTGGTACAAAAGATGAAAGCACTGGAGATCTGGCCGGATTTTATTACCGTAGATGGAGCCGAGGGAGGCACAGGTGCTGCCCCGCTTGAGTTTTCTGATTCGGTGGGGTTACCACTAGAGCCCGCACTCATATTTGTACACAGCACCCTGCTGAAGTACGGATTGCGAGACGAAGTGAAAGTGATTGCAAGTGGGAAGGTACTGACGGCCTTTTCTATACTAAGAATGAAAGCACTGGGTGCCGATATTTGCAATTCGGCCCGGGCATTTATGTTTAGTCTGGGCTGTATACAGGCACTGCGCTGCAATACCAACGACTGCCCCACAGGTGTGGCTACTCAAAATGCCATGCTCACCAAAGGACTGGTGGTGACTGACAAGATTGATCGGGTCTACTATTTCCATCACAACACCATCCATGCAGTACTGGAGTTATTGGGTGCCTGCGGCCTCTCTCACACGGAGGAGATTACCATAGACATGTTTGTGAAAGGAGACGAGATGGTAGCACTGACCAATCGCTACTTCCCGGATTCGGTTTTGAACCGAGTGGATGAATAAAGCACCAACGCTATTCTGTAACCTTTGAGCAAAGCGAAGCGCTGGGTTCAAAGGTTACTGATAATGTTGTTTCCATCCTTATCTTTTTCGAAAGGTGTACCAATGCCCCCAATTTCAAACTGATGAAATCCAGGACCAAGCGTGCGCGGGGAAACCTGGTCATTGTTTTCGATAATTTCTATCGCAAAGTCCTCACCTTCCAATAGTCGGATGTAGATCTTCTTTTCCCTCAGGTCGAGATTGTGAGTTTTGGTTACCGGAAACCTCATTTGGTACCATTTTTCCGCTTCACCAATGGAAGGAGTGAGCAAAGCCAGAAAATAAGGCTGTAGCCCGCCTTGTTCCTTGGTTTCGAAAAACTGGATGCGGTTACCATCGGGATCCTTGATCAGAAAGGAGCGCCTGGAAAGATTGTTGTCTTTGAAAATACCACCCAGGAACTCCACCTGGCCCTGCTGAAGCGACTCGAAAAGGTCGTCAAATTCATCGGTGAGAAATCCAATCTTAAAAAAACCATGCCTGTAATCTGGCGCGTCTGCCATAAGTTCCTCCGGACTCTTGAAGTGGATCGTGAAGTCATCCCTAAGCAGGGATTGCTTGTGGACGGGCTCAAACCCAAGGTGCTCTGCATACCATTCATGCAAAACCTGAGGCCGGAGCGTATGAATCACCATGGACCGGAACTGTATCTCCTGACTCTCGCTGCAGGAGAAAAGAGAAATGAGCAATATGGTACTGATCAGGGTGCGCATCATAGATTTACAAAATCAGAGAAATCACTGCGGCCCATCATGTCAGGTGCTGTATGATGAAGGAGTACGTCATGTTCGAGATAAGCCTTCAGGTTGGCCAGCCAAAAAGTCCAGCCTGTACCACAGCCATAGTAGACATTCATCTTACTCCGATCATCTGTGGGGATATGGTGCTGTGTGAGCGTCACCAGGGTCACACCTTTGCTTTCTTCAAGATCAATAGTCACCTGAGCTCCAGAGAAGGAGAATGCCAGATGGGTTCTGCCATCTGCCTCGTTGATGATGCCTGTTTCACCGTCGGCCCAGTTGTGCCAATACCACAGGTAGGTGTCTCCGGCCTGTGCGTGCTCTTCTCGGGCACGCTTCACCTCGCGGTTGTCTGTGTATTCACAACTTCTGAGAAACCACGTTTCCATTCCTTTACTCGTGGCCCAATGCCAATAGATTTTCCCGGAAGGGGCGTTGATGTAAATTTTACGCCTGAAAGTGCTCCACGTTTGATCAGCCATGACATAATTTACTAAAATCCTGAAATATGGACACCATCACACGTTATTCAATAACTTTTGAGGGTTTTTTATTGTCTTGTAAACAAACCACCTTTGAGGTGGAAAAAAGTGATGAAAATGGGTGTATTTAAGAAAACGATGGGTTTGGTGCTATTGGGATTGTCGATGGGTTTATCTGGTTTCGGACAGGTCGATCAGGTGAAGGTAGCGGAGTTTGCCAGGAGTTTTTCCGATCGCAATGAGATGAGTCTGGAAGAGGTCACAGTGATTCTGAATAATGCCAGGTATCAGGAGAGTATTATTCGGAAAATGGAAAAACCTGCTGAAGGCACTATGACCTGGGGGCGTTACCGAAAGATTTTCATGACGGAAGATCGCATCTCTGCCGGTGTTGAATTTTGGAAAGAAAATAAAGTAGTAATTAATGATGTAAGCTCCAAAACCGGTGTGGCGCCGGAAATCATTGTTGGGATCATTGGTGTAGAGACGTTTTACGGTCAGCGACAAGGGAACTACAGGGTGCTGGATGCCCTTTATACCCTGGCTTTTGGGTTTCCTAAGCGATCGTCATTTTTCACTGCTGAACTTGAGAAATTCCTGCTGCTGGTGAAGGAGGAGAACCTGAATATGTACGAGATCAAGGGATCCTATGCCGGGGCCATGGGTTTTGCGCAGTTTATGCCAAGTAGTTATCAGGCATATGCCAAGAGCTACGACGAAGGAGGTTCAAGAAATCTGATGCAGGCCGATGACGCTATTGCCAGTGTGGCAAACTACCTGAAAGAGCATAGATGGAAAGAAGGTGAATTGGTGGCCTTACCCATCAAAAATATGGTCAATCCTACCAAGCTTACCCCGGGAGTAAAACCCAATAATTCCTTGCGCTTTTACAGTGACAATGGCTATATGCCGTCTGGCAATTTATCGCCTGCTACCATGGCTGCTTTGATTGAGCTGGAGCAGGAGGATGGAATGGAGTATTGGTTTGGGTTCAACAATTTCTATGTAATCACCCGGTACAACCATAGTGAATTATACGCCATGGCTGTGTTTCAGCTCGCTGAGGCGATCAATGCTGATTATGAAGCAGTGAAGCAATAGGGAGATTTAATAATGGAATTCAACCTTCTTACGATACGAGATAGGGCAGCATAAGCTCGCGCATCTCTTCGCGGCTTACGTCCTTGTTTTTGATGAGGAAGGCCACTACGTCCTGATTAAAGCCCAGACGTGTAGCCATCTGCCGGGCAAAGTATTCTTCGGATGATGTGACCATGTCATCGGCGATCACCACCAGGATGCAGTCCATCATAAAATCCATCTTGTCTATGAGGGTCATCGGCGCCAGGCTTTCTGCGGTGGCCGGAGAGTCAAATATTTCTGTCAGCTCTTGAGAAGTCGCTCCATATTTCTGACTGATTTTCCTGATCACCTCTTTCTCAGCGTCCGCAAAATCTTCGTCTACCATGGCTATTTTTACCAGGATGCTGAGCTGCTTTTTCTTTTGAAAATCTAACATATCTGTATTTTACGAAAAAAAGATGATTCCTGCACGTCTCGTCGCATAGATTTGCCGGGAGTTTGTGCCAGAAACAATCACGGAAAATGAACAAATGTGTTTTTTTGGATCGCGATGGAGTGATCAATAAAGATTATGTGGATTATGCTTATTCCTTGGATCGGTTTACCATCCTCAAGGGTGTGCCCGAGGCTGTTACCTTACTGAAGGAAGCGGGATATGTGCTGGTGGTAGTCACCAACCAATCAGGGATTGCCAAAGGAGTCTATACACGTGCGCAGATGCAGGAGTGTCACGACTTTATGCAAGCCGAACTGAACCACCAGATCGATAAAATCTATTATGCTCCCGGCCATGAAACCTACTCCGAGTCCTTGATGCGAAAGCCCAATACGCTAATGTTTGAGCGAGCTGTGGCCAAGTTCAATATCGACCTGTCACAGTCGTGGATGGTGGGAGACAAAAAAAGAGATCTCATCCCTGCTATCAAGATGGGGTTGAAGACGATTCAGGTGGATGGTCATGATGACCAAATGGCCGATTTTGTAGAGCCAGATCTTTTGACTGCAGCCAAGAGGATTTTGATGGAGAACGGTTAGTGGTTGTTGGCTTCCGGCTTTGGGTAGCTGCTATGATTATTATATTCACAAAATAATAATCTGTATTTACTTCATAAATACAAATATTGTAATTAATTGATCTTTTTTGGTGGTGATTTGCAATTTTCTGAGGCAGAAAATTGGTATATTATTCCGAACCAAAAATGAACATTTATGAAACAACATTACTCAAGATGTCTTTTGACATTTCTAGCATTACTCTGCCTGAATGTGGCAATGGCTCAGGAAATAGACGTGAGCGGAACCATAATGGGAGGCGAAAACGGTGAGCCACTTCCTGGTGCCACCGTGATGGTAAAGGGAACTACCAACGGAACCATCACAGATTTTGATGGGAAATTCAAACTTAAAGCGCCTGCAGGTGCCAGACTGCTGGTGACTTCTATCGGATTTAAGTCCGCCGAAGTAGACGCTTCATCTAATGTGACCCTCACATTGGAGGAGGATGTTACTCGTCTCAATGAGGTGGTGATATCTGGTCTGGCATCTACCGTGAAGCGGGGAAACTTGGCGAACTCGGTGGCTTCCATTTCTGCTAAAGAGCTGACAACAATGAGTAATCAGTCCACAATGGACGGAGCACTCTATGGTAAGTTTAAAGGAGCCAACATCGTCTCAAATTCAGGAGCTCCTGGTGGAGGTATATCCATCAAGCTCAGAGGCCTTACTTCTATCAACGGATCCAATGAACCACTTTACATCATTGATGGGGTTTATTTGGACAATTCATCCATTTCGGCCGGTTTGAATGTGGTATCAGCAGCTGCTGGTGGAGGTAGTCAGTCCAATCAGGACAATCCTTCGAACCGTATTGCCGATATAGACCCGGAAGACATAGCCTCTATTGAAATTTTGAAAGGTGCCAGTGCGGCAGCCATCTACGGATCACGGGCATCTGGCGGTGTGGTGATCATCACCACCAAACGCGGGGAGCGTGGAGAAACGGAGGTCACACTTTCACAAACCGTAGGAGTGACTCAAATTCTTAACCCGCTGGGTACGCGAGAGTGGGATGCAGCCAAGGTAGAAGCGGCTTTTGGTGCAGACGAGGTGGCCAACTTTCAAAGCGCCCAGGCCGCAGGTAATCTGCATGATTATGAAGATGAGCTTTATGGCAATAAGGGTTTTCTATCTACCTCCAGAGTGACTGCTACAGGCGGTAGTGATAAGACAAAGTTCTTTATGGGGATAACCAGAAAAGATGACGAAGGTATCGTGAAGAATACCGGCTACGAAAAGACTTCTTTCAGACTCAACCTTGACCAGAAGATCGCATCCTGGCTCGACCTGAAGGCATCCACGAATTACATTCATTCATCAGCTGACAGAGGGTTTTTCAACAATGACAACTCGGGAAACACCATGGGGATAGCCTTTGTGGCCACTCCTTCATGGGCGCAGTTGGGAAAGGGAAGCAATGGACTGTATCCGAATAATCCTTATGCCGCTTCCAACTTTTTGCAGACGAGAGACCTCATTACCAACAATGAAACGGTGAACAGGTTTCTGGTGGGTGGAACTGTGGTGGCCCGATTGATCACACAAGACAATCAGTCTCTGCGACTGAATGTGAATGGAGGGATTGATCAATACACACTTTCCACAACAGCTATTTTCCCTAACACACTGCAGTTTCAGAAGGATGGCAATGGCTTGAATGGAGTGAGTGTACAGGGAAATACAGTCACTCAAAACTCCAACGCATCGATATTCTTGATCCACGATTTTTTTCCAGGCTCATCAGGTCTTTCATTTACTTCTCAGGTAGGTTTGACGTTTATCGATTTTGATCAGAATAACATCATTGCAACTGCCTCCGATATGAATGGAACCCAGACCAATCTTGATCAGTCTGGTTCTGTAAGTGTGGCTCAAAACCGAATCATTCAGCAGGATAGGGGCTTTTTCATTCAGGAGGAAGTAAACTTCAACGACATGGTGATTGCCACGGCCGGAGTGCGCGGTGATAAATCCTCTAACAATGGAGATGTGAACAAACTCTACTACTATCCAAAAGGGGCGATTGCCATCAATCTGCACAATTTCGATTTCTGGAATGTGAATTTTCTTCAACAGACCAAACTGAGAGCAGCGTATGGAGAAGCGGGTAATTTTGCCGTTTTCGGTGATAAATTTTCCGCTCTGAATGCCGTGAATATTGACGGTTCCGGTGGTTTGATTATCAGCAATCTGAAAGGCAACAGAGAAATTGCCCCTGAGCGACAATCTGAATTTGAAACGGGAATAGATTTCGGTCTGATGGATGGAAAAATCTCCATTGACGCTACCTATTATGTGAAGAAAGTGGACGACCTGCTGTTGAGGGCACAAATCCCATCCTCTACTGGTCAGACCACTGCGGTGGTTAATGCGGCCACTATGGAAAACCGAGGTGTGGAAATAGGATTGAATATGAACCTGATAAGAAGAGAAAATTTCTCATGGTCAAGCACCACGTCTTTTTGGAGAAACACCTCTGAAGTGACCAGATTAGATATTCCTTCCTATACGGTGGGTGGTTTTGCCGATTTTCTCGGTCAGTTTAGGATCAAGGAAGGACACAGCCCTACGGAGATTATTGGTGTAGGTGCCAATCCGGATGAAGATGGTTTGGTGGTTTTTGGCGATCAGCAACCAGATTTTCAAATGTCTTTTTTAAATCAGGTGAATTACGGTCCTTTGGAGTTCTCCATGCTTTGGCATTGGAAGCAGGGGGGTGAAAACATCAACCTGACGGCTTTGCTCTCTGACCTTAGTGGTACCAGCCCGGACTTTGACAAGGTGGATCTGGATCCTGAAGGTGAGCTCGGAAATGGAGATTATCGATTGAGCCAGCTCGGTGCCAATACTGCACCATACATAGAAAATGCCAGCTACGTAAGGCTGCGTGAGGTGGCGCTGTATTACAAGTTGCCGGTATTGCAGGACTATGCCAAGTCAGTGAAGATTGGAGTCTCGGCCAATAATTTGCTCAACTTCTTTGAGTACCGAAGCTACGATCCGGAAGTTTCTAATTTCGGCGGTCAGGGTTTGTCTTCCGGCGTGGAGGTCACTCCTTTCCCCTCTTCCAAAAGATACAATTTTCACCTAATTGTTAAATTCTGAGAATCATGAAAAATTTCAAATACATACTTTTAAGCCTTCTTTTCACAGGTGTGTTTTCTTGTGAAATAGAAGAGATATCAGATCCGAACAATCCTAGTCTGGTGGATATAGAAGCAGATGCTACCAAGTCGGACATCCTTTTGCTGATCACCGGCACCGAGGAGCTGATGCGTTCGGAGATTGGCTTTTACTATGACGTACTGGGCATTTTGGGAAGGGAGTATTACTTCTTTACCAATTCTGATCCCAGATATACAGGTGAGCTCCTGGGTAAAGGAGATGCCGTGTTGGATGATGCCGGGTTTTACGGTACCAGGCCCTATGCAGGCCGGTATAAGGTGATCAGGAATGCGAACATTCTGATGACAGCTATGGCGAATACCAGTGAGACACTGACAGAAGCGGAACGAAATGGAGTGAAAGGTTTTGCCAAGACTTGTCAGGCTTACTCTTATTTGCTCGCCCTCAACCTGCAGTATCAGGGAGGTATTAGGATCGATGTGGCCGATACAGAGAATCTGGGAGCTTTCGTGGGTTATGATGCGGCCCTGGGAGCCATTGCCCTATTATTGGATCAGGCTTACACCGATCTGAATGGTGCGGGTAGTGAATTTATGTTTTCATTGTCCAGTGGATTTGCCGGATTTGATGATCCTGCCACTTTCGGCGAGTTTAACCGGGCTATCAGAGCCAGAGTGGCCCTTTATGCCGGTGATGAGGCCGGAGCTTTGGAGGCTTTGGGAGACTCCTTTATGGATTTGAATGGTGACCTTGATGCTGGACCTAAACACTATTATTCAGTGGTGGGAACAGAAGAGATCAACCCGATCTTCCGTGCTCCGGATCAAAGTGAAGCTTTGATAGCTCATCCATCTTTCGTTACCGATATCAGAGCCGGAGACACAAGAATGTCCAAAGTGACTGAGCGCACCGAGACCGCCGTACTGGATGGGCTGAGTGGTGATTATGATGTGACTGTTTATCCTTCCAATGCGTCACCCATTCCGATCATACGCAATGAAGAACTCATCCTGATCTATGCAGAAGCTAACATCGGAACGGATAACATTGAGGCAATAGATGCCCTTGAAGTGATACGTGATGCGCACGGCCTTGGTGTGTACACCGGTGGATTTACTGATGCCGATGTTCGTAACGAACTACTTTACAATCGCCGCTATTCGTTGTTTGGCGAAGCGCACCGTTGGATTGATCTGCGCAGGTATGACATGCTTCAGACACTGCCCAAGGATAGGGCCGGAGACGATGTGTGGACTCAGCTGCCAAGACCAGTGAGTGAGAAAGAATAGTATAAATGAAGTAGAGAAAAGGGGTGTTCATCAGAACACCCCTTTTTTATTCACAGATCATGTATTCGGTGTATCCTATGCCGAGTTCCTTGGCTTTTTCCCAGTCCCGGGCTGCACCTTCCCGATTCTCCAGCATACATTTAGCTGTTCCCCGGCTTACATAGGCTTCTGCAAAGTTGGGCTTTAGCGCCAGGGTTTTATCAAACTCCTCGATGGCTTTTTGGGCATTTTGATCAGAAAGAAAAATGTATCCTTTTTCATAATAGGCGTCTGCATAGTCAGGATTGAGACTAGTGGCCATATCGAGATCATTGATTGCGGATTTTTTCTCTCCCAGCAAGGATCTACACACTCCACGCAGATAATAGATTTCGGCATTATCAGGATTGTAAGCTGCGGCCTTGTTGAAGTCCAAAATAGCACCCTTATAGTCTTCCTCCAGGTACTTGTCGTATCCCGCATTGAGGTATTCCTCGGGGTCCTGGGCCAGGGATAGATGCGTCAAAAAAAGAAAAATGATCGTCAGTGCTTTCATATGTCAAAATTACCGAACGGCAGAAGCTGCCTAAAGTTCGAGGAAATCCCTATTTTTTGGACTTGTGGGCTACTGCGACAGATTTCATGGCCCACTCTGTAAGTAATGATCTGTCTTCCAGCACATCCAATGGTACCTCCCAATAGGGGAGTTCTTTGCCTTGGCTGCCCATCGTGAAAGGTGTCATACCTCTCGTTTTATAGTCAGCCAGGTTGCTTTCATCCACCTTGAGTCTAAAAGTGCCCCCTCCGATCATTCCAAACATTCTGTCCTGATGAAAGAAGCCTATACCTCCAAACATGCGTTTATGACTGATTTCTGGGATTCCGGAGAGTTGATCAAGAATAAAGTTGAGGTCAGATTCGCTGTATGCCATGAGTAAGGTTAGTTAAGATGCTTTTCCATGATGACCAATTCAAAACTTTGAATCCGGATGACTTCATCATTTATTAGTTGGTAGCCTAATTGTTCATAGAAGGATTGCAAATGTTTATGGGGTCTCAGGAAAACGCGTCTGGCATTTTTGGATCGGGCAATGTTTTCTAGGTTTTCGATGATCATACGGCCAATCCCCAATCCCCGGTAGGATTTTATGACGGCAATTCGCGCCAACTGCCAGCCCGAGGCGGGTACCTCAGTTAACCGACCAGTACCTATCAGTTCTTTGTCGGCATATGCGAGCAAATGGATGCTGGATGCGTCATCGGCATCATGGTCCAGGTGCGGAGGGATGCCCTGCTCTTTCACGAAAACCTCTGACCGGATTTTTAATGCCCGATCGAGATCATTCTTCTCTTCGGCTATGACCATTCTGAGCTTCATACTTAAAGGTACAAAGCTTTTAACTTTTGATTTTAAGGCTGTTGTTTCCAATCAAAATTGGCTCATTGAAGCGGCCGTCTTCATCCCTGTTTTCCAGGTTGAGCACTCCTCTTGGACATACGGACGAGCAGACTCCACAGCCTACACAGCTGGAGCGAACGATGTTTTGTCCCCGCTGGGCATACCAGCGTACGTCTATGCCCATTTCACAGTAAGTGGAGCAATTGCCGCATGAGATGCACTGACCTCCATTGGTGGTGATTCGGAATTTAGATTTGAATCGCTGCACCAGACCCAGATAGGCCGCCAGAGGGCAGCCAAAACGACACCAGACCCTGTTGCCCATCAACGGGTAAAATCCCGTGCCTATCACTCCGGAAAAGATAGACCCAATGGCGAATCCATAGGGCTTTCTCAGAAAAGTATAGGTATCAAGTCCCAGGAGTGTGTTGGATCCGGTCATGAAAGTATACAACACCCCGATGGTCATAATGACTGCAAAGACAAGTACACCATGTACCAGCCAGCGTTCTATTTTCCACGCTTTGAGTGATTTGTCCGAAAGCTGCCGAAAGGAGTCGCCTGCGGTTTCGGCCAGACCCCCACAGCCGCATACCCAGGAGCAGTACCACCGCTTTCCGAAAAAGAATACAAAAACCGGGACGCCGATCACAAAAAGGGTGATCCCCCAGGCAAACATGAAGATGCCCAATCCGCCGGCTGACGTAAGCGTATTGATGTGCCAGGCATCGAAGAAGTCATAATCCAGTGGCCACATGTTTTTGAAATCAAAATAGGGCTGATTGAGACGCACCAGAATTTCGGGAAGGAGAAAAGCAATGGCCAGCTGGAAAAACATAACCGAACAGGTCCTGACGATCTGGTACTTGCTGTGGCGGTATTTGATGATCATGCGTATGCCCATGACCAGCACTGCGAAAGAGTAGAGAAATCCATAAAGAAACCACTGGCTCGACTCTCCACCTGGATTGATAAGCTTCTGTATGGGATCCACCAGAATGATCCAGTTGGTAACATAGGCAGGATAAAAGTACAGCGCGATGTAAAACAGAATGAGCAAGGATCCTATGAGTACGCCCATCCAGCCCCGGTTATTCAGTGCGTGGTGGAAAATCCCATTGTTTTTGATGCCGGCAGGTCCAGCCAGGGTGACCTGGGGGAGGATAAACATCAATGCGCCCAGGGTACCTATCCCAAAGATTAAGGCGAGCAGCAATGAGGTGTGAGTGGTTATGAGTCCGCTGGTGGAGGCTCTGGTGAGCGCCCCGGCATAGTCATCGTAAATGATTTCATCCCATTTTTGCAGCGCTCGGTTTTCATCATTCACGGTTTCAATGGCCCCATTGATGGCATTGACAAAGGGAATGCTAAAATGGTATGCTTGGCCGAAGAGCGGCTCAAAACTGGCTTTCAATAAGGCCTGGTGCTCCGGTTTCACTTTTTCTGCAAACGTGCCCTCTGAGAGTTGGTAAGAAGACATAAAAAAGAGCGAGAGAAAAAGCCCAAATGAAAAAAGGAATAGAATGAGGCCTGTATATCTGATTGCTTTCATTTTAACTTAAGATTTTTTCTAGAAATGACTTCTTCCTCACGCTGACTCTGAGGTTGGGAAACTCTGCATTAAACTTTTGCTGGATATCACCTTCCCAATGGGTGAAAAACTCCGGATCAAAATTGGCTTTGGGTAGGTTTTCCATTACAAATTGGATGGATTTCTCTTTGCTGATCCAATCGTCCCAAACTTCATGTCGGTTTCTGATGCCAAAAATATTCACACCTTTCACGGCTTTGGTATCGGTTTCGAAAATGACCTTGATGCATTTCTTTTTGTCACTGGCTTCCCAGTAGAAAGCGGTACAATCAGCCGGACATTGCGGTGGTACCACCCCGTAGTTTTGAAATTCTATGTCAAAAAATTTGGCCGAATTGAACCACACTCCGGGCTGATAGCTGGTCTTGGTGCCAGTAATGGTTTGGGCTATGGTTTCACCCATCATTCTTCCGGCGTACCATACGGCCTCTATGGCTCGTCGATGGGGGAGCGGATGCTTTAGTTGTGCACAATCCCCAATAGCATACACGTCGGGGATGTTGGTTTGCAGGAATTCATCCACCAAAATGCCTCTGTCTGTATCGATGGCAGCGTCTTTAAAAAGGCTGATGTTGGGGCTTACACCCACAGTGAGGCCTACAAACTGACAATCTATTATTTCACCAGATTTAGTTTTTACACCTTTTACCTGGCCCTGACCATCGTCCAGTATTTCATCCAGTTCTGTTTCAGGTCTCAGGTCGATCCCCTGCTCTGCCAGGTGATGGTCTATGAGCATTGCTTCCTCCTGTGGGAGCATGTTGTCCCAAAAGTGCTTTTCCCGGATGAGGTAAGTGACTGGAATGTGCCTGGAGTGTAGCATCTCCGCCATTTCTACCCCGATGAGCCCACCACCCAGAATCACCGCATGTTTGATTCCTTTGGTGTTTTCCTCCATAAGGTCCAGGTCCTGCTTACTGTAAAGCCCCTGGACCCCCTTTAGGTCCTGACCCGGCCAGCCGAATTTATTCGAGACACTTCCGGTAGCGATGATGAGCTTATCGTAGGTCATGGATTCCGCTGAGTCGAAGTGAAGGCTTTTCTGCACAAAATCAATACTTGATACCCAGCCTTTTTTAAGATCAATCCGGTTTTTCATCCAAAACCAATCTTCATAGGGCTTGGTGTGCTCATACTTCATATGCCCCATGTAGATGTACATAAGGGCTGTGCGGCTAAAGAAGTGGTCCGTTTCACCGCTGATCACGGTGATTCGATCATCGCTCCGTTTTCTGATGTGCCGGGCTGCTGTAATGCCGGCTATGCCGTTACCAAGGATTACGATATGCTGCATAGTTGAGTGTGTTGCGGTCTAAAAGTACGCTGTTCGGTTGATGCCCGGATATATCTTCTCTATAATTAGCCGGCCTATGTCAATTTGTTGACACTTGACTTTGAACAAGTGCCACTATATCACGTATTGAAGATAAAACATTCGCAATGAGATACTTCCTGATATTGACTATTTGTATGAGTTTTTTTGAAGCTTCGGCACAAACTTTTTTTGATCGCGCAGATGCTTTTTTCTCACAATATGTGGACGAAGGGAATGTGAACTATGCGTTGATCAGGAAGGAGCCTCGCACACTGAATGCGCTGGTGAAAGAAATCGCTGAGTTGGATTTGTCTAATAAGCGTGTCACAGCGGATTACCTGAAATCATTTTATATCAATGCTTACAATATCCTGGTGATCAAGCAGGTGGTGGACCGGTATCCCATTGCCGGTCCACTGAAGGTGGAGGGATTTTTCAATGGGATTAAGCATACGGTGATGGGGCAGGAGATGACCCTGGACGAATTGGAGAAGGGCACGTTATATAAACAGTTTCCAGACCCACGGCTGCATTTTGTTTTGGTGTGTGCGGCTAAGGGTTGTCCCCCGCTGGCGAGTTATAGTTATAAACCAGCAGGGCTCGACAGGCAGTTAACTACCAGAACCAGAGAGGTTTTGAACTTAGATTGGTTTATTCGGGTTAATAATGGAAAGGTACAGGTCTCTCAGATTTTTGAATGGTATAAGGGGGATTTTGAGAAGGATGGAGAAAGTGTAAAGACCTTTATTAACCAATACAGGAAGCCAGCAATAGAAGAGAATATGAAGCTCGGGTCATATGAGTATGACTGGGCGTTGAATGAGCAATAAAGACATTGGTGGGTTACTGATAAATAAGGTTAGGTTAGGTTTTAAAATCCCATCAATAAAGAAGCCCCGCACGGATCAGCGGGGCTTTAATTTTTTGTACGGACTCATTTCATATGGGCGGCTCAAAACTTACATCCAGGTATAAGCTTCATCGACCAATCGATTGAAATCAGCCCAGCGAGCGTTATCATCATTAAAGACCTGATCTTTCGGGTTCTTCTTAGGGTCGAGTCGTTTGGCTGCCGGGATCTGCTTTTCAGAATTTTCACGTATGTCGCTTACTTTGAGTACCTGCTCTATTTCAAAAAGAGACTTTTCATTCTTCTCGAAAAAATGAATTTTAGTGAGTTCCAGGTCCACATCGATGTGAAAATACTCCGGATACCACGCACCATTGAGGTATTGATAGCGGAGCGTTTTGGTGATGTTGGGATTGCTCACGGTGAGCCCAAATGCCAGCAGCACCGGTTCAATAGCAAACGGAATGACAAACTTGCCGGTGTAATCAATAGAGGCAAATGCATCTGATTGCAGGTCAATATAAATTCGCCCTTTGGTTTTGAGGTGATCCACTGTTCCTTTGGATTGGAAGCTGATGACCAGGAGTTCCCGGCCCTGATAAATCACTGGGTCGTCAAACCGGTATTTAAATTTTTTGAACTGGGTGCTGTCCAAAAAAGGCTCCAGTTTTTTACTCAGGTCCATGGAGAGGATTTCGTCAGGCCCGCTAAAGGTTCCTTCTATAATGCCTATACCACTTTCATCACCTGCCTCTATTTCCTCACCTTTTTTCTGAGCCTTGCGCTTTCTGCGGTCGTCCTTTTTGTCAAAAGGAGATTTCATGAATTGCACCTCTTGCGGATTTTCAGCGGTTTCATAGAGCACCAGTTGATATTGGTTGGGAATGGTGTCCTGGTAAGATGTATAATAGGATTTGAAGACCCCTTCGGTAAATGCCAGGTATCCGCCGTTTTCAAGAAATTTTTCACGGTAGTAAGACATGGAGGAAAATGGTTCTTTAGGTAAGGATTTGCCCATGTTTTTGACCACTCGCCGGATATAATCCTCTGGTGAAAGGGGGCGAAATACTAATTCTGCCAGAGTGAGCGTAGCGGGCTTGAGGAGGATAGTTTTGGGTGAGTCACTGTCGCTCCGGACAGGCATGACAGCAGAGGCATAGCCCATATAGCTGATTTGGACATCCTTACCCACACAGCTAGCCGGAATATTGAGTTCAAAGTACCCGTCATTGTTAGATACCGTGCCGATGGACGTGCCGGCAAAATTAATGGTGGCAAATGGCAATGGATCTTTGGTTTCAGCATCTTTTACCAGGCCCTTTACCATCTGTCCATTGGCTTCCAGCAGGGTGAAGAGTACAAGGGTCCAAAGCACGGTCAATCTTTTCATAGTCAGCAGAATATTTACTTCTGCTCTATGATGCACAAAACAGGCCTTAAGTTTCAGGTGTTGTAAAATAATTTTTCAGGCTAGTACCTGAAAGCGTTCTTTGAGTCATTGAGTGACCAGTCGTAATCATAGGTGGCTATGTCGTGATTGTCGGGGATCTGGATGATTCTGTACTTATTGATAAAAGTCTTGACACTGCCGGCATCATTCACAAAGTCAGGCAGGTACCAGTCGAATACTTTAGAGACGAGCGTCCGGTCTTTGTAAATACGTACATACCAGCTGATGTTGAGCACCTCACGGGTTTTGGTTTCTATTTGGGTCTCGAGCGAGTCAGGCATGTAAGCATAATCCGCTATGGGTGGGCAACCGATGGCCGCACAAACGAGCACAAAATGAAGCCTCGGGTCTGGGAATGCTGCGAAAAGAATTTCTTTTTCCAGTTCGTCCAATGTTACATTTCTCCCGGCTACCCGATAAGTTTTCTGATTGAAAAAACCCGGAATGGTCATCGGTCCGTCAGTTGGGTAGTTTTCCACAATTTGTTTGATCACCAGCAGGTTATAGGCATTGGTGTAAAAGGCCTTTTGTTCATCCAGTGTTTTACCAGCTATTCGGTAATTTCCAATCTGACGCACCAGACCATCAAGTGGCACCGGATTGTTTTTGAGGCTGTCATAATTGATCAGCCCACTGGATACATAGCCCTCAAAGAAAGCCTGAGCATCGCTGAAAAAATCTTTTGGCTGACCCAGTAAGCCGGAGGAACATAAAAGGAGAGCGGAGGCGATTAAGATTTTCATGTTTTATATTAAGAAATTATTCCCGTAAAAACTAAGGAAGAAACAATCCTAAAGACAGTTTTCAGCCTGAATATTAAGGCAATTGTCCTGTGAGTTACTTTCCGGAAGTACTTACGATCTTGGATAGGGATTTGGATGGAAAGCCTATCGGAAGTAGGTGAGTAACTCTCCGATGCTTGTGTAATGTTGGCTGCTTTCTGAGCTGCGAACAATCCACTCTCTTTGAGAACAGGAAATGGTCGTATCTGCCGATTGGGATATTTTGATTCCATTTCGTCTCAGGGCCTGGGTCGTCCAAAATAGCACATCTTCCGGCCCTTCCAGTGCTACTGAAGTTCCATTTTCAGGCATACCGATATGGATGGAGCCATGGATCATGTCGTACCCATAATCCTGTAGATAGAGGGTTTTTTCCAAAGTGCCATCCAGAATCAGATCCTCGGGTGCACCCTGCTGTACGGGCTCATTAAAATTGAACAACCACAACTTGTCTGAGAGCTGTGTACTGATCTGCATGTCATGAGTGGAGATCAAAATGCCCTTTCCCTTTTGTGCAATGTTGCGGAGCAGGGTCATCACTTCTATCTTATTATACAAGTCCAGGTGGGCGGCAGGTTCATCCAGAATGATCAGGTCTGTTTCCTGAGCCAGCGCCCTGGCGATCATCACTTTTTGCAACTGACCGTCGCTGAGCTCATAGAGCTTTTTGTCCGCCAGGTAGTTGATGTGGGTTTCATTAATGGCCCAGTCGATCGCATCTTTATCCTGGGCGCGGAGCACCCCCATCCAGTTGGAGTATGGGTGACGGCCAATGGCAATCAGCTCCAGCACAGAGATGTTGTGGGAGTATGGCTTTTCGGTTAGGACAATACTTAACCTTCTGGCCAGATCATTTGCACTCAGATCCTCCAGTTGATCATTTTGATAATAGACCTCTCCCCCTAGCTTGGGGATAAGCCCCGAAATGGTTTTGACAAAGGTGGTTTTACCCACGCCATTTTGCCCCATCAGTGAGATGATCTCTCCCGGATTGATGCTCAGATTCACGTCTTTTTGCAACACCTTCTGAGGAGCTGTCTTTTGTGAGTAACCTATGGATAATGACCTGGTTTCCAGCAAGCTCATGATTGATAGGCGTAGTTGAGGTTCTTCTTCCTGAGTAAAATGTAAATCACAAAAGGAGCTCCGAAAAGTGCGGTTACGGCATTGATCGGGAGCGTCGCCTCCATGCCAGGCAGTTGGGCGATAAAGTCAAAGATGAGCATAAGGGCAGACCCGAAGAGAATGATCAGTGGGGTGAGCAGCAGGTGGTTGGAGGTATTGAAAAGCATCCGGGTGAGGTGTGGTAGGGCCACACCGAAGAATGCGATTGGTCCGCAGAAGGCAGTGACTGTTCCTGCAAGGATGGCCGTATTGATGATAATTAGCAAGCGAATTTTTTTGATGTTGAGACCAAGGCTTATGGCGTAATTTTCCCCCAGAAGGAGGGTGTTTAAGGGTTTGGAAAGCAGCACCGAACCGATGAGTCCTATGAGGATTACCGGGATAAAAACGTAGAGCTCGCTCCAACTCAGACTGCCCAGACTACCAAATGACCAGATGACATAAGCCTGGATGTTTTCTGCCTGGCTGAAAAACTGTAAAATGCTGACCAAAGCGCCCGCTGCTGCGCCAAACATCAAACCGATAATAAGCAGCGTGATGCTGTCTTTGAGCCGGGTGGCTGCCAGTGAGATGATGAGCAAAACCAGAAACGAGCCTGCCCCTGCAGAGGCCACCAGCAGCCAGCTTCGACCTATTCCGGAGAGCTCCAGAAACCCACCCAGATAAAACCCCAGAAAGATGGCAATGGCTACTCCCAGGCCAGCACCCGAGCTGATTCCGAGAATGTAAGGCCCGGCAAGTGGGTTGCGGAAGAGTGTTTGCATCTGGAGACCGCTCACACCAAGTGCACTTCCTACGAGCATGGCTGTAATGGCTTTTGGTAACCTGAAGTTACTCAAAATCATATCCCAGGAAGCCTGACCCGAACTGCCGCTGGTGATAAAACTAATCAGGCTTTCGAAGGGAATGGTGACGGATCCCAGGGCCACGTTGATCAGGAAGCAAAGTACCAGGACTACAGCAAGGCCTATTAGCACTTTGGTCCATTTATTTTGCGAAGCCTCCAGGAATTGAGTGATCATGGTAGTTTTTGGAAATAGTAGGTATCGTAATCCGGTAGCAGCTCCGGATGCAAAATAAAAATCAAATCGGCCAGGACCCTGTCTGGTCTGGTGTAGGCAGATTCAAAGAAATCATATCCACCAGTAGGGCCCAGACGCTTATTGTAATTATACACTTCATCCACTTTGAATGCTTTGAAATGGGTATAGCGGGTATCCTGTCCCGCAAGTTCTTTTTTGGTGTTGAAGGTACTAGTTCCTATCCAGAAGTCTGCTTCGCCCGCTTTTTCGAAGACAGACTCAAAGCTTATTTCCAGCCACCCACTCGTGGAGTCATTTTCCCAAAGGTACCGCCCACCAGCGTCCCGGTAGAATTCCGCAGCCCAGTTTTGCCCTCCAGGCAAAAACCAGGTATCTCCATACATTACGCCACTGACAATGGAGGGCTGATTTTGAGCATCAGCAGCCAGAGTCTTCAAAGAATCATACCGCTGTACGATGCTGGTGAAAATGGAATCCGCTTCTTTTTCTTTATCAAAGAAGGCTCCGAAAAACTTGATCCACTCAGCTCTTCCAAGAGAAGAAGTTTCAAGGAAATCAGCATTGTAAAAGACCGGAATTCCCGACTCTTCTATTTTGTCCAGAGTAGTGGACTCACTACCCATGTCAAACGCAAAAACAGCATCTGGTGCAAGTGAAATCAGGAGCTCCAGGTTCATGCTGCCATCCGGCCCCAGGTCTGTGATTTTACCATCATTCACCAGTTTCCGGATGACCGGAGAGCTGATGTATTGGGTGCTGGGAAATCCAACAATCCGATCTTCAACATCTAGCATTTCCAGATAAGCGAGGTGTGTGGTGGAGGTGACCACTACACGCTGTGGTGGGGTATCCGGTGCGTAAGAGATGGGAGCAACTGCTCCCGGCCAGGGCTCCTTTACAATGATGGCATTCTCTTCCACTGTGAATTTTTCCGCAAATTTCACCTGAGTATTGAGTGTCCGTCCCGTTGACTGCTCTTTTTCTTGAGGAGGTGTGCAGCCAGCGATGATGAGTATTGCCAGAAAATAGAAGCGTGATCCTTTCATGTGTTCAAAATTGATTAAAAAAAATCAGACGGACGGGAATTACCGGAGAGATACTATATTTGCTCACGATTGTGGTTTCTGAATGCACCGCGTGCATCAGGATTAAAAGGGAATCTCGTGAGAAACGAGAGCTGTCCCCGCAACTGTAATTCCATTCAAAGGCTTGTCACATCTTGCCACTGTTCCGAACATCGGGATGGGAAGGCGACAAGTCAGGAAGAGCCAGGAGACCTGCCAAATCATGTTGAATAGTTCCAAGCTTCGGTGGAAAGCAGAGAAATTTGATAACCTTTTGGTTTACCATGCTTCTTACTTTTTCCGATGGCTTTGAATTGAATTTGAAATTTAATTCATGGTCTCGAGAATATTAATGTATGTGCTGACGGGCACCATTTCCCTCTGGGCAATGGCACAGGAGGATACCGTGTACCTGGAGGAGCTGCCAGTAGTTGGCGATTCGTTTCAGCGCTTCACTACCGGCACTGGATACCGAAGCATTGCCCTCACCAATAGTTCTTCCTCTCTGGAGGAGGCCTTGTCAGATGAAAACTCCATTTACTTCAAATCTTACGGCAATCAGCAATTGTCCAGTATTTCATTCAGAGGTACTTCGGCGAGTCAGACCAGTGTGCTTTGGCATGGTATTCCGGCTAATTATCCCACACTAGGCCAGTTGGATTTTTCTCAATGGCCAGCGTGGTTGATGGAGAGGGTGGCTATTCAGCCGGGCAGTGGCGGAGCGCTTTATGGAGGTGGAGCCATTGGTGGGACAGTACTCATCGATTCTGAGATGAACCTGACCGAAAGCCCTTTGCTAGAGGGAAAAATGAGTGTTGGGAGCTTTGGGTACCTCTTTACAGGAATTAGAAGTGCCTATAGTCAGGGCCAATGGAGGGGTGCTACTAAAATATTTCGAAGTTTTCTTCAGAATGATTTCCCTTATGAATACGCGGGAAAACAAGCGCGTCAAAAGAATGCTTCTGTGCTCAACTATGGAGTGCAGCAGCAACTGAGTTATGAGGTTAGTCCGAATCAGAAGGTGACCCTCGATGCGCAGTATACTCGCAATGATCGGGAGGTACAGCCCTCCAAAGTGAGCCCAAATCTGCAGGATGAGCTTCAAACAGGGAATGTTAGGCTGGCGGCGGGTTATCAATTGGAGCTTCCCAAAGGCAGTCTTACCAGTACTCTGGCCTTTCTTCAAAATGACCAGCAGTATAATCAGGATGATCGCACTGTTTCCAATCAGTATTCGGCTTTGGTGGCGTATTGGGGAGAACTTTCGGAGGTTCTGGCTGTTCGTTTGGGCGGCAATACCAATTTTTTCACTGCCCGCTCAGACAACTATGTAAGCCATTTTGTTGATCGCCAGACAGCACTTTTTGGTTCGCTTGAGATCAAGCCAACCACCTGGTGGACGGGAACCATCAACTTGAGGCGGTCATTTTATCAGGAGAATCGCCCGTTTACACCCTCTTTTAATCAGAAATTTTCAGTCTTAAATACGGAAAAGAACCGGGTAGCCATCAATAGTCAGTTGGCCTGGGGATTTCGCTACCCTACACTCAATGATCTCCACTGGTCCCCTGGCGGTAACCCCGACTTGAAACCCGAGGAAAGTTTCAACCTGGAAGGTGGCGTAGGCTGGGCACATACTGGGCCAGCTTTCTCTTCTAGTTTGGATTTGACAGCATTTAATACATGGTCCGACAACTGGATCATCTGGCTGCCAGATGGATCTGGCATCTGGTCCCCACGAAACTTCCGTGCAGTGGAAATCACGGGAATGGAGTTCAGCGCGAAGATGAGCGGAAAGTGGATCGGACTCCTTCATGAGGTTGGTTCAGCCTATTCCTACACTCAGTCACAAAACAAGGAGGGAACCAATCAAGGGAAGCAACTGCCATATACCCCGCTTCACAACGCCAACTTGTCCTTGAAGACCAGCTCGGACAAGGGGTGGTTTGGGAAAGCAATGGGAGATTTTACGGGGAAGAGGTTTACCACCCTGGATAATACGGAAATCCAGTCTGTCGATGGATACCTGTTGATTGATGTCCATATGGGAAAGACGCTTGCGGTATCGGACGGATTTGATCTGGAGGTAAGCGTTGCTGTCAAGAACGTCTTCGATCAGCCTTACGAAAACCTTATCAATCGGGCCATGCCCGGAAAAAATTATCAATTCAACCTTTTAATCAAATACAATTGAAAACAACCATGAAAAATTATTTAAAGTGCCTGCTATTGATGTTGCCTTTTATTTTGGCGTCATGTGAAGAGGATGCCGAACCTCAGGTGGTCGGTCAGTTTGATTCCGGAGTTTTTATCTCCAACGAAGGAAATTTTGGAGAAGGGGATGGCTCACTTTCGTTTATCAGCTCAGCGGGGGTGGTGTCCAATAATCTCTTTTCCACTGTGAATGGCGGTGCTTTGGGTGATGTGGTGCAGTCGCTTCATGTAGGTGCTGACCAGCTTTTTGCTGTGGTAAACAATAGCAATAAGGTAGAAGCGATGACTTTGGATAGCCTGAAGTCTGCCTACACCATCACGGATGTTTCCCTGCCCAGGTACATGGTTTCACACGATGGAGTGGGCTATGTCTCTGAGTGGGTCAGTTTTAGTGATCTGGGTAGGGTCACTCTTTTTGATTTGGAAACCGGAACGGTCGATAAGTCCATCACCACCGACTATGGGGCAGAGGGCCTGATCATCACCCAAGGGAGGCTTTTTGTTACCAATAATTTCACCACTACAGTCAGTGTGATCGACCTGTCCTCTGAGGAGGTGGTGGCTTCTATACAGGTGGGCAATAGCCCGGCTGGTATGGTGCTGGATGCCGATGGTGATGTGTGGGTAGTCTGCTCTGGTGGATATGATGCCAACTATGCGCCGCTCAATGATGGGAAATTGGTAGAGCTGAACCCTGCATCATATGAGGTGAAATCAGAAACGGATTTGAATGCCAATTTATCAGGCAAAATAGCTGTTGCTCCATCCGGGCAAACCATCTATTACCTCATGGGCAATCAGGTCTATTCGTTGTCTACAGATGCTCCGGAAGCAGGGCAAGTGTGGAAAGAGGAGGCGGCAGCAGTATCTTTTTATGGGATAGGTGTGGATCAGTCCGGCAATGTATATGCGGCTGATGCCAAAGGGTTTGCCGAAAACGGGGAAGTGTTTGTCTATAATCCGGCAGGTGAATTACAAAACAAATACACCGTGGGGCGCGGGCCCAATGGTTTTGCTTTTAACTAAACAATGAGTTCACTGCGTGGCGGACGCCCAGTTCGCCCGCAGCTACCTTTTTCGTTATTTGGGTGATTTTATCTTTCATGGCAGGGTCTCCGAAGAAATTAGTTTCTAATCTCGCACGAATGAGCTCATGCATCCATTTTACATTTTGGGACTCTCTTTGTCTGGTTAGATATCCACTCTCGGTCGAAGTAGATACGTAGGTTTCTATGGTAGACCAAATTTCAAGGATGCCTTCATTTTTTATGGCAGAGCAGGTTTTTACAGGTACGGTCCAGCCAGATTCGTGAGGAGGAAACAGATGAAGGGCATTTTCATAGGCTTTTTTGGCCTGGTTGGCGGGTTTGAGGTTGTTTCCATCTGCCTTGTTGATCACCAATGCATCGGCCATCTCCATTATTCCCCGCTTGATGCCCTGCAGTTCATCTCCACCTCCAGCGATCATCAGAAGCAGAAAAAAATCCACCATATCCCTCACGGCAGTCTCTGATTGTCCCACACCCACGGTTTCTACCAGGATTACATCAAACCCCGCCGCCTCACAAAGCAGAATGGATTCGCGGGTTTTCTGAGCCACACCGCCCAATGAAGTGCCGGCAGGAGAGGGGCGTATAAAAGCATTGCTGTTTTGAGAGAGGTGAGTCATCCTGGTTTTATCTCCCAGGATACTTCCCTTGGTCAAAGTACTGCTCGGGTCTATGGATAAAACGGCAAGTTTTTTCCCGAGAGCAGTCAGGTGAGTTCCAAAAGATTCTATGAAAGTACTTTTTCCAACTCCGGGCACTCCGGTGATCCCAATCCGCACGCTTTTTCCCGTTTTATGAATCACCGAATCCAGTAGTTTAGCAGCCAACTGCTGATCAGAGGCCAATTTACTTTCTACGATCGTAATGGCCCGGCTTAGCATCATCCGATCCGATTGGTCGATTCCACGGGTAAGTTCGTCTAATGAAGGTCGCTTAATTGATCGATCTTTCATTGATTAGTTTAGGATTAGTTGAAAAATTGATTAATTTCAATAAAAAATTACATTTTACTTATATTACATTTGATGTGTGGCTGAATGCTTATTACTTGCGGGTAAAGTAAAATCTTTTTTATTCACCCGCTAAAAACAAAGTCATGTTTAGAAAATTCTGGCTGGACGTAATTTTAGGTACTGCTTTCATATTTGGTATGATGGGAGTATTTCAAAGTTTCACCGCATTTAAGGTCTTTGACGTATTTGACCCTATCGGGCAGGCATTTGGAGATATGGAGTTTACAGATATTGTATTCTCTCAGCTCAGAGATGATCCTGTGGGAGATGATCGGGTAGTTCTGGTCAATCTCAGTAACCTTCAACGAGGCGAAATTGGCATGATGCTGCAAATCATTAGCCAGCATAACCCGGCAGTTATTGGTATTGACTCCTTTTTTTATACACCTAAGGAAGATACTTTGGGTGATATGATGCTGATGGAAGGCATGGCCAGTGTGGAGCACCTGGTACTCGCCTCCAAACTATTGCCAGATCCAACAGACCCTACAAAGGACACTATTGAGTACTCCTGGGAGTTGTTCAACTCGTTTGCAGAACGAACAGCTTTTGTAAATCTGGTGACAGATGCGGAAGTTCAGGAAGATTTGAAAATGTGCCGGGAGTTTTACCCGAAGTTTGATATTGGTGGTGAGCAGCAGATTGCTTTTGCGGTGCAGTTGGCCAGTTATCTGGATTCTGCGGCAGCCGCTGACTTTTTGGCTCGTAACAATGAGACTGAGGTCATCAACTACCGCGGAAATGTGCTGGATTATGGAGCCACGAAGTTTGGTAATAAATATTTTGCATTGGACGTGCCGGATGTTTTTGGGGAAAACTTTGTCCCTGACATGATAGAAGGAAAGATTGTCATGTTTTGCTATCTGGGCAAGCACTTGGGTGACAGGGAGTCTTTTGAGGATAAATTCTATACGCCATTAAATCAAAAATATATAGGCAGGGCGTTCCCTGACATGTATGGAGGAGTAGTTCATGCCAATATCATCTCCATGATTTTGAACAGGGATTACATCAACTCTATGAGCGAGAACATGGGGTATGTTTTTGCCATTTTGATCTGCTTTTTTAATGTGGCACTGTTTTCGCTCGTTTATAAAAAGATACCTAAGTGGTATGATGGGATTACCAAGCTTTTCCAGTTGTTGGAAATTGGAGTTTTGGTATTTGGGGTCATTTACATTTTGGAACTGTATAGTTTCAAAGCTGACATAGCCGTAGGGATGGTTGCGGTGGCTCTGGCGGGAGATGCGCTGGAGGTTTATTATGGTGTAGTGAAAAATTCATTCACCAAAGAAGGACGAAAATCATTATTTAAAGTCGATAAATTATAACTTTGCAGTATAACTTCAATAAACGCTATATGATTATGAGAAAGTTTATTTCTTATGCTTTTGTGGTTGCAATGATACTCTCGTGTGGTTCTGTGGGTGCACAGGATTACGCATTTAGAGTGCTTGCAAACAAAGGCACAAACCAAGTAAAAAAAGCAGGAGCTGGCCAGGCTGAGGTCCTGAAAACCGGAGCAAAACTGAGTTCAGGCGATGAAATTATCGCATCTGATGATGCATATATTGGTTTAATGCACAAATCCGGGAAAACTACGGAAATACGAGGTGCAGGGACCAAGAAGGTGTCTGAACTGGAAAAAAACATCAATACAGGTAGTAGCAGTATTGCCAGCAGGTATGCCAGTTTTGTGATGAACAAGATGAATGAGGAGGAGAACACCAATAACAGATCACGACTGAATGCTACAGGAGCTGTGTCGCGGGCTACGGGTTCTGCAGCTATCAATGTGATGGCCCCAAGTCAGGCAGATCTTTTGGGTGATTTGGCGATCCTTAGATGGGATGCTCCAGAAGGATTTACTGAGGACGATTCTTACGTTGTAAAAATTGAGAACATATTCAACGAGGAGATTTACTCAGAGGAGACCAAGAAAACATCAGTAGCTCTTGATTTCTCTGACGAAGATTTGGCATATGACATGGGCCTTTATCTTGTGAAAATCTACAAGAAAGGTGATGATGAGATCGCTTCAGGTGAAGTAGGAATTAAGAAAGTAAAATCAGGTGATAAAGTGGAAGTGCAGGAAAATCTTGCCAATCTGAAGAGCGAGGTTTCTGACGATTCTCCATTGAACAAGATCATCTATGCCTCTTTTTATGAGGAGAACGGATTGATTCTGGATGCTTTGACCAAATACGAGGAGGCCATCAAAATGTCTCCAGACATTGATGATTTTCAGGAGCTTTACCAAAACTTCCTGATCAAAAATGGTTTGGCAGAATAATAAGAGCTTTTAATCAACATAAAAAAGGGGCTGAATCTAAGATTCAGCCCCTTTTTTTGTTACCCTCTCCTTACTTTAAAAGCTCGGTAAGTATCTCAGAGGCGGCTTTGGCGATGACTGTGCCCGGGCCAAAGATAAACGAAACACCATGAGCTCTCAGGTATGTGTGATCGTTCTCAGGAATGATCCCCCCCGCGATTACCAGGATATCACTTCTGCCGATTTTGCGAAGTTCTTCGACTAGTTGTGGAACGAGGGTCTTGTGGCCACCAGCTAGTGACGAAGCTCCCACCATGTGTACATCATTTTCAGCAGCTTGTTTGGCTACTTCCTGGGGAGTTTGGAACAGCGGGCCTATGTCCACGTCAAAGCCCAGATCAGCGAAGGCCGTGGCGATTACTTTGGCGCCCCGGTCATGGCCATCTTGTCCCATTTTGGCCACAAGAATCCTGGGCCTTCGGCCCTCTGCTTCATCAAACTGATCGGCAAGTTTTCTGGCCTGTAGGAAGTCTGGATTTTGTTTGATCTCTGAAGAATACACTCCTGAAATAGTTTGGTTTGTTGCCTGGTACCTGCCGAAAACTTCTTCCATGGCGATGGAAATTTCACCCAAAGTAGCTCGTTCTCTGGCAGCGTCCACAGCTAAAGCTAATAAATTACCCTGATTCGTTTTGGCGCACATGGCCAAAGCTTCCAGCGCGTTTTCTACTTTTTGATAATCACGCTTTCCTTTCACAGATTTCAAACGTTCTATCTGTGAGTTTCTGACCGCTTCATTATCAACCTCAAGAAGGTCTATGACTGTTTTTTCTTCAGTGGTGTACCTGTTTACGCCCACGATCACCTCTTGTCCGGCATCTATTCTGGCCTGTTTGCGAGCGGCTGCTTCCTCTATTTTCATTTTAGGGAACCCTTCTTCTATCGCCTTGGCCATTCCACCCATTTCTTCCACTTCCTGTATGATGGCCCAAGCTTCCTGAATCAGTTCATCCGTGAGTTTTTCTACCACCTCCGAACCTCCCCAGGGGTCTACCACCTGCGTGATGTTGATATCATTTTGCAGATACTTCTGTGTTTCCCTGGCAATGGCCGCAGAGTAGTCTGTAGGCAGCGCAATGGCCTCATCCAGTGCGTTGGTGTGTAGGGATTGAGTGTGTCCAAACGCTGCTGCAAGCGCTTCTATGGCCGTTCGACCAACGTTGTTGTATGGATCCTGCGCAGTGAGGCTGTATCCGGAGGTTTGGCTATGCGTTCTTAGCGCCATTGATTTGGGGTCTTTCGGGTCAAATTGTTTGACCAGCTTAGCCCACAGAATTCTTCCTGCTCGCATTTTGGCGATTTCATTGAAGAAGTTCATACCGATACCCCAGAAAAACGAAAGCCTCGGCGCCAGAGAGTCGATAGGAATACCCGCTTCCAGACCTTTGCGGATGTATTCCAGTCCGTCTGCCAGGGTAAAGGCCAACTCCAGCCCGGCCGTGGCACCGGCCTCATGCATGTGGTAGCCACTAATGCTAATGGAATTGAACCGGGGCATGTTTTGCGATGTATATCGAAAGATGTCCGCAATGATGCGCATAGAAGGCGCCGGAGGATAGATATAGGTATTGCGTACCATAAACTCCTTGAGAATGTCATTTTGGATGGTTCCGGTGAGCTGTGCCGGCTCAACACCTTGTTCCTCCGCGGCCACTATGTAGAAGGCCATAATTGGGATCACAGCTCCATTCATGGTCATAGAGACCGACATCTCATCCAATGGGATCTGATCGAACAGGATCTTCATGTCCTCCACAGTGTCAATGGCTACCCCGGCCTTGCCCACATCTCCAGATACCCTTGGGTGGTCACTGTCATAGCCTCTGTGAGTAGCGAGATCGAAGGCAATAGAAAGGCCTTTTTGACCGGCGGCCAGGTTTCTTCTGTAGAAAGCATTGGATTCTTCCGCAGTAGAAAATCCCGCATACTGGCGAATGGTCCACGGGCGTACTGCGTACATGGTGGCATAGGGTCCGCGCAGAAAGGGGGGTACACCGGCACCAAATCCGATATGCTCAGGTGGTTGCTCAGTAACTACCTTTTTTTGAGTTTGGATCAGTTCATCGAAAGAAATATTCCTGAAGTCTTCTTTCACCCCTTCCCAAATAATTCTGGCAAGACGGTCTGTGAGGTGGTCTATAAAGTAGGATCCGTTGGCGGCACTCTGGATCTCTTCCAACTTGGACTCGTGCCGAATGAGGTTGCCGATGTTTCTACTGATCCTGTGTGATGCTCCAGCGGCCCATTCCGGTTTTCCTTGATGAAATGAAATGCTATCAGCTCCTGCAATAATCGCAGCGAGTCCCTGTGTAGTCTGTTTCAGTAGGTGATCGCCTTCATTCTGTCCTGGCAAAGGGAAGGCATGTATCGGTAAAGCATAGTTTTTGACGCCCAGTGTTTCAGCACATGCCTGAATGAGCAGCTTCAGAGCTCTGATGCGGGCTATTTCATGAAAAAAGTCTGGACCTATATTCACGGCCACCTGAAGGTTTTGCAGGTATTCCCTGGTGTTGGCACCGGATAATTCCTTTAGTACGGAGCGGAGAAGCGAAACAGAACTACCAATGATGGTATGGTCCTCATTCGTGCCGATGAGTAGATGGTTTTTGAATGCGGGAGCTTCACACTTTACCCGTTGTCCAAAACCTTTGATTCCTGAAACGTTCACAGGAAGAATCTCCTGAGAGTGATTAATGAAACCAATGTAGCAATGATCGGTATGAATGCCCTCCAAAAGTAAATTCAGGTCAGGGAGTGAGGTGATCTCAAACAGCACCCCTTCACATCCGGATAGTAGTGCAGTTTTGGCCTGTGAATTGGCTTCTTTTTCAGTGACTACTTCAATCTGCTCAAATTGAGTCCAGGTCTTTCTTC
This sequence comes from Marinoscillum sp. 108, assembly GCF_902506655.1. NCBI lineage: Bacteria > Pseudomonadati > Bacteroidota > Cytophagia > Cytophagales > Reichenbachiellaceae > Marinoscillum > Marinoscillum sp. 108. The sequence continues at coordinate 555,476 of NZ_LR734817.1, read as the reverse complement.
CGTTAATATTGTGTAGATTGAAGGTCCTTAGATACTTCAGGTGGTCAGACGTGGATGGGTCATAATAAGCATTCAGGGGGAGATCACTTTCGGAATGCCACTTGAGAGCGTCATCCGGGTCTTTCCCTTTAAGCAGTTTGGTCGCTTCGGCATGCCAATCCGCGTAGCTGGTTTTGTTAAATTCTGTGAAGTTGGGCTTATGTTTATTCATGGGTGTTCAAAGGTACTTTTTATAACTTTGAAATAGTAGCACGATGGAGATACTTCAGAATAATTGGTTTGTATTTTTTAAAGAATATTTCCATCGAAGGGGTTAATTCTGTGAGTATTCAAGGATTTCAAAAAGTCAAGAGCAAATGTCATTTTTTTCTTAAAAATTTTATCCTCAATTTTGATGTCCCTCTTTTTTCGGGGAGTCTCTTTTTGGGTCTAATTTCCAAATAAAATATAAATCGCCGATGCATGTAGAAACATGGGAAAAATGCCTCCTGTTTATTAAGGAGCGCATTCCTGCTCAGAGTTTTTCCACATGGTTTGAACCTATTACTCCATTGAGTATGAATAATCAGGTTTTGACCATCCAAGTGCCCAGTCAGTTTTTTTATGAGTGGTTGGAGGAAAACTACGTGCACTTGCTCAAACAGGCGATTAAGTCAGAAATTGGAGAAGGCGGCAGATTGGAATATTCTGTTGTGGTGGATCGTGGAGATGAGCAGACCAAGCCGGTAACGGTGAATGTCTCAGGGGCTAGTCACAGCCAGAATAAGAATAGGGTGAATGGATATGATGCTTATAAAAACCCTGATTTTCATCAGGAGTTGAAGCGCAACTCCAACCTTAATCCTTCTTATCGATTTGAAAATTTCATTGAAGGTGATTGTAATCGATTGGCAAGATCTGCAGGTTATGCCGTGGCTCAAAAGCCGGGGATCACTTCATTTAACCCACTGATGTTTTATGGTGGGGTAGGACTGGGCAAAACGCATTTGGTGCAGGCCATAGGCAATGAGGTGATCAGCGCGGATAATTCTAAGAAAATCATCTATGTGGCGTCTGAGAAATTTACCAATCAATTCATCGAGGCACTTAAGAACAACAATCTTCAGGACTTCATCAACTACTATAAAGAAGTAGATGTGCTCATTCTGGATGACGTGCAGTTTCTGAAAGAAAAGGAAAAGACTCAGGAAATCTTCTTCCATATTTTCAATCATCTACATCAGAGTGGCAAGCAGATTATCATGACCTCTGACTGTGCTCCTAAGGATCTCAAAGGACTACAGGAACGTCTGGTATCCAGGTTCAAGTGGGGCCTTACCGCTGATCTTCAGGCACCGGATTTTGAGACCAGAATGGCCATTATACAGACCAAAATGCAGGCAGATGGGATTGATATCCCTGAGCAGGTGATAGAATATATTGCGTATACTGTAGATACTAACATCAGAGAGTTGGAAGGTGTGGTGATTTCGCTGATCGCTCATGCATCTCTCACCAAAAAAGAGATGGATCTGGAGCTGGCTAAGCAGATCCTTAAGAACATTGTCACCGATATAGATTCTGAGGTAGGGATAGACTACATACAAAAGACGGTTTCTGATTATTTCAATGTGGCTCAGGATGACCTGAAAGCCAAAACAAGGAAGAAAGAGATTGTGATCGCACGTCAGGTGGCTATGTATTTCTCAAAAGACTACACTAATCACTCACTGAAGTCAATTGGTTACCATTTTGGAGGCCGGGATCACTCCACAGTCATCCACGCAGTGCAATCAGTGAATGATATGATCGACACCAATTCCAAGTTTAGGTTCTCTATTGACGAGCTCAAAAAGAAGCTCAAAATCAGAACAGCTGTAGCTTAAAAGAAGTAGGGGTAGTAGACGTTTCTGCCATGCTTGTCAATGCCGGAAATGATTACCCTGCCCTTGATACGCTCCAGAATTTCTGAGAATTCCGCTGGACTTTCCACGGTTGTGTTGTTGATGTGGGTAATGATGAATCCCTCTGCGATTCCCAGCTTGGCGAAAATACCTGTCTTTTTGTAATCGACTACTTTCACTCCGCTTTTGATTCCCAATAGATCACGCTCTACTTTGGGTACGGATTCAAAGGTGGCGTCCAGCCATTCTGAGGCGTACACATCCCTGCGGATAATACCGGTTGTACCTTCTCTGTTCGTAAGGGTCAGCTTCTTTTCTTTTTTGGTACCCTCACGTTCTATGAGGACTTTGATCTCCTCTCCCGGATACATGTTGCCCATATACTCTTCCAGAAACGCCTTACTGTCTATCTTCCTACCATTAATTTCCCTGATGACATCACCTTTTTCGAGGTTGCCTTTGGCGGCAGCACCTTCCCGCTGTACATTGGCCACAATGACCCCTGACAGGTCTTCCAGGTTCATTTTAGTGGCAAGCTCACTGTTGATGTCAATGAATTCGGCTCCAATAAATGCCTTTTGTACCTCACCATAATTCTTAATGTCTTCAAATACCTTCTTGACAATATTGGAAGGAACCGCAAATCCATAGCCCGTGTAAGAGCCTGTCCGTGATAAAATAGCGGTATTGATCCCAATGAGGTTCCCTTGAGTATTGACAAGAGCGCCACCACTGTTTCCAGGGTTGATGGCGGCATCCGTTTGGATGAAGGATTCAATCGGAAATTTATCCCTCAGAATATTAATATTCCGGCCCTTGGCACTCACTATACCGGCAGTCACAGTGGAGGTCAGGTTGAAGGGATTGCCCACTGCCAGCACCCATTCACCCACGTTTACGTCATCCGAATTTCCAAATTTGATGGCAGGCAGATTTTGCTGATTGACCTTGATTACTGCCAGGTCCGTGCTGGGGTCGGTACCCATGAGCTTCCCGTCATAGGTTTTTTTGCCATGTACTACTTTGATTATGTCCGCATCATCCACCACGTGATTGTTGGTGATGATATATCCATCTTCGGAGAGGATCACACCCGACCCGCTACTGATCTGCTGAGAAGCACGTGGCTCAAAAAACCAATCCAACCAGCTCCCGGTGCGGTATTCATACTCGCTAAGGGTCTGGATAAACACGACGCTTGATTTGCTCTGCTCAGATGCAAATACAAAGTTATCCTCTGCATTGATCACCTCTGGTCGAATCTCAGAATACTGAGGCGTGAAGCCCAGATCGGGTGTTTCGTGATTGAGCGAGATCAGAGATGCATGCTCAGTGCTCAGAAAACCCTCCTTTTTCAGGAGCGTAAAGGTGAGCAGGCTTCCGATGATCCCCGACAAGATACTTACACAACCCACAATAACGATGGTCTTTTTCATGGCTTTTGAGTCTGATTTTTGCAATGCAATAACTACACTATAATATGTATTTGGTGGAAAAAAGTTTTGTTAAAAAACCTAAAAAATTCACCTGATTCAGTGCGGTTTGCTCAGAAGGGCAAGGAGGCGCTGAAAGTAGTTTTTGGAATTTAGGATTTCGGAACTGCTTTAATTTACTTTGGTCTGGATATAAACAGATTATGGGTATACGATCAATACTGAGTAAGCCATTTGCCGCTTACATTGCCAGAGAGACTAAGAAATGGACGGGTTCTGCAGGGGCGTTTCAGGACAAAATCCTGAAGGAAATAGTGACCAAAGCGCGGGACACTCAATTTGGCAAGGATCATGGGTTCGGAGAAATAGAAAATTATGAGGATTTCAAAAAACAGGTTCCCATCCGAGATTACGAAGGACTTTCACCTTATGTGAAAAAGATCCTGGCCGGTGAGTCGGATGTCCTGTGGCCGGGCAAACCTGCTTACTTCGCCAAAACTTCCGGTACTACCAGCGGTACCAAGTACATCCCCATTACCAAAGATTCCATTCCCAATCACATCAATTCAGCCAGAAATGCACTACTATCCTATGTGCATGAGACCGGGAATGGTCGGTTCCTGGATGGTAAACTCATCTTTCTTTCGGGTGCGCCCACGCTGGATCAAAAGGCCGGGATCAATACAGGACGCCTTTCGGGAATTGTGAATCACCACGTGCCCGGCTATTTGCGTACCAATCAGATGCCTTCTTATGAAACCAATTGCATGGAGGATTGGGAGAAAAAGGTGGATCAGATCGTAGAAGAGACCTTCGATCAGGATATGACCCTGATTTCGGGTATTCCCCCGTGGGTACAGATGTACTTTGATCGGCTCAAGGCCAAAACAGGCAAGCCCATCAAGGATATTTTTCCAAATTTTGAAATGTTCGTATACGGGGGCGTGAATTTTGAGCCCTACAGAGCCAAACTTTTTGAAACCATCGGAAAAGAGATCCCTTCCATAGAAACATATCCGGCATCCGAAGGGTTTATCGCCTATCAGGATAGTCAGAAAGAGCCGGGCTTGCTACTTCTTGCCAATAGCGGGATCTTTTTTGAATTTATTCCTGCCGATGAATACTTCAACGAAAACCCTACCCGCTTGAAAATTGATCAGATTGAGTTGGGGGTAAATTATGCACTCATACTCAATAGCAATGCTGGACTTTGGGGATACTCCATTGGCGATACTGTGAAGTTTATCAATAAGAACCCCTACCGACTTTTAGTAACCGGGCGCATCAAGCATTTCATCTCTGCGTTTGGTGAGCATGTGATTGGTGAGGAAGTGGAGCAGGCGATGAAGGCTACCTGCGCGCTATTCCCAGAGGTAGAGTTGGTGGAGTTTAGTGTGGCCCCCAATGTAACACCGGCGGAAGGCCTGCCCCTGCACGAATGGTATGTGGAGTTTGCTACTCCTCCAAAGGACAAGCTGGGTTTTCAAAAAGAGTTAGATTTGCAACTTCGCAAAAGAAACACCTACTACGATGATCTGATTTCAGGATCAATTTTACGACCGCTGGAGGTGATTGACTTAAAGCAAAACGCATTTATAGAATATATGAGGTCTATAGGGAAGCTGGGAGGCCAGAATAAAGTGCCGAGGTTGTCAAACGACAGGCAGATAGCCGATGCGATGCAGCAGTTCAGAGGATAATGGGAGAGGAGCAAAAGAAAAGAGGAATTGCCGTACTGGGGTCTACTGGCTCCATCGGAACTCAGACACTGGAGGTGATCGATCGTCACACGGACAAATTCGAAGTGGAGGTGCTTACCGCACAAAACAATGCGGACCTGCTCATCCGGCAGGCACTAAAATACAAGCCCAATACGGTTGTTATTGGTAACGAATCTCTTTACGATCAGGTTTTTGAGGCCCTGGATTCTGCCGATATCAAAGTGTATGCCGGTCAGAATGCACTGGCAGATGTGGTGAAAATGGAGAGTATCGATATTGTCCTCACCGCTTTGGTAGGCTACTCCGGGTTGGTGCCTACCATCAACGCCATCAAGGCAGGGAAGGACATTGCCCTTGCCAATAAAGAAACCCTGGTGGTGGCTGGTCAGCTGGTGACCAGACTGGCGATGGAGCACCGATGCAATATCCTACCGGTAGACTCTGAGCACTCTGCCATTTTCCAATGCATTGTGGGAGAGTTGAATAACCCCATTGAAAAAATCATCCTAACCGCCTCGGGAGGGCCGTTCAGAGGTCAGGTGCGAGATCAGCTTCTGCAGATCAAAAAAGAACAGGCGCTCAAACATCCTAATTGGGATATGGGGGCTAAAATCACCATCGACTCAGCCACCCTCATGAACAAAGGGTTGGAGGTCATTGAGGCCAAATGGTTGTTTGGTGTGAAGCTGGATCAGATAGAGGTGGTGGTGCACCCTCAGAGCATTATTCATAGCATGGTGCAGTTTGAGGATGGTTCTATTAAAGCTCAACTTGGACTTCCCGATATGAGGTTGCCCATACAATATGCGCTGAGTTTCCCCGAGCGGTTCAAATCCGATTTTCCCCGGTTCGACTTTATTAATTACCCGGAACTCACATTTGAAAAACCTGACACCAAGACTTTTCGTAACTTACAGCTCGCCTTTGATGCCATTGATAAAGGAGGCAACACTCCCTGCATACTGAATGCGGCCAATGAAATAGCGGTGGCGGAATTTTTACAGGATAACATCGGTTTTTTAGAAATATCAGACGTCATAGCGGCTTGCATGCAAAAGGTGAGCTACATTAGCGAGCCCGAGTTGGACGATTATATTAATACAGACATAGAAACAAGGATCATAGCAAAAGAATTAATCAAATAGATGGAAGGTTTAATCATGACGGCTCAGCTTCTGCTGGGCTTATCAATTTTAGTTGGGTTGCACGAGTTGGGACATTTGTTGGCGGCCAAGGCATTTGGAATGCGGGTAGAAAAGTACTCTATCGGTTTTCCACCCAAAATATGGGGAAAGAAATTTGGTGAGACGGAGTATTCCATTGGGGCGATCCCATTGGGCGGTTTTGTGAAAATATCTGGTATGATCGATGAGTCACTCGATACCAAAACCCTGAGTGAGGAGCCTGAGCCATGGGAGTTCAGAGCCAAGCCGGCATGGCAGCGCCTGATAGTGATGCTCGGCGGTATTATAGTGAATGTAATCACCGGGATTGTTATTTTCATCGCACTTGTGTACTCCAATGGTGAAGATTTTCTTTCCAAAGAGGAGCTGAACAAGCATGGAATCGTGGCTTATGACCTTGGTCAGCAGCTCGGACTACAAACCGGAGACCGCATTCTTAATATCAATGGTAAGGATTACGAAACATTCAGTGACCTGAGGAGCCCCAATGTACTGTTGGGAACTGACGGATTTTACACAGTGGATCGTGGAGGTAAAACCATTACCATTCCTATTCCCAATGACTTTATTGATAAGTTTTCTGATAAAAAAGCGGCATTTTTCAGACCTAGAGAATCCTTTAGTGTAGGGCAGGTGCGAGAAGGTAGCAATGCTGATAAAGGAGGCCTGAAAGAAGGTGACCGGATCGTGGCAGTGGCTGGTGTGCCGGTAAAGTACTTTGATGAGTTCAAAACCGCCCTGGATTCCGTACCAGGTGGTCAGCTCAATGCTACTGTGCTACGGGATGGACAAGAATTGGCCCTGACGTTTGATATTGCCGAGGATGCTACCATTGGTTTCTACCCAAGCATGGAATTGAACTATTCACATCGTGATTTCACTTTTGGTGAGGCTGTGGTGAATGGCACCAGTCAGGCATTCAATGTGGTGTTTTATAATGTAAAAGCTTTCGGAAAGATGTTCTCGGGAGATGTATCTCCATCAAAATCACTTTCCGGACCGATAGGCATTGCTCAGTTTTTTGGGGGCACCTGGGATTGGAATAATTTCTGGAGGATCACAGGGTTGATCTCCATGGTGTTGGCCTTTATGAACCTGCTTCCTATTCCGGCTTTGGACGGTGGACACGTGGTTTTCCTGACCTGGGAAATTGTGACTGGCAGGAAGCCTAGCGATAAGTTTTTGGAGAACGCTCAGAAAGTAGGAATGGTCTTGCTTTTGGGGCTGATGAGCTACGCCATCTTCAACGACGTATACAAACTGTTTTAAGAATCAACTTAATCTTCTGATGGAGGCTGAGGCGCCGGGCGGTAGATTTCAAACTCTACCCGCCGGTTGATGGCCTTGGCTTCTTCGTTGATCTCTTCCACGATGGGGCGGGAGCTCCCATACCCCTCCCAATCTACTCGTTCCGACGCTAGCCCGGCAAAATCCACCATGTAATCCCTGATGTTGCGTGCGCGTTCCTGAGACAGCCGCAAATTGTGCTCATCAGATCCGTAGGAGTCCGTGTGGCCCGATATTTTAAGCTTGAAGTCCGGGTTGTCGTAGAGGAAGTTCACGATCTTATTGAGGTCACTGTACATTTCCTTTTTCAGGGCAGACTTTCCGTTATCAAATTCTATGGATTCAAATTTCACACGGCTGGCCAGTGGCTCAGTCACTTTTTTGAGCTCCCTGGTGCCATCCAGAAAGAAAGAATCCTCGATTCTGAAAAAGTCATCCCCCTGTATCACCAGCAAGTAATTTCTCTGGTCAATCAGATCAAACTCGAAACTTCCATCTGGTCGCAAATACCGTGGGGCCACTTCCACACCCTCATCCAGATCTATGATGGATACGATGCCCCGGAAGGCTTTGCCCGTCAGTGAGTCGGTCAGGGAGCCCGTGACTTTGGTGGTGGCCAGAGGTTGTGCATTCATTGGTAGCGGGAATGAGTAGATGTCCTGCTTATTCAGGTCCCGGCTAATAGACCTGGCATAGAAAAGCAGCTCTGATTTGGAGTCAATGGTAAAGTAGTATTCGCTCCCTTTTCCATTCACCAGCGGACCTATATTGTAAGGTTCAGACCAGTTGCCGCCTACCTGATAAGACTTGTAGATGTCGTATTCCCCGAAATTATACAGCTGTCCATTGGATCCAAAGTAAAGCACATTGTACACTGGATGATAAAAAGGACTTACGTCATTGTTTCGGGTGTTGATTACGGGTCCCAGGTTTTTGGCAGAAGACCACTCTCCGTTTTTCAGTTTGTAGGTATAGTAAATGTCTGATAAGCCGAATCCACCCAGCCGATCCGATGCAAAGTAGAGGGTATCTTCACTGTGTGAAAGCGAGGGGTGCGAATCCCAGCTCAGGCTATTGACACGGGTACCGAGGTTTTTCACTTCGCCCCAGGTGCTGTCTGACTGTAGCTTGGCTGAAAAGAGGTCACAATCTCCAAAGCAGTCCAGACAATCACACCTCGAAAAGTAGAGGGTTTTTCCATCACGGGTGAGAATGGCCGACCCTTCCTTATATCGGGAATTAATTTCCTTGAATTCCTCTGCCTTGCTCCATGAGCCATATTCATCTTTTCGGCTAAAAAAGAGATCTTCGTTGAATGTACGTCGAATGCTCAGGTCCAGGTCATTACGTTGCGATGTGAAGATTAGTACATCATTTTGTACATTCAGCGAAGGAGCATAGTCCGCCTTGGCACTGTTAATTTCCTGTCCCATATTGAGCAGAATACCCCTCGGGGGTCGCAGTGTATCGATCAGCGTTCGGTATTCTACCAGTTCATAGTAGTAGTCCAGAGGTACATACTGGGCAGCTTCCTGGTCATTGAGAGAGTCATAGTAGAGCTCAATCTCCTTCATATTGATGCCGGAGTGATGATGCCTCAATACCAACCGATAAAGGTTTTTGGCCTCTTCATCATCCCCAAAAAGTTCTGTGAGTTTGGCCAGGCGCCAAATGAGTTTGGTGTCTTTGTAGAAATTTTGAATGCCGAATTTGCTTACATAAGCCTTGAGGGCTTTGTAGAGCCCTTCCCAATCTTCCTCCTGGTCCAGTTTGTTGATCCTTTTGAGCTGCTCAGCGTTATAATAGTCCGGTAGCTTATTGATGTTCTTAAAATCATAGATATTTAAGTGCACATCTTCTGGTACCGAGTCGGTACTGATACGCTTAGTGGTTATACGCTGGGCGTTTAACGGCGATGTGCCGTAAACGAGGATAAAGAATAAACAAAAAAGGCGGATTTTTTCCCCATTCATATAAGCATGTCTTTTCGACAGACTCTCAAACAAATCAGGTTAAAGATAATACCATTTCTGGCACAGTAGCTAATTTGGCACAGCTATTGACATTTGTCTACCTGATTCTTTTGAAAGTAGATTTTTGAGGTAGTTACTGCCATATTGACACGATATTTATGTTTGAAGATAATATTACCAACCGTTTATATTTTTCAGAGTTTTTAGAGGATGAATCTGGAGAGCTTATTCAGCTGGTGGCTGATGAGGACGGAGAGGAGATGACCGACGATAATTTGCCGGATGAGCTTCCTATTTTGCCCATTAAAAACACCGTACTGTTCCCAGGAGTGGTTTTGCCGATTACTGTTGGCAGGACCAAATCTATTCGTCTGGTGAAAAAGGCCTATAAAGGTGACCGAATCATAGGGGTGGTGGCACAAAACAATACTAAGAAAGAGGAGCCGGTTTTCAATGACCTTTATAAGATTGGTACAGTAGCCAAAATCCTGAAAATGCTGGTGCTTCCTGATGGGAATACGACGATCATTATACAGGGACAGCAGCGTTTCGAACTGGGAGAGCCTGTGAAGGAAGAACCATTTTTGAAAGCGACCTTCCGAATACTCAAGGAAAGTGACGAGATGAGCGAGGATGAAATTAACGCGATCACTTCATCACTGAAAGAAGCTGCCTATAAGGTACTGAAGCTGAATCCCGAGATTCCGAAAGAAGCTCAGGTGGCACTGGAGAATATCCAGAGTTATACATTTCTGACTCATTTTCTTTCGTCCAATATTAATGCTGAGGTGAGTGATAAACAGAAGCTGCTGGAAACCAACAATCCGAAGGAGCGTGCGGAGCTTTTGCTGAAATACATGCTGAAGGACATTCAGATGCTTGAGCTGAAGCATGAAATCGCCAGCAAGGTACATTCTGACATTGACCAGCAGCAGCGGGATTATTATTTGCGACAGCAGATGAAAGTACTCCAGGATGAGTTGGGGCAGGATGGTCCTGATCAGGAGGTGAATGCTCTTAGGGACAAAGCAAAAGATAAGAAATGGCCTGATGAAGTCAAGAAGCACTTTTTGAAGGAATTGGATAAGATAGGCCGAATGAATCCGGCCGCAGCGGAGTATCCCGTGGCTATGAACTATGCCGAACTTCTGGTGGATCTGCCATGGGAGGAGGGCACTGAGGATAATTTTGACCTGAAAAATGCCAAGAAAATCCTGGATAAGGATCATTTTGGATTGGACAAAGTGAAGGAGAGAATCCTCGAATACCTGGCGGTGAGGAAACTAAAGAATGACCTCAAAGGGCCTATTTTGTGTCTCTATGGCCCTCCCGGTGTAGGTAAGACTTCTCTGGGCCGGTCTATAGCCGATGCTCTGGGTCGAAAGTATGTGCGCATGTCTTTGGGAGGAGTGCATGACGAGGCTGAAATCAGAGGACATAGAAAAACTTACATTGGCGCTATGCCAGGTAAGATCATTCAGAACATCAATAAAGCTAAAAGTTCTAATCCGGTATTTATATTGGATGAAATAGATAAGGTAAGCTCCGACTTTCGTGGAGATCCTTCTTCTGCCCTGCTGGAGGTATTGGATCCTGAGCAGAATAGCACGTTTAAGGATAACTATCTTGAAGTGGACTATGACCTGTCAAAAGTGCTTTTTATCGCTACGGCCAATTCTCTGGATACCATTCAGGCACCACTTCGTGACCGAATGGAAATCATCGATGTGACGGGGTATACCCTGGAAGAGAAGGTAGAGATCGCTAAAAAGCACCTTATTCCCAAGCAGCGAACGGAGCACGGTTTGAAAGCCAAGCAGATCACTTTTGACAAGTCGGCCATTGCCAAGCTAATCAATGACTATACCCGCGAGTCGGGAGTCAGGAGCCTGGAGCGCAAGTTGGCAGCGGTGATTCGAAATGTGGCCAAATCCATTGCCATGGAGGAGGAGTACCAGCCCAAAATAACAGAGGGTGAGGTAAGAAAAATTCTGGGGCCGGAGGACTTTGACAAGGATGCTTATGAAGACAACAAGCTGCCGGGTGTGGCCACGGGTCTTGCCTGGACGCCTTCTGGTGGGGATATTCTCTTTATTGAGGCCAGCCTGAGTCGTGGAAAGGGCAAGTTGACGCTTTCCGGTCAGCTGGGAGATGTGATGAAAGAGTCCGCCATGACTGCCCTTTCTTATCTCAAGACCAATGCCGCATCACTGGATATAGATTATCGTGTGTTTGAGCATTATGATCTGCATGTGCACGTACCGGCCGGTGCCATCCCGAAAGATGGGCCTTCGGCAGGGATCACCATGCTCACTGCACTGGCGTCTGTGTATACGCAGCGCCTGATCCGAAGTAAACTGGCCATGACGGGTGAAATCACCCTGAGAGGTAAGGTGCTTCCTGTAGGCGGGATCAAAGAAAAAATTCTGGCTGCCAAGCGGGCCGGGATTAGAGAGATCATCATGTGCGAGCGAAATCAGAAGGATCTGGAGGAGATCAACGAACTTTATATCAAAGACCTGAAAATTCATTTTGTAAAGACTGTACAAGAGGTGACAGAAATTGCGTTATTGTCGCAAAAACCCAAGGAGCCTATGAATTTCATCCTACCCGAAACAGCCAGGGATTAATTGAAGTGGTTGATAGCCATATTGACCCTTCTGACCTTTTCTGCTTCTGCTCAGTTTGATCAGTATCAGAGTTTGCAGACTCCGTTTGGCGCTCGCAATGCTGCACTGGGTGGGAAAGTAGTGTCCTTGGCTGATGGTGACCTGATGCAGTTTGTACACAATCCGGCAGTTTTGGACTCTGTGGCACTCACTGATGTCGCCATCAATTTCAGTCCAATGTTTGCGGGGGTGTATTCCTTTTCAGGAGCCTATGCTGCGGAATTTTCTAAAGTGGGTAGGCTTGCTTTTGGGGTGAACTACCTCGATTATGGAGACTTTGTAGAGACCGATCCTGATGGTACGGTAACCGGGAGTTTTCAGGCGCAGGATCTTGTTTTGACAGTAGGGAAGAGCCATCGCATCGGATCTTTTGCCCTGGGAGGTAATATAAAGTATGCCTCCAATGGCATTGCTGGTTATGGTTCCTCGCTTTTACTGGGAGACTTGGGTGGAGTGTACCGCGCCCCTGATACCGATTTCACTGTGGGGTTGGTCTTTAGAAATTTCGGTTTTGTTCTTGCGGATTATACAGGATCGGGCGCCAATCAGGTTCCATTCGACGTGCAGATCAGCACATCGGTGAAGCCAACTTATATGCCTTTCAGGTTTAGCATCTCTGCTTATAACCTTGTGCAGAATAGTATGTATTTTTCATTGGATGAAGGGATCAGTAAATCAAAAACCATTGAGATCGCCGATCGAATATTTCGTCATGTGAATGTGGGTGCTGAGTTTATCATTCACCAAAACGTTCAGTTTTTGTTTGGTTATAGCCACCTGATGCATCAGGAGTTAAAAGTAGGCGAAGAAGCCTACGGCGCAGGTTTGAGCTACGGACTGGCACTTGGAATCAGGCAATTTCAGATCAGGTATTCCCATGCCACCTATCATGCCGCCGGCGGGACGGATTTCTTTACCATCCAATCCAATCTAAATTCGTTTAAGAAGATTTTATAGCACTATGAATAAGAATTTGACACCAAGGCAGATTGTTGCCGAGTTAGATAAATACATCATTGGCCAAAACGATGCTAAACGCAATGTGGCAATTGCCTTGAGAAACAGGTGGCGCCGAATGAATGTAAAGGAAGAAATTCAGGGAGAAATCGTCCCAAATAACATTCTGATGATAGGGGCAACCGGGGTAGGTAAAACTGAAATAGCCCGAAGGCTGGCTCATTTGGCAGAAGCTCCCTTTACCAAGGTGGAGGCTTCTAAGTTTACGGAAGTGGGCTACGTGGGCCGCGATGTGGAGAGTATGATCAGGGATCTGGTAGAGCAGGCGGTGGACATGGTGAAGACCACCAAGAAGGAGGAAGTGAAGGAGCGTGCAAAGGAAATAGTAGAAGGGATAATCCTCGATGCGTTGATCCCTCCGCTCAAAGGTTCGCCAACTCCTCATGCTACAGGCATGGGCAAGGATCAGCCAGAGGATGAGCGTGAGTTGAACGAGAAAACCAGAGACCGTTTTCGGGAGAAGATCAGAGATGGGGAAATGGATGAGCGAAAGATTGAGATCGATGTGAAGCAGAACAGTACTCCAGGCATGGGAATGATTGGCGGGGGCATGGATGAGGCTTCTATGATCAATATTCAGGAGATGCTGGGAAGCATGATGCCTAAGAAGACCAAAAAGCGCAAAGTAACGATCGCGGAAGCTAGAAAAATTCTCCTGGAAGAGGAGTCCTCGAAGCTCATTGATATGGATGAGGTGAAGGAAGAGGCCCTTCAGAAAGCCCAGAATACGGGCATCGTATTCATAGACGAAGTGGATAAGATAGCCGGTGGTAGCAGAGGTGGTCAGGGCGGTCCGGATGTGAGTCGTGAAGGGGTGCAGCGTGATCTGCTACCCATTGTGGAGGGGAGTGCCGTCAATACCAAATATGGAATTGTGCACACAGATCATATTCTGTTCATTGCCGCGGGGGCCTTTCATTTTAGCAAGCCTTCGGATTTGATTCCGGAGCTTCAGGGTAGATTTCCCATCCGTGTAGAGCTTGATAACCTCACCAAGGAGGATTTCCTGAGTATACTCAAAGAGCCTAAGAATGCATTGACCAAGCAGTACATCGCCCTGGTGGGTGCCGAAGATGTGTCATTGAGTTTCCAGGATGATGCTCTGGAACGATTGGCTGAGATAGCTTTTCAGATCAATGAGGAGGTTGAAAACATCGGTGCCAGGAGGTTACACACGGTCATGAGCAAGCTGCTAAACGAGATTCTTTTTGAGATTCCCGATACCATAGGGCAGAATGCCAGGATCGTGATAGATAAGGCGCTGGTAGAGGAGAAGCTTGCCGGACTGGTCAAAAACAAAGACCTCAGTCACTATATTTTATAAATTCAGGACAGTTTCTTTAGCTGGCACCCGACGAGTGGCAGCCTGGTCATATGCGTCATTATAGTCGGTGCGCAGGGTGCCAAAGACCCGATCCCATATGAGGGTGTAAAGGCCATAATTGCCCTGAAACTTGTGATGGTGCTGATTGTGAGCCACTGAGGTATTCACATACTTGCCGATCCAGGTCTTATTGAATCCTCTGGGGTAAAGCTCATAGCCCAGATGACCATATACGTTGTAAAAAATCTGGAAAATCATAAATAGTACGATTATAGCTGCATGCGTGGGTACCGTAAAGCATAGGATCGTGATGATCAAAGCTTCGATCACCGCCTCAAACGGATGGAATGCGTAGGCAGTCCAAGGTGAGGGGTTGGTAGACAGATGATGTACTTTATGCACCTGCTTGAAGAGTTTGGGGTGGTGCATGAGTCTATGCGCCCAGTAGAAATAAAAATCGTGAATGAAAAACATAGGGATCACCGTAAGGGGCCAGTACCATGCTGGCATGGACTCAAACGAATCGAAAAGCAGATGGTAAGGCTTGAGCACCTTAAAAGACCAAATGGAAATAACCGCAAAAATGGCCACCGTAATGAGCGAATAGCCCGCATCTCTCAGGTAGTCCTTGGCTTTTGGAAATCGCTCCTGTATTTTCCTGAGGGGCATTCTTTTCCTAAAAATCACATAGAACACCAAAAAAGCCAGCCCCGCAGCTACGAAATAGCGCAGCGCAATGTGATAATAAGCAAAAGGAAATCTTTCTAAAACAGCCTCCATAGTCCTCTCATAAAGTTAATAGAAAGAAAAACAATCCCCTTGGACTGGGAAAGTTATCGATGCAACCTTTTAGGGATCAGTAGAAATTTCTTAGTGGCATCAGCGGATTTTAGGTCTTTCCAGTTGTCAATATTGAGCTCCAATGCATAGATGCCACAGGTGGGGAGATTGTCTACATAGTCCTCTGCAAAGTGATTGACCAGATCAGTGAACCCTGGATTATGTCCAACAATGGCCACTGAGTCCGCCTCCTTGATATTGGAAAGTACCTCCAGGAGGTGCTCACTGGTGGCATGAAAAAGTGATTCATCCAGTCGGATTTGCTCTTCGGGATAGCCCCAGTCATCAGCGATATACAGGGCCGTGTTGAGTGCCCGGCTGGCCGTGCTGCTAATCATCAGATCTGGGGTCAATTCATTTTCGCTCAAATGCTTGGCGATAATAAGCACATCCCGCCGGCCTCTTCTGCCCAGGGGGCGGTCATGATCAGGGAGATCAAAGCTCCATGACGATTTGGCATGTCGGATGATGTATAGGGTCTTCATTTTTTATGAGTTAATCGGGTAAGTAAAAATCAAACGAAACTTCATTCATGCATTTGAAATGTCCCTTTGGGCATTTGTCAAAGCCGAGTTTCGAGCAAGGTCGACAGTCCAATTTTTTATTTTCGAAAATAGTGAATTTTGTGCGATAGGGATACATGCCAAATTCCGGCACTGTACTGCCCCAGATACAAAAGATTTCCTTCTTATATGCCGCCGCTATGTGCATGAGCCCGGTATCGTGCGTAAATACCCAACGGGACTGGCGGATTAAAGATGCCGATTGATTCAGGTTAAATTTACCGCAGGCATTGAATACAATGGCCTTTTTGCCCAGTGCTTCAAGACCTTCTGTGAATTCATTCTCTTTTTCGCTTCTTTGGAAAAAACGCTCTACGCTTTCACCGGTTTCGGCGTCCTCTTTCCCGCCAAGCAGCACTATTGGCTTATTGATGCGGTCACAGAGTTCTATGATCCGATCTTTCGGTAGCTTTTTGGTGGCAAATTTCCCGCCTATGGCGAAAGCTACAAAGCCCCCCTGATAGGCCTCCGGGAGCCAGTTCAGTTCCACCTCGTCTTTATCCGCAATGAAGTAGTCCAGCCCCAGGTTATCCATTTTCACTCCCAGGGTGGCCACGGTATCCATGTACCGATCTACCAGATGCGTATTGGGCAGTTTGTTGATTTTCAGGTTGGTATAGAGCCACTTCTGCAGATTGAGCTTATTGAATGAAAAAGATTTCACACCCAATTGATTTTTGATGGCCAGCGTGCGCAGGTTGTGGTGCAGGTCTACAATGAAGTCGAATTTTTCTTTTTTCAATTGAGAAATGAAAGGTGAAAGCCCGCCTTCCAAAAGATGGATCTGATCCAGGTATGGGTTTTCCTCAAGTACGGGCAAATACTCCTTTTTGGTGGCGAAATGTAACTCCACCTCGTTTAGTTGGGTTTTGAGCGTACGTATGACGGGGGTAGTAAGCACGATATCTCCAATCGAAGAAAAGCGCAAAATCAAAATTTTCATAGGAGTAAGCCGATAGTACTGGCTGTAATAGTTTTAGTAAATTTAAAGGACATGAGGCCTTGAATTGTTTTAAACTCATGAACTAATTTTTTATTTACCATCTTAACGGAAAGACCAGCCGTATAACTATGGAGTGTTCAAAACAAATATGCTCATGTCAATGAAAGGCTCCTTTTTTGTCTGCTTCCTGTTGATGTCCTTTCTGGCGATGGCCCAGAAAAAGGCTCCCGATACAAGTTCGCGGATCGATCAGCCAAATCGGATAGAATTTGAAATGGATGATTATGGCATGGACTTCAACCTGATCAATGGGGAAGAAGCAGGCCTGCTGGTGGCCGTGGAGACCGAAAAAAGGACACCAGAGGGGTTTAATTGGACCTTTCATAGCCTGGATACGCTACTGGATATCGTCTGGACGCGTATCTATTCCATTCCTTTTGATAGCTACCTGGCCGGTACGGAGTATCACAATGGTAAATACTACCTTCTGTTCAATGTATCCAGATACAGGAGTCAGGAGTTTTTGCTTGTGGAGATTGATGCCCTCACTGCCACGCATCGGCGAATTGAGATCAACACCGTTTTCCCGATCCAGCTGACTTTTTTCGAAGTGATCGATCATAACATAGTTTTTGCCGGCTACACGAACCTTCGGCCTGTTTTGCTCACCTTTGATTTGGAGGAGCAAAAACCCCGTGTAGTTCCTGGTTTTTATGACAACAACAGTGATATTTTGGACATCATCATTGATGACGAGGCGTTGATGTTTACGGTGATTCAGCAAGATCGGATGCCCAATAGAAAATACACCATAAGGGCCAAAACCTTCACAGCGGCAGGAGATCTCATCCAGACCAATGTGATTACTCCAGGAGATAAGAAGAATCTGATCGATGGGGCCAGCACCATCTTTTATGGTGGGTTTCAATACATGGCTGGTACGTATTCCAAGAAAGCTTCGCAATACAGTCGTGGACTGTATCTCTCCAAGTTTGTCAACGGTCGTCAGCAGTTTGTTAAGTATCATGAGTATGCCGATTTGGATAATTTTTTTGGATACATGAATGAGCGCCGACAGCAGCGCATCAGAGAAAGAATAGAGCGGAAGCGTTCTAAAGGGAAGAATACCCAGTTTAGTTACCGTTTGTTGGTGCATGATATAATCCAGCGGGGAGATGAATACCTGATGATTGCTGAAGCCTATTATCCCCGGTATTCCAACTATTCTTCCAATGTGGGTAGATATGGATGGAATAGTCCTGCCAGGTTTAATCCAAGTTTCATGGGCTACCAGTATACCCACGCGGTGGTGGTGTCATTTGATCGAAATGGAAATATTATTTGGGACAATAGCTTTGAAATCAATGATATAGAGACTTTTTCCCTGGAGGAATTCGTGGCGGTAAGTAACTATGAGGATAAGACAGTATTGATGTATCTGGAAGAAAATACCATTCGCTCAAAAATCATTCAAGGCAATGAGATTTATGAGGGGAAGACCTTTAACCCTGTTCGTCTGGCCTATGTGGATGACGAAGTGAAAACCAAAAACCCGGAAGTGGAAGGCCTAAAAGTATGGTATGATCGTGCCATGTATGCCTTTGGTGAGCAGCGCATCCGCAACGAGAATGGCACTGGGGGCAAAATTAGCAGACGGGTTTTTTATATTAATAAAATCCAGTACCACCTGGATGATAAGTCTAATTAAGGTCTAACCTGTTATTTCTATTTTATTATCTGACGGATTATTTGGGTTAAGGGAGATGATCTTATATTTGCAGGAAGCCTGATCATGCAAAAAAGACTCCTGTTCAACAGTAAGCTCCTTCAGATCACAATCAGCCGGTTGTGTCAGCATCTCATCGAGAACCATGGTGATTTTTCTGATTCTGTGATTTTGGGCATGCAGCCTCGAGGAATCTATCTTGCCGAGCGCATTCGCAAGCGCCTGGAAGAAATGCTCAACACCAAAATCCAGCTTGGCTACCTCGATACCACGTTTCATAGAGATGATTTCAGGAGGCGGGAGAACCCCAAGACCCCCAATCAAACCAAGGTGCCTTTCATTATTGAAGATAAGAAGGTAATACTGATAGATGACGTGCTTTTCACTGGCAGATCGGTACGGGCAGCCCTGGACGCTATGACCATGTTTGGCAGGCCGGCAAAGGTGGAGCTACTGGTGCTCATAGATAGAATGTATACCCGGCACATACCCGTAGAAGCTAACTACGTGGGGCGCAGGGTGAATACCATGACTTCTCAGCGGGTGCTTGTAGAGCTGGAGGAGCAGGGCAAAAAAGACAACATCTGGTTAATCAACGAAACTGAATGAGCCAATTAAAGACAAAGCATCTCCTGGGTATCAAGAACCTCGATCGTGATGAAATCGAATTGATTTTTGAAACTGCTGATAATTTTAAAGATGTTTTGAACCGGCCGATCAAAAAAGTGCCCTCTCTGAGGGACGTCACTGTGGCCAATGTTTTTTTTGAGAATTCTACCCGTACCCGTCTTTCCTTTGAATTGGCAGAAAAACGCCTCTCAGCTGATGTAATTAACTTTTCCTCTTCCTCTTCTTCTGTGAAAAAGGGCGAGACACTACTGGATACGGTCAATAACATTCTGGCCATGAAAGTGGACATGGTGGTCATGCGCCATAGCAGCCCTGGGGCACCTCATTTCTTGGCCCGCCACATTAAGGCCAACATCATCAATGCGGGAGATGGTACCCATGAGCATCCTACTCAGGCATTACTCGATACTTTTTCCATCCGAGAAAAGACCGGTGGAGTGGAGGGTAAGAAAGTGGTGATCGTTGGAGATATTCTTCACTCACGTGTGGCCCTGTCCAATATCTTTGCCTTGCAGAAACTGGGAGCTGAAGTGATGGTCTGCGGACCTGCCACGCTGTTGCCAAAGCATATCGCCTCCCTGGGGGTGAAAGTGGAGCTGGATATCCGAAAGGCGCTGGAGTGGTGCGACATTGCCAATGTACTCCGCATCCAGCTGGAGCGCCAGAAAATGCGCTACTTTCCCTCACTACGGGAGTATTCACTTTACTATGGCATCAACAAAGAGCTGCTCGATTCTCTGAATAAAGAAATTGTCATCATGCATCCGGGCCCTATCAATCGTGGCGTGGAGATTACCAGTGATGTGGCAGATTCGGAGCATTCCATCATACTGGATCAGGTGGAAAACGGGGTAGCCATCAGAATGGCCGTGCTTTATCTGCTGGCTGGGAAAGTGGATTAAAAAGGCTCCTCCGGTCTAAAGGGATTCTATAAACTTAACAGCCTGATCTTCCGAGGTGAAAATTTTGGTAGGAACCGTGGGTTTATTTACCATGAGATAGAAGTCTGTCATGATTTTCAGACCCGGTGAAGCCACAATCAGCGCCACTACTTTCACTTTTTCAGACCCTTCATTAGCCAGATAATCCCTTGCCGCCTTATTGGCACCCTTGAGCCCCCGAATGTCGCATACTACGGGGTAGGTTTCTTCTCCCTGGAGTTTGAGTCGATCAGCGACTATGCGTTTGGCACCATCCAGGTCAATCTCTATATCAGGCTTGTAGGTAAAGAACATCACTCCATCCCTGATGTGAAACTGAGCAAAATCATTTTCTATGGATGAAAAGTTCATTTCTGAAAACCTCTGATTAAATGGATAGTTAATCAAAGATAGTCATCTGTATAAAACAATCATAGATAGGTGCAACGGAGTGATTCGTCGATAAGTTCTTCCAATCGAATTTTCGGCGCGCTAAGAAGAGTATTTTTGATAAGTATGGCAAAAATCCGACACAATAATTATATCGATACAGTTGTTGAAATTTCGCGAAATGCATCGGAGAAGGGTGTGGTGGATTTGTACACTGAGGATGATCACTTTACCGGTCGTCACATTAAAGTCAACGGGAAGGACCTTTGTCACTTTGGCACTACAGGATACCTGGGGCTTGAGCAGGACATCAGGATAAAGAAAGCCGCAGTAGACGCGATCATGCGATATGGTACGCAGTTTCCTCTTTCCAAAACCTTTATCTCACATTCGGCCTATAGTGAACTCGAGGATAAGCTGGAAAAAATGTACGGCTATCCTGTGGTGGTCACCAAAAATAGCACCCTGGGACACCTGGGTACTATCCCCACAGTGGTGCGGGATGAAGATGCGATTATTCTGGATCAGCAAGTGCACTGGAGTGTACAGAATAGCTGTCAGATAGCCAGGACTCGCGGTATTCCGGTAGAAATGATCAAGCACAATAACATGGAAATGCTGGAGGCGAAGATCAAAGACCTCAGCTCCGTGGCGGATAAGATATGGTATTTTGCTGACGGAGTGTATTCTATGTATGGCGATGAAGCGCCCATAGGGAGATTAAAGGAACTATCTGCCAAGTACCCTCAGCTATGCCTCTACTATGACGATGTGCACGGTATGAGCTGGGTGGGTAAGAATGGCACTGGCTATGTGATTAGTCAATACGGGGAATTACCTCAAAATGTCATTGTTTTTACCACATTGAGCAAAACCTTTGGAGCCAGTGGTGCTACCATGGTCACGGCCAATAAAGATTTTTATACAAGGGTGAAGCGCTTTGGAGGGCCGCTTACATTTTCTGCTCAGCTGGAACCCAGCTCGGTGGCTGCAGCCATTGCATCGGCAGATATCCACCTGTCAGATGAGATCTATGACATGCAGAAGGAGCTGGCCGATAAGGTAGCTTATTGTAATGCGTGTCTTGCGAAAACCGACCTGCCTTTGATTGAAGAAAATAACTGCCCTGTATTTTATATTGGAACAGGCGCACCAGCGGTAGGTTACAATTTTGTGAAAAAGCTCATGGATGCGGGCTTTTATGTGAATATGGGGGTTTTCCCTGCAGTCGCGGTGAAGCGCACTGGAGTGAGGTTCACGGTGTCCAGGCATAACCAAAAGGAAGATATCAAGGCCCTGGTAGAGGCCATGGATAGGTTGTATCCTGTGGCTCTGGCAGAGGAAACCACCACCAAAAATCAAGTCAGGAAAACATTTGGGTTGCCTCTGTTGGACAAAGGGCAATCAGCACCAATCAAAATGCCAGCATCCTTTCGGGTATCCGTATATATGAACACCGATGAGTTGCCAGCCAAGGAATGGGATGATATTTTCAAAGGGAGAAACGTCTTTGATTTTGCAGGGCTGCAATTTCTGGAGCAGGCCTTTGGTGCTTCGCAGGCACCAGAACATCAGTGGGATTTCAGGTTTGTGCTGATCAGAGACAAGGCTGATAAGATTGTGCTGGCCACCTTTTTGACCAAAACACTTTGGAAGGATGACATGTTGGCACCGGCTTCCGTTTCTATGGCTTTGGAGAAAAAGAGGCTCAGTGACCCGCTGTACCACTCTAGTCAGGTGCTGGCCATGGGGTCATTGTTTACAGAGGGGGATCATTTGTATCTGGATCAGGAGCACCCGGACAAAGACGCCATTCTGAATTTATTTTTCCAGACGCTCACCAAAATTGATGAGGAGCTTCAGCCGGATGTGATTGCCTTACGGGATTTCACTCTTTCCGATGATTTTCTTAAAGCACATTGCGATGGTCAGGGCTATGTAAAGGCTGCTTTGCCTGATTCTTGTGTGATGGAGGACTTGTCATGGTCCACGCAAGATGATTATCTACAGCGTTTATCGTCCAAATCCAGAAAGCATTTCCGTCAGGATATAGAGAAGTTCACAGATCGGGTTCAGGTGGAAGTGACCAATGACTTAGATGAGGGAGAACTTAGCAAAGCCTATTCGCTTTACCGTAATGTCTGGGACAAGAATTTCGATATGAACACATTTGCTTATCCTCAATCTGTCTTTGAGGTGATGAATGCGGATTCAAATTGGGAATTCATCAAAATGTACCCTGCTGGGGGAGAGAAAAGCCCTGAGCGACTCATAGGTGTGATGTTTTCTTACAAGAACCTGAATTTGACCTATGTGCCTTCACTCATCGGGTTGGATTACGATTATTCGGATGAGTTTTCGGTGTACCGCCAGATGTTGTTTCAGACTGTATTGAGGGCGAGAGCACTTGATTTTAAACGAATTGATTTTGGTTTTTCTGCGTCTTTTGAGAAACGGAAGGTAGGGGCCGAATCTATACAGAAGATCGCCTACATACAGGCGAAGGATAACTTTGCTATGGAAATGATGGAGGTGGTCCAGAATGAAACGATTAGTTCCTAATCCGGACTTTCGTTGATTACAGAGGTGATTTTGTTGAAAATGCCATCCACGGTAAATGGTTTCCCAATATGTCCGTTCATTCCATTTTCGAAGCAGGTTTTGATTTCTTCGGGGTAAACATTGGCCGATAGAGCAATGATGGGTGCCTGATATCCAGCTTTCCGAAGCGCAGTGGAGGCTTCAAATCCATCCATCACGGGCATCTGTATATCCATCAGAATGACATCAAACTTTTGCTCCAGGGCCAGATCGTGGGCTTGTTTTCCATCACGGGCCAAAGACACATTGGCATTTAGCTTTTCCAGTACTTTCTGCGCCAATAGGATATTGATTTCATTGTCATCCACAAGGAGCACCCTGAAACCCCTGGGAAAGGCCGGTGTTTCTTTGGTGGCAGCAGGATCATGCTCGGAACGCCCGGTGGAGGTAGGTACTTTCAGGGGTAGCTCCACAAAGAAGGAGGTACCATTGTCCTGATTTTTGGATATCGGAGGACATTCGAATTTGATGGTGCCACCCATGAGGGCCACCAGGTGTTTGGTAATGGCCAGTCCAAGTCCGGCACCTCCAAATTTTCGAGTGGTGGAGGTATCTGCCTGCGTGAAACTATCAAAAATAGATGCTCGCATCTGCTCGGGAATCCCAACTCCAGTATCTGTGACCTCAAGTAATAGATCCAGGTGGTGATTATCCTTCCTACTTCCTGATACTCTGATGAATACACTGCCTTCCTGGGTAAATTTGAGTGCGTTGCCTATCAGGTTAGTCAGGATCTGGGTCAGCCGTGAGGGATCTCCAATGACTATTTCAGGTAGGTCTGGCTCAAAGTCCAGAATAAAGTCCAGGCCTTTTTCTCTGGCCAGATAGCTATAGGTTTGAAAACTGGGTTGGATGGAGCTTTTAAGGTTGAAAGGCACATGCTCAATGTTCAGTTTGCCATTTTCCACCTTGCTCAGATCCAAAATGTCGTTCAGTAGTTTGGCGAGGGATTGCCCGGAGGTTTTGATCATATCCAGGTACTCTGTCTGGTTAGTATCAAGCGAAGTGCCGCCGAGTAACTCCAGAAAACCGAGCATTCCGTTCAACGGAGTTCGAATTTCGTGACTCATATTGGCCAGGAAGTGCGATTTGGCCTTGTTTGCCGCCTCAGCTTTTTCCTTGGCCTTTTTGAGTTCCCGCTCAGTTTCCTTTATATGTGTGATGTCTTTGGCTATGACGATGGTGCCAAGGTGATTCTTTTGGTTGTCAAACAGGGAAGAAAAGGAAGCCGAAGTTTCCAGGAGCGATTTATCCTTTCGGAGCAGCCTGAGTTCAGCGTTATGATATGCCCCGTTGGAGGCGAGGTGCTGCTGTATGTCCTGAAGAAAGGAGAAATCTTCTGTAGAAAGGAGTGTTTTGAAATCACGGCCTATCAGGTCCTGGGGTGAGTAGCCCAGGTGGTCAACGACCGCATCATTGACCCTATCAATGGTTTGATCCGGGGTGATAATGATCAGGATATCCACCACACCCTTATAGATGCTCTCCATAAAGTCTCTGGAGACTGTGCTGGCTTTCAGTTCTTCACCCAGCATATTGATCCCCCCGATGAGGCCTTCCAGTTCACCCTCTACGTCACGTTGTTTGAGTTTGTAGTCGAAATTGCCCGCAGCTACCTCATAGATGAGCTTGCTGATGTCATCAACTCTTTTTCTTACATACTCATCATTGGTGTTGTCCTTCGCTGGCATAGGTCATGGGGTCATCCAGTGACTCATTTTGCTCTAATATAAGGCATTCACAATTTTAAAAAGCTTTTTTCCTACTGAGAGTAGTTCTGGCTCGATGAATAGGCAAAATGCCCTGCTCAATAACATTTAGTCTACCTCAAATTTTGCTCGAAAAATTTCCTGTATGAATCCCTGATTACCTCCCAGTGTAGTTGAAAGGAGTGATTTGCATCAGTTCCGCTTTGATCTCATCAGACACTTCCAGTTGCGTAATAAAAGCATGTAAGGTGTCTTTGGTGATCTTGTCGCCGGTTCTGGTCAGTGCTTTGAGTGCTTCATAGGGGTTAGGAAAAGCTTCTCGTCTCAAAATGGTTTGAATGGCTTCAGCAGCCACAGCCCAGTTGTCATCCAGATCTTTATGGATGGCCTCCTTATTAACCTCCAGTTTACCTAAGCCTTTCTTTAAAGAAGACAGCGCTAGCAGGGTGTGGGCTACCGGCACACCAATGTTTCTAAGTACAGTGGAGTCAGTGAGGTCTCGCTGCAGTCTGGAGACAGGCAGTTTGGAGCTGAGGTGCTCAAACATTGCATTGGCAATGCCCAGGTTACCCTCCGCATTCTCAAAGTCGATAGGGTTGACCTTGTGAGGCATCGCGGAAGAACCTACTTCGTTGGGATTGATGCGCTGTTTGAAGTAGTTCATGGCCACATACTGCCATACATCTTTGCTAAAGTCGAGCAGGATGGTATTCACCCGTTTGATGGCATCAAAAAGAGCTGCAAAATAGTCATAGTGCTCTATCTGGGTGGTTGGGTAGCTGCGCTTTAGCCCCAGTTTCTGACCTACGAAATCATTTCCGAAGGTATGCCAGTCGTTATCCGGGTAGGCCACATAGTGCGCATTGAAGTTACCAGTGGCTCCCCCAAACTTGGCGGCATATGGCACCTGCTCAAGCCCAGACAGCTGCTCGTTTAGTCTGCTCACAAATACCGCTATCTCTTTGCCCAACCGGGTAGGAGAGGCTGGCTGACCATGCGTCTTGGCCAGCATGGGAATGTCTTTCCATTCTTGCGCCACTTTGTCTATTAGCGCGATGGTTTCCTTCAGGTAAGGGATAAAAACGTCTTTGAGTGCCTCCTTGGTAGAAAGTGGAATGGAGGTGTTGTTGATGTCCTGAGAGGTAAGGCCAAAGTGAATAAACTCTTTGAATGACCCCAGCCCAAGCAGGTCAAATTTCTCTTTGATGAAGTACTCCACTGCTTTCACATCGTGGTTGGTCACCTTTTCTATGTCTTTTATCTTGAGGGCATCGGCTTCTGAAAAATTTTCATAGATCGCCTTCAGATCTGCAAACTTTCCGTGATCTACTTTGGTTAACTGCGGGAGAGGAATCTCACAAAGAGAGATAAAATACAGAATCTCCACTTTCACCCGATAATAGATCAGGGCATATTCCGAAAAATAGGGAGCCAGGGAAGCTACCTTGTTTCGGTACCTTCCATCAATGGGGGATATAGCAGTCAGATCGTTCAGCTCCATGGTCATGATTTTTTTGAAGGTGCAAAAATAGGTCATTCATATAAACTTGTGGAGGAAACCTGTAGGATTTACCTTTGCGGGACTTTAAAAAAGGGACTCAAATATGGCGTTTGGATTATTCAAGAAGAAGAAAAAAGAAGTAGCAGCAGATACGCGTTTTCAGACGCTCAAAATAAAAGAAGTAATAGAAGTGGCTAAAGAGGCTGTAAACGTGGTTTTTGAAAAACCAGAAGCCGGTTTTCAGTACAAGCCAGGTCAGTTTATTACCATCATTAAAGAAGTAGGGGGTAAAAAAATCAGAAGAGCTTATTCGCTTTGCACCACCCCATTCGAAGATGAATACCCTGCCGTCACCGTAAAAAGAGTCCCGGGTGGGTTGATGTCTAATCACATCAATGATCACTTCAAAGCCGGCGATCCTGTGGAGATCATGGAGCCCATGGGGATGTTCACGACCGAATACAGCGCCTCTACTTCCCGAAAGGTTGTTTTTCTTGGAGGAGGAAGTGGGATCACTCCGCTCTATTCTTTGATGAGATCTGTACTTATCAAAGAACCCTCCAGTAGTGTGGCTCTCATCTATGGCAACAGGAGTGAAGAATATGTGGTTTTCAAGGATCAGCTCAATGCATTGAAAGCGCAGTATGGCCATCGTTTTGAGTTGGTGCATATCCTGGAAGAAGATGCCAATGGATTCGCTCAATATACGGGAAGACCCACCGCATCTATGATTGGTGAAATCACCAAGGGATTGGGGACAAACGATAATACTGAGTTTTTTATCTGTGGTCCTGCCCCCATGATGGAGATTGCCAATGAAGGATTGCTCGAAATCGGGATCAGGGAAGAGAAGATTCGAAAAGAAAGCTTTGAGGCGGGCAAGACTTCTCCTGCAGACATTATTGCACCAGAGGCACCTGCGGGTTCCAGCGAAGTGACGATCCTGCTGGATGGCGAGGAGCATGTGGTGAACGTAAATAAAGGAGAGGCCATATTGGATGCTGCCCTCGATCAGAATATCGATATGCCATATTCTTGCCAGAGTGGCCTCTGTACCGCATGCAGGGCGATGTGTCTGGAAGGTAAAATAGATCAGGAAAATGCAGAAGGTCTATCTGAGAGCGAAACAGCAGAGGGATATGTGCTGCTTTGTATCGGTAAGCCAATGAGCGATACCGTGAAAGTGGAAGTAGGTTGATCTTCATAATTTCATCACCTGACTTTTTTGTCAAACCATAGCTGACTGAGTAACTTCAGTACGAAATAGTAATTTTCATGAAAAGTCTCTCATCCTTTCTAATTGTCCTGGCTGTGCTGATAGGGTGCAGTCCAAAATCTACTGATGTAAAAGAACAAACGGATTCAGGACCGTTTCTTCATGGGGTGGCTTCCGGTGACCCCTTGTATGATCGTGTGATTATCTGGACTCGGGTGACCCCTGAATCTCCTGCGGACAGTGTGGTGGTCTCTTGGGAAGTATCTGAAGATCAATGGTTTAAGTCATCGCTGATTTCAGGTCAGGTAGTGACTGATGCAGGTAGAGACTTCACCGTCAAGGTAGATGTGGCCAACCTTCAATCAGGGACTCCATACTATTACAGATTTAAATCAGCGGGAAGCTTTTCGCCCATTGGCCGCACCAAAACAGCCGCACAAAATGCCGATTCACTGAGGTTTGCTGTGGTCAGTTGCTCCAACTATGAGTGGGGTTATTTTACGGCCTACCAGAAGATCGCTGAGAAGGAACTGCTGGATGCAGTGGTGCACCTTGGGGATTATATTTATGAATATGCCCCTGGAGGGTATGGAGATACTACTATTGGCAGAAAGCACGAGCCGCCGCATGAACTGCTTACCCTCAGTGACTACCGTACCCGGTATGCGCAGTATCGGTCAGACCCGGACTTGCAGGCCATGCATGCGAGCCATCCCTTCATTGCCATATGGGATGACCATGAAATCGCGAATGATGTGTACACCTCTGGAGCTCAAAACCACCAGGAGCATGAAGGGAGTTTTGAAGAAAGAAAAAGAGCCGCAGTACAAACGTACTATGAGTGGATGCCGATCAGAGAGGCTGATAAACTTTACCGGTCTTTTGAGTTTGGTGAGCTGGCCGAGCTCATCATGCTGGATGAACGCCTGGAGGGCCGTACGGCACCTGTTGCAAGTATCTCTGACGAGAATTTTAACTCTCCGGACCGCAGCATGCTGGGGGCGGATCAGCTATCGTGGCTGAAAAGCACCATTGAGGGTAGTGAGGCCAGGTGGAAGGTAATAGGCAATCAGGTGATCTTTTCTGACATCAACCAGACAATGGTGTTTCCGGATAACCCCAAAAACCTGGATAGCTGGGATGGCTATCCGGCGGAAAAGAAAGAGGTGGCCAGGTTTATCAAAGACTTTGACAACATCCTGTGGGTGACTGGGGATACCCATGCCAGCTGGGTGATGGAAACCATAGTAGCAGATGTATCGCTGGCTCCACTAGGCGTCGAATTCGGTACACCCAGTATTAGTTCGGCCAATTATGATGAGTATTCAGGATTGGATACCGCCAGGATGTACGAGAATCTCTTTCAGAATTTTAATCCTCATATTAAATATGCCAACCTGACAGAGCACGGATATTTCCTTTTGACCTTGCAAAAGGAGCGCGCCACAGCCAGGTATTACTTCGTAGAAAACATTCGAGTGCCGAATGCCGCGGAAGGTAGGCCGAAGGAGTTTTGGGTGAATGATGGGGCTCCGGTGATCAAGCAGTATAATGTATACGGTTTTTAAGAAGGGTCTTCTTTTTTGAGTCGGCCAGCGTCTTTGAGGGCTTTGTGAATCATCCATTCCAGCTGCCCATTAGTGCTGCGAAACTCATCAGCAGCCCATTTTTCAATGGCCTTGAAAGTCTCTTCATCTATTCTTAATACAAAGGGTTTCTTCTTGGCCATATCCTACTCACTTCCCCAATTTTGCTTTAGTCTATCCACTACTTCCTGCATTTGATCAGGCTTTTGTGTGCCCAAAAGTAACTGCTTTCCGTTTGCCAATTCAAGCTGTAGCCCCCATTTTCCACTTACAGTAAGGGCTCGCCCGCTGCGAAATCTAAATCGGTAGCCCCAACCACCATATTCGGCGATAGGATGATACTTTCTTACCACCACCTTGCGGACATCCCACTTTTGTAGTGATCGGAATGATCTGATGAATGGAAAAAAGGAGTACCGGATGCTTCCTTCGTCTATTTCCACCGTCAATTTCATGAATTGGAACAACCACATCAATCCTATCATCAGTACGCTGGTCGATACGCCAATGATGAGCAACCCCGTATCACTGGCCGGGTGAGCGCCAAATGGCTCTCCCAGGTAAAGCTGAATATAAAAAGCATACAATATGCCACCGACCATGATTAGGGTGCAAATAAGCAGTACCCACCATGACCAGGTGTATTTAAAATATTGCTCCTCCCGAAAGGTAACCTTGCCTCTCATGCCACTAGTGGTGTAAGGTGCCGGAGTTTACCACGGGAGTAATGTCCTTGTCTGCGCAGAGTACCACCATTAGGTTGCTGACCATAGCGGCCTTTCGTTCATCGTCCAGGTCTACGATCTCTTTTTTACCGATTTCCGCAATGGCCATTTCTACCATGCTCACGGCGCCTTCCACTATTTTATGCCTGGCTGCTACGATGGCGGTGGCTTGCTGCCTTCTGAGCATGGCCCCGGCGATTTCTTCAGCATAGGCCAGGTAACCAATACGGGCTTCCAGTATTTCTATCCCTGCTATCGAAAGCCGCTCCTCAATCTCTTTCTCCAGGTGTTCATTCACACTGTCCAGACCAGAACGCAGCGTGATTTCTGCTTGCTCATCATCAAAATTGTCGTAAGGGTAACTTCCAGCCAGCTTTCTCACTGCAGCATCGGTCTGTACTCGTACAAAATTCTCGTAATCATCCACCTCAAAAGCCGCAGCAAACGTATCTCGCACCCTCCATACCAGAATGACCGAGATCATAATCGGGTTACCGATGTTGTCGTTTACTTTCACTCGTTCGCTATCAAAATTCCTGGCTCGCAGTGAAATTTTTTTTCTGGTATAAAAGGGATTGACCCAGAAAAAGCCGTTTTCCTTGACCGTACCGACATATTTCCCAAAGAGCACTAAGACTCTGGATCCATTGGGGTTGACAAAGAAAAATCCGGGAATAAAAGCAATGCCAAGTACTACCCCAAAAACAAAGTGAGGAATGCGGAGTCCAATCAATAATAGGATGGACGAGAACAGCACGATCAGGCAAAGGGCCAGAATGGTGTATCCAGAGATGGGGGAGTAAAGTTTTTCTTGTGAGTCCATGGTTTTTAGTTTGGTGAATTTAATATGATATCATATTGATATCATTATAAATACGAGAAGAATGAAGAAAGGTTCTATGAATCTTTGTTTTTAACTTTGGAAAATAACTTATTGGATAAGGATGTCTGAACCCTACAATAACTGGGAGCGATTTTATCATCGTTTCAATTTGATCTTTCATGGAATCATTGCGGGGTCTCTACTCCCGTTTGCCTTTGTCTTTCTCGAAACCCAAAAGGAGTTTCCGGATGCTCCATTGATAGAAGGCATGGAGAGCATGGTCATAAAGATGCTTTTGGTCGTACTGGCCGGTGTGTTGATTTTTTTGGCTCAGAGCTATAGGAAGACGGTAATCAGTGAGGTGCAGGCGCTCAGTGATATCAAGGAGAAGCTCGATCTGTATCTCTCGAAGAAGTTGATTCAGTATGGTATACTGGCGGGTGCGGCCGTGGCTGGACTACTAGGGTTATACCTGACCAAGGATCAATTGTTTTCCTTTGTTTTTGTAGTGGTTCTGTTCGTTTTTTCTTTGGTCAGACCCACTTTTGATCGAGTGTCTGCGGAAATTGGGGTAGGATCGAAGGACCTCCAGGAGTGGGGACGTGGCTCTGTTGAAAGTGACGATAAAAGCTGAGCGATGAAATATTGGAGCCTTATTCTTATCATATTATTCCAATGCCAATCCAGACCTCAGAAATCCGTCCCCATCGAAAGAACTCAAAGCTCCCCTGATTATC
This sequence comes from Marinoscillum sp. 108, assembly GCF_902506655.1. Taxonomy (NCBI): domain Bacteria; kingdom Pseudomonadati; phylum Bacteroidota; class Cytophagia; order Cytophagales; family Reichenbachiellaceae; genus Marinoscillum; species Marinoscillum sp. 108. Next base: position 524,075 of record NZ_LR734817.1, on the reverse strand, counting down.
GTCTCCATCCGGATCAGTGCCTGGTCTTTGCTCATGCACTTTCGTCGGAGGGTAACTCATCTGTTTTAGTGATTGAGGAGATTTTGGGGCGGGGCTTTGGCTTTAAAGAAAATCTAAATGCCGGCGATACCATTTCGGCCGAAGGAGAAACTCAGCCAGGTGTTGACACTTTGGTTTTAGATTTTAGACCCCAGATGGGTGGTGGGAAATACCTTATTGGACCAGGAAATTCTGGTAATTGAGGTTTGTGTAAATTTAAAGCTTATTACCGCGGTACTGGTTTTATTAAGAACCTATTGGGGGTTTTTGAGAAGGTGCCCGTTACACTTTATGAATTCAAAACAGTCTGATGGTATTTCAGACAATCACCAAAACATAACCCTAACATGCTGTCTAAGAGAATTTTATACCTGGCCTTATGCACCCTGATAAGCGGTGCTGTTTCAGCACAAAATCGGTCAATCGGGAAACTCATCAAAAAGCCCGTTTTTCATGGCCAGGAGGATAATCCGAATGATCGGATGGCGTTTGAAGTACTAAGAACCCAAGATCCCGTTACCGGAGAGATTCCTTCGCAGATCTACGAGAAACAACTCACTTACTACAATGAAACCCTTAAGCCCCAGGGAAGGCGTTTCATGGCTGATAATCTGATTAGCTGGTCTAGCAGAGGACCATTCAACGTGGGCGGGAGAACCCGGGCACTGGCCATAGATGTGAGTGACGAAGAGGTGATTTTGGCCGGAGGAGTGTCTGGTGGAGTCTGGAGGTCTGCGGATGGGGGAGCTACCTGGTCCAAGACCACTGGAAGTAACGAGCTACAAAGTGTGACCGGAATCGCTCAGGATACCCGCTCCGGGCAGACCGATACCTGGTATTACATCACCGGGGAGTATGCTGGCAACTCCGCTGGAGCCACCGGAGCTTCTTACAGAGGAGATGGAGTGTATAAGTCAACTGATGGCGGGCTCACATGGACCTTGTTGTCATCTACCTCTACGGAGATGCCACAGACTTTTGATCAGTATTTCGATTACAATCACGAGGTGGTGGTGAGTCCTGACAATGGCAACGTAATTGTAGCCAACTATGGAGGAATTCACGTTTCTGCCAATGGAGGGACAAATTGGACTCGGACGCTGAACTCCACAGGTTGGTCCGATGTAGTGATAGGGACTGGTGGAAATGTCTATGCCCACAATACTTCGGGAGTTTATAAATCCACCGATAATGGTGCTAATTGGACAGACATCTCAGATTCTGGTTTCCCCTCTTTTGGTAGAGGAGAGTTGGCAATGGCTGCTTCCAATGAGGACATTGTTTATTTGCTGGCGGAGGCTTCGGCTAACACCTCCGGGCATGCACTTTGGGTATACGACGATGATACGGGTTTGTGGGCAGACAGAAGCGCATCGATTCCCCAGGAGGGCGGACAAACAGGAGACTTCTCATCACAAGGGGGGTATGATTTATTGATTAAAGTGAAACCCGATGATCCTAATTTTGTCATTATTGGGGGCACCAACCTTTACCGTTCGTCCGATGGCTTTGCTACGACTACTAATACTGACTGGATAGGAGGGTATACCCCCGCTAATAATAGCTACGCTCTATACACCGATCATCATCCGGATCAGCATTCTTTTGTTTTTTATCCCTCTGATCCTGATCAGGTGATCTCCGGAAATGACGGAGGCCTTCAGTACACCGCAGATGTACAGTCTACTGATAATGCTACCTACCCCATTACCTGGACTCCCCTTAACAATGGTTATCTTACCACGCAGGTTTATGCGGTTTCAGTGGGTCCGCAAGATCAGATTTTGGCTGGTCTGCAGGACAATGGCACCTGGCTAACTCTGAGTACAGATTCTGAAGTAGACTGGACGTCACCTTTTAGTGGAGATGGGGCGTATAGTGCTTTTGCAAGTGATGGGGCTACGCGGTATATGTCTTCACAAAACGCAAATATCTATAGGATCGGACATACGGATGCCGATGATCCAACTCCTAACTCATACACACTATTTACTCCGAATTCTTATTCCACAAGCCTTTTCATCACCCCATTTTATCTCGATCCCAATGACGATGACATTTTTTACCTGGGAGGAACCAACGCCCTATGGGTAAATACCTCAGCAAGTACGGGTACAGCCTCTACTGGGTGGAAGACCATCTCATTATCAGGAATAAGCGGTGTGGTATCAGAATTTGGTGTGGTGGGTTCCGGCACCACCTATCTGGGTACATCAGGAGGTCAGATCTACAAAGTAGAGGACGTGACTGCTGCCACCCCTGTGGTAAGCAATATTAGCCCTTCGGGTCTGTCGGGGTATGTGTCAGGAATAGGCGTCAATGAAGAAAATGCTGACGAATTGTTGGCAGTGGTGTCCAATTACTCTGTCAAGAGTATCTATCATACAACAGATGGTGGAGCCAACTGGACCCATGTCAGTGGTAACCTGGAGGAAAATACAGATGGATCAGGGAGCGGTCCTTCTGTGAGAACCGCCAGAATACTGGGCGATGGCAGGCTCTATCTGGTGGGCACCAGTGTGGGGATGTTTACCACCCAGGATCTGGATGGAGATGACACATCCTGGGAGCAGGAGGATATTGATCAATTGGGTGCTGTGGTGGTAGATCACATTGTGGTTCGAAATTCAGACAATCTGGTGGTAGCTGGTACGCATGGCAATGGTGTATATTCAGCTTATATGCCGGCAGCTCCTATTGACCTGGCCATTTCATCTATCGATGGGCCTGCTGGTGGTGTGCTGGGAACGGAATCTGTAGTGGTAACTGTGAGCAACAATGGTACGGCCACCCAAAGTACCTATGAGGTATCTTATTCCATCAATGATGTCCTGCAGCAGACCGAAACCGTGAATTCATCATTGATTTCCGGGGCCACTTACCAGCACACTTTTACTGCAACTTATGATTTTTCCGCCCCTGGTACTTACAGTATTTCAGCAAGTGTATCTGTAGCTGATGATGAGATTTCTTCTAACAATACCCTCACTGCATCCGTGGAGAGCGTCACTACGATCAGTGATTACCCATATACCGAAGGCTTTGAGGATGGGACACATCAGTGGACACTCAGTGGCGTCTGGGAACAGGGCACTCCCGCTCAGACCAATATCTCTTCAGCTTCATCCGGATCGGGAGTGATCATGACGGATTTGGATGCTAACTACGGCACTGACCTGTATGATGTTGCCGAGTCACCTGTTTTTGATTTGAGTGCCATGGATGGTGCCGAGTTGAGCTTTGACATATTCTACCAAACAGAAGCGGACTATGATGGGGTAATCCTGGCTTATCGCACGGATCTTTCGGAGGATTATACCATTATCGAATCGGGCACTGCCAACTGGTACAACGGTGTTTTTGATGCACTGGGTGTCAGTGGGTGGAATGGGTCTTCCGGTGGATACCTCACGGCTGCCACAGACCTCAGCTTTCTGGCCGGTGAGCCCATCGTTCAATTGGCTTTTTACCTGATTTCGGATTATACAGTGGGTGATGAGGGGGTGGCTATTGATGAGTTTGTGATTACCCCAATCTATGATCTGGGGAGCATAGAACTCACCGCTGAAGCTATTGATGAGAATAACGAAAACGGTGAGGAAATAGGGACTTTCTCGCTGAGCGAAGGATATGAAGCCAGCTATACTTTGGTGGCTGGTAGCGGAGATACAGATAATGATGCTTTTTCCATTACCGATGGGGTGCTTTATGCGTCTGAAGTTTTTGATTTCGAAACGCAATCAACATATGAAATTAGGGTGGAAGCTGAGACCGCCTCTTTTGGGAGCGTTACCGGAGAATTTTCCATTACCATCAATGATCTCAATGAGGCCCCTGGCACATTGTCTTTGTCCTCGGCCACAGTTTCAGAAAACGAGGTTGTAGGTACTGAGGTCGGAACTTTCTCTGCGACTGATCAGGATGCATCCGAATCTTTCACATTTGCTTTGGTGGTGGGAGACGGAGATGATGACAATAGCAGTTTTTCTATTGATGATGACGCACTGAAGACTGGGGAAGTTTTTGATTTTGAAACCCAGTCATCCTACAGCATACGGGTGAAAGTAACAGACGCTGGAGGAGAAATCCTGGAAGAGGTTTTTAACATCAGCATTACAGACGAAGAGGAGGCTCCAACAGTACTTAACCTGTCTAATTCAGAGCTTCCGGAAAATGAGGAATCGGAAACCCTGATTGGTACTTTTTCAGCTGAGGACGAAGATCTTGAAGAAACCTTCACTTATGCATTGGTTGAAGGAGAGGGCAGTACCGATAACACTGATTTTAGCATTGAAGGTGAGAGCCTACTGAGTGCCGAGCCATTTGATTATGAAACCAAAAAGACTTACAGTATCCGTGTCCGTGTCACGGATAGTGGAGAGGAGTCGTATGAGGAGGTATTTGAGGTTTCGGTAACGAATGTAGGAGAAGTACCCACAGGTCTTTCTTTGACTGGAAGTGAAATAGCTGAAAATGAATCGACCGGGACGCTGGTTGGTAGCCTCTCCACAGAGGATGAGGATGAAGATGAATCTTTTGATTACGAGTTGGTATCAGGAGAAGGGAGTACCGATAATACCAGTTTTGCGCTGGATGGAGGGAATCTACTCTCAGCAGCCATTTTTGATTATGAATCCAAAACTCAATATTCCATTAGGGTGAGAGTAACAGATAATTATGATCTCAGTTTAGAGGAGGCTTTGACTATTGAGGTGACTAATGTAAACGAACTCCCGACGGATATTTTACTTAGCAATAGTGACATCATGGAGCGTAGTGATGTGGGGTCGGTAGTGGGCACCCTGTCTGCCGTGGATGAAGATCTCGCAGATACCTATACCTATGCTTTAGTAGCCGGAGATGGTGCTGATGACAATACCAGTTTCTCCATTAATGGGGCCGACCTGGTCAGTGCCGAGGAGTTTGATTTTGAAACGAAGAGCAGCTACAGCGTGAGGGTGCAAGTGACTGATGGTGGTGGGGAAGTACTGCAGAAGTCATTTGACATAGATATTCTTGACATAGAAGAAAATGTGACGGGGATTCTCATTTCGGATAATCAAATCAACGAAAATGTTTCCTCTGGATCCACTATTGGGAATTTTTCAGTGGAAGGTACAGGTATTTCCGAACCATACATTTACACGCTGGTGTCGGGTGTGGGTGACGATGATAACGATCTTTTTTCCATAGAGGAGTCTACACTTAAGAGTGCGGCTGTATTTGATTATGAAGAAAAATCTACTTTGAAGATGCGGGTGCAAGTGCAGGTGTCTGATGGCGGTGTTTTTATGGCGCCACTGGAGATAGAGGTGTTGGATGTGAATGATGTCCCTACCGGAGTATTTCTTTCTGACAATGAAATTTCTGAGAATGAGGAGGCAGGTACTTTCATCGGGGCACTGTCCGGGGAGGATCAGGATTCTGGAGAAAGCTTTACTTTTTCGATGGTGTCCGGCGATGGGGCGGATGATAATGCTCGCTTTCTTTTAGAGGAATCCAGCCTTTATTCCTTGGAGGAATTCAATTTTGAAACAGCCAGTGAATTTAGCATCAGGGTGGAAGTGGTCGACAGTGAAAATGCCTCGTTTCAGCAGGTGTTAAGTATTCAGGTGTTGGATGCGAATGATCTCCCCACGGCCATTTCATTAAGCAGTGTAACGATCTCAGAAAATATGTCATCAGGAACTGCTCTTGCTACTTTGGCTGCTACTGATGAAGATGACGAGGAGTCTTTTACCTTTTCTCTGGTCAGTGGTGATGGTGATACTGATAATTCAGACTTTTTGGTGGACGGCTCCAATCTGTTAAGTGCCGGAGTGTTTGATTATGAGACCCAAATGTCTCACAGTATCCGGCTAAGGGTTACTGATAGTGATCTGGCAAGCTTCGAACAATCCTTTATCATCACCACCGAAGATGCCAATGACCCTCCCACGGCTATTGTTTTGAGTGCTTCGGAGCTCTCCGAAAATGCGGCATCTGGATCTGAAATAGGCGTACTGGAAACCACGGATGAAGATGTGGACGACACCCACACCTACGACCTGGTAGCCGGGGATGGAGATGATGATAACACGCGGTTTGCAATAGTTGGAGATAAGTTAGTGTCAGATGAGGTTTTTGATTTTGAAACCCAGAGCAGCTACACACTTCGAGTGAAGACCACTGATGGGGGAGGACAAACGCTGGAGCAGTCTTTTACCATCGAAATTTTGAATGTCAATGAGGCACCCACGGATATTGCTTTGAGCAGCAATGTGATTGTGGAAAATGAGCTGGCAGGGACAGTGATTGGTGATTTTGATGCAGAGGATGTGGATGCGTCAGAGACTTTTACTTTTTTACTTGTCTCGGGAGATGGAGATGAAGATAATTCCAGTTTTAGTATCGATGGATCGCAGCTGCAAAGTGCCGTAGTTTTTGATTTTGAGGAGCAATCGACCTATAGCATTCGTGTGAGGGTAATGGATATCGGAGGGGAGTATTATGAAGAGCCATTCACAATAGAGATCTCCAACATCAATGATGCCCCATCAGCCATTATGCTCAGTCAGGATGTGATAGCTGAGAATGAGGCCGTAGGTAAGGAAATAGGTCAATTCTCCACCATGGATAATGATGCATCTGAAGTCTTTACCTATCAGCTGGTGGCTGGCAACGGAGGAGATGATAATGCTTCATTTTCTATCCTGGGTGATGCTTTGCTGTCGGCACAGGTATTTGATTTCGAAGAGCAATCTGAGTTCCATATTTTAGTGAACTCCACAGATGCAGAAGGGGCTATCTATCAGCAGGCGTTTACCATTGGGGTGACGGATGTCAATGAAGCGCCCTACGGTTTGGAATTAAGCGCATCCAGTGTGGAGGAAAATGCACCCGTGGGCACCAAGGTAGGGGACTTCCTGCCGGTGGATGAAGACCTGTCAGAAAGTTTTTCTTTCAGTTTTGTAGAAGGTGAAGGTGATGAGAACAATGCTGATTTTACTCTGGATGGCAGTGCTTTGGTCACGTCAGGACCTTTCGATTTCGAAACCCAGTCAAGCTACTCCATCCTTGTGGCGGTAACCGATGGCGCTGGTCAATCATTTCAAAGTGCATTTTCTATTCAAGTATTGGATGTCAATGAAGCGCCTGAAGCCCTTTCGCTGACCACTTCCACGGTCAATGAAAATCAGGAGAAGGGAACACTTGTAGGTACTCTGTTGGTATCTGATCAGGATGAAGGAGAGGTGTTCACCTTTGCAATGGTGAGTGGGTCTGGAGATGAAGACAATGCTAGCTTTCTGGTGGAGGATGCTACGCTGGTCACCAATGAAGTTTTTGATTTTGAGGTGAAGTCTACTTACTCAGTGCGCTTATTAGTGGAGGATGAAGGCGGTGCAAAGTTTGAGCAGATACTTCCCATAGAAATTCTGGATGCAAATGATGCTCCAACAGATCTCACTTTGAGCAATGATGTGATCCCATCCAATCAGATAGATGGTTATGAAGTTGGCGTGCTTGATGCTGAAGATCAGGATAACGATGAACTCACCTTTGAGCTGGCCACGGGTTCTGGTGATGATCACAACCTCAATTTCACCATTGTGGGAACCAAGCTCCAGACCAGCGGATTGACCATCAACGACCCGGAAGAGATCTTCCACATTCTGGTGGAGGCGTCTGACGCCCGCGGTGGATTTGCCGTTGCACCATTTGACCTTACTGTAGAGGAGATTCTTGGGTTGGTACACCTTGCAGGTAAAGGCATCTCTATTTTCCCAAATCCGGTACAGGAGTGGATGGGTGTGAAAATGGATAATAGTAGCAGGGGCAAGGTAGCTCTGGCCATTTATGATTTGGAGGGGCGGAGGGTCCACCAAAGTTCTTGGGAGAAGCAGGCAGACATTCTGAAAGACCGGCTGGACTTGTCGGGATTGGCCAGAGGGGCTTACGTGATGAAGTTTCAGTTGGAAGACGAAGAAGTCATTGGCAAGCTTTTGAAGAAGTGAGTATCGCTCGAAACAAAAAAAATGCTCCCAATTGGGAGCATTTTTTATTTCTGGCCTTGTGGACTAGACAAAACTGGAAACTTATAACGTGATACCGAAGGTGATGGCATTCATGCCCTGGCTACCAGCCGGCCCCCGACCGGATGCAAACACTTCGTTGAGATCATACATGGCAAAGAGATCAAGTCCCTTGTAGCCCACTTGTGCTCTGATGCCATATCGGAAATTGGTGAGGTAGTAGTTACCTGAGTTCTTGTCTTTTTCTCTCTTGTTGTTTTCAGTATAGACATATTTGGTACTGCCACCTAGTCGGTAGCCGGCGTAACCTCCGGCTCCAAATCGAATGCCCTGCTTCTTGTAAGTACGGAAGCTGATGCTGCCTCTTTCCAGGTTTTTGACTTTCCTTCTGCCTTTAGCAAAGTCCAGCATCGGTACCATGGTTACATTCAGATAGGGTGCTGAAAGTTTACTTTTGATACTGCTGTAGCTGGCTGGCGGGGCATTAAATTCGATGCGGGTATCCCCTTTTTCTATCAGCGTAGCGGCTTCCTGCATCTTCCAGTTGTACCAACTCACGCCCATGCCCCAGTCCAGGAAGAGCGGGCCTGTAACCCAGGTTCGGTTGACACTGTTCAGCCCAAAGTACCAGCTTCCCCAAGGTTTTACGGCATATGGAGCATTGTTTTCGTCTGGGAAGGAGTTGCCTTCCATCCAGTTGTTCAGACCAAAGTCGATATTGAAATAATGTCTGGTGCGGTCAATGGATTCTTCTTCGTAGTGATATTTTCGTACAGGGAGGTCATCATCCCATTCGTCATCCAGGTCCTCCCACTCATCAGCATCTACCAAGAGCTCCATGTTACCAATTTTGATTTTCGTTTTGGCGCTGCTGCCTTCTCCGAAGATGATCGTGGTGTCCTTGAGGTATTTTTTGCCATTGTCATCCTGCAGTTCTATTTTCTCTATTTTGCTGGACCTCAGTGCTGAATTCAGGTCTTTGATCATCTTGTTGAGGTCGTATTGCTCCAGGTCTTTGAGCGCCACACGATCTTCGGTGTAGACAAGAATCTTGCTTTTGTTGTTGAGCTCTATGACTACAGTATCTCCTGTAGAAGCCCTTCCTCTTTCCGGATGCATGAGCAGCAGGAGTGCCGTCATTGCCAGTATTGCCTTTTTCATCGTTTCTTTTATTTTGAGTTTTTGACTTAGTTTTTGCTAAATAAATTGTCCTTCACCTCTCTTATATCTGCCAGGATCTCGGTAGGAGATACATCATTGGAAAAATACGCGATCAATGTATTGAACTTGTTCACCTTTAGGCTGTCAGTTTGAGGCTGATGGGTAGCTATGTAGGTGATTTTCACCGCAGGAGTTTCCTGTTTGGGTAGTCCTGGGATTTTGAGCTGATTCCTCACCGGCAATTCTGCCTCCAATTGGAAGTTTTTAAGAGAAGCTACCGAGATGGCTTCATAAGTGATTTCTTCAAAATCAGCTTTTTCCGTGATCGTCTGTGAAGCCTTCTGGGCCTTAATTTTTGGTTGAGTGGCTACCACTGGAGCTACAGTATTTTCAAGATTCACAGAAGGCAGCTCCAGCCGAAAAGAATATCGATCCTGATACTCAGGATGATCGATCGCCGAGAGGTAGTCCCCCTGTTGTTCTTTTTCTGAAAGATTGATTACCACTATGGTAGCTGCAAGGAGGACCACTATGGCCGCGGCTATTTTCATGGGGGTAACCCAAAATCCTTTTTTACCTGCAATCTGGCCTTGCACCTGCTCCCAGCTGGAGGCCTGAGGTGTCACCTCGAACTGATCAATGTTCTCCCTGAATAGTCTGTCCAAATTATTTGCCATTGCCATCTTGTTTTAATTCCTTCTCCTGGATCGTTGCCAGGCGGTTTTGTAAATATTTTCGTGCTCTACTGAGCTGAGATTTCGAAGTATTTTCATTGATTCCCAGCGTTTCGGCTATTTCCTTATGATTATATCCTTCTATGGCATAGAGGTTAAACACTGTGCGATAGCCCACCGGGAGCTCTGCTATCAGTGCCATGAGATCTGCGGCTTCCAGGCTATTTTCCAGCGTGGAATAGTCCGGTTCAGATTCTGCTTTTTCCACCTCCACTTCCAGCGACATGTTTTTGTGTTTTCTGATATACATCAGACTTTCATTCACCATGATGCGCCGTACCCAGCCTTCCAGGCTACCTTCACCCTGATATTGTTCCAATTTGTCAAACACTTTCACCATTCCACCAATCATTACATGCTCTGCTTCTTCTCTGTCGTGAATGTATCGGATACATACCCCCAACATTCTGGACGCAAATCGGTCATACAACTCTTTTTGCGCACTGGGTCTGCCTTTCTTGCAGTCATGCAGTAACTTTTGCTCAGAGTTGGATTTATCGATTCGCAACATGGTTAGGTTGGTGTTCATTGGGTAGATGCGGATAGTTGCTTCGAGGTTGCGTGGCTATTAAAAAAATATAGTGAATTAAACTTCTTTTCTTTACGTATCGTCATTACAATGGTGAATATTTTATTCAAAACCTCTTCATGGGCCTTTATTCTGGTTTGCGTGCTCTGCTCCTGTAGCCGGGAAGAGTTTAAAGATTCCACTACTTTCGATGCACGCGAATGGGAACTTGATAGTGATGGCCTGTCCATCCCCGCACTGAATGCGCTGATGGAGGGCGAATGGTCACTGCGATACACCACACTGTTTGTCAGTGATAAATCCCTGATAAAGAATTTCAATCCGGGGGAAGTCATCTGGAAGGTAGACGTGGCCAGCAAGGTAATTTACCGGGATTCGAAAACCAATGGCACGCAATATCAGCTTGCTCTGGAGCCGGTGGATCCACAAAGTCCGAATGGCAGGCTTGTACCCATTATTTTTATGGATGGTGAGAAAGGGTACCTCAGCATAGGAGCGGACCGCATGGTCATCTCGTTTGGCTACATGGATTTACCCAACTATTATTTTGAGCGATACGACTAAGCAGGGGCCTTTCCTGGTCATCTTGTAGGATCGCTCATTTTGTTCAAAGTTTCATCTTGATTCTTGCCGGAGTTCTACCCAATTGTCTTAATTTTCCGCTGTGGAAAGTTTCGTTGTATCGGCCAGGAAGTATCGCCCGTTAGGGTTTGAGGAGGTAGTGGGCCAGGGCCATATCACTACCACACTTAAGAATGCCATCGACAATGATCACCTGGCGCAGGCCTTGCTTTTTTGTGGCCCCAGAGGAGTGGGTAAAACTACTTGTGCGCGTATTTTGGCGCGTATGGTCAATGGTTTCGAAGCAGAATCGGGTGACGCAGCCACCAACAATTTCAATATTTACGAACTGGATGCGGCCTCTAATAACTCTGTGGACGACATCAGAAACCTGATCGATCAGGTACGCTACCCACCGCAGCAGGGGAAATTTAAGGTGTACATCATAGATGAGGTGCACATGCTCTCTACTCAGGCCTTCAATGCTTTTTTGAAGACTCTGGAGGAGCCTCCTTCGTATGCCATTTTCATACTAGCCACTACAGAAAAGCATAAAGTCATCCCTACCATCCTATCCAGGTGTCAGATTTATGACTTCAATAGGATAGAGATCAATGACATGGTGGTGCAGCTTCAGCAGATCGCTGAAAAGGAAGGCGTGGATGCCGAACCTGAGGCACTGCATCTGATTGCTCAGAAAGCAGATGGAGCAATGCGTGACGCACTGTCCATCTTCGACCTCATAGTTACCTTTTCTTCAGATAATAAGGTGACTTATCAAAATGCAATCAAGAATCTGCACATCCTAGATTACGATTATTACTTTAAGCTGGCAGACTTCTTTCAGGCAGAAGACCTCTCCGGGGCGTTGCTGCTGTATGATGATATCCTGAGAAATGGATTTGATGGTCATAATTTCCTGATTGGTCTGGAAGAACACTTCCGAAACCTGCTGGTCTGTAAAAATCCTGAGACTCTCAAGCTGATGGAGGTGCCGGAAAATCTCAAAGGAAAATACCAGGAGCAAGCCAATGCACTGAGTACTTCTTATTTACTCACTGGGCTTAACCTGATGAATCAGGTGGACCTGAACTACAAACAAAGTAAGAATCAGCGATTGCATATTGAACTTTGCCTGATGAAGCTTTCTCAGCTGAACCGGGCTATCAAACTCAGCGCAGAGAACGGGGTAAAAAAAAAAGCAGTGACAGCCTAGAGGAAACCAGGCAGCCTTCTGAGAAGAAGCCGTCTCCTGCTCTACCTACGAAAGAACATCCGGTGGCTACTCCTTCTGCGAGAGTTGTTCCCCAAACCCCCAAAATTAAAATTCCTACAGCCCTAAAGGATCCTGCTAAAAAGGAAACCCCAAGTCTGCTGAGACCCAAGACCCCAGTGGTGCAGGAGGAGGAAGTGAAAAAACCACTACTGGAAGAGCGCAGCACGCCATTTGACGAAAGCCAGGTGATCGATGCATGGAAGGCCTTCAGAAAGAGGAGGCTGGAGGCGGGTGCTTCGGACACTGAGAAGCTGGTGCTGGACCGGCGACTGGAGAAGACCGGCGATACTCAGGTAACACTGTTTATGGAAAGTCAACTGGAGATCAGCATTCTAGATAAGTTTGAGCAGGATCTTATCCAGCACCTTAGAAAAACGCTGGACAACACCTTTGTGCAGATAGAAAAGGAAGTTACCGAGCAGGAGTCTACCCGTAACCTCTATACCTCCAAAGAGAAATTTGAATACATGGCTCAGCAAAACCCGGTATTGAGAGAGCTTAAGGACCGACTTGGCCTGGATTTCGAATATTAATTGGCTATTGATTCGGTGTGTATATCTGTTCACCGACCTTTTTTCTGGGTTCACCGATATTAACTTTTTATTTACCTTAGTTTATTGGTCATTTGTCTGAACAACCATAATAACCACACTATGAAACTAAGAGCTATTGCCATTGATGATGATCCTACCTCTATCTTAATGGTACAAAAACTAGCCTCCAAGATCGATGATCTGGAATTGGTGAACACTTATGAATCCCCGATAGAAGGGGCAGCAGGTATCATTTTGGATCGGCCGGATATTCTGTTTTTGGATATTGAAATGCCTGAGTTTAATGGCATCGATATTATGAGTACCCTGGTGAAGCCGCCCAAAATCATTGTGATTTCAGGAAACCCACTTTTTCAGTCCCAGGCTCTTGAATTGGACGCAGTAGCCTTTATTTCCAAGCCACCACAAGAGGAAGAGTTTAATATGGCCGTGAATAAGGTACGTGCTCATCTGTTAGAGGTGGAGGCATAAAGCGTCAATCTATTTTTTCAAGCACTATCTGATCGTTGAATGTTTTAACGATGGTGTCCAGACGATTCTTGATACGTAAGTACTCACCAGAACTGTAAACGGCTTTTTTGTATTCTATTTGTCCGTCTACGGTGAGTGACTTATCGGTAGAAATGATGTTATACTTGATTGTCATTAGGTGATCATCAATATTTTGGTTGGAAGGAAGATAGGTTACTCGATAACCCTCTGGTATTTCAATGATGCTCTGATAGTGATCTGTGGTTTTATAAGTGAAGTCTACGGGATACGTTCTCGATGGGTATTTGAGAGGGTTTTCGTCAATGGGTAAGTTAAGAAAAGGACTAATCAAAAATTTCCCATCTACCCGCTCTAGTTGGCACGCGCCTGTAAAAGCAAATGAATACTGACTATTCTGACTTCTTCCTGGGAAGGAGACTTTGTGAACGTCAAGGTATTCACCTTTTTCCAACGATTCGGTCAATAGCCTATCATCAGTGCCATAATTCTTATGCATTTTTAGCCCTTCGAACTCTGTCATCTGGCTGCTTACGAGAATGGTTGATTTCAATGAATCGGGGTCTGGTTTTTGAGAGATCGTATAATTATTCAGGGAAGCTTTAGGTGACTCTAACCCAACCCATCCAACTCCAGCCTCGTCTATTATGAGTCCATTATCATTGAAGCAAAAAGGTGGTAATCTATCAAAAGTTAATAGCGGCTCCGTGGCATCTGTTAGGATTTTACCGGATTCCAGCTCAATAATGATCACTACATAATTGAAAAAGTGACTAAAAGGGTAATCCATGGTGATTTTTCCATGATCTCGTGTACTTATTAATACGGGTTTGGCCTTTATACCGGCAGCATTCAACAGCCCGATAGTAAACAGGTTGATTTCGGCTGCATTTCCTTGTTTTGCGGCATAAAACTCTTTGACTGACTGGTTGGCATACTTCGCATAATACCTATCCCAGGAGAAGTCGTTTTTAACGTAATCAACTAGTAGGCCAGCCTTCTCTGTTTGAGTTTTGTTACTGAGGTTGAGAGAAGGAAGGATGGTCTTTTCTGAGAATTTCTGTGCCTTTTTAATGTATTTCCCAAAATTTTCATGGTCATTGAGCTCTTCAATGAGTTTGGGCCAGGTGGTTATGATCTCAGTTTTGAGGCCGTTTGGGTTATTGACCTGTGTCAATTGAAAGTCCATTTTGATGATGTAATCATCGGTGGAGGAGATGAATGTTTCATCTTTAAAGGCGGGGATGTTTTTCTTGGTAAATTCATGCACAAAATCATTGTACTTGACAGAGCCGAAGTATCTAGGCAGCTCGGATGACGTGTAAGATCTGTGAGAATCAAATTTTCCACCCTGCATTAAATAAATATACTCGTAAAACGGCACCATACGCACAGTGTACTTGCTGTAAAGTGTGGGGATTGTACTTTGAAATGCCCAATCGGGAAGGTTGAATTTGAATGGCGAAATGAGTTTGTATCTGTATTCTATAATAGAGCCTGCCTTCACTCCGGGAAAGGCGAACTTTTTGACCCGGTAGTATTTGTTCTTTACTTCATCAAATATGTCTTGCTGATTGAGACTGATTCTTTCCATGGTCCCATTCTCCAATTGGTTGTAGGTGAAAGCTTCTATTTCTTCAACACGCTCTCTCTTATTTCCTTCTACATAGTAGGGGATTTCTATTTCGGCATAGTCAAATCCCGCCGAGGTAAAGATTTTGAGTCTTTTGGAATGTGTAAACTTGATATCAAAACCGGTATTTCCTTCCAGAAAATAAGAATCTCCTACATCAAATAAGATCAGCGCCTCTGCCTCCGGGTCATCCGAGTATAGTTCAAGGTCAAACTCATCTTTGGCGATTACCCCAAACTCCTGAGAATATCTTTGGGCCGTGGACGCACCGGCCAGAGCCACGAAAAAGAGGACTATAAGAAGTCTAATGGGTTGGGATGATTGGAGCACTCGATTCATATGTTTCAATTTCTAAAAGGAAGGTGTATAATTCTCCTGTATTTTCAATGGGGATGTCCCCTGATCTGAGGCTGATGTGCCTATTGATCACCGGGCTATTGTTCACGAGCTCATAGGTGATTTGGTATGTTCCAAATTCACTGATCAGGCTAAAGTCTTTGGGTAATTTCCATGTCCAATTTTGAGAGGAGTCAATGATAACCTTGTCATGAGCATCAATGGGCATCATCAGTCGGACGGGTCTCGTTCTGTTTTTGAAGACCTCACTGGCTGGCATAGGAGAGGCTGGTAGTGAAATTATCCGTAGCGGACCCACCTGTCTCAGATGCTTGGGCAGATCTATTTGAGCATTAAGCTCCACCTCCGGAAGCGATCGGTTGTTCTGATGAATGGTCAGATCGATTAACTCAAATCCCTGATTGTTAAAGTATTTGTTGTAATATTTTCTCTTCTCCTGACTGGAGAGATTGGTTTCTACATAAGCAATCTTTTCATAATCCTCTCCTCTCAATTTAGAATGGAGGGTACCCGTGAGCCTGTCTTCATCAAAAGTCAGATGGTAGTTGTTTGTTTGGTGGACATCTGTATGAGTGAGTGCAGGAGTTCTTACAAGTTGGCTACCTCCCTTATTTATCAAGAGCGTTTTGCGGTTTTGTGTGAATGAACCCAGGTAATTGTATGGGAGATAAGATGCTGTGTTTTCCAGCCATATGGTGTCAGATTTGGTCGGCACACAAAGAATGACATGGTCAAATTGTTGAGAAGGGAAATTTTCCCTGATGGCTTTTGGGTTGAGCCCAGACTCTACCAAAGTATAAAAAGAGGGAATGTGGAAGGCGTTGAGCAAAGCTTTCATGTAAATGGTTAAAGCCTTACAATCTCCGTATTTGTTGATCAAAACATACTCTGCGGGGTAGGGCTTCATTCCCCCGATATCAAGGGAGACATTGATATACCTGGTGTTATCCTGAAGATAATGATATAGTTCTTTTATTAAAGTATCCTGGTTTTCCAGGTGACCAAATTTCTTTCTGAGAATGGTGATTTCTTCCTCAGGGAGAACATCCAGTTCACTATTGAGATTGGCTACCCACTCTCCAAAGTCTTCCCAGCTTGCTTGACTTCCTTTTACTCCATAATTGATATCAGATGGAACAATGGAAATTTGTTGGAGGCTTTCTGTGGCAGGTGGAGAAAAATCTTCTTTACCAATTTTCTTCGGGTGCTTAATAGACCATTTTTCGGTGATCAGACCTTCTGCCTCTGTTGATGAGTAAGTGAATTCTCCTATCGAGTCTAAGTGTATTTCATAGTCCAGAGGACGGGTCAATGAAAGCGATGAAGAAATAGTGCTGACATTGGAATAGTACTGGGGTATCCAGTAGGCCAGGAAAAGGAAATCCCGCTTGATGACCCGGTATGAATATTTAATATAATAAGGAAATTGATTGTGCTTGAGTGAAAATTTATCTTCAAGATGGTCATCAAAAAAGGTGCTTGTTAAATTCATGTTCTTAGTGTAAACATCCTTCGCTTTCACCTTTCTCACTACATTGAAAGATTGGTCAAGCAAGACTGCTTCTATGAGTTTGAATTTGTCTGTGGCTTGGTGATGAATGGATATATCCCCCAGCCAGTTGGCTTCTCTGTCTCCTATCTTGATGAGGTAGGACTTAGTTTCCACCAGTGACCCTTTGTTAACCTCAAGATCGATGTTATACTCCAGAATACCACTACCCACCTGAGCGAGAGCATATTGAAAAAGGAAGAAACTAATCAGGAAAAGCGGTGTTCTTGTAGGTGTTGTCAATAATTGCAGAGGTCGGTTTAGGCAATTATAACCATAATCTACCTTTTCTTCACCTTCAGTTCGTCGCCCACGGAAATGGCAGTGGATTTCATGCTATTGAGCTCCATGAGCTCTTGTACAGTCATGCCGTAGGTATTGGCGATTTTGTACAGGCTGTCCCCTCCCTTGACCACATGAATAATGAATGGCTCTGAGGGTGCGCGTTCTTTTTCCAGGGGTTTGATAAGCAGCTTCTGACCTGCATTGATCGTGCTCTCCGCAGTAAGTCCATTCCAGCTTCTGAGCTCCTCCACTGTCAGGTTGTATTTTCTGGAAATCCCCCATAGGGACTCTCCAGGTTCTACCTCATGAAAATCCGCCGTTGATTTTGGTTTGGCTTCCTCTGTTGGTTTTTCTTCCACCACCGGCGACTTGTCACGCACGGGGTTGTAGATGAGTAGTTCCTGCCCCAGACTCAGTGGGAGGCCGGCGCCCAGGTTATTCCAGGTATTGATGTCACTCACACTGACCTCATAAAGTCTGGAAATCCCCCAGAGGGTTTCACCTGGCTGCACTACATGGATGAGGCGATCACCCGAAGGGGGTGTATACGTGGCAGATTTGTTTATTGAGGTTTCTTTATTGGTTGAGGTTTCGGGCGCTTTCGAGACGACCTTTTCCTCTACCACGGGCTTTTTTTCTGGCTTTTCCGTTTCTGGTACCACCTTTTCTTCAGGAGGATTTTCTTTCACTTCCTCTTTGACTACCACCGGCTTGGGCTTCGCTTTTTGAATAGGCTCAGGTTTCCTTACCTCGTGATATTCAACAGAAGTGTGCTCTGGCCGGGTTTTCCTGAGCCAGATGAGCCTTCCGGGTTTCACGCTATCGGCCATACCCATTCGGTTTTTCTGAGCCAGCTTCTTGAGTTTTACCCCATATTTTTGAGAAATGTCCCAGAGAGACTCACCGTATTGTGCCACATGAAACCTGATGGCAGAACGGTTTCGCTTACTGCTTACATAGTAAATCTCCCCGGATCGCACTTCTTCACCCGGATTGAGATCATTGTTTTTGATAAGTTGAGTGCTGCTGATCCCACATTTCAGAGCTAAGCTCACGATATTATCCTCTGCACCAGCCATTACAGCCTCCAGCCCATTAACCTTAAAGAATATGGCTTTTTGGTTTTTGGTAATACCTGAGGCAATTTGATCCGGATACTTGACAGGCTCAATTGCTTCAATGGACCGGGTCAGAGGCCTTTGATCGCTTTCTTTTTCCAAACCCTTAGGTGCTTTGCCTTTGATGGGAATGATGACGGTATATACTTTGTCATCTGGGATTTTTCCGTGAGACAACCATTTGTTGTAGTCAGTCACTATGGCCTGGTCCGCCTTAAACTCATTGGCAATCTGATCAAGGGTTTTGCCAGCACCCTTATCATGCTCCAGAAGGCGGAGGCCTTCGCTGTGTGGATCACCCACTTCATCCTGAAATGCAATGACATGTGCAATGAAGCGCAGTACATACCAGTGTGTTTTGCTGGTAATGGTGAGCTTGTCCGACCCGAAATTCTCCTTATCCACATATTTCTTGGCACCAGCAGCTCCAGCCTGGTAAGCACTTACCGCGTAGATCCAGTTTTTGAAGTAAAAATTATTGCGTTTGAAATATTTGGCAGCCCCACGTGTGGCTGATACGATATTTTTCCGTTCATCTATCTTGGAGTCTACCCTCAGGCCCACTTCTCGTGCGGTAAAATCTTTGAACTGCCAGTATCCTACGGCATCTGCGGACGACACAGCATCAGAAATGAGCGCACTTTCCTGTATGGAGAGGTATTTGATCTCGTCGGGCACACCTTCTTCTTTCAGTACCCGTTCTATGATGGGAAAATACAAGTTGACACGATCCAGTTTGATTTGAAAGTATTTTTCACTGGCCCTGAGGGCATTCACATCTTTTTGGATTTCTTCGCGTGCATCTGGAGTGAGTTTGAGTTTTATCCCAGCGATTTCTATACTGGCCGGTACCACGGGTACGCCACCTACATGACCAAATGAAAAAGTATGAATAGAAAGAAGCAGTCCTAAAAGTACAATCCTCATATTTTTCTCAATACCATTAAGCCATCTCTGATGGGAAATAATACGTTTTCTACTTCCGGGTGATCATGCACCATCTGGTTAAACGCTTTGATGGAAGCAGTGGCCTTGTCTTTTTGATCATCGGTAGTCACCTTGCCGCTCCAGAGCACATTGTCTATGATCATAAACCCTCCCTTGCGAAGCTGAGGAAGGATCAATTCGAAATACTGTGGGTAAGTTTCCTTATTGGCATCCACAAAAACCATGTCCCAGGTATAACTCAGTGTGGGGATGATTTCTTGTGCATCGCCAATGCGAAAATCGATCAGTTCATCAAAAGGGGACTCTGCAAAGTACCCCTGTGTGAGTGTGGCTAGCTCCTCATTTACTTCTATGGTCACCAGTTTTCCGCCCGGCTGCATGCCTTCTGCCATACAAAGTGCCGAGTACCCCGTGTAGGTGCCAATCTCCAGGACATACCTTGGGCGAATCATCTGAGTGAGCATGGCGAGCACCCTGCCCTGAAGGTGGCCAGAGAGCATTCTGGGTTTAAGAATATTGAGATGTGTTTCCCGATTAATGCGACGAAGCAGCTCAGTCTCCGGACTGGTGTGCGCTTCTACATACTTTTGGAGCTCGGTTGGCAGAAAATCCATGGGGTAAAATTAAGAGATTTTCAGCGTGCAAACCTATTCAGGCAAATAAGTTAATTGACTCATTTTGTCCGTCTGGAAATTTTCACGGGCCAGCTCCAGTAATTGACTGGCTGTGGTTTGGTCTATTTTTTTGAAGAGCTCATTGATGTCCGGTATCCGGCCCAGGTCAAGGATACTTTTGGCCATCATCAGCATCATCGAGTTGTTATTTTCTTCAGACATGGCCAGTTGACCTTTGATCTGCTGCTTGGCTTTGTGAAGTTGTAGATGACCCATTGGCTGCTTCTTCATGAGGTCGAGTTCCTTTTCTACCAGTCTCAGACTCTTTTTGAGATTTTTGGGATCAGTGGCAAAGTAAATGCCGAGCTGCCCGGTTTCGTAATATGGGGTGTAGCTGGCCTCTACACCATAGACAAACCCATGCTTTTCTCTTAGCGACATATTCAGGCGCGAGTTCATGCTCGGTCCACCCAAAATATTGATCAGGAGAAAAAATGGAATGCGTCGCTCATCCAGGAGACCATAAGAAGTACTCCCCATGGCAACATGCGCCTGGGAAATGGGCTTGTTCACAGTTTCGATCAGGGGGCGATATCCCTCGAAAAAGTTTCTTTTTGGCGTGTGATTTTTGTGAGGGACTGCCACGAGGTACTTTTCGGCCATCTTCTGAAGCTTTTTGGCTGAGTAATTGCCCACGCTCGAGAGGATGATTTTTTCCGTATTGAGGTTTCTGTCCAGAAAATCCAGAAAGTCCTTTTGCTTGAAGGAGTTTACCGTGTCCTGTGTGCCCAGAATGTTTTTGCCCAAGGGGTGATCTTTGAAGATCAACTCATCAAAATCGTCCTGTATGGCATCTTCGGGCGTATCCAGGTACATGGACATTTCCTCCAGAATGACCATGCGCTCACGCTCAATTTGAGCCATCGGGAAGGTAGAGTTGAAAGTGATGTCTGCCAGCAGCTCCACGGCTTTGTCCAGGTGATTGTCCAGCAAAGAGGCATAGAAGCAAATTTTCTCTCTTGTGGTGTAGGCATTGAGTTCTCCACCTAGGGAGTCCAGACGGTTGATGATGTGGAAGGATTTTCTCTTTTTGGTGCCTTTAAAGGCCATATGCTCCCAGAAATGAGCGATTCCTTGCTCATTTTGCGCTTCATCACGACTGCCTATGTCCAGCATGATGCCCACATGCGCAATCCTGGTATTGGTGATTTGCTTGTGGATTATCCTGATGCCATTTGACAGCTCTATCATTTCGTGCTCCTCCATAGGGGCGCAAATTTACTACTGATTTATGTACTTGATGTATAATGTCTCAACATAGTCTTATGGTGAGAGTGGTATTACGTCAATTGCCGGGAATGGAAACTAATTTACGATTGAGAAAGGCCTTCTCTTTGTCGTTTTCGGCTTTTTGGATGGCTTCATGCAGCGCAGTTTTGGCTTTCGGCCAATCTGCCAACTGGCAGTAGAGTTCTGCCCGGGTGGCAGACAGAAGGTGGTTGTGCTTGAGCAGAGGTTCATTTTCCAGTTTGGAGAGTTCTGAAAGGGCCACTTCAGGACCATGAGTCATCGCCACAGGGATGATGCGATAAAGTGCGATCAGTGGGTTGGGCTTTAGTGAATAAAGATGATTGTACAAGGTGAGAATTCCGGCCCAATTGGTTTGTTCATACGATCTGGCATTGACATGAATGCCGCTGATGGCTGCCTGAATAAAATATTCGTTGTGATAGCCCTCAGGTATGGTATTTAGGTAGCGATTGCCCAGTTCGATGTGTTGTGCGTCCCATTTGGATCGATCCTGAAGTTCCAATGAGATCGCCTCCCCGGACTCGTCGGTTCGTGCGGCGAATCGAGCTACATGGTAGTGCATCAGTGCCATATGTGCCCGGGTCCATTCGTTGTTGGTTTCGGGTTTGTCCAAAAGGATGTGATTGAGCCTCATCGCTTCCTCGCAGAGTTCTTTGCGGATCAGCTGATCACCCTCAGTGCATTTGTAGCCTTCATTGAATAGGAGGTACAGGACTTTCAATACTACCACCAGTCGGTTTTGAATCTCTCCTGCGGTGGGGATTTCAAGTGTCGGGTTTTCTTCCTTGAATTTCTTTTTGGCTCGTGTGTATGCTTTGGCAATAGTTTCTTCCTTTTTGAGGAGGGAGGAGGCGATTTCCCTGATGGAAAGACCCCCAAGGATTTTCAAGGTGAGGATCAGCTGGTGCTCCGTACTCATAGCCGGATTGCAGCAGGCAAACATCATTTTCACCATTTCATCCTTGAAAAGGTCATCTGAAATGATAGGAGGCGCTTCCGGAGTTTCAGGCAGTTGCGTGGCATAGTATACTTTCTGCTGGCGGCGGAGCTGATCGATGAGTTTGTTGTTGGCCACCCTGATGATCCATGCAGTGGGATTGTCAGGAATCGTCCCAAACGGCCATGATTGCATGGCTTTCATCAAGGCATCCTGCACGGCATCTTCAGCTGCACTCAGGTGGCTTGGGCCAAATTTACCTGTGAGATAGGCCACGGCCTTCCCAAACTCATTGCGAAACAGATGATCGATGACCTGAGTGGCTTGTTGGTTTCCTGCCATTGGATAAAAATAGAACACCCCATCATCGTTTGGGGTGTTCCTGGAAATTATTTACATCTCTACAGCTTCCCGCACCTCCAGAGACCCACCAAACTCAAAAATCGGGCAGTCTTTGGATAGCTCTACGGCATGGTCCAGGTCATTGGCTTCTACCAGCACATAACCACCCACTAGTTCTTTGCCTTCCATGAATGGGCCGTCTGTGATCGTTTCACCTCCATTGTAGACCACCTTTCCTTCGGCCTGAAGCGGAAGACCGGGCACTGGCTGGTCATTCTGACTTATTTTAAGCATCCACTCACCCCATTTGGCCATGTGAGCCTGCATTTGCTCTGGTGATTGCCGGGCATATTCCTCATCGCCCCCTCTGAATAAATACAAGAATTGTTTCATAACGTTAAAATTGGTTAGTAAAAATTTAAACTCTTTACCCTTTGACGAACAAACAGGTGTCAAATGGACAATACCCATGAATTTTTTATCAGTCGGTAGAAATACCTAACGCACATTACCGAAAAATGGAGAGGTTGATCATCTTCAGAGTCCTCTAATATTGTAATGCCAACAGACGGTTGGTGTTTTCCTCTCCAGTAATCACAATAGCGGTTTTGTTGGAGAATTCTAGTTACCTAAAAACAAAAATCGGAAGGGCAAAATGGAAATCATATTGGCGCAGCCCTTCCGGTTTTGTTTTACTCCCAAAAGATCTCTATTACCTCAGTGCCTATCAGCAGACTGGTTTGTCGGGCCATGGTTATCCTTTTTATTTTCACCTTATTTCCCATAGGTCGGTACACCACTCTGGCCATCACATTTCGCTCATCTTTTTTATGAAAGGCTACGAGATACTTTGTGTCAAAATCACGGGTGAGTTTGTAGCTTTCTTTTGATGTTTTGACCTTTTGTGGTCGCTTGATGGTCTCACCACTCATGATCTTAATGATATTCGGGCAGGTGGGTACCCCGTATCCCAGGTAGTTATTGGGGTAGGGATAGAAATTTCCCGCCTGCTTCAGGATATCGATGATTTCGAGATTAGTGAGTGTGGAGTCCATTTGCCAGATGCATGCCACAAGGCCCGTTACGACAGGGGTAGAGTAGGACGTGCCAAGGGTGGAATACACCGAGATATCCGGTTTTACAAAGTCGGTATAGTCAGGTCCGATGCTGCTGTAGTCCATTTTGTCCCAGATGTCAAATTTGCTGGCACCTACAGTGAGGGCATGCTGAGCATCACCAGGTGTCGAAAGGGTCTGCCAGGCATCCCGGGCTTCATTGCCAGCTGCCACCACGATCAGCATCCCCTTCTGGGTGGCGGCTATTTCCACCGCCCGGGCGATGGCTGTGGATTTACCATCCATCTGGCTGGGTCGGTAGTTTTCTGATGCATCAGAGTAACCCAGATTATAGCCCAGCGAAACATTGACTAACCGGATCCCTTGTCGCTGCATATCCTCGAGTGCTAAAATGAGGAGATCTTCTTCTATTCTTTTTTCATAGGCACCATGATCAGTCCTGGCCAGGTAATACTCAGCTTCCTGGGCCAGTCCATAGAGGATGTTCTTTTCTTTGTCATATCCGCCAATGAGCTGCCATACTTCAGTGCCGTGATTGTCATCCAGTCCGATGGCCCCGCCATAAGCCTCCATCTCAGGAGTGATGTAGTCTTTGTAGGATTTAACCAATCCTTTCTGAAAAAGATGACTCAATGTGGGATCCCTGTCAGCCCTCAAAAAACCCCCATCGATAATCCCAATTTTCACCCCTTTACCAGTGAGGCCCATTTTCAGAAAATAGTTGGCCTGAATCTGCTCTAATGCAAAGCTCAGGATAGGGTCTTTGTGTGCGAGTGCAGCCGGGGCAAAGGAAAGCATTGGAGTGAGTACACCTCCTGCAGCGATGACGGCAGACGTTTGATCCGCAGTAAGTGTATAGGTGCAGGCATTGATCCATTCGGAGCATCGGTCTGGCTCCGGGAGGATCACGCTGAGTGTAGCCAGAGAGGTATGGTCAAGCCAATATTTATGCTGACCACTGGCAGTACTACCAGCAAAAAGTAGAATAGAAAGTACATATAGGCCGATCAGGCGAGTCATCTTCAATAATACGGAATAGCCATGAATAAAGCTCTATTACGTGAAGCTCTGAATGATGGGTGAACTCCATAGTGACACCTGTATTTGTACTTTTTTGAGAAAATATTGAATTAATAAAATCCAGAGACATCTATTCGGTCGTAGGTAGGGCATTGTAAAGAATTAATCCAACATAAATTATTCAAAATGAGACGTACTAAAAGATTATTCAATCACAGTTCATTATTATTCCTGGCGGGAGCATTCTTGTTTGCCGGATGTGGGGATGATGATACCACAGATATGGAGCCTGAAGAGCAAATGCCCTCCGGTATGCTGACAGTCTCCAGTCAGACAATTTCTCAGAATACTATCAGGGTGTCCAATGTCAATTTTGACAGTAAAGGATGGGTGGTAGTGCATGCCAGTAATGAAGATGGTACTCCAGTGGTACCTGGTATCATATCTGAGCCACTCCTCGTGGAGGCCGGATCACAGAATGATCTGGAGCTTACGCTTACAGAGGTGGATGATCTCATGGATGGCGACAAACTATGGGTAATGCTTCATACAGACGACGGTATTGAAGGCACTTATGAGTTTGATGGAGCCAATGGCTTTGATGGACCCATACTATCCGATGGAAACATAGTCATGACTGACATTACAGTATCTGCTCCGGGTATCACCGCATCAAATCAGGTGGTGAACGAAAACTGGGTAACAATAGGTGAGGTGAAAGCGGCTGTAGATGGCTGGTTGGTCATTCATGCCGACAATGGCAGTGGTGCACCCGGGCCGGTTTTGGGTCAGACCATGGTTTCGGCTGGTATGAACAGTGATGTTGCCATCGATTTGGGGGATGCGGTATTCGCTGGTGGTGAAATGCTTTTCCCAATGCTCCATATAGAAAGTCCTGCTGACGGGATGTACGGTTTTCCAGAAAATGGTGATGATCCGGAGGTTTTTGCCAATGACGTAGTAGTTATAGGAATAGAAACTCTCGCCCCTACTGGAAGTATTTCAGCAGTGGGGCAGGTTGTACAGGGAAATATGATTACGGCCAGTGAGCTGACGCTTAATGCCACTGGTTGGGTAGTGGTGCATGCTAGCAATGCTACTAAGGATGGTCCGGAAGTACCAGGGATAATTTCCACTCCGGTACAGCTCCCGGCTGGAACTAACTCAGATGTGGCCATAGAACTGAATAGTGATTTTGCGCTAAGTGCCGGAGATGTGATTTACATTATGCTCCATACTGAGAATGGAGTTATTGGTGAATATGAGTTTGATGGAGCCAATGGCTTTGATGGCCCTATCACTACAGCTCCGATGACTTTGGAAGCTCCTTCGGGTTCGTTCATGGCCAGCAATCAGGTGGTATCTCAAAACACACTGATGGTGGAGAGCATTACAGTGGGGCAACCCTCCTGGGTGGTGGTACATAGAGACAATGGTGCCGGTTCATTCGTAGCACCGGGGATTATTTCTAATCCTGTAGCTATAGATGCTGGTACCACAGAAAATGTAGCCATCACCTTTAAGGATGATGAGCCCCTATCTGATGGTGAAACCCTATGGATCATGCTTCACAATGAAAGCGGAACCATTGGTGCCTACGAATTTGACGGAGCAAATGGTTTTGACTTGCCGATCACATTTAGTTCCATAGACATAGAAGCTCCATCAGTTATGGTGTCTGATCAGATTGTCATGAACAATATGGTGACAATAGATGAGGTGAAGGCTGGAGTAGATGGTTGGATTGTGATCCACGAAGACAATGGCAATGGAGCACCAGGGCCGGTACTCGGTCAGACATTTGTCAATGCAGGAAGCACAAGTGATGTGATGGTGGATCTGGGCAGTGCCACAGTAGCTGCTGGTGATAAGCTGTTTCCAATGCTTCACATAGAAAGCCCCGCTGATGGTGAATATGGTTTTCCGGATAACGGAGATGGTCCTGAAGTGTTTAATTCAGATGTGGTAGTAGTGTCATTTACCGCCCTCTAAAGAATAGGTTGGTTTTAGGATTACGTTGTGCAAAAAGGACTACAAAATGTAGTCCTTTTTTTCGTGCTCCATGGGGTGAAGTCTCCTGAGCCGAAAAAGAAATACTAACTTTAGGGCTGAGGAGCGGCACCCACCTTGAGCATGTGGCAACCCCTGATTTCAGCTTGGTGCCTCTTTGTTAGCAACAGACTTACTAAAGAAAAACCCATGAGATACGGCCAAATAGATCAACAGCTTTTTGTAGAGAACCGGAAGAGACTTGTTTCAAGGCTAAAGCCACATTCTGTGGTGATCATCCACTCCAATGACGTCATGCCCACCAATGCAGATGGTACGATGAGTTTTAAGCAAAACTCGGATCTCTTTTACCTCACAGGAGTGGATCAGGAAGAGTCTATCTGTATTCTGGCTCCGGATTTTCCGGATGAAAAAATGCGTGAACTTCTCTTCCTGAGAGAGACAAACGAGGAAATAGCCATTTGGGAAGGGCATAAACTGACCAAAGAAGAGGGTCAGGAGATTTCGGGCATTCAGAACATCAAATGGAATCAGGATTTTGAAAAAATGCTCTATACCATTTTGGCTGAGACTGAACATATCTATTTACCAACCAATGAGCACATCAGGAATGCTTCGCTGGTAGAGACGGCCAACGACCGGTTCATCAAGCAGTGCATGTCCCGGTTCCCACTTTATAAATATGAGCGGTTGGCACCCATCATCTATGACTTGCGCACCATCAAGTCTGGCATAGAGACTAAGCTGATAGAGCATGCCTGCCACATTACGGAGCAGGGATTCAGGAGAATTTTGGAAACGGTGAGCCCCGGAGTGTGGGAGTATGAGGTAGAGGCGGAGTACGCCCATGTTTTTCTTTCTAACCGTTCACGGGGGTTTGCCTACACACCAATTATCGCTGGAGGAGCCAATGCCTGTGTGCTTCATTACATTGAAAACAACCAACAGTTGAAAGACGGGGACCTGATGCTGATGGACGTGGGCGCTGAATATGCCAACTATAATGCTGATATGACCCGCACCATTCCTGTGAACGGACGCTTCACCAAGAGGCAGCGGCAGGTGTATGATGCAGTGCTCAGGGTGAAAAATCAGGCTACTGAGCTGCTCACTCCGGGCAGCGCTATTCCTGAGTATCATAAGGCTGTGGGGGCTCTCATGGAAGTGGAGTTAATAGAACTTGGTCTGATAGATAAGACTGATGTGAAGAATCAGAACCCTGACTGGCCAGCTTATAAGAAGTATTTCATGCATGGTACATCTCACCACCTGGGCCTGGATGTACATGATGTGGCATCTATATATAAGAAATTTGAGCCGGGCATGGTCTTTACCGTGGAGCCTGGTATTTATATCCGCGAAGAGGGGATTGGTATCAGGCTGGAAGATGATATTCTTATCACCGAAAACGGGCATAAAAACCTGATGAGAAATATTCCTATCCACGCTGAGGAAATTGAGGATTTGATGAACGAAAGCCGAAAGAGCTGATGCAGGTGGTGGTTCGCTCTGGTACGATAGAGGAGGCCATTCAGATTCAGGAGCAGATTCCTGAGTTTGAAAATGGATATACCGCAGCAGAATATACCAACAGGCTTTTGGGCGGCGAGTCCGTCATTCTGATCGCTGAGATCGCCGGGAAGTTGGCGGGATTCAAGGTGGGCTATGACCGGTTTTTAGATGGAAAGGTCTTTTATAGCTGGATGGGTGGTGTAGTGCCTGCATTTCGGGGGCGGGGCGTTGCCAAGATCCTGCTACAGAAAATGGAGGTTTGGTGTAAGCTGAAGGGGTATAGATCTTTAAAGTTCAAAGCGCGTAACAGTCACCGGTCTATGATTCATTTTGCCATACACCAGGGCTTTGATGTAGTGGACTTTGAACCACAGCCAAATCCTGATGATTCTAAAATTTATTTTTCAAAAGAGTTATGAGCATTTATCAATCAGACAAAGCGCCCGAGCCTGTAGGCCTGTATCCCCATGCTCGCAGAGTGGGCAACCTCCTGTTTTTATCTGGTGTAGGCCCCAGAGTGAAAGGGAAGAAGGAAATTCCGGGTGTTACCCTCAATGATCAGGGTGAAATTGTAGCGTATGACATAGAAGCCCAATGTCATTCTGTTTTCAACAATGTGAAAGACATTCTGGAAGCATCCGGTGCTGGGTGGAGACATTTGGTGGATGTTACCGTTTTTCTTACCAATATGAAGGATGATTTCGGTACCTTTAACCGAATTTACGCAGAGTACTTTGAAGATGTGCAGCCCTGCCGCACTACAGTGGAGGTAAACGCCCTGCCTACACCCATAGCCATAGAGCTGAAGTGTATAGCAGCATTGGACTTCTGAAAATTTGCATTTTTTCCCTTTTTATACCTGTTGGCTGCCGAAACTGCATGAATTATCCCCTGCATGTGCGGCCTAATGTTGGATTTACTTTAGTTTTGAGCAAAATCAAAAATCAATGAGTTTAGAATACAATACCCAGCGTCCTCATCTTACGTTGAGAGAGTACGGCCGAAACGTGCAGAACCTGGTGAAGCATCTGAAAGCGACCGACGATAAAGAAAAGCGCAACAAATATGCTGCCCTGATTGTGGAATTGATGAAAATGATCAATCCGGAGTTTAGCAAAGATGCCAGCGAATACACGCAGAAGGTGTGGGATGATCTATTCATCATATCTAAGTTTGACCTGGATGTGGAAAGCCCTTTCCCGATTCCAGAATCAACCATCCTGGAGCGTAAGCCGGATCGCATGCGTTATCAGTCCAATGAGATCAAGTTTCGCCACTATGGCAGAAATATTGAAATTCTGATCAACAATGCTATCGCATTGGAAGACCCCGAAGAAAAAGAAGCGGCCATCGTGGCCATTGGTAAACTCATGAAGTCTTTCTACCTGACCTGGAACAGAGACAATATTGAGGATGAGCAAGTGCTGAAAAACATCAAACAACTGTCTAAAGATCAGTTGGATATCGATATAGAAAAGGTGAAGGCCAATGGTCTTTTCGATAGCAGTGAGCGCAAGGAGCGATCATTTGATAATAACAATAGAGGTCAGCACCAGGGCCAAAACCAAAACAGAAACCGCAACAATAACAACAAAGGCGGTAAAAGAAATTTCTCCAACAAACGCAGAAGAAACAACAACTAAATGGCTTCATTTAGAGTGAAGGGAGGCAACCGC
Organism: Marinoscillum sp. 108; assembly: GCF_902506655.1. Taxonomy (NCBI): domain Bacteria; kingdom Pseudomonadati; phylum Bacteroidota; class Cytophagia; order Cytophagales; family Reichenbachiellaceae; genus Marinoscillum; species Marinoscillum sp. 108. Next base: position 494,332 of record NZ_LR734817.1, on the reverse strand, counting down.
CTCAAAGGAAGCATCGTTCCACAAGGAGCCAAAAACGAAGCCCTACAGATTATTTCGGCTGTATTGCTCACCTCAGAGCCAGTACATATTCATAAGATTCCTAATATTCGGGATGTCATCAAGCTCATAGATCTGCTGGCAGACTTGGGTGTGCAGATAGAAAAGACTGACGAAGAGTCTTATCGGTTCACAGCCAAAGACGTGAACCTGAAGTTTTTGGATACTGAAGACTTTAAGGAAAAGGCGTCATCACTCAGGGGATCGATCATGATTCTGGGGCCACTGCTAGCCAGATATGGCACTGGCAAGATGCCACGTCCGGGCGGAGACAAAATTGGCCGAAGGAGACTGGACACTCACTTTGTGGGCTTTCAGAAGCTGGGTGCTCAGTTTGATTATGACGCAAAAAACTCATTTTATACGGTAAGCGGGAAGCTCAAGGGTACCTACATGCACCTGGATGAAGCATCTGTCACCGGTACAGCCAATATCATCATGGCGGCTGTGCTGGCTGAGGGACTTACTACCATCTACAATGCCGCATGCGAGCCCTATATTCAGCAGCTATGCAACATGCTGGTACGCATGGGAGCCAGGATTGAGGGAATTGGAAGTAATCTCCTGAAAATAGAAGGAGTGGAATCTTTGGGTGGCACGGATCACACCATGCTCCCGGATATGATCGAGATAGGGAGTTTCATTGGTCTGGCAGCAATGACCAGGTCAGAAATCACCATCAAGGATGCCAGAATCGATATGCTGGGGATTATCCCTGACACCTTTAGAAGATTAGGAATTAAACTGGAATTCAGAGGAGATGATATCTACGTGCCTGCACAGGAGCATTATGAGATCGAGTCTTTCATAGATGGATCCATCCTGACCATAGCCGATGCCATATGGCCTGGCTTCACTCCTGATCTGCTCAGTATTGTGCTGGTGACAGCCACTCAGGCTAAGGGAACGGTACTTATCCATCAGAAAATGTTCGAAAGCCGACTCTTTTTTGTTGATAAATTGATCGATATGGGGGCTCAGATTATACTTTGTGACCCACACCGAGCCACAGTGATCGGTCTGGACCGGGCATTTGACCTCAAGGGCATTAGCATGACCTCACCCGACATCAGGGCCGGAGTATCATTGCTGATTGCTGCTTTGTCGGCGGATGGTACATCCACTATCCACAATGTGGAGCAGATAGACAGAGGCTACCAGTTTATCGACAAGCGATTGAAGGCACTGGGTGCAGATATAGAACGGTTCTAAAAATCCTAATGCATACAAAAAACGCCGTGAGTCCCCTCACGGCGCTAATCAACCAGCTTTAAGCAAGTTTCTGAACAGAAACTGAAGTACTTACGTAAAGCCTGTGTCTTCTGGATTTCTTGGATGGATAAAATATTGACATTTCTGTCAGAAGTTTACCCGAGTCTTCTTCGGCTTATCACAGAATCCATTTCATAAAGCAAAAAAATACCCTGAAGGTTGATCCATTCAGGGTATCGTTTTTCAATGCTATATGTCTACCGATCAGGACTCTCCATACACCTGCATGGTAGATAGTGTAGGGCTTTCAGATCCTCCCGACTGTTCGATCGTCACGGCAAAGGCATCCGCTCTGGCAATGTTTTTCATGATCTGGAAGGTGCCATCTGAAGCATCAAACACACCAGCATCCACCGGCACCCCATCTATGAGGGCCCATAGTTGATACTGCTGGTTTTGAGGGAGTTGAGCCAGATTGGCTGAATTCAGATACACTTCCTCCTCTGTAGGGTTCCAGTAGATAACTGCTTTGGCATCAGTTGCATTGTCGGTTCCGTTCAGGATGATCCGACTGAATTCTGGACTTACCAGTACCGCAAGGTCTCCCCGAATGCCCGTAAGCTCCTGGTTTACGCGCTGATAGCTTTCTGCCATTTCTATATTCCGTGCGGTGAGCAGTGCAAGGCGACTGTCTGTGTCTTTCCACTGATTCCAAAAATAGAAAGCTGAGAGGGCTGATATTAAGGCTACGGTGATGCTCGCTGCCATCAGGTATCTGGAGCCGCCACTGCTTTCTCCCGGACTGTGTATGTTTTTGATCACAGACTCATTTTGCATGACGAACTTTTTGACCACTGGTGAGGGGGCGATGGAATGGTGAAACGCCACCAACTCCAACGTTTTTTGCAGGTCGAAATATTCACGTCTGACCTGCTGATCGGAAGCGATGTGCGTTTCTATCTCTTGTTCCTCATCCGCGCTGAGTTCACCAGTGATGTAGGCTGCCAGGTACCCGCCCGTTAATATTTCTTGCTTATTCAAAATCTTTACTCAGTTTTAATTTGATGTCTTTCAAACAGTTTCTAAGCCTGGTTTTTACGGTTCCCAAGGCCATGTCCTCATTCTTGGAGATTTCTGCATGGGAGTACCCCATGAAGAAGTTCAGCTGAATGAGCTTCTTACACATCTCACCTATTTCACTTAAAACTCCTGACAATCCAATGTAGTCTTCTTCAGCGTTTGACGAAGATTCAAACATATCTACGAAGCCTGTGATGTCATCAGATTTATCGGCGGTTTTAAAGTCCTTAGACCGGCGTGCATCTATGGCCCGGTTTCTGGCAATGCGATACATCCAGGTGAAAAGAGTGCCCTTGCTGGCATCATAGCTTTCTATTTGATCCCAAATCTTAATGAATACATCGTGTAGGGTTTCTTCAGCTATTTCTGTGTGCTTGAGTGTGCGATAGATGATCCCGTAGAGAGCGTCAGAGTAGTGTTCGTAGAGATAATCCATGGCTGTTACATCTCTGTTTCTCAGCCGCTTTACCAGTAGGGTGTTGAAGTCGATACTTTTGGTCAAAATTTTGAATAATTTAACGTTTAAGTTATCAAAACTTAGATTCAATCTTAATGTTCCGAAAGGTTTTTGTTTTCCTGCTCGTATTGATCATCGCCCTGAGCGCTTTGATGGTGATGAGCTCAGATGAATCTACTGTGCTGTTATCATCAAGGATCAATGGGGTGAGTCTTGTTAATCCACATTTCGTGATCGATTCGACACAAATGAATGCAGTTCGGAGGGTGAATGGGGACTGGGTGGCAGTGATCCCTTTTGGTTTTAGCCGGGAAAATGAGCCGGAGGTGCATTTCAACCATGAGCGACAATGGTGGGGGGAGCGGCTGGAGGGAGCGGAGGAGCTGATACGGCTGGCACATGCCTGCGGTCTCAAAGTAATGCTGAAGCCACATGTATGGCAGCGGGGTAGTTGGATTGGTGAATTTGACCTGGACAGTGAAGAAAAATGGAAAATTTGGGAAGCACACTATAGGGAATACGCCATGGCCTATGCCAGGCTGGCTGAGAAAATGCAGGTAGAGCTGTTTTGTATTGCCACAGAGTATAAGGTGGCAGTGGTGAAACGGCCGGCATATTGGAGTCAGCTTATTCAGGACATTAAAAGGGAGTACCATGGTCAGCTCACGTATGCAGCCAATTGGGATAACTATGAAAATGTCCCGTTTTGGGATCAAATGGACTATATCGGAGTGGATGCCTATTTTCCACTGGTGCATGAGAAGGACCCGGATGTTGCCACTATCAAAAGGGCATGGGCACCATTGGTCAGGAAGCTACGATCGTTTGGGGCCCTCTACCATAAGCCGATCCTTTTTGCAGAGTATGGATATCAGAGTGCCAATGGAGCAGTAGGTAATCATTGGGAAGTTTCACAATCGGCTGACCAGGTGAATATGGAGCTACAAGCGCGGGCTTACCAGGCGCTTTATGAAGTGCTTTGGAAGGAGCCCTGGTTTGCCGGAGGCTTCTTCTGGAAGTGGCATTTTGACGAACGTCATGGAGGACCTCAGGACCTGTCTTTTACTCCTCAGGGCAAACCTGCCGAGGCGGTGATTGCCCGGTGGTATGGTACAGGTAATTAGTAGTCCCGGGCGTTGAGTAGTTGCCTGTAGTTGGAGAAGGGAACGATGCCCAATGGTCCTTCGTAGATTCCGGCGTTTCCCCCAATGTCTTTTACCCGCACTGAGATAATGTTTTTGCCCTTCCTGTTCAGAAGCTCATTGGGGATGGGGTACACCCTGTACTGATGCCAGGAGTTGGAGTATCCCAGTGGCTTTCCGTCGTTGGTGGAGCCTATGAGTACGCCATTCAGATACGTATGGTCAAAGTCGTCTATTTTGCCAAGTACCAGCATGAGCATGGATTCTTCCTGTAGCTGCGGAGGTAAGACGAATTCTTTTTTGTACCAAATAACCCCCTCTAAGCGTGAGTATTTCATGCTCTTCCAGAAGCTGGGCACCATCATGTACTCCCAATCACTGATGTCATAGTCGTTTTCTTTCCAACGCTCATTGTCTCCCTCCTGAAAGCGCCACAGTCCTTCGAGGAGCAGGGTTTTTTCGGGTTCATTTCTGTTGGTGTAGATGCCCACATCGCCTTTGATGATGCCGCCATCCAGTACGGTATCATATACCCTCACCGCGATGACATTTTTACCATCCTTATTGAGTAGCTCAGGTGGAATGCGGTATCGCCTGAAAGACTGGTAAGCAGTATAAAATCTGGGAGGGAAAGATCCTGAAAAACCAATCATTTCACCATTGAGAAATACCTGATCTACATCATCGATGTAGCCGAGCACGAGATATAGATTGTTTTCGGATAGCCCGCGAAGGTCTATGGTGATTCTATACCAGGCATAGCCATCAAACCCACTAAACCCCTCATTTTCCCATGCAGATGGCACGAAGATTTTCTCCCAGTTATGGTCATCAAAGTCTGGGTTGGCCCACCTGGGATTGTCGCCTATGGAAAAGCGCCATTCTCCACGAAGGTCCACCACCCGGCGTAGATCATCGGAGATGCCAACCAGCGGTAAAATGAAAATGAGTAGTGTTATGAAGGATTTCATTTAATCGTTAAAATGTCTATTCAATTATACTGTCTTTAGAATTATTGGTGGTCATCTGGCTGTAAATGATTGTCACTGGTTGTCATAAAAAACAAAAACCTTCCTGAATCAGGAAGGCATTTGTAATAGTATAAAGAAGTATATTTTTAATCTACAGAGACAATTCTTGTAGAGTTATGGTCTGTGAGTTCAAATACAAAGTTTTGAGAATCAAATTGGGATAGATCATACACTCGTGAGAAGTTTTTCATATCCTGATACCTCTCCTTGTATAACACCTCCTCATTAGAGTTGTAGATAGTCAGGAGCAAAGGTAGTTTTTCATTTTGTTCTACAGACAGTTCATATTTTTTGTTTTCCAGTGCTTTTACTGAAAGGGTGCTACTTTCTTTTTCAGGTAGTAGCTCTATTTTTTCACTGAATACGCCATACTGATCTGTTAGTTCCAAATAGTAGGTTCCGTTTTCGAGTTTTGAGAGATCGTATGGCTTCATAAAACCACCTTCATTCTTCACCCGATCAGTGTGGATTAGCTTACCCTCATGATCTCTGAGTCGTATTTTGACCACCGAAGATTCACTGTTTACATACAATACTTTGAATATATCACTCTTGCTGGCAATTACTCTTGCCCTGTTTTCATTTGTGCCATCCCCGGCTGCAAAGGCCACACTCATAACTGTTAGGAGTACGGCTGCTGACATTGTTAGTTTTTTCATGATTTTGGAGTTTTGACCTGTTGGTTCGATTGTTCTTGTTTTACAATACAATCATACGGGCTAATCCAGCCAAGTTTGTCACTCTTCAGTCAACGATTGTCACGAAATGTCACCGTTTTGTATATATATGTTCAGTAAAAGTAGATAAACGTTGCGAATATTGAATATGATATCGTTTGTTTTTTATTAATCTGAATATTTGATGGTTAAAAAGGGATATAAGAGGATGGGGGGCTGCTGTCAGTCCAGGGTGATGATTCCGCAAGCCACTTTGGCGTTTGGATGTGTGTGATTATGGGTGTGTGAAGGATCGCACTCGGTGATAAAATCCTCATAAGCTTCATGGATAATGATGGACAACCCAAGGATGTCTCGATGGTCCTGGCTACCCAGTCTCCAAAGATCGGTTTTGATGGTGAAAACCCCGGATCCATCATAGCCGACGCTCACATTACCCACATCGCCGGCCATGGGTTTGGCCCAGGGGATGCCTAGGCTGGTTTCATTACAGAATCGGGTGGTCATGGGTTCTCCAAGATTCCAGTGCATGCCTGGCATTTCGCAGCCACCCTGATGTAGGTGTACTGCATGAATGGTGTTGGGGGGAAAGTGCTCCAGCGCTATAGTGATGGTGACCACACTGTCTTTCTGGCTGAAAGTCGCTTGTCCATAGGGCGCTTCACCGATCAGATAGGTAGAGTCGGTGACAGAGAGCATACCATATAAATAAGCTGTCGCTGTTGTGTCAGGCTGATCTGGTGTCTGGGTATCTTCTTTGCAGCTGACGAGCAGCAAAAGTAACGTGATCAACGGGATGAATTTAATCATCGTCATCTGTGGGCTCATCATCAGAAATGTAGTCACTCATGTAGCTCACATCTGAGTATTTGCTCTCATAGTCGTCCTTGATCTCGTCTTTAAGGTTACCATCGTCATCAAAATCCTCATCGTCTTCGATGATTGCTTTGGCTTCTGCCACGGTCATGCGCACCATGTAATACCTGTCGTCGGTTTCAAAGGGCAAAGCCGATACCTTCTTACCGTCCTTATTGTAGAAATGTATCAAAGAATCGTAAAAACCATAGGGATAGGCCAGCTTGATCTGCTCCTGCAGATTCTCATCCAACTTTTCAAAGTCTTTAATTACACGTGGTTTAGAAGGTTGCATTGTTCGAATTTTGGTCGAAAGGTAATAGACGTTTTATAAAATCAAAAGTTCCCCACTTCAACATTTTTGTTTTTTTACAAAATAGAATCAGATTCATCTCAAACAAGCATTTTGTAACCTGCTCCGTGCACGGTCAGAATGTGTTTGGGGTCATTCGGGTTGAGTTCTATTTTCTGTCTTAATTTCAAAATAAAGTTATCTACCGTGCGTGTGGTGGGCTGGGTGTCATACCCCCAGACATCTTCCAGAAGCTGGTACCTGCTTACGATTTCATTCTTGTGTTGGTAGAGATAGAGAAGTACCTCGTATTCCTTATGTGACATTTTCATCTGACCCTGAGTCGTGTGCCGGGCTTCATAGTGGGTGAAGTCTACGGTGAGGCATCCAATCTGTAGCTGTTCAGGGATTGCTTCCTTTTCCGGACTGACGGCACCCGGTGCACGGCGCAATACGGCCTTCACCCTGGCAATTAATTCTCTGATGCTGAAAGGTTTGGTGATATAGTCATCCGCACCCAATTCCAGGCCCAGCACTTTGTCTATCTCTTCTCCCTTGGCTGTCAGAAAGATGATGGGGGTCACTACACCGTTTTTTCTGGCTGTTTTACACACATCAAAACCAGACATTTTGGGCATCATCACATCCAGTAAAATGAGATCAAAAAGGTCTCCGTCCAGATGATGGAGTGCTTCCACGCCATCTCGGGCCAATACTACCTCAAATTGTTCATACTCCAGATTGTCCTTTAGGCCAATCCGGAGGTTGGGTTCATCCTCAACTACTAATATTTTCGCCATGATTTTCAAGATAAAATACTAATCTAAACGTACTGCCTTTTCCGAGGGTGCTCTCCACCTCAACGTCCCCATTGTGCGCATCCATGATGTGGCTCACCAATGCCAGTCCAAGCCCGGCGCCCTGTGTGGTGTACACATTGCCGTCCGTCACCCGGTAGAACTTCTCAAAGATCTGCTTCACCTTGTCTGTGGCAATACCGATGCCCTTGTCTTCCACCTCCAGGTACACGGCATTGCCCTTTTGACCAGTTCTGAATACCAGGTTTTTTTCCTGGTCACTGTATTTGATGGCATTGTCCACCAGGTTGACCAATGCCTCATATAGGCCCTCCCGGTCCACAAGGGGTTGAGGAAGGGGTTCTGTGAGTTCACAACTATGCGTGAATCCGTTTTTTTCGATGTGATAGGCATAGTCGTGGATGACCTCCCGAAGCAGTTCATTGATGTCAGTGCGGGTGGGGGTGTAAGTGCGTTTGTTGGCTTCTATCTGCGAGAAGTTCAGGATCTTATTGACAATATTGGTCAGACGATTGGTTTCCTTGAGAATGATTTCTTCGTATTCTTTGCGCTTTGCCTGGCTGGGCACCCGATCCAAAAACAAAGTTTCGGCAAACATACTGATGAGTGAGAGCGGTGTTCGGAGTTCGTGCGAAACGTTGGACACAAAATCAGACTTGGTCTGAGCCAGGTGCATTTCCCTTCTGAAGTTTCTTACCACGAGACTGAAGCCAAAGATGAGCAGGGAAATGAGCAGGAGAGAGGAGCCGAGATTATAATACATTCGCTCTTCCACCAGTTCTTTCACTGTTTTGCTACTGGAGCTGATCCCTACTTCCAGGTCAGGAAATAGCCACATGCTTTTCCGAAGGATGACATCATTGGTGAGAGAGTCGGTCAGGTAAACGAGTTGGTTGGTGGCCGAATAACCCAGAGTGATGACCAGCTCACCCTCTGCTATTTGCTGGAGTTTTGGAGCCAGTACATTATTGGCAAAGCCTTCAATGCTGAGGAGACCCGTGAGCTGGATTTCGCCCATTTTAGTATCGAGCACTGCCCGGATGATCTGTTGGTTTTCACCATCAAGCCTAATGGTGCCTATGGGTTCTATTTTGCGGTAACCTCCAGCTTTGTACCTCAGGAGCTGCTCACTCAGTTCGGGATTGGCGGCTAGCAGGGAGTCTTGCAGTGCCAGCCAGTTTCTTGGTTTGAGTCGGTCATTTAATACCACAGCCCTGGCCTGAGAGGAATCTGCAGCTTTAAGGAGTAGCACATTGAAATTACTGAATGCCAGAAAAGGCTCGGCATCAGAGAGGGTGAGAGAGTCACTCAGGTTGTCTTCCAGTTTATTCAGAATGCTGCTGAGATTATCATCAGAAAACTGATTTACGGAAAAAATAATGGCATTGAGTTGTTCATGATACACTTTTTCAATGACCTCTTCATCTTCTGTGATGGAAGAAATCTCGTATACCGAATACACGATAATTGGCAGCAGAATGGTGCCAATGACAGTGATGATGAGCCTGTTTGCAGCGGATTTCATGGGGTCTAAAGGGCCTAAGATATAAATGTATAACTCAATGGTTGGAAATAATTGACCTTATCTTTAATTTCCTTAACGAACCAGATAACAAACCAATGGCAAACGACACTAAAGGACAAGTAGAGAAAATATTAGCTGAACTTGGCAAAAAGATTGATCAACTCATTGTAGAAACCAAAAATGCCAGTGGTGATGTGCGCGAGGATGTGGAGAAGAAGATCCAGGAGCTAAAGAAGAAAAAGGAGAAACTGGAGAAGGACTTTGAGAGCTACAAGGGAAAAAATGAAGGCAAATGGCAGGATGCCAAGTCTCATTTGTCCAGTGCCATACAGGAGTTGAAAAAGGCCATCGAGGCGATGTTCAAGGATAACTCAGCATCCAAATAATTTCTAGATTGTTTCCAGTACTTTTCGGATAAGGGAGTCCACCACTTTGTTGGGGTCTTTCGAAAACTTATTCCTGATCCTGTTGGCAATAATGGCATTCATGCTGATCATTTCATGGCCCAACAGTTTGGCCAGGGCGTAGTACCCGGCTGTTTCCATTTCGAGGTTGGTCAGCCAGAAATTACCTACATGAAAATAATTGAGCTTGTCCACCAGGTCTGGGTAACGGATGGGCACTCTGAGTGACCTGCCCTGTGGCGCATAGAATCCATGACAGGTTACGGTGTTGCCCAGTACGGTTTTGTCCCGAAACTGCTCGATGAGTTCATCGGAGCCCCGTACGCAATAGGGCAGGTAGGGCAGTCCTATTTCTTTTTGTAAGGCCTGACTCACTTCAAGCTCCAGACCCTCCATTTCCATTTGATAAAAATGAACCATCGGGTCCATACCTATCCCGTATTCACTCATCACATGACTCCCCAGTCGGATGTCGTTCTGTATACTTGCCGACGTACCGATCCTGATGATTTTCAGGCGTGTAGGGTTAGGCTTTGGCTCCCTGGTCTTCAGGTTAATATTGAATACCGCATCCAGCTCATTCATCAGGATCTCTACATTGTCCGTGCCCATTCCGGTACTGATGACGGTGAGTCTTTTGCCTTTGTAAGTGCCTGTATGCGTGATGAACTCACGTTTGTTCATTTCAAACTCTATTTTGTCGAAATGGCGCGATACACGGTGAACCCTGCTGGGGTCACCCACCGTGATGATTTTGTCAGAAACGTTCTCAGGTTTTAAGTTGAGGTGATAAATACTCCCATCCGGATTGATGATGAGATCTGTTTCAGAAAATTTGGCCATAGGGAGTATTTTTCTAAGATGTTAAGAGCTGGTACTTTTTTGGCGCTTTAGCCCTCGATATGGGTTATATCCGTTCATTTCCTTTTGGTAAAACCCGGTGCCATCATAAGGCCTCACATCCGGATTTTTAGCACACTCCTCAGAGCAGCAGCCATTGTATACACGGGCGCCCTCTTCGCTCATAGGGATGTGCTTGTTACAGTGCGGATTGGCGCAGTTGACCATTCGGTCACTGGGAACTCCCGTCACATAGCACCTGGAAATGATTTTTGGATTCACCTTATTGAGGTCTTTGACGATCCGATTGTCAAAAACATAGCATTTTCCCTCAAAATCTTCCCCTTCTGCTTCTATGCCATATTTGATAATGCCACCATGGAGCTGATGTACGTCTTTGAATCCCTGCTCCAGGAGGTATGCACTGGCTTTTTCACATTTAATACCGCCGGTGCAGTAGGTGATCACTTTTTTATCTTTGAGCGATTCCAGCTCCTTTACTTTTTCAGGAAAGTCTCTGAAATTTTCAATGTCCAGTGTAATGGCGTTTTTGAATTTGCCTACTTCGTGCTCATAGTTGGAGCGTACATCCAGAATGACCGTGTCTTCGGGCTGCTCTTTCAAGATTTTCCTGAATTCGTCCGGTTCCACATAGGCACCGGTTCGTTTGGTAGGGTCAATGTGAGGGAGGCTGGCGTGCACGATCTCGGGCTTCACTCGCACGTGCAATTTGGTGAAGGTGTGATCTGGCACAGACTCCACTTTAAACTCCACGTGGCTGAACCTCGGGTCTGATTGTACATCTTTCATGTACTGCTCACAATCCGCTCGCAAGCCAGAAACAGTGCCGTTGAGCCCTTCTGAGGCCACAATAATGCGGCCTTTAAGATTGAGTTCCAGACATTTGAGGTGATGTTGCTCTCTGAATAATTCGGGATCCTCGATCCTCGAATAGCAATAGTAAAGTAGGTTTAAGTATTCTGCTTCCATAACTGAGCCTTGTTTCGGCAAGGTGTTTGAAAAAGGAATAGTGGTTTAAAACAGCAAATTAAACGAATGAGCCTCAAAAAGGCATTATAAAAGATTATTTTGAGTCGATGACGGTGGCCGGGTTACCAAAAACGGTTTTGCCATCTGCCACATCAGCGATGACCACCGATCCTGCACCGATCCGGGCTTTTTTACCAATTTTCACTCCGGCTACAATCAGAGAGCCGCTACCAATAAAGGCTTCGTTGGCGATCTCTACTCCAGAGTTGATGGTGGTGCCTGCTCCCACTTGCACAAAATCACCCATTTTCACCTCATGCTCAATGGTGGCCCCAGTGTGAATAAGGCAATGCTGGCCAATGACCGCATTGGCACCCAGGGTCACACGGGCATTGATAAAATTACCATGTCCAATGACGGCAGAGTTGGAAATGATCGCAGCATCATGGATGGCGTTGGTGGGCATCACCTTGCGGGTGTCCATGAGCATCTTCACCTGTCTTTTGCGAAGGGCATTGTCATCCGTGGCTACAAAGGCCTCTGTTTTTTGACCAATCAGTTTGATAAAGCCGTGATCGTCTGTTTTGCCTAATACGGTCACATCATCTATCTCCTGGCCGTGCATCTCTGCGTCATCTTCCAGAAACCCATAGACAACCACGCGGTTGCTTTTGAAAATCTCTAGTGCGGCTTTGCCGATACCCTTTGCTCCGAAAATGATAACTGGTTTCTCCATAGTCCTGAAAATCAGGCTGCAAAGGTAGTGAAAAGCCTATTCTTTAGAAAGGAATCTCTTCACAGGAATGATGAGCAGAATAAAGAGCAGGAAGGGCAGGTAAGCGGCCTTGTAGCGCTCCAGTGACCCCAGGTTTGGAGATACCAGAGGTAGAAAGGTGGCCAGAGCAGCAATGTAGCCTACTGCTATCCAACTCAAAGCGGTAAATCGATAGCGATGCGAATGAAAGAGGCTGTAGAAAAATAAGAGTAGAAAAACAAGGCTTTGGATTGCTCCTACCATCAAAGGTCCCCTGACTTCCCACATGAAAGGTCTGAACAGCCCGGCAATAAAACCTTTGGGTAAGTGCTGAATCAAACTGGTGTAAGTGGGTTCCAGATCAGGGAAATGGAGGGTTTTGTCAGGATCCGAATCACTGTAAATTATCTGATGAGTATTGTACACCGCAGAGGGCAGTTGGTCAAAGTGGAGGTTTTTGTTGACCTGTGTCACCAGCGCCCCCATCAAAACAATCCAGCCCAAAGTCAAGAGTAGTTTATATGTTTTTCGGGATACCAAAGCATTCAGCACTTTGGCCCATGCCAAAACCCCCATAAACAGGGCGGCTATGGCCACCAGGTAGAATTTTAGATAAAAGAGTACCAACAACCCACTCCCGACCAGAAAGTATTCTCTCAACCGGTTGGTGGTCTGGTGCCAATAGCGGATGCAGAAGCCTGCCAGCATACACAGCGCACCGTTGACGATGGGATCTTTCAGCACACCGGAGGACCAGAACATGGCCGTGGGGAGAAAGAGAAAGGCAACAACAGCCGCTAAAAAGTACCTGGGATGATGCTGATGAATGCGAGTCACCAGATACCAGCTGCCATAAAATCCGGCAAACGAAAGATAAAGTCCACTCATCCAGTAGTTTCCACCGGTAATTAGGTACAGAATGCTCAGGATTTTAACAAAAAACTCGTTTCTGGCTTCTCCCATATAGACCGGATGTTGCGCGGTGAGGAGAGAGCGGGTATATTCTGAAAAAGAATCAATGGAGAGCTGAAAGAGGGCGGTGGCCTGCTCGTGGAAGTAAACCGTGTCGCCAGCACCTAAGTGAACCAGATAGAACCACCCAAGCGCTAGTCCACAGCACAGTCTAAAGACCAACCCGCTCCAGTAAACTAGCCGGAGGGTAGCACCGGGCTGTAGGAGATAGGCCAGTCCAGCCAGAAACAAGATGCTCAAAAGCTGAATCATTTGGGTGGGTTAAGTATAAACATCCCAATATTACACCTTAAGCATTTCTTTGGTGTACAAAACGACTGGTATTGATAGATCAGACCCTGAGTCTCTGCCCCATTGCCGGGGGTTATGCCCCGGTCTATCCACTTTTGTATGATGTGATTGGACTCAGGGGGGAGTTGCTCCAGGATGTGCTGGGCACGCTCCAGATAAATGACTTCATCCAGGTATTTGGAGTAAGCACCCAAAACAGGGGCCAGTGAATTGATAATGATGTTTTCAATGGATTTTGTGCCTATTCTCGGACTTTTGGTTGTGGGTTTTCCGAAATCGAAATGTGAGCTCCAGTAGTCCGGCAGGCTTTTTTGGAGAAAGCCAACGGCCTCTTTCCGACCTGAAATGTTCAGAAGGTTGGCCAGGAGTTGATTTTCCTGTGTAAGAAAAGCTGCAAACTGACTCAGCCTCACAGAGGGAAAATTGGCAGGTCGCATTTTGGCATGTTTCCAATGGTGCCTATCCAGCATTCGGTGGAGTTGAAACTTTTTGGCCAGGTAGCTAAACTCAGTACTCAAACTGGCCTGATACTCATCCACAGGATCCTCCAGAAAGCCTGCCATTCCGAAAATAAGGGCGTAGATCTGCTGTTCCTTGCCGGCATGTTTGCGGATGACATGATAAGGTAGGGAAGAGGCCAGCTTCAGAAAAGCTTCTGCATTGGTTTTGAATCCAAAATTTCGAGCCAACGTCTGGTAGACTGTTTCTTCCCAGTCGCCCCCTAGTTGTTCAAGCGTATCCAGCACACGCACGCTCTTCTCCTGCAGACGTGAGGCAACCGCCCGATCGATCATTGCGCTGATCTGGATCTGTGGGATATCCCCAAGTTTGGGGCCGCAGCGAATCACCTCTGGCTGGTTGATGTATCTGCGGTACTCCTGTTCCAGATTGGTGGCCACATATTGAGACATTTCCAGGGTAGGGAGGGGTTCTTCATTGATCAGAATATCACCATCATTGATCCAAACTACATGAAGGATGACGTTCTCATAGGCCCTGTCAGTTTGATGTTTGTGTCGGTTCCAGTCAGAGGACTTGTAGTGTATTTCCACAGAGCCAGACCAGGTGAGGTCATCTATTTTGATTTTGGCTTCCAGAAAATCGGGCCCAGAGTGATGATTCTGATGCCCTGTCTGGAAAACGGTCAGACTGCTTCCTTTGGAGAGAATCAGCTCCTTTGACTCGAACTTTTGAAATTTCCAGAGAAACTGCAGAAAGTATTCATCCATAGACGGGCGGTTTGATGAACCCTAATATAGTGCTATTGTGGCTTTCTTGAGCCCTTCTTAGCCAAAATGCTTCTGAAGCTCGGCGGCCATTTGTACCTGTACTTCCTGGGCAGCTTTAGCGGCTTTCTGTGCAAAATCCTCTCCGTTTCCGGCATAGATAATACCTCTGGAGGAGTTGACTATGAGCCCACACTGCCGGTTCATTCCGTACTTACAAACCTGGGAGAGACTGCCCCCCTGAGCACCTACACCAGGTATGAGTAGAAAGTGATCCGGGACAAGTGCCCGTACTCCTACCAGCGATTCGGGCCGGGTGGCACCTACCACATACATCATGTTGTTAGGGTTGCTCCAGGTGGCACTGGTGCGAATCACGCGTTCATAGAGCTTTTCACTTGAGTTTTCTATGAGCACTTCCTGAAAGTCGAAAGAACCGCTGTTGGAGGTGGCTGCCAATAAGATGACCCACTTTCTGGAATAATTGAGATAAGGTGTGACCGAGTCTTCGCCCATGTAGGGGGTTACCGTGACTGAGTCAAAATTCATGTTTTCAAAAAAAGCTTTGGCATACATGTTTGAGGTATTCCCTATGTCGCCGCGCTTGGCATCTGCGATGGTAAAGACATCATCAGGCATATACTCCATGGTTTTCTCCAAAGAGGCCAGACCTCTGCTGCCGAGGGCTTCGTAAAAGGCCAGGTTGGGCTTGTAGGCAATGGCATACGGATAGGTGGCATCTATGATCTGTTTGTTGAATTCAAAGATGGGATCTTCCGCCGCTAGTAAATGCTTAGGGATTTTTTCCAGATCTGTGTCCAGTCCTACACACAGGAAAGATTCTTTTTCCTTGATCTTGTCAAATAGTTGTTGCCGGGTCATGCCTTAGGAGAAAATTTAAGGCAATTTAAACATTATTGTGAGGGGTGAAAATGGAAATTGGCATGTATTCATGCCAATTTCTATTTAGGTTCTTATCGGAAGTCGATGACTTCCACGCCAGGGTATTTACTTTCATCGAAAGTAAAAAAGGAGTCTTTCACATCATTTTTCACCTGAAATTTTTCAATGGTGTAGATGTATTTGTTTCCTGATCGCTCCATGACGGTAAATTTCTTGAGGTCATCATTCTTGTCAATCTGGAGTCGGATCTTGTAGTAGCTTTTATCCTTGCTTACAGGATCTAGTTCCACGATTCTGGAACCATCTTTATTCACAGACATCAGTACGTATTTGAACCCGTCTTTGTACAAATCATAGATGTTGCCCAAAGTGATCTCCTCATCTTCTGGTTGGTAGGTGTTCACCGTTACCTCGTCAAGCTCTGCACTGTAGCTGTATACATCGGTGCCATTGTTATATATCTCCTGACCGGCCACTTTTAGCACGTACTTATCATCTTTTACCAGGATGTTTCCAGATATTTTATCATTGATCTCAGCGCTTTCATTGATGAGCTCTTGCGAAAAGTCAGCAGAGTAAGCGCCTATTTTTTTGTATTTGGCACTCATTGCATTGAGTACGGCCAACGCATCAGGGTCATACTGAGCCTGTGTGTTGAAGGCGAAACAGACTGCCGCTATTAGATAAATCAATTTTCTCATGTCCTTTCTTGTCTAATTATGCTTTCGCAATTTGGTTATTTTTAATGCTTTTGGTTGATGTCATTCAATAACTGTTCCAAAGCGTACTCATCCTGCACTAAAACTTCTCTGGCCTTGCTACCTTCAAAGGATCCCACGATCCCGGCGGCTTCTAATTGATCAATCAGTCTGCCGGCCCTGTTGTAGCCGAGTTTCATTTTTCTCTGAATGAGAGAGGTGCTCCCCTGCTGGTGCATGACGATCAGTCGGGCGGCATCATCAAATAGGGAATCACGCTCAGAAAGGTCCACAGAGCCTACTTCCGAGGAGCCCTCATTGTCACCAACATACTCTGGCAGGAGATAGGCATCGTCATACCCACGCTGGTCACCCACAAACTCACAAATTCCATCCACTTCCGGTGTGTCCACAAAAGCACACTGCAGACGGATAAGGTCCGATCCCATGGAGAGCAGCATATCACCTTGCCCGATCAACTGATCAGCTCCGCCTGTGTCCAGGATGGTTCTGGAGTCAATTTTAGAGGTTACCCGAAATGACAGACGGGCGGGGAAGTTGGCTTTGATGATACCTGTAATCACATTGACAGAAGGCCGTTGAGTAGCCACAATGAGGTGTATGCCTATGGCACGGGCCAGCTGCGCCAGACGTGCAATGGGGGTTTCGATTTCTTTGCCGGCAGTCATCATCAGGTCAGCCAGCTCATCGATCACCAGTACGATGTAAGGGAGGTAGCGGTGTCCTTTTTGTGGATTGAGCCTTCTCCCAACAAATTTCTTGTTGTACTCTTTTAGGTTTCTGCAGCCCGCATCTTTCAGCAGGTCGTAGCGGTGATCCATTTCCATGCAGAGCGAGTTCAGGGTGTTCACCACTTTGGTCGTATCAGTGATGATGGCTTCATCACTATCCGGAAGTTTGGCCAGGAAGTGGCGTTCCAGTTTATTGAAAAGTGTGAGTTCCACTTTCTTCGGATCCACCATCACGAACTTGAGCTGAGAGGGGTGCTTTTTGTAGATCAGCGAGGTGATGATCAGGTTGAGCCCGACAGATTTTCCCTGTCCGGTAGCTCCAGCCATGAGAAGGTGCGGCATTTTTGCCAGGTCGGTCACGAACACCTCGTTGGAAATGGTCTTACCCAAGACGATGGGCAGGTCCATGGTGCTCTTCATGAACTTCTCGGTGGTGATGACGGATTTCACATCCACCATTTCCCGGTTTTTGTTAGGCACCTCTATCCCTATGGTACCACGCCCTGGTATAGGTGCTATGATACGAATGCCAAGCGCTGCCAGACTTAGTGCAATATCATCTTCCAGGTTCTTGATTTTGGAGATTTTCACTCCCGCTTCCGGCACAATCTCATAGAGGGTAACAGTAGGACCAATGGTGGCTTTGATACTGGAAATGCCAATCTTGAAGTTGATCAGGGTCTCTACAATCTTGTCCTTATTCTGCTCCAGCTCGTCTTTGGATACCTGAACATCGCGCTGCGGATAATCAATCAGCAGCTCGGGAGTAGGGTATCGGTATTTTGGCAGGTCCAGTGTAGGGTCATAGTTTTCGGTATGATCCACGCGCACTTCATGGTCTTCCGGGATTTCTACCTCTATGCTGAATTCTTCTTCTTTTTTGGGCTTCTCTATGAGGTCTTCCGGTAGCTCAATATGAAATTCCGGTTCTTCCTTAGGGGTCGGTTTTTTGGGCTTTGGCTTGTCTTCCAATGTCCAGGTTTCTACTTCGGCCACCTCTTCATCCTCTGGCTCTTCCTCCTCTTCAGGTGGCGCAGGAGCTGGTTGCTGTGACTTTTCCTCTTTTTCTACTTCTTCTTTTACTTTTTTCAGGATGAAGTCAAGTGAGTTGTCTGTTTCGTCGGATGGCTCGTCCTCATCCTCGCTGTATTCGTCTTCAGCGTCATTCGCTATGGGTTCAGGTTTCCTGAAGATGCCAGCCGCTTTTTCTTTCAGGTTGAGCACCAGATCATCCACCACCGGCACCTGAGTGATGTCAAAGAAGTACATATTGAATACCAGAAAGAGAAAAATCAGAAAAAGGAGTGCACCCCATCCCATGAGCCCGTCAAGGATGATGGCCAGCTCAAAACCGGTGCCGCCACTAAGAAAGCCCCACTCACTCACTTCGTCTGAGCTGAGCATGAAGTAGCCAATGAAAATACTCAGCCAGAGCAGGTAGAAAAGGGAAAAGGAAAAGGCTTTGGTGAGGGAGACAATTCGTTTTTTCCAAATGATTCTATGGCCAACTAAAAAGAGGAATGGCGGGATGAGTAGCGCCGACAGCCCAAACCATAGGAAAATAAAGAAGTGTGCAGTAATGGCCCCTATGCTGCCAAACCAGTTTTGTGCCTCCTGGCCCGATTCTTTGATGTTGGTATGCAGAAATGCTTCTACCACACTCTGATCGGCCTTGCCCGTACTCAGGTAAGAGATAAAGGAAACAAACAGAAAGAAAGCCGTGAGCAACAAAAAGAAGCCAACTGCAAGATGAAGTTTGCGGTCATTCAAAAAATCCAATTTGAAATTGAATGACTTGGAAGACGACTGATTTTGTTTTTTATAGGTGTTTTGTGCCATGTGAATCGTACAAAAGTAATGGAGAATCCCCCCTTCATCAAGCATTTGCCAGGATTGCCTGATTGATTTCCTTGATGAGTGCAGGTCCTTTATATACCAGTCCGGTATATACCTGTACCAGATTGGCCCCAGCGGCTAGTTTTTCAAGGGCATCGGCACCACTTAATATTCCCCCCACTGCAATGATAGGTATATCACGATTTTGGGCTCGCAGATATTGTATGATTTCAGTGGATCTTTTGAAAACAGGTGCTCCACTCAATCCACCAGCACCTATGGACTCCAGGTTTTCGGCAGATTCCTGCAGGCCACTTCTGTCTATGGTGGTATTGGTGGCGATGATGCCGTCCAGGTTTATATTGCCCGCGATCTCTATGATGTCATCCAGTTGTGAGTTGGTCAGATCTGGTGCGATCTTCAGCAAAATGGGCTTCTGATTGGGCTTTTTCCTGTTGGCTTTTTGCAGCGACCGGAGCAGCGCCTCCAGGGGCTCCTTGTCCTGAAGCTTACGCAAATCAGGAGTATTGGGGGAGCTCACATTCACCACGAAGTAATCCACCTCTGGGTAGAGCACATCAAAACACTTCAGGTAATCATCAGTGGCTTGTTCGTTGGGGGTTACTTTGTTTTTGCCAATGTTTCCACCAATGATGATCCCTTTGGGCTTGCGCTGGAGGTTTTCCTTGGCGGCATGCATGCCTTTGTTATTGAAGCCCATCCGGTTGATGAGTGCATGATCCCCGGGCAGGCGAAAGAGCCGTGGCTCCGGGTTTCCGGGCTGGGCTAGGGGAGTCACCGTTCCTATTTCGATGAAGCCAAAACCCATGGCTGCAAACTCATGAATGAACTCGGCGTTTTTGTCGAATCCGGCAGCCAACCCTACTGGGTTTTTAAAGGTAAGTCCGAAAAGCTTTCGTTCAAGCTTGTGGTGCTCCAGTTGATAGATGGATTTGAAAATGGCTTTGACCAAAGGAATTTTGAAGGATGCCCGCATTGTCTTGGTGGTGAAATGGTGGGCCTTTTCTGCTGGCATGCTGAATAAAAACTTCTTGGCGAGTTGATACATTAGCTTCTCGGATGAAATTCGTTGATGATTTGTTTTAAATAGTCTCTGTCAAGGTGAGTATAAATCTCTGTGGTGGTGATGGACTCGTGACCCAGCATTTCCTGTACGGCTCGTAAATCCGCTCCGCCCTCTATCAGATGTGTAGCAAAGGAGTGTCGGAAAGTGTGTGGGCTGATACTCTTATTGATGCCGGCCTTGAGTGCCAGGTCTTTGATGATGGTGAAAACACTAATGCGGGAGATGTGTGATCCCCGCATATTGAGAAAGAGAAAGTCCTCATGACCTTTCTTGATGTCCAGGTGGACCCGCACGTGATCTTTATAAAGCCTGATGTACTTGAGGGCTTCCCGCCCGATGGGCACGAGGCGTTCTTTACTGCCTTTTCCGATGACCCGGACAAATCCCTCTTCCACGTAAATGTTGGAGATCCGCAGTTCGATGAGTTCCGTTACACGCAGGCCCGAGCTATAGAGGGTCTCCAGCATGGCCCGGTTTCGGGTGCCCCCATCAGTAGACAGATCGATTTCTGCAAGAAGGGCCTCTATTTCGTGAAACTCCAGCGTGTCGGGTAGCTTTCGGCCTATTTTGGGAGATTCCAAAAGCTCAGAGGGGTCTTTGTCTATCAACTGCTCGTAAAGTAGAAATCTGAAGAACCCTTTTACCCCGGACAACATTCTGGCCTGGGTGTATGGAGACATGCCTAGCTCATTGAGAAACTCGATGAAATCCACCAAATTCGCTTGAGAAACTTTCAATGGGGAGACCTCTAAGTTTTTGATTTCGAAAAACTCACGTAATTTCGTGATGTCTCGCACGTATGCTTCTATGGAATTGCCGGCAAGCGACCGTTCCAGTTTTAGATAATTACGAAATTGCTTGATATAAACGTCCCAACTCACCATGGCGAATTTAGTCTGAGAAACTGTGAACATGAAAATAATCATCATCAACGGACCCAATTTGAACCTACTGGGCAAGCGCGAGCCAGATATTTACGGAAGTCAGAAGTTCGAAGACTACTTTGCAGACCTTCAGTCGGCTCATAAGGATATTACACTGGAGTATTTCCAATCCAATCATGAGGGGGCGCTGATCGACAAATTACATGAGGTGGGGTTTGATTATGATGGTATTATTGTCAATCTGGGGGGCTATACGCACACCTCCGTGGCACTGGCAGATGCCATAGCAGCCATCAAATCACCTGTGGTGGAGGTACACATCAGCAATATCCACGCAAGGGAGGCTTTCCGAACACATACCCAGACCGGAACAAATGCAAAGGGAATTATTACAGGTTTGGGATTGAAAGGGTACGACCTGGCCATCAAATACTTTGTGGAGCAATGAAAGTAGCCAATTTTTATCCCGGGCCTTCTCGGGTCTACTCTAATATCACGGAATACATTTACGAGGCCTACATGGACGGCATCATGTCCGTGAATCATCGAAGTGAGGATTTCATGAATCTGATGGAGCTCACCAAGAAGGAGTTGCGTGAAAAACTTCAAATTCCCGCAGACTACGAAATCGCTTTTATATCCTCAGCTACTGAAAACTGGGAGATCATCGCACAGTCGCTTACGCAAAAGGCCAGCCAGCATTTTTACAATGGAGCCTTTGGAGAAAAATGGGCAAGTTATGCCGGTAAACTCACCTCTACCATCAATACCCATTTTGGGATCAATGAGGAGCTACCTACCGGGGATATCGCCAAAAAGGCCGATGTGCTCTGTGTGACACAAAACGAAACATCCAACGCTACTCAGGTGTCTATGAAAAGCCTGAAAATGTTGCGGGAAGAAAATGTCGGGAAAATCATTGCCGTAGATGTCACGTCATCGCTTGGTGGGGTTAAACTTGACTTTACGCTGGCTGATGTGTGGTATGCTTCAGTGCAGAAATGCCTGGGATTGCCAGCAGGTATGGGTGTCATGATTCTTTCTCCTTTTGCCGTACAGACTGCCGAGAAAATTGGGGAGCGGGATCACTATAACAGTTTGTTGAATATCCTGGAAAATACCAGGAAGAACCAAACGCAGTATACACCCAATGTGCTGGGGATCTATCTGCTCTACAAAACACAGCAGGCCACCAAAGGGATTGACTACATTGAGAGCAAACTGGAGAAGCGTATGGAAGAATATGTGTCTTTTGTGGATGCTCAGGATCAAATCAACTATTTGATTACCAATGAGAAAGTGCGCTCCAGAACGGTACTGGCACTCGAAACCAGCCGAATGGAAGAATTGAAATCCGGAGCCAAAGAGCAAAGTATCATTTTAGGCAATGGCTATGGCCCCTGGAAATCTTCTACTTTTCGGGTTGCTAACTTCCCTGCTATCAAGAACAAAGAGGTAGAGAAGTTGATGGAGTTTCTCAGGAGTTTTACTGGCGTCTCTGCAAGGTAACTGACTCGTTGATCCAGCAGTCTACGGTGATTTTAGAGCCTTCTTCCCTGCTTTCATTGAAAATGTCCTCTATTGAGGGGAATTGTTCTTTGCAAGCATTCATTTGCTCGGTGTTACCTGCTTTCTGATACATTTCATAAGCCGCCAAATACACCGCACGATCCTTTACTTTGCTCTCTCCGGCTTTGCATTCTTCGAAACTTAGAAAGTATAGGTTTCCAATCAGGTTGAAAGCCGCGCTGGCACCAGGTTTCACACTCAATGCTTCGTAGGCTACTGATCGAGCCTTTTTCTTATTGCCAAGCTTTACTTCTGTGGAGGCTTGCCCCATCAAAGCATCAAATTTTTGTTCATTGTCCAGTGCCAGGTCTTCCATTTGCTGATAGTAGTACATGGATTTGTCATATTTTCCAGCAAAGTAGTATTTGTCCGCCAGTGCTTTGGCCAGAGAATAGGAGGGTGCCGACTGAAAGAACACTTCTCCGGCGGAAATGAAATAAGGCTGATCTGTACATTTGGCAGAGAGGGAATATGAAAATATTTTTTTAGCCAGGTTCAGATCTTCGGGGCTGGATTTAAACTTGGGAACCAGCTGCTCTTCGATAAATTCGCAACTAATAATGTCCCCAAGGGAATTCAGAAAGGCATCGATCTTGTCCTGCTCTTTTTGTAGCTTTTCCTTGTTTCCCCCTTGCATGATCTTCTCATCGATCACCGAGGTGATCTTGCCATGGATGTCCAGTACGTCTGTAGCGGAGAGTTCAGCTGGCTTTTGTTTGTAGTAGTAAGTAGCCAGGGTCATATATGGAGTCAGGTTGAAGTCTGAGATATCAGAGGCACTAAATGTATAGAGCTCTTTATACAGCTCCCTCAGCATGGCATATTTGGAGGCATTGCGATAGTAGAGTTTAAAAGCCGTATAAGCCTTCCGGTCAAGCACTGAAGCTTTGTCGTTGAAGTACTTCATTCGCATGTCATAGGTCCAGAGTAGTGAATCCTCCAGCGCAGCTTTGCGGTTGTCTGAGAGGTCTGGCAATTCCAATAGCTCGTCAATGATTTTGGAGCCATCCTGATAGATGGATTCGTGCAGGTTGGGGGTGTTTTTGTAGAGCCAGTTGATCGTGGTGAAGGCTTCCTGATACTTATCTGTTTGCATCAGTACTTTATAGTAGGCCTGCTTCTCTTTGGTTGCTGCATTCATGGTCTCATCTTCAGGCCAGTTCCATCCGGCTTGCGAGGAGGCTGAAAATCCGATACTTACAAGGGCCAAGAGAACGATTATTTTTTGCATAGGAGCGCCATATTAATTTTTAACCAAATTGATAAAAAAAGTCTGTGTTCGTTGAAATCCAACTTAGCTTTGCCTGAAAATTTTAGTACGGATGTTCAATTTTAAGGAAATTATTTCTGTTTCGCTGATTCTTTTTTCAGTGATAGACATTCTGGGGAGTGTGCCAATCATCATAGACTTACGTAAAAAGGCCGGGCATGTTCAATCTGAAAAGGCTACCATAGCCTCCGGGGCGCTGATGATTCTTTTTCTTTTCCTGGGAGAGGGAATCCTCAATCTTTTCGGCATTGATATAGGTTCTTTCGCTATTGCCGGAGCGCTGATTATGTTTTTTATAGGTCTGGAAATGGTGTTGGGGATTCATTTTTTCAGATCGGATCATGAGGATTTGTCGTCTTCCTCCATCGTGCCCCTGGCTTTCCCGCTCATAGCTGGTGCCGGAACACTGACCACCCTCATTTCACTCAAGGCCGTCTATGCCACCACCAATATTCTGGTGGGTATAGTCCTCAACCTGATTTTCGTGTACCTGGTGCTTAAGTCTTCCAATTGGCTGGAGCGAAAGATAGGTGCGGGTGGTTTTAATATTCTTAGAAAGGTTTTTGGAATTATCTTGCTCTCTATTGCGATCAAAATATTCAAGACCCACTTATTGACTCTATGATCAAAATATACACAGATGGAGCAGCCAAGGGCAACCCCGGACCCGGAGGCTACGGAGCCATTCTGGACTTTCGGGGCAAGAGAAAGGAGCTGTCCGAAGGCTTTCGGATGACCACCAATAACCGAATGGAGCTTTTGGCAGTGATCGCCGGTTTAGAGTCCATTAAGAAGCCCGGATGGGAGGTGCTCATCATCTCTGACTCCAAATATGTGGTAGATGCAGTAGAGAAAGGTTGGGTTTTTGGATGGGAAAAGAAGGGTTTCAAAGGAAAAAAGAACCCGGACCTGTGGCAGCGCTTTCTGAAGATATACAGGCAGCACAAAGTGAAGTTTCAATGGGTGAAGGGGCATGCCGGACATCCTGAAAATGAACGCTGCGATGAGCTGGCGGTGCAGGCAGCGGAAGGAGCCGGACTGAAAGTGGATAAGTTTTTCGAGGAAGTGCAAAGTGCCTAATTCCTATTTTCAATTCAAGCAATTTCGAATTGACCAGTCGGCATCAGCCATGAAGGTAACCACCGAGGGGTGTCTGTTTGGAGCCTGGGTGGGCACTGTTTGCAAGGCTCCACGCACGGTTTTGGATGTAGGTACGGGCACTGGTCTGCTTAGCCTGATGCTGGCTCAGGCAAACTCAACAGCCCAGATAGATGCCGTGGAGGTGGATGGGCCGGCAGCCACCGAGGCTCAGGCGAACTTTGAGGCCTGTCCATGGCACGAGCGCATTCAGATGATCATTACTGATGTTCAGTCCTTTACAAATTCTCAGCGGTATGACCTGATCATCGTTAATCCCCCCTTTTACAGCCAATCACAACGATCCGATTCCAAATCCATCAACAGGGCAAGGCATGATGCCGAACTGAGCCAGCCGGATTTAATTGATGCTCTTTGCCGGCTGCTGCATGAGGAAGGAGAGGCATTTGTACTCTATCCTGTTAGGGAGGCTAAGCAATTTGCAGACCTGGCTATGGGATCAGGACTTTTTCTCCAAAGGGCACTGCAAGTGTACGACAGCCCTGGGGCATTACCTTTTCGAGTGATGGGTCAATACGCCTACCAGAAGGTGGATCCGGTAGTGGAGGATTTTTATATTAAAACCGGAGATGGTGGTTACACCTCCGGCTTTGTGAAGTTGTTAAGAGATTTTTATCTCCATCTGTAGCTAGGAGACCGTTTCTCTCTCAGAAAACTCAAAGCCCATGTTCTCCAGCTCATCCAGGATGGGTTCGTAGATTTCCTGCTGAGTGGGGATAGAGACTCCTGTTGTTTTAATTTTTCCCTGAAGAATCATTTTTGCGGCGATCGCCAGGGGCAGTCCCACGGTCTTGGACATGGCAGTGTTCACCGGGTCATCACCCAGCGCGATCATGTGCGCCTGTATCTCTTTAGGTCGGCCATTGTCCAGATAGCTGAACTTGTGCCACATCACAATCATGTCTTTGTCAGTATCGTCAAGTGTCCATTTCTTCTTGAGGATGTGCTCCAGTATTTGTGCGGGGGTTCCTTTGTCCAGCCCCACTGGTTCTTCAGAGAAGATATTCAGCCAGTTGAGTTTATACATCTCATCAGATTCCAACCCGATATTCAGGTAATGGGCCAGCTTGAGCTCCACCGAATCGTGCGGGTTAAACATCAAAAAGGAGTTGATGAACTGCCGGTGGGTCATTTCAGACACATTTTCCATCTCATAAGTATCATCTGTAGCCCCTAGCTGCACAAAAATGTCCCAGGCTTTGCAGAACCCCGGTCTTCTCAGGGTACCTCGGTAGAGGGTCTGAATGCCCCGCAGCTTGTATAGATCAAGGTACTTGAGCGAGTCACGGTTGGCGTAGCCTTCGAAATGGCCATATCCCGGTATGTGAATGATTTCAGTCCGCTTGAAAAGTTTGTGATAGGGAATGTATTTGAAACGGGATTCCTGAAGGAATTTCACATTGCCAGTTCCGGCTAAAACGACATTTCGGGGATTCCAGGTAAACTTATAGGCCCAGGGGTTTTCCTTGAGTTTGTCTTCTGCCAGCAGACCTCCTGTGAAGGTTTCAAATGAGGTAAGCGTGTGCCCCGCAGCTTTGATGCGATCCAGTACCCTCATGGCAGACATGTGATCAATACCCGGGTCTAGCCCCAGTTCCATGATGCATTGATTTCCCGAGGCTGCAAATTGATCCGAAAGGGCTTTGATTTCAGGAGAGATGTAAGAGGCGGTGAGCATGTCCCGGCCTATTTCAGCGCAAATGCCTGCCACGATGGGGTGTAGGCTGGCGGGTAGCATGCTGATGACTAGCTGAGCATTGGTGATTTGCGCCGTGGCCAGGGCTTTGTCATTGATATCAAACTCGATGACATCCGCATCCTTAAATTTCTTTCTGGCAATGGAGGTATCCTTTTCGCCAATCACCACTTTCCAGTCGTTTTCCTTAGCGTTTTCCAGGAGGTAATTGATCAGTGAGGTAGAGGAGCGCCCGGCTCCCAGAACCAAAATATGCTTCATAAAAAATCAGGGTTTTAGGGTAATGTTGTTACCGCAAACCTAATGGAAGCGTGAGCCATTGCAAGGCCCTTTTAATTTTTCTTGTGCACCATGGTAGCCGAGGCCTGGGCACCTGCCAGCACCAGCATGTCGGCAATATTTACATGGGCGGGCCGGGATAGGATAAAGGTCACGGTCTCTGCTATGTCCTGAGCTTGCAAGGGGTCAAATCCTACATAGACTTTTTCTGCGCGCTCCTGATCGCCCTTGAACCTGACGGCTGAAAATTCAGTTTGGACCAGGCCTGGCTTGATTTCAGATACTTTGATCCCCTCAGTGATTAGGTCTTGTCGCATCCCTTTGGATATGGCATCCACAGCATATTTTGACGCATTGTAGACATTTCCCTTAGGATATACTTCTATACCTGCTACGGATCCTATGTTTATGATGTGTCCTTTTTGTCGGCTCACCATGCCAGGGATGACGGCATTGCTTACATAGAGCAGACCCTTCACGTTGATGTCGATCATGGCATCCCAGTCGGCGACTTGTCCATCCTGGATCGCACTGAGCCCATGGGCATTCCCTGCGTTATTGATCAGCACATCCACCGATTGCCATTTGGCTGGTAAACCGCTTATTGCAGTCTCTGCCGCCAGTCTGTCCCGAACGTCAAATGAAAGGGTTGTGACTTCAGTTTCTTCGGCAAGCTCTTTTTCTAACTTGGTTAACCGATCCTGGCGCCGGCCACAGATAATTAATCGATAATCTTTGGCCAGGCATCTGGCGGTAGCTTCACCAATTCCACTGGTGGCGCCGGTGATCAATGCTATGGGTTTACTCATCGTCGACGTTTTTTGGCTTCCCGCAGGTACGTTGGGCCTCCTTCGAAGGTGACGTAGAATGCGATGTTCTGATAACTCAGCCTTTTCAGAGCTACATCATAGGTGTTGGTACCGTCGGTCAGCATGTCTCTTAGCCCCCACGAATAGCGTACTTCCGGGGAAAATTTAAATAAGGGGAAAAACAAGTCAAATCCTACGCCGGCATCCACCGACACGTTCCAGTCGCGGAGTTCCAGTCGCTCACGGGTGTCCAGTTGGTCCCCTTTGCCGGCCGCTTCAAATGCGGGGCTAAGGCCACCCACCACGTACATGGCCACATTGCCTCTTCTGGAAGATTTGTATTTGAGGAGCATGGGTAGCTCCACCATGGTAGCAGGCTTCAGTTCACGTAGCTCTCGCCCGTCTGTGTACCTGTAGGTAAGGTCGTACTCATAAAAACCGACGGTGGGTAGTATTCGAAAACTAAGGTACTTGTGTAAGTTCATATCCACCACGAAACCCACCTTCCAGCCTGGCAGGTTGCCAGGTACTATAGAGTGTAGGGAGTCCAGCTCATCAGTGGCATAAGCGTCGGAGTACCTGATCTTATATTTGGAGCTGTGGAGGCCTATTTGAAAACCATAGTGAATCCACTGAGCATCATAGTCTAAGAGGTTTTCGCTGGCCTCATTCTGAGTGTACCCGGGTAGGGCCATCATCAAAATAAGTGCGAATACAATTATTTTGTACCTATGTAGATGGAGCTGATGCCCAGGGTTAGTGGTTTGCATTGAGTGTTTTTAAAGCCGACTTTTTCTAAAATCTCTAAAAAATTCTGGCCATCAGGAAATGCCCTTACAGACTCTGGTAAGTAAGTATAAGCGGCCTGATCTTTGGAAATAGTATTGCCTATTTTAGGTAAAATCCACTTAAAATAAAAATGATACAGTTGCTTGAAGGGGAAGGATTTTGGTTTTGAAAACTCTAAAATAACTGTTCTCCCTCCGGGCTTTAATACCCGATACATATCCGCCAGACCTTTTTCCAGATGTTCGAAATTCCGTACGCCAAATGAAACGATCACAGCGTCAAACTTATTGTCTTCAAACTGCAGTGCCTCAGAATCTCCCGATAACAATTCGATTTTTTGATCCAGGCCTTTTTTCTTCATTTTTTGCCGACCCACCGCCAACATCCCTTCTGAGATGTCTACACCGGTGACTTTATCCGGTTTCAGTGCTAGTGCCTCTATGGCAAAATCGCCCGTTCCGGTGGCTATGTCCAGTATTTGCTTGGGCTGGAGATCCTTTAGCTGCCGGATGGCCTTTTTTCTCCAGGCTATATCTATGCCCAGACTGAGAAAGTGATTGAGGAAGTCATAATTGCCGCTGATGTTATCAAACATAGTGGCAACCTGTTCTTTCTTACTCCCCTGCTTATCTTTGTACGGTACTACGCTCATATTCGCTTGCAATATTAACCATAAACCGTGCGTTTGCCCCTATTGTTAAAAATTATTCCATGAAGCCAATCAAATCAGCTGAGTTTATTAAAAGTAGTGCAGAAGTAGGAGAGTGCCCGGCAGGAGACAAGCCTGAGTATGCTTTCATAGGACGATCCAATGTAGGGAAATCCTCTCTGATCAACCTGCTGACCAATCACAGTAAGTTGGCCAAAGTTTCATCCAAGCCCGGAAAAACGCAGCTAATCAACCACTTTTTGATAGATGATAGCTGGTACCTCGTGGATTTGCCAGGCTACGGATGGGCTAAAGTGAGTAAGTCTCAGAAGGCTAGCTGGAAAAAAATGATAGCGGGTTATTTTGAAACCCGGGAGAACCTTACCAATGTATTTGTACTGATAGATTCCAGGTTAGAGCCACAGCGCATCGATCTGGAGTTTGTGACCTCTCTAGGGCAGGCGGGCATGCCCATCACCCTTATTTTCACCAAAGTGGATAAGCGAGGTGCGAATAAGGCCCAGTCAAACATTGCGGCTTTTCGCAAAATTCTCAAGAAGGAATGGGAGGAACTTCCGCTCCATTTTATGACTTCCACAGTGACAGGACAGGGCAAGGATGATATTATTGGTTACATCAGGGAAATAAATGAGGGGATAAAGGAGTAATCCATTTTGGTATTGTGCTGCAATACCTATTTTTGCATGCTCTAACCACAAATAATAGATATGGATTTCAATGAAGTAGCCGCAGTATCGGGAAAAGGAGGACTTTTCAAAGTTGTATCCCCAACACGGACCGGCGTAATATTAGAAGCGCTCGACGGCTCAGGAAAGAAAATTATTGCCAATATCCAGGCTAAGGTTTCCATTTTATCAGATATCTCTATTTACACCACTGATGAAGAAGGCGCAGTGCCTCTTCAGGATGTTCTTAGAAAAATCCATGTCGAGTTCAAAGGTGATACCGGACTTACTTCTTCTTCGGATCCTGATGAACTGAAATCTTTCCTCAAATTCATATTGCCTGAGTATGATGAGTCCAGGGTGTATGTTTCTGATATCAAGAAGCTGGTAACCTGGTATAACACCATGGCCAAAACCCTTCCTGAGTTGCTGGAGAAAAAAGAAGAGCAAGAGCAGGCAGAGGAAAAGCCAGCTGAAAAAGAAAAGAAGGAAGCAGCCCCAAAGGCTAAAAAAGCGGCAGCTAAAACCAAATCCGAGAAATAGTTTTGGAGCCTTTCAAACAACAGTTTCAGGTGATATGGGCCGACCTTGACCCAAATGCGCACATGCGCCATACTGCATACAATGATTATGCGGCTCAGGTGCGTGTAGGGCTTTTTGATGAGTTGAGCCTGCCTCTGGCGGAGTTAGTGGCTTCAGGTTATGGGCCGGTACTTTTTCATGAGGACACTACCTTCAAAAGAGAGGTTTTCATGAATGAGCGAATCACTGTAGACTGTGCGGCTGTAGCTTTCCGAAAGGATTTGAAAATCTGGAAATTCCGCCAGCAGGTCTGGAAGCAGAATGGTGAGCTGGCCTGTGTGATTATTGCCACAGGAGCTTTCATGAGTCTGAAGGAGCGAAAGGTGGTAGTGCCACCTCAGAAAATCATAGACATGCTGGAGAGGATTCCTAAAACGGAAGACTTTGGCTGGATGGAATAGCCTGTACTAGTAGGAGTACTTGGGAAGCATTGCCTGATCAGGTCAAATTTGAATAGACAGTGGCGACTCTTGCCAGATTGGATTTCATCAAGAATGTTAAATTTACCTTATGGAGCTATTCTTGAATGACAGTCTGGGTCAAATCACTCTTGAAGTGGAAGAAGCGGACAACGCCAGAGCAGTGATCATCATTGCTCATGGGGCAGGAGCAGGGATGCACCACCCCTTCATGACCAGCATTTCCGGATTATTTGTGGCTCGGGGTTTTCATGTGGCCAGATTCAATTTTCCCTACATGGAAAGTGGCAAGAAGTTTCCCGGAGCACCAAAACCCAATATTGAAACATGGGGCTTGGTGATCGATTATCTGTGCGTCACTTATCCAGACCTTCCAATCATTATTTCAGGGAAATCCTATGGCGGGCGAATGGCCTCACACCTGCTGGCCGATCAATCACCTGCCCCTGTGAAAGGGATTTTTTATTTGGGGTTCCCACTCCATGCGCCAGGTAAGAATTCCAAGGCACGTGCTACTCATCTGAATGCGGTACAGGTGCCACAACTTTTCCTCCAGGGGATCAATGATCAGCTAGCCAATATTGACTTGATGCGCGAGGTGCTCTCTTCCTTGCCTGCCGCACGAATGCTGGAGGTGGAGTTTGCGGATCATTCCTTCAAAGTACCAAAAGCAAGTGGGCGCACGAGTAAAGAAGTCATGCATCAATTGGTGGAGGTGACCACAGAGTGGATAGATACTGTACTCAAATGAATACCTCAGATAACCACGACGAGCAGTCAAGTGCGGTGAAGTTGGCCAGTGGCAGTTATGACCTCATCCAAAAAGATCTCGGAATAGCCGATGAACTGGACTTTGACCCGGGAGAAGATCCTTTTGGGCAACTACATGCTTTCCTGACCCCCAGAATTCAGCACCTGTTAGACCATGATTTTGGGTATTTGATCAATGCGATGTACAGAATTGATATTTCTGAGGAGGTTTTAAAAGAAATTTTAGAACACTCAAAACCCGGACAAATCGCCTCTGATATTGCTGAAAGGGTGATTGCTCGGGAGAAAATGAAAATGAAGACCCGAATGATGTATTCAGGTAATAAAAAAATGTGAAAAAACTTATACCCAGAATTGGGTATTTTCATCATCGGATATTACATTTGGGTCATTAGTTAATCATTATGGCGGTGAATGCCCCGTAGCTCAAAAGGTTGCGGGGTTTCTTTTTTTCTAGGCCTCTGCTTTTTCCGCTACAAACTCCACCACTTTTTCTACCATGTTTTTAGATCCTATATAGAAGGGGGTTCTCTGATGAAAGGTTGTCGGCGCTATTTCCAATATCCTTTTGGAGCCATTAGTGGCCATACCTCCTGCTTGCTCAGCGATAAAAGCCAGGGCATTGCACTCATATAGCAAACGTAACTTCCCTTCGCGTGCCTTTTTGGTGTTTGGGTAGAGGTACACTCCGCCTTTGAGCATATTTCTGTGGTAATCTGCTACCAATGATCCAATATATCTGGCCGTCATTCCCTGATCCTTACACCAGTTGGTGTAGTCCTGGATGCTCTTGTCAAACTGGTGAAAGCTTCCCTCATTGATAGAATAGATCTCACCATCTTCAGGGCATGTCATGTTGGTGTGTGAGAGCACGAACTCTCCCAACGACGGCTCCAGGGTAAAGCCATTGACTCCATGACCGGTGGTGTACACTAGCATGGTAGAGGAGCCATAGAGTATGTAGCCTGCTGCCACCTGTTCGGTGCCGGGCTGCAGTATGTCTTTTTCCGTCACAGGCCCTCCTATGGGTGAGGTGCGTCGGTAGATGGAAAATATAGTACCAATAGACACATTCACATCGATATTAGAGGAGCCATCCAGTGGATCAATGGCTACAATGTAGCGGCAATGTGGATTGAGATGAACGATCTCCTCGTCTTCTTCGCTCACTACAGCGCATACCTGCCCGCCATTTCTGAGTGCCCTGATAAATCGAATGTTGGCAATCACATCCAGTTTTTGCTGGTCTTCTCCCTGCACGTTTTTGGATCCATAGGCACCGGTGATATCCAGCAGCCCGGACTTGTTGACCTCACGGTTAATAATCTTTCCTGCAAGGGCAATATCCCGCAGCAATTGGGAGAGTTCTCCCGTGGCAAATTCAAATTCATCCTGCTTTTTTTTGATAAAGCGGTCAAGTGTAGTGCCGATCGGAAGACCTAAACTATTTTTGTTCATCTTTTGGTACAATTCGTTTTGAGCGATTTGGCAAAAATAGGCTTTTTTATTCATTTAAATCGTTTGCAAGGATGCGAATCTTCAAATTTGGTGGTGCTTCAGTAAGGGACGGTCAGGGCGTGAAAAACCTGGTGGAGATTGTTAAAAAATACATGGATCGGCCCTTAGTGGTGGTCGTTTCGGCCATGGGAAAATCCACCAACCAACTTGAAAATATTGCCAGACAGGCATTTGCTGGGGAGTCTTATGAAGAAGGGTTGAGGGAGTTTATTTCTTCTCATCAGTCCCTTTCTCAGGAGCTATTCGGTACGGTGCCGGATGACGTGAACAATTGGCTCATTCAGCTGGAAAGATCTCTGGAAAATCGCACAGCATCCTGGGGGCAGTTTTACGACAGTGTGATCCCATACGGTGAGTTGTTGTCTACTTCCATTGTTTACCATCAGCTGCAGAGCCAAATGGAATGTTCCTGGACGGATGCTCGAAAATATGTGAAAACGAACAGCATTTTCACAGAGGCCAATGTGGAGTGGCAACTCACTGAGCATTTTATAGAGCGAGAGATTCCTGAGTTACTAAAAAAAGGTCCTGTGATCACACAGGGTTTTATCGGTTCAGACCTCACGGGAAAATCTACCACGCTCGGGCGAGAGGGATCTGACTATACCGGCGCTATTTTCGCCTACTGTCTGAAGGCAGAGAGCCTCACTGTTTGGAAAGATGTGCCGGGACTACTCAATGCAGACCCAAAGCGATTCCCTTCGGCGGAGCTCTTCGATGAGTTGTCATTTCAGGAGGTGACCGAGTTGACTTACTATGGAGCCAAGGTGATTCATCCCAAAACCATCAGACCGCTGGCCCAGCGAAATATTCCTCTTTTTGTGCGCTCTTTTCTGGAGCCATCAGGCAAAGGCACCAGAATTTCGGAGCAGGAAAAGACCACCACTAAGCATTGTTTTGTCTTTAAGGAAAATCAGTTACTGGTCACACTCAGGGTGAAAGACAACAGTTTCATGGACGAAAAAAAGCTGGTGAAAATCTTTCAGGCGATGGATCATGCCAATATTAAGATAAACCTGATGCACAGCTCAGCCCTTACATTTACCTTTTGCATGGATTATCAAAAGGACAAGCTGGATGGGCTGAGGGATTTTCTACAGCGAGACTTTCAGCTGCTCTATAATGAAGGACTGCAGCTAGCTACGATTAAAAACTATCAGGAAGGTTCATTTAGTTTTTTGCCTGAAACCACAGAGGTGATTTTGGAGCAAAAGACCAGAAACAATTATCAGGTACTTTACCGCCCTATAGAAAAAGTTTAAGCGTACGTCGGATACCAGTGAGGTAGGAGGGGCCAAAAAGGTTCACATGCACCAACATAGGATACAGATTGTACAGGTCAGCCCGTTCTTCGAATCCTGGCTCCAGGGGATACTGCTGGTCATACGCTTCGTAAAAGGCGGGTTCGAACCCACCAAAAAGCCGTGTAAATGCCAGGTCCATTTCACGGTGGCCATAATAGACTGCCGGGTCGTAGATGTAGGGCTCTCCGCCTGGTCCCGACATGAAATTCCCACCCCACAAATCACCATGGAGCAAAGAAGCTGGCTCTGTGGGAATAAGGCTTTCCAACTGTCCATATAATTTCTCAAAGCTCTCAAGGAGGTCCGTGGTAATCAAACCTTTTTCGTGTGCCAGCCGAATTTGTACCTCCAGGCGGTTTTCAATAAAGAAATCAATCCAATCGGAAGTGGGTTGATTCTTCTGAGGAAGTCGCCCGATGTGGTTGTCATGATCCAGGCCATAGTAGTCTGCCGTATGCTGATGCAGCCTGGCGATGGCTTGGCCAAAGCTCTCCCAGAAATGATCCTTTTGAGGAGCCGGGTGGAGGTACTCCAATACCAAATACCTGCGATCGCCGATCTGGCCATGTTTATAGGCTTGCGGTACACCCACACACCCGCACTCCCGGAGGAGGGATAGGCCGTGCAATTCCCTTTCAAACAGATTTTCCGAATAGGTATTCCATTTCACGAAGTAGGTATGTTGGTCAGTGGTTACTTTCAGGGCTTCGTTAATGTCACCGCCAGAGATGGGTCGTATTTCTCTGATGAGGTGGTTTGTTCCTGTGGATTGAAAGAGAACTGCTGCCAGAAAGAGGTTTTCGGACCCTGACATGGTTAGAGATGGTGTTTTTCCACAAGGAAGTCCAAAAAAGCATCTATCGAACGATCAAGTATCTGGAAAACCTTCTCGAAACCATCTTCACCACCATAGTAGGGGTCAGGTACGTCCCCGCCTTGGCCTTCTGGGTCAAAGTCACGCATCAGAAACAAGCCCTCAGGGCGATCTGATGTGGCGTGAATAATGTCACGATGGTTGGAGGCATCCATAGCCAGGATATAATCAAAAGTAGCAGCGTCTTTGAAATGATACTGTCGCCCTTTGTGCACGATAGGAACACCATGCTTCACCGCTACTTGTATGCTGCGGGAGTCAGGGTCTTCACCGATGTGATAGCTGGCAGTACCTGCAGAATCAGCTTTGATCGATTGATTTAGTCCGCGCTCTTTTACTTTCTGATTGAAAATAGCTTCGGCCAAAGGGGACCTGCAGATGTTACCTAAACAGACAAAAAGAATATTTAACATTTTTTTATTCTGGGTTGGTTACCTTTTATAAAGATAAAGTATATACGAATGCATAACACAAATTTTATATTCATACACCTGTTTGACATCTTTGAAGAGTCCCGATTTTATCGGGACTTTTCTTTTTTACCGGTAGGGAATCAGCGCCGGCTTGTATTTGAAGATGTTGTCAAACGAGATGGGAATAGAGGTGGATAGTGAAAACACTGTTTTCTTGGCTCCCGGGGGGCTTTTAGGGAAATGTGTCAACCTCACCTCTAGTGTGTTGAATACCAAACTTTCGTTTCTGATCCTGATCCCACCACCTGCACCCTGATAGCCATAGCTTGTTTTTTGATTAGGCCTGTAGTCCCAAACCTCGCCCACGTTGTAATAAAAAAACGGAGCAAATCTAAATCCATAGAAATACCAGGGTGTGAATAGAATGGACTCCACACCAAGCGCAAGAATGTTGTTGCCCGAAATGCGTTCTCCTTCGATATCCCTGATTCTGCCTTCCAGGGAGATGGTTTCCTGCGGGGGCTGATCGATTCCCTTGGTGAAGGACATTTTCATGAAATTCCGAATATGGTACCTGCCAGAGGAGAGCAAAGGGCTGAAGTAACTGGCCCTTATTTTCACCACGCCTTCATTGATCCCTGTTCGGTCAAAAGCGCCTATTTCCTGATTGAGCAGGAGGTACCCGAAATTCTTGATATAGGAACTCCAGAAAAGCTGGAATCCGAGATAATTTTGCTGGTAAAATTCATTGAAATCACGGCCGGTAATGAATGAAACCCTGTAGCCTAGTGGGATATCCTCTGAGATACCGAATGCCGCTATGTAGTTGCTTTTGAGAAATTTCCGGCTGGAGAGACTCACTTCGCCCATTAAAAGTTTCCGGTTGTAGTAGAGAAAGTTACTGTCCACAGCGACAAACGGTCGGCTGGCGAAGGAGTTATTGAGTAATCGGGCCGCTACGATCAGGTTTTTGCGTTCGTAACTGGAGGGTAGGGCAAATGACCGCCCCGCCCAAAAATCCTGGTAGTGGAGGTGGTAGTATTGGTGGTCAGACTCTTCACCATCCAGGGTTATGGTGGAGTCTCGGATGGTGCGGATGTCCAGGCCCCCGCCGTACTTAATCCCCGGTGCCACAAATTCCTTCTGGAGGTCTATGCCCCAGGACTCCCTATCCCCGATATTGGTATGATTGAGCTCCCAGTTGGTGATGGCCTTGTCAATGTTTTGACCACCCGTGCGTATTTCATAGCCGGATGCCGGAATGCTCTGGGTATCAAAAAACCAGGTAGCTGATGCGTACTTACCCCAGCCAGCTATGTTCCTGTTGAAGAGGGCCAGGTTAAATTCATCGAAATCAGTGATGTTGAGAGCGGTACCCCAGGAAAAGCGGTCTTTTACCGCTACGATCACTTCTGCGTAGCCATCTGGAAGGGGTCTCACATATATTCTTACGTCTTCAATGAAGCGCAGGCGCCTGAGGATTCGTTCATTGTCCGCCATCAGATAGGGGTCTATCTCTTCGTTTTTATCAATCAGCAGGTTATTTCTGATCACGGTGTTCCAGGTGTTTATGTGGACCTTATTGACCATGATACTCAGTGGGGAGGACGCTTGCCGCAAGGTATCATTGACGCTTCCTTCCAGCAGGTCGATGTGTTTTATCCGTAT
The DNA here is from genome assembly GCF_902506655.1 of Marinoscillum sp. 108. Lineage (NCBI taxonomy): Bacteria > Pseudomonadati > Bacteroidota > Cytophagia > Cytophagales > Reichenbachiellaceae > Marinoscillum > Marinoscillum sp. 108. The sequence continues at coordinate 457,095 of NZ_LR734817.1, read as the reverse complement.
GTTTCGGATCCGCATACCCTCATAAGGCATAAAAGGCGTGTTGGAGGTACGACTGTTTTTAGAAGGAGCCAGTTCGGATCTGGCGTTGGGACTTACATATAGCAGATCAAATAGCTGAGCCGTCACTTTATTTTGCCCGGTTTTCTCTCGCATTTTTTGATAGAAGTCTTGAGAAGACTTATAGGGGTTGCTTCTGACCCGATATTTTTCAGCGTCCACGAAGTATACGGTGTCTTTGTCGGGGGCGAAAATGGTATCTCTCAGGATGAGAATCTCGTTTTTTGAAACCCGCACAGTATCAGTAAAGGCCAGGGCCTTTACTGAGGTGAGCAATACGATGAGTAGCAGGAGAGTTCTCATGGAACGGGTAAACATAAAAAAAGCGGACTAAAGCCCGCTTTTTCTAAAAAGAAGTTTTCTGAATATTATCTGATACTGATTCCAAACCCGGCAGTAAGCGTGTTGTACTTCTGCACGGCGTATTCTGCATGGAAGGTGAAGATTAACAGCTTCAAACGTGCTCCCACATTGGCCCTCAAGCCACCATTTTTATACTCAATGTCGATTGGGTCTACTTCAGGTATACCGTCGTAAGTTCCCTTCATCTTAAAGTTTACCTTGCTGGTGGAGAAGCCCACACCTCCGTACACAGTAAGGACTGATAGTTTTTTGGAGATGATACCCTGGAGCGTAGTACCGGATACATTGAACTCACCAATTTGATCTGGTACATCAGCGTTGATTTCCATCGAGTTTTTCATGGTGTTGAACGCGAAGAATCCAGAAAGATCAAACGGGAGATTTTTGATTCCCGGGATCCACTGCTTTACATCGTGAAGTACCCCAAGACCGAACATTTTGGTCGTGAATTGTTCACCTGGATCACCGAATGTCTGCTCTGGCAACAACCTAAGCTTTAGCTCGGTATTTTTGATCAGGCCAATTCCAATCTGTACAGAAGGAGCCGGAACGAAATTGCTACCAAGGCTTTCTTCCATACCCAGTCCGGTAGGTGCAGTGATGCGAATTTCATCTTCTGTACCTTCGTCGAAAACCAAATAAGGGATGTCATCAGCTTCCAGATTAGGCCCCATGATAGTAGGATAGCTTGTCTGACCATTCTCAGCAGGTGCTGTGGTCATGTTGTTGTAGTCAGCAGGATTGATCTTGAAAAATTGCGCATCCTGTGGTACATAAGCAAGGTTGGCGTTGATCGTGAGGTCAAATCCAGCCACCTTGTGAGGTTTTCCAGTGTTATACCAGCCGCTGTTCAGGGCATATCCGAAACCAACGAAAGCCGGTTCCAGGTATCCTTCCAAGAGTTTTTCTCCATTCTCAGCACCTCCTTCAAGAAATTTATCCAAATCCTGAGCATTGGAGGATGTAATGAATGCTCCAAGAATAAATATTAGTATGATTTTTTTCATGATTCTAAAGTTATCGGTTAGGCGGATTATAGGTCTCTTACTTTGGCTACTACATCAAAGTACAGCACGAATTCAAAATTAACATCTTCGTTAGGTACTTCGCCAAAGTCGAAGATTACATCCGTGGTGATGTCTTCCTGATTAGCAAGTGCCGATTCCAGCGCAGCAAGACCTGCTGAATTGGAGATTGAAGTTTTGGTAACATTTGACAGTTGAGGAGTGGTCACAGAGATTTGTGCTATGGTGGCTCCTGATTGAGCAACCAAATCGATTTCAATACCATCCAAATCAAATTTTTCGAAATCGTCAACACCTGTGATTTCAAAGGATAAACCAATCACTTCTACTGCATCCAGAGCATCCAGATCGTCGTATCCGGCTCCTGCCAGTGAATATTCTTCAGATCTTTTAACTGGAGGCGGATCACCAGGTATAGTTCCAATCAATTCGGGAGTACCATTTGGTAAGTCCACCGGAATAGATACAGGGAATTCCTTTCCAATATTGAAACCAACTCCGGCTTCTCCACAGGAGAAGGCCAGAAAGGCCAGAGCAGCGATAGAAATATAATTTCTCATTGTAATTGTTTGTTTGAGTTTAAAACAAAAATAGGGATAAATACCTGTTATTTTCATTGACCTCAAAGGTAATTAACTCGGAGACCGCACCATATACCGTATTCTCGGTATTCTTTTCAGAAATTTTTGGGCAGTTCGGTTGGTTGTTTTAACTTCGCACTCAAATAGGAATAATTCTCATTTAAAAGTGATTAGCAATTCATATCAGCGAATAAAGGAACTTTTGGTGGAGTCGGGCTTAAAAGCCACACATCCCAGAATAGCCGTACTGCATGAGCTGACGAAGGATGAGCACCCCAGTGCAGAGCAGCTTCATGAGAAAATCAGGGAGCAGAATCCGAGCATCTCGCTGGGTAGTGTCCATAGGATCCTGGAGAAGTTGGTGGAGGCCAATCTGGCCTATCGTGTGGCTACCAGAAGTGGAACCAAACGATATGACGCGAACCTGGAGCCTCATAGCCATATCTACAGCGTGAATACTGAGGAGATTCAAGACTATCACGACCCAAAGCTGAATGAACTGATCCGGGATTATTTCGATAAAAAGCAGGTTGGCAATTTCAAGATTACGGACATCAAGCTCCAGATTAACGGAGAAAAGGCTGACCCAGATCAACAAGTAACAATTTTATAAATCATAAAAGACAAATCAACAATTATGTCATTAGTAGGTAAAAAAGCGCCTTTATTTAATGCTCCGGCAGTAATCAACGGAGAGGAAATCGTAGAAAATTTCTCACTGGAAGAATTTGTAGGGAAGAAAGAAGTGATGTTCTTTTTCTATCCTAAGGACTTCACTTTTGTATGTCCTACAGAGATTCATGCTTTTCAGGAAAAGCTCGCTGAGTTTGAGAAAAGAGGCGTGCAGGTAGTGGGAGCGTCATGTGACACAGAAGAGACTCACCTGGCGTGGTTGATGACAGACCGTGACAAAGGTGGAATTGCAGGTGTAACTTATCCATTGGTAGCGGATAGTTCAAAAACAGTAGCTAATAACTACGGTGTATTGGCTGGAGACTGGAACTACAACGATGAAGGTCAGTTGGTGTTTGAAGGAGCACCTGTAGCATATCGTGGTACATTCTTCATCGACAAAACCGGTGTGGTGAGACATGAGACTATCAACGACCTTCCATTGGGTAGAAACATCGACGAAATGCTCAGAATAGTGGATGCATGGCAGCATGTGGAGAAGCATGGAGAAGTATGTCCTGCTAACTGGGAAGAAGGAAAAGATGCGATGCAGGCTACAAGAGACGGAGTGTCTTCTTACCTGGCGTCACACTAAGAAATAGTTAAATATCCAGTACTGAGAAGAGGCCACCATAGCGTGGCCTTTTTTCTTATATTCATATTTTCCATGAAAATATTCATATTTGCGGCTGTAACTTTTATAGCCTAAAATATGAAACTACTCACTACTTTATTCTTCTTGACCTTTACAATGGTCAATACCGTTTTTGCACAAATACAACTCAAGGAAAAATTATCTAAAAAAGCCAATCAGGAGATTGATAAATTCCTTTTTGGAGATAAAAACAAGAACCAATCGGACGACACCAATACCAATACAGATGATGAAGTATTGGATACTTACGAGCCTTCCGATAGCTCTGATCCGCTTGGAGGCTACCGGAGAGAATCAGTAAATTATGGAACCATGAGCCCCTCAGAAGTGGTGGGTTTTCGTGATTTGATCAATTTTCTACCAGATGAGCTGGGAGATTACCGCATTGCTGAAAAGCCAGAAGGCTCTACCACCCGGTATGGGGAGTACCGATATAGTTTCGGTAGCAAGTCATACAGCAAGGGTGACGAAGAACTCAAGGCCAGCATTTTCGATTATGCCCAAACGGCTTCATTGCTCGGACTCTATGCCAATCAGTACGAACATGAGTCTACGGACGGTGTGATGAGATCGATAGAAGTAAACGGTAATCCTGGCTGGTATTCGGCTAATTACGACAGCAACGAAACGAACCTGGCTCTGGTGGTGAATGGGCGGTTTCTGATCACCATCAGTGGAAATGGCCTGGAGGAAGCTACTCTAAAGCGCTATGCGGCAGGTATGGACCTGGATCAACTGCCCGAGGCACCCCCTGCTCCCGAGGAAGAAGATTGAGTATTTAAGGATTGTTTGCCTACATTAGCGCATACCGTAATTACTATGAAACGGTACAGAAGTTCTCTGCCGTTCAAAACGAAATAGTATGTATAGGCTAACAATACTTATCCTATGGCTAGGCCTGGGCTCCTGCGATCTTGGTTTAGACTCTCCCAATGACGTAAGCGGGGATTACTATAATAGTGATTTGATGATCTCTTTTAGAGATTCATCGGGACAGGACTTACTTGATCCGGATACGCCAGGTTATTACGATACAGCTCAGATGAGCTTGTTTTATGAGGTTGACGGTGAGTTGGAGGAGGTTTACCTGGAAAACAATGATCTACCTAAACAATTTACGCTTCTTGAAAATGTACCACAGAATGAGGAGCCATTTAGGCTTTATGTAAGTGCGGATCTGCGATTGACTTCTGGTAACACGATGACCTATTTGCAACTTTCTCCTGCGGATATGGACACCATAGTGTGTGAATATGAAGCGGAGACTGGTAAAAGTGAGAATTACAGCTATATCATAAATGTCTGGTATAATGGTGAGCAGGTGTTTCCAACTAATGATAGTGATATTGCTTATTTCACTATTGAGAAATAATTTCTCCTGCCGTCTTGAATGATGCATTAAGCATTTAGAGGATTGATTGTCTACATTCGCTTATGCTGTTATTGTACAGAATGAGCGTGTGGCTCTATGCCCTGATCGTCAGGGTGATTGCCCCATTTCATCGTCGGGCGGGGCAATTTATCAGCCAGCGTAAGGGAATTTTTGAGCGTCTGGAGTCGGACTTCAGGAATCACGAGGGTAAGTTGATCTGGATCCACTGTGCCTCGCTGGGTGAATATGAGCAGGCCAAGCCTGTTCTGGGCCTGCTTCAGGAGAGAAGACCATCGGTGAAAGTGCTACTTACTTTTTTCTCACCTTCCGGTCTGTTGGGTTTCAAAGATCAAGAGTTGGTTGATTATCTGCATTACCTGCCATTAGATGCCCGCGGCAATGCTTCCAGGTTTTTGGAGACTGTGCGTCCGAGTTTGGCCATTTTTATCAAATATGAGTTGTGGTACTATTACCTGATGGCGCTGAATGCGAGAAATATTCCGCTTTTGTTGGTTTCGGGTATTTTTAGGCGCTCGCAGATTTTTTTCCATCCTATGGGAAAGTTTTACCTGACGGCACTGAGCACTGTCAATCATTTCTTTTTGCAGGATGATTACTCCGCTGCCTTGTTGCGGTCCAGGAGCATTCGGGCGTATACTGTGGCCGGTGATACCCGGTTTGATCGTGTCCTTGAGGTGGCCAATGCGGCCGGTGAGGTTCCGCTTGTCGAAGCATTCAAAGGAAATGAAAAACTCATTGTGATGGGGAGTGTCTGGCCATCTGATATGAAATATCTACTGCCCATTGTTGAAGCCAATCATGATCGTTTTAAATTTATCATTGCCCCTCATCAGGTAGGAGATCTCCGTATTTATGAGAAAATTCATGCGTCCGCAAAGTACTCTGAGTTGAATGAAGGCAGTGCTTCCGCTCTGCGAGTGCTGATTATCGACAATTACGGGATGTTGTCAAAGCTTTACCGCTATGCGGACTATGCTATAGTGGGTGGAGCATTCAGAGGTGCGCTGCACAATGTACTGGAACCTGCTGTTTATGGTATTCCCGTGTTTTTTGGAGCGGATGCTTCCAATGAAAAATTCATAGAGGCCATTGAGCTGGTGAAACATGGCGGAGGGTTTACTTATGAAAATTCTGCCGACCTACAATCAAAATTGGATGAAATGACCAATGATGCCGATCTTTATCAGGAAGTTTGCAGGCTGTCACGTACGTATGTCTCGGCCCGCACCGGAGCCTCTGGGCAGGTGATGAAGAAAATAGAAGAACTGATATGAAAGGATTGGTGATTAAATCCACCGGATCGTGGTATCGAGTGAGAATGACCAATGGAGAAGAGGTTAACGCTCGTTTGAGAGGAAAATTTAAGCTGGACAACAAGAAAATCACAAACCCGATTGCGGTAGGAGATGAGGTAGTGATGGAATCGCAGCAGGATGAGTGGGTGATCAACGAAATAGAGGAGCGTAAAAACTATATCATTCGCAAATCACCTAAGAAAAAGCATTTTGACCACCTGATTGCTGCCAATGTGGACCAGGCACTGATGATTGCTACCTTGAAGGAGCCTCGCACTTCATTGGGGTTTATAGATCGTTTTCTGGTGACTTTGGAGGCCTATAGAATTCCAGGTGTGATTGTCTTCAATAAGGTGGATTTGCTGGATGCAGAAGGACTGGAAGAAGCTGATTATCTCAGTTTTATTTATGAGAAAAAGGTGGGCTACCCTTGTATCAAGACTTCCTTTATTGGCGGCAAGGTACCTGAGGAGCTTTCCACATTGCTTCGGGGAAAGCGAACCTTGTTGTCGGGGCACTCCGGGTCAGGGAAATCTACACTCATCAATCTGCTCCTGCCAGAGATCAGTCAGAAGACCTCTGAGATTTCTTCGTTTAGCGAGAAGGGTACCCATACCACCACTTTTGCGGAGATGTTCTTTTTAGACGGTGAGACAGCCATCATTGATACACCCGGTATCAAGGAGCTGGGTCTTTCAGAGATAGAAGGAGGAGAACTGGGTCACTACTTTCCTGAAATCAGGGAAGTCATGAATGATTGCCGGTTTCATAATTGCCAGCACGTGAATGAACCAGGATGCGCGGTGAAGAAGGCACTCGAGGAAGGCGGTATCACTCAGGAGCGCTACTATAGCTACCTCTCCATGCTGGAGAGCGATGACAACCGGCGCTGAGTTTGCCCAATGAGTTTGCCGTATTTCAGGATCAACTCAAAATTGAATGTTTTCACGCATTGTTTGATTTCATATCGGCACCTACGGATGAGGGCCTTGTCTTCAGAAACACTCTGATTGAGGTTAAATATTTTCTCGCACACCTGGTAGGTAGAGGCGAGATGCCTGCTACGGAAGCCAAATTGGCGGGTGGAGAGTGAGTTTTTTACTACTCTTTTTTTGACCAGTGGGGCAGGGTTGAATAGGTATTCGTAGGTTCTGCCAGACCTGATCCAGAAGTCAAAGTCCTCATAGCTCAGGTTTTCGTCATACCCTCCCAGGTCGTCAAAGACCTTTCGTCTGGTCATCATGGATGGTGGACATATAAAATATTTACGGATGAGGTTTTCGTAAACATTTCCAGACGGGATTTTCGCTCGCATGCCTCCGTCCTGATTTCTGGGATAATGAGTATTGAGCACGTTGCCAGACTCATCGGTGATGAAGGCATCAGAGAAATGTACACCTGCCTGTGCCGGTCCGTTGGTAAAGTCATTAATGCCCAGCTCCACCCTGGTGGGCAGGAGCAGATCATCTGCTGCCAGATCGATGAGGTATTCACCTTTGCTGGCCCGATAGCCCACATTGAAAGCGGCGCAGTTGCCAATGTTCTTTGGGAGGTCAATGAACTGAATGGAGGTGTCTTTGATGATTGCTGAAATTTCTTCTTTGCTACCATCCGTGCTGCCATCATCCACCACGATGATCTCCAGGTTCTGGTATGTTTGAGCCAGCGCAGACCGGATAGCCGGGCCCACAAAAGCTTTTTGATTATAACAGAGGCAGATTATTGAAACTAAAGGCAGAGAATCCATAAATTTCCGTTCTGATCACAAATATGAGAAGAATAAAACTAGCCAGAACACTTCAGCGCATTTCGGATTTTCTACCCAGAAAATATCCGGTCAAAAGTAGGGCAGGCCTGGCTGAGCAACCTTTTTTCGTCTTAGGGTCAGGGAGAAACGGGAGCACACTCCTCAATAGAATGCTGAACCAGCATAGTGAGCTTTTTTTACCATCTGAACAGTATTTTCTGGGAAACAGCATCATTAAGTACAAGCTTTATAATTTCCTGATATGGCGGGACCTCATGAAGGTAATTGCCGGAGAGTTGATGAAGGTGACTGGCAGTCACACCTGGGATTTCAGCGCAGAGGAGATCTTTGATACGCTCAATACGACAGATGACAAGAGTTTGCAAAGTGTTTTGGAGGTTATTTTCAGAACCTATGGGTTAAAGAATAAGCCGACATTTAGTCAGTGGGGAGATACCACACCCCTCAATACATACTATGTGCCGGAGTTGCTGAGTGTTTTTCCAAACGCGCGATACCTCTTTCTGCTAAGGGACGGCCGTGACGTGGTGGCTTCCTACAAGCGTGGAGGCGAAGCTTACCTGGGTAAGTTGGCTCAGCCACAGCAAGCTGCCATTCACTGGGTGCACGCCCTTGAGCAATATCAAATGCTGCGAAAAAAGAGCGCGGTTTTACTGATTAGATATGAAGATTTGGTCACCCAACCTGAAGTGGAATTGATGAAGGTTTGTGATCATCTGAAGGTGGATTATGAGGATAGAATGCTGACGTACCACCAGACAACCCCCACCGCACCCATGTATCAGGAACCGCAGCATGCTAAAATTTTGAAACCTGTGGACAAGTCTTCCATTGGAAACTGGCAGAAAGTCCTGAGTGAGGAGGATTTGAAGAGTTGTACTATCATGAACCCCTGGCTTGCTAAATTTGATTATCGATGAATGTCTTCGTGATACCTTCTTGGTACCCTTCAGAGCAATATCCCTCCACCGGGATCTTCTTCCGGGAGCAGTCACACCTCCTGGCGACACACCGTCCCAACTGGAACGTTGGGATCAGTCTTTGGGGATCTCATGAACCCAAGCTGTGGCTGAAAGCTTACGCGCCATTGGGCGGCTTCATCAAATACAATTCCAAGCCGCCTATTCGTAAATATGAGATTCAACTGGAATACAATTGCGTGGAGTTTTTCACCCCAGCTTTCACGTGGACCCGAAAGTTTCGCAATGGCAACATCCGCGGGATCATTGCGGCCAATCGACAAAACTTCGAGCGCTTTACTACACACTTCGGAAGGCCCGATGTAATCCACGCACATGTATCCTATCCTGCGGGAGCCATCGCCAGGGCTCTATCTGAGGCCTATCAGGTACCTTATGTGATCACCGAGCATATGAGTCCTTTTCCTATGGCTTCTTTCAAGAAGGACATTCAAAAAACCGTACTTCCGCCCTTGCGTGCAGCCGGTCAGGTACTTGCTGTGAGTCAGGCACTGATCAAGAGGCTCAGTGAATTCGGGGTAAGGGCTGATCGTATTTCCAACTTTCTGGACGATCGTTTTTTTACACCAGGAAGTGCTCAAACGGGGCGGTTTACGCTTGTGGCCGTTGGCCGATTGGAGGCACAGAAGAATTATGAGGCGCTGCTGGAATCCATCGCGCATGTGCAGAAGACTGGTGTGGATTTTGCACTGAAGGTCATTGGCACAGGCTCCAGGGAAAAACACCTGCGAAATCAATGTAGTCAGCTTCACCTTGACGGAAATGTGGAGTGGCTGGGAGAATGTAATCAGAATGAGGTACGCCAGGCCTTAAGGTCGGCCAATTTGATGGTGAATACAAGTAGGCACGAAAATCAGCCGGTGGCCATCCTGGAGGCGATGGCCTGCGGAGTACCCGTGCTTACTTTCGATTGGGATGGGGCGGATGAGCTGGTTTTTGGGGATGCTGGAGAGGTATTGCCATCTGACCCCATTCTGCTGGCTGAAAAAGTGAAGTCTTTGGCTCAGAAAAATCCATATGATCCTCAAAAGGTAAGAGCCACTTTCGAAGATCACTTTGGCACTGTTGCTCAGGTACAAAAGCTGGAACAGTATTACCAAAGGCTATTGGAGTGATTTGATGAAAGTGCTTCTGGTGGTTCTGATACCACCCATTCTTTCTTTGAAGGTGATCAGGCTCTTTTGAGGCGCGGTATTGACAGACGAAATGCCAAGGTCGATGAATTGAAACCCACGCTCCTGATAGTACTGGTACAGGTAAGCTATGAGGTGAACCATCGGGCTTTCTGTTTTATAGGCTGGGGCAGTGGCTGGTAGGAAATAATAGGTGATTCCTTCAATAGGAATCACCATAATAGCGGCAGCAAGCAGCGTCCCATTTCTTTCGGCAGTGAAAATCTGATAGCGATCCGGGAATGTCCGGAACAGTCGCTCTAAGATTTCAAAATCCATATTGATTTCCAGACCCTGATTTTTTCGGCATTGTGCGATGAAGTCGTAAACAGACCGCAACTCTGATACATTGACCAGCGATAGATCAAAAGTGGGAGTTTGCTTGAGTTTTCTCTGTTGCATAGTGTGGATTTTTTCCCACAACGGCCCATTGATGGGAATGTAATGAGCAATTTCACTGACCCGCTCAGAAAAACCGAGCTGCTCCAGCCAGCTTCTATCCGGAACCCCCGTATAATAGTGGGGCGGAAGTGTGATTTCCAATGAGGAAATACCGTTTTGAGTAAGTGACTTTTCTGATTTTTCGTAAAATTGTAAGAAATCTGATTTCCGGCCGTTAAAACATGTAAATCCACCAATGGGGCTTTTGGGAAGACAAATGGCCTTATTATCGATACACTCAACACAAAAAACTATATGGTCAGAATGAAATCGGTGATAACTTTGAAAGTGCTGTACCTTCGCGTAATCTTCATGACAATAAAGCATAAACCCCAAATCCTTATTCATAGACCATCTATTCTTACATTCATTGTGTCCCTAAAGTTAGTCAGGTGATCGTTTCCAGTTCTACCCGGCTTGCTTTAAATTACCCTTCATTTTGTACAATTAAATCTACTTTTAGCACAAATTGAAAACAGTAATCATCGCCACATTACTATTTATTTGTCAGGTATCTTATGCCCAGCTGTTCGATAATCCTGTCAATATGCAACTGGTACAGAAAGGCGTATACTTCATTTACAATGTAGAGGAGGACTCTGCCGATGTGTACATTGAAAAAGTAGAAGCCAGACTCCCTAAACATCCCACTGTGCCAATGATGCGTGCCCTCAAGGTGCTCTGGGCTAATATACCCCTTGTGACTGTAGATTCGGTATTTAAGGTATTTAGCGGGCATCTCAGGGAGACCATCCGGTTGGCGGCTTACCTGGATGGCGGCCGACAGACACACCCGGAGGCCATATTTTTTGAAATGGCGGCCCGGGGACTCCTGGCAGAATACTTCGCCGATGATGGGCACTACATGAAAGCCCTGAGTGAGGCAAGCAAGGCTTATGATCTTATCAAAAAAGGATTTGACCTCTCTGAGGAGATTCCCGAGTTTCTTCTTACCACCGGGGTATACAACTACTTTCGTGAAAAATATCCTGAAAAATACCCTGTGTACAGACCGCTGCTCTGGTTTTTCAGAAGTGGAGATGTGGAGTTGGGGATTCAGCAAATCAATGAAGCCACCCAAAAGGCAGTACTGACCAGGGTGGAGGCCTATGTCTACATGTCCTATATCTATCTCCGCTACGAATATCAGCCTCAGAAAGCCCAGTCGTATTTGTGGGAACTGACCAAAGCGTATCCCAATAACCTTTATATCAAGGCCAAACTTCTGGAATCACTTACTCCAAAGAATGATTTTGTGCAGGCTCCCGTGCCGGTGATTAAGGAGTTGTCCAACTCTGACCGGCCCTACTATCAGATGGCAGGCGCATCCTTCATGGGCATCTATCACGAGAAGGTGAAAGGGCAGCCAGATAAGGCTTTGAATGATTATCAAAAGGCCCTGAGGGTAGGCCAGGAAATACCCGGGCACGGGACTTATTATCGTACCCTGGCTTACCTGGGTTTGGGCAGGGTATATGCCAAGAAAGGAATGAAAGGGCAGGCTGAGTATAATCTAAGGAAGGTGTTGGAATCGGGTGAGTCTGAGGATCTTCTCAGCGAGGCGCGGGACTTGCTGGATCAGCTTTGAGCATTTTAACCTAATCTGACTTTCTTTGCGCCGTGATCAACGAGTTTCAGACCATTGTCCATCCCACTGAAGGTTTCTACAAGGAGAAGGGAAGTAAGTTTTTGTCATTTGCCTACCATGTGAAAACCGAAGATGATATCAAGGCACACCTTGAGGCTTTGCGCAAGCAGTACTACGATGCCCGTCACCATTGCTATGCGTATATCATCGGGCTTAAAGAGCAGGCCTATCGAGCCAATGATGATGGAGAACCCAACCATTCGGCCGGAGATCCCATTCTGGGACAGATCAGATCCAAAGAGCTAACCAACTGCCTGGTGGTGGTAGTACGGTATTTTGGTGGGACAAAATTGGGTGTGGGCGGGCTAATCAGTGCCTATAAGATAGCTGCCGAAGATGCCCTCAATAAGGTGGAGGTAGTGAAGATTTATAGCCAAACGCGCTTTTCTATCAGTTTTGGCTATGAGCAGACCTCAGAGGTGGAGCGTGCGCTGGCTGAGTTTGTTGTGGATTATGAGGATAAGGTGTACACAGCAGACTGCCAGTTTGTGGGGTTGCTCCGGGATGAGGATGTACCCGTGCTTGCTGAGAAGGTGAGCCTGCTAAAGGGAGTAGACTTTCAAGTATTACAGGGGGCTATATGACGCCCTTGTCCATCAGCATCCGGTAGATTTTGATACACACCCAGGCATCAGTGGCCGCGTAGGAGAGCTGACCCGGACTGAGCTCCTTGGTCTCCCAATTAGACGTTTGCTGGCTTTTAGAAATCCTCGCTTTTAGAAAAATGCCCGTTAGGCTCTTCATCCCGATCTGGGTAATTCCTAATTCTTTAGCTACTTCATTCAGGTCCAGAAATCCACCAGCCTTGAATGCCCTCATTGCTTTCAACTCTTTGATGTCATCACGGATACTAATCCCCACTTTCAGAATGCCCTGATCTTCAAGAATGTCTTTGAGTTGATCAGGAATGCCAATTTCGCTAATGCGAATGATGAATGCGTCGGTCATGGTGGAGAGCTGGATGATCGCAGTATGGTTATAGTCTCCTTTGGTGAAAGTGGGCTTGGTTTCTGTATCAAACCCCATGATTTCCTGAGTGCGGATGATTTTCAGGGCCTCATCAAGGGCTTCCATAGTTTCCACAGTGTGGATAGTTCCCTCAAATTTGATGAGGGGTAAGTGCTTGATGTCTTCTTTTGGTATCGAACTTGCAAACATTAGGTTTATTTAGCGGGATTTAGTTTTTTGATTTTATACCCCAGATATCCAACCAGAATGGACATAAAGGGGCTGATGATATTGAAAAAGCAAAAAGGCGCATAGACCAGCGTGGACACACCCAGCACACTTGAGTGGTAGGCTCCACAGGTGTTCCAGGGGATGAGTACCGAAGTTACCGTACCGGAGTCCTCCAGCGTTCTGCTGAGGTTTTCGGGGGCAAGTCCTTTCCTTTTGTAAATGTCTGCATACATACGGCCAGGTACTACGATGGCCAGGTATTGGTCAGATGCCGTGACATTAAAAAACACACAGGTACCTACTGTAGCTGTGATCAAAGCCCCTGTGGAGTTGACCAGACTGATCAGGGCTTTGGCAATTCTTTTGAGCATTCCGGAGCTTTCCATGACCCCACCGAAAATCATAGCCGAGAGGATCAGCCAGATGGTACCCAGCATGCCTGCCATACCGCCAGAGCTCAGGAGTTCGTTGACCATATCGTTGCTGGTGGCGATGGATATATCGCCATAAAGGGACTTCATCGTGCCTATGAACATCCCTGATGCTGTAAAGCCTTCACCTACTTCTGCCACCAGTTGTGGCTGAAAGAAGAGTGCGAAAACGGAACCCAGCAAGGTGCCAATAAGCAAAGCCGGAATGGCTGGCATTTTCCGTACGATAAGTACCACCACTACTACGGGGACTATGAACAACCAGCCAGAAATGTAGAATTTATCGTCTATGGCATTAAGTATGGCCTGTGTATCCACCACTGAGGTACTCGTTTCATTGGTGAAGCCCAGCACCAGAAAAATCGTGAGGGCGATACTGATAGAAGGAACAGTGGTAATGGCCATGTACCTGATGTGTGTGAAAAGGTCAGTGCCCGCCATGGCCGGGGCCAGGTTGGTCGTGTCGGAGAGGGGAGACATCTTGTCTCCAAAATAGGCGCCAGAGAGGATAGCCCCAGCCACCATTCCCTCAGAGATTCCAAGGGCCTTACCTATCCCAATGAGGGCGATGCCCACGGTGGCTGCGGTGGTCCAGGAGCTTCCTGTGGCCACAGAGACTATGGAACACACAATGCACGCAGCAACAAGAAATATGGTGGGATTAAGAATCTGCAAACCATAGTAGATCATGGCAGGCACGATGCCACTAAGCAGCCAGGTACCAGCCAGGGAGCCAATGAGCAGAAGAATAAGCAGAGAGGTCATGGCTGAGCTAATACTTCTGACGATTCCATCCTGAATTTCATCCCACCGATAACCCAATCTGATGGCCACGATGGCAGCAACGCCCGCTGATAGGATGAGGACGATCTGATTGGATCCATCCAGTGCAGCATCACCAAAGATGCCCACATTAAAAGAAAGAAGAATAATTAGAAAAAGTACAGGTATAAAGGACTCTAAAAGTGTAGGGTCTCGCTTAATCGCCATCAGTTGTTTTTTTGCCAAAACGAAAAGATAATACAATTTTCAAAAACCATCCCTAACTATCCGCTCTGCCAGTTCTTCACCCAGAAGGCTGCCAAGGGCCACACCCATGCCGCCAAGTCTTACCCCCAGGTATATTCCGGGTTGTACCTTTTGCAGAATAGGCTCTTTGGTTTGGCCAAAGGCCATTATTCCGGACCATTTGAGGTCCACAGTGTAGGCGTTGCCCGGTAGGATGATTTCTTTCAAAATTTGATGCAACTTTTGCTCGATTTTTTCATTGAATCCAAACTCCGTGGTAGTCTCCTCTTCAAACGCCAGATTCCTACCGCCTCCGAAAATGATTTTATCTTCAAAATCGCGGAAGTAGTAGTACCCCTCGTCGTAGTGAAAAGTCCCGGAAATAGTGGAAGGACGCTGCGGAGAAATGACCATGACCATGCCGCGTCCAGGGGTGAGATCCAGTGGTGTTTGGATCAGCTCTTTAGTGAATGCGTTGGTACACACGGCTACAGCACCCGCCCTGAATGCATAGTTCTTGGTTTGCACAGTCACTTGTTCACCCTGGGAGTATAGTGCAGTCACTTCTGTGCCGGTAATGATCTGGATGCCTGATTGCGCACAGTACTGCCAGAGTGATCGGATGAGCTTGCCGGTATGGAGTTGACCTTCGTATTGATTAAAAATAAGGTGCTTTGTCCCTGCAAAACCAAAAGTACCGATGGCTTCATCTGTCTGAGAGAAAACAGGCTGGTCAAAAACCGGGCGGAGTAGTTCATTCAGCGACTCCATATCGTCCAGGTAGTGGCTATTGACTTCTGTCAGGAGCTCGTAACCCCCCTTTTGCAAAAAACCGATTTGGTCCCTGCCAAGGCGCTGGATGGTTTTCTGCAGGCCATCCCAACGCCGTTTCACCAGCCTGGTCATGCCTTCATCACCCAGTGCCTTCCGGTCCTGAACCAGTTCGGAGATGCTACCGAAGCACGCAAAGCCTGCATTTTTGGTACTGGCACCCGTAGGTAGCGACCCCCGCTCAATGACCAGTATGTTCAGGTTTGGGGATTTTTCCTTGAGGGAAGCTGCGGTGGAGAGACCTGTGATACCTGCCCCAATTACGATGACATCATAGGACAATAAAGATTGCTGCTCCCAAAAACTTACCATGCGTTATCATTGTTATCTTCTACAAAACCCCAAAAGTAATGAGGAAAATAGATCAGCTACTGACAGAGTATGGTGAAAGTCATCAAAATCAGACCAATAAGCTTATTCATTGGATTTGTGTTCCGTTGATATTTTTGAGTATTGTGGGACTGCTGTGGTCGGTCCCATCTGACAACCTAAGGTTTGTGCTGGGTACCGGCCCTTTTAACAACTGGGCCACTATTGCGCTCTTCGTCACGGTATTATACTACATGAGGATTTCCTTCCCGCTGTCCATCGGGATGGCTGCTTTCTCGGTGTTTTGCCTCTGGTCTGTCAGACTGATCGAAATGAATGTGGCTTTGCCCTTGTGGCAGGTAAGCCTGATCATTTTTGCCTTGGCCTGGATAGGACAGTTTTACGGTCACAAAGTGGAAGGCAAGAAGCCATCTTTCTTCAAAGACCTTCAGTTTTTACTGGTGGGGCCTGCCTGGCTGATGCATTTCATCTATAAAAAATTGGGCCTTAGGTATTAAAAACGGCTTTTATACCTTTTCGTACCCCTTTTCTATCCGCTTCACTGTATTCTCCCATGTAAGCTTAAGGGCTTCCTTCAGGCAGTTCTCTGTGATCTCCTGTCTGTACTGGTCTTCAGTCATCAGCCGAACGATCAGCTTATTGTAGCTGTAGTGATCCCATCTGTCTACCTGAGGCATACTGGGGATGAACTCACCCACCCCAGATCCTGTGGCAGCAGCTACAGGGATTTTCTTCATGATCGCCTCCAGCGCCACCAGCCCAAAAGGCTCGGATGCAGAGGGCATCACCAGGAGATCCATTTCATTCAACTTTTGCAGTAGACGAGTTCTTTCCAGAAAGCCGGTGAAAGTGACCCGGTCAGAGAAATTGGATGATTGCACCTTTTCTTCCAATTCGGCACGCAGATAGCCATCTCCCATAATGAAGTAGTGGAAATCGTAGCCCAGGGATGTCAGCTCTCTGGCAATGTCCAGAAAAGTAATCGGGCTCTTCTGGGGAGTGAGCCTGCCCACAAATGCGATATTCATGGGTGTTCTTTTGACGGGATGTTCCGGGGCACTCAGCGTGAGGGCATTGGGAGCCACTGTGATTTTCCTGGCGGCAATACCGTATTGAGCGATGATGGTGTTTTTTAATTTTTCGCTTACGCAAAAGATGTGATCACAGGCCTGAAAACCCAGCTGTTCTTCTTCCAGAATAAAGGGCTGCGCATAAGATCCGTTCCGGTCATATTCGGTACTGTGTACATGCAGACACAGCTTCTTTTTGAGTAGCGATTTGATCATTCGCCCGGCACGAAAGGTGATCCAGTCGTGGGCGTGAATCATCTTTGGCTTCTCTTTGATGGCCACTTGTACAGACAGCATAGCATATTTAATGAGCTCATCATTGAGCTGACCTTCGTACTCCCCTGTGAGGCGAATGCGCTCCAGTAGCTCGGATTCTTCTGTTGGTTCCAGCACCACTTTCTTGACTTTGGTCTCTTTCACCTGCTGGAAGGCCTGAGCGGGTAGGTAAGGGAGTACCCTTTCTCCCATTTCCACATCTTTGATGATTTGCTCGTAGGTTTTTTTCTCTTTCCAATAGTCCAGGTCGGGTGTGAGCGCTGAAGCATCTACCAGCTTCACGAGTTTACTTACCTGGTTTTTGGTTTTTTTGGGTAGGAGAAAGGTGACTTTATGACCTGCTTTGGCCATCGCCTCTGAAAGTCCCTGACTGGCCACCCCCAGCCCTCCTGATATCTTGGGAGGAAATTCCCAGCCCAACATGAGTATTGTCATAGTTGATTTCTTTTGAAGCAATAATTTAGGAATAAAATCAGGTATCCGTTGACCAATGCGGAGCTATTTGCAGGTAGAATGATAAAACTTTTTGATTGGAGGTAAAGTCACGAAAATATAGGGGAGACTCACTGGTACTTTACCCTGAGGATATCGGCTTTGATGTTGTGCGTATTGAAGAAGTCGATCCAGAAGAGCTGCTGAGCAGACAGGTGATCGTTGGGTGATTTGATTTCATAAAAGTGATAATCTTCCTGTGTCCAGATGAAGAGGTCCGGGAATCCGGAGCTGTTGTCTTTTACGTTTTTGGCCATTTCCATGAGGATATTGAAAAGGCTCTCCAGTGGCAGGTGATGAACACAGGCCGTCACCGTGGGGAGGAGGCTCTCGTGCCAACCCACCAGTGAGTTATTGATGTGTTGTTTTTGTCTGTGAACCTCCGCTAAGTAGGCTTGTAATTTTTTCTTGGTTCTGAAGGCGTTCACTTTTTCCTGCAAAAGCGGAGCCCGGTTCTCATAGAAGGTGTCGCTGTGCAGGTCACTCGGCATACGCTGCAGCGGATGGTGAAAGGAGGCGTGCTCAGCGGCGAAAAGTTCATCCCAGAAAAACAAACCAAACAGCCCACGCCAGAGGTAGTTTTCCGTATGTATACCCTCATAGCCCTGTTTAGCAAAATAGGCCAGGGCATGAGCTTCCACGCGTGGTCCCTCAGGATTTTCAATGATGATTTCCGGGCTCAGGTTGGCTTTGGCCGTAGTACTGCGGTAGTTTCGTTTGCTTTTTTTGGACAGATAGTCCTGGGCAAAAATCTTCTCTGAGGCATTGTATGGACTGTCAAAAGCCACTTCGGCAATTTCGCGAGCGGCATCCAGGTCATCCATCTTTTCCAGAATCCGGATTCTCCGCTCACGCGCCGGATGCTTGCGTGCCAGACTGTAGTAGTCCAGTGCCTCGGTGAGGAGGCCGCATTTCTCAAAATATTCTCCGAGGTGGAGCATGAATTTGTCCCCGATTTTTCTGGCTTTTGGGTGTTGCAGAAAATTGCTCCAGTTGACCGGGGCGATGAGCTCCAAAATCTCCTCCGGCAGCAGTATGTGCATGGCTTTTTTGACGAGCCGGTTCCATCCATGGAGTTCGAATACCGCTCTGGCCTCCGCCTGGGTCTCAAACCAAGGGGTGAACTCATGGTCATCCAGATTTTCCAGCTTGATATTGCCAATGTCCCTGATGACAAACTCCGTCATCATCCCATGGGTATGGCCAAAGAAGAGCATTTTCAGGTACTCCACCTGCTCTTGTGCCAGGAAGTGGAGTATGGTATAAGCTGATCTGAGGGTTTGAAAATCTTCGGGATGGTTTTCTTCTGCTAACTCTTCCAGCACCTCTTCTTTTCGACGCTTGTTAAAACCCCTGTCCGGATAGAGTTGGTGGAGCTCCGCTTTGGTGAATAGCCCAAAGAGCAAAAAGTCATCAGGAGGATCGAGAGAAGCAAGACCAGATGCTACCAGCTCCTCAGCGGCTTGCGGAATGCTTCCAATTTCCTCATAAGCCAACTTGTCCAGTCGAAAGTAGGCACCCTTGCGATTCATCATGCGCACCATCAGACATTGCGCATCTTCGGAGAGGGCTTCGAATAGCTGAATGAAAATGACGTCATCTGCACTTAGCAGGTGCGATGAGCCCTTTTGGATAAACGCCAGCAGGTCCCTGAAGTAGTCCAGATAGTATTTTGGGGGAAGTATGATTTTTTCAGATTCAGGCATTCCTTCACGAGCGGGTTTCCGGGGCAAATGAAAACATTTTTTAGGTTTATCAGATTCGCTGGTTGTATTTTGCTACTTTCATTTCGATCAACTCATTTAATAACCTCAACACATTGTCCAGGGTTTCTATTATTGTCACGGTTTATAACAGGGTGGCCTTTCTCAGAGCTGCGCTGACCTCCGCCCTTGCACAGTCACTGCCTCCCTGTGAAGTGCTGGTGATAGATGATGGATCCGATACAGAGCAAGCTGCCGAGATCGCAGCAATTGTGGCTGAATTTGATCAGGTGAAGCTCACAAGGTTGGAAAGAAATGGGGGAGTGTCTGCTGCCAGGAACTATGGAGTAGATCTGGCTACTGGTGATTACCTGCTGTTTTTGGATGACGATGATTTGCTGGAAGAGCACTTTTTGAAAGTCGCTGTTTCATACCTTGAGCAACACTCCACGGTGGATGTCTTTATTTCCAGAACTACACTGTTTGCCGAACGTTCATCTGCCCGATTCGAAAGGTTGAGACGCTACTACACTTATATTCAGCAAAGAGATCATTTCAAGTCTGCGAATCACCCTGCATATTTTTTGATCTATTGCCCTGCCATACATTCGATGGTTTTCCGAAAGGGCACTTTTCAGCAGCACAGATTTCCTGAAGACCTCACCTATGGGGAGGACAGGTATTTGCTCATGCATATGCGGAACGAAGGAGTGACTTTCCATTCAACGGATGTGGTGGGTGGCAGGTATCGCATACATGAACAGGAGCCCCCGCTGGTTGTTCGTCAGCTGACTTTTATCCAAAAGCTGGAGCGATCTGGTTGGCTCAGAGGTCCTTTTGAAAAGGCTTATCTGCATTTACTCGAGGCTTATTTTTTGCTGAAGGCGGGCCAATGGTTTAAAGCACTGGGGGCCGGTTTATATGTTTTGCGAAGCCCGAGGGTGATGGGCGAGGCTGTGATCGCATTGGTCCGATCAAGGTTTTAGGGTGTATCAGAAAAGGACAGTATTGACCGTATTCGGTCACTCTTTGCAATAGGGAATCTTCTCCTATGGCTCTGTAGGGCATTTTTTTGCTTACGGCACAAAAATTGGCACGATGTGCTCATATCACAAAACAATAACCTATGAAATACTTAGCTATCCTGGTTGGTGTCATGTTTGGGCTCCTCGGAAACCTCCATGCGCAGACCGTGACCATCGACGATGTAAATCCTGAAAATCTTGAGATCAAAGCATTTAACCTATCTAAGAATGCAACTGTGAAAATTAGTGGTTCTGGTGGCGTATTCAGAGATGATTATAGGTTGCTCTTGTACTATGGCTGGATTTTGGACGCTGACACCCGCGAGGTGGTTTGGCATTTGTTTGACGAGATGAAGGACCATGAGTTTCGCAAGAGTGATGGGGTGTATGACTTCTCAGTGGAGTTGCCATTGAAGCCGGGTAACTACGAGCTCTATTTTACGGGAGCGTATGATACTCGTGGGTGGGGCAACAACTTCACCATGAGCGACTGGACCATCGATAGTTTTGATGCCCTGGTGGATGAAATTTTTGACTCCAGAGATAAGGAGAAGTTCAGAAGAAGCCTGCAGGACGATTTGATGATCTCTGTAAGTGGTTCCGGGGTATCATCAGTGAGTGTGGATGCACTCTTTGATGCGAAGGTGAAAAAAGCTCCGGTTTATTTTTTGAAAGCTGAAAACAAAGAGCGCTTTGAGCAAGGTTTTACACTCACAGCTTCTACAGATATTCGTATTTATGCTTTAGGCGAGGGCCGCAAGGACGAGATCTTTGACTATGTATGGATCTACAACGCAGCCTCCAGAGAGCGGGTCTTCGAGATGAATTATAAAAACACAGACTTTGCAGGTGGAGCAGATAAAAACCTCAGGGTAGATGAGCAGATCACCTTGCCAGCAGGGAGCTATATCGTGAGCTACCGCACGGATGATTCTCACTCTTTTGAGAAATGGAATGCTCTGCCGCCAGACGATCCTCAGTTTTGGGGAGTGGCGCTTTTTCCGGCCACAGAAGCTGATCGTAAAAACTTTGCCACGTTTAAGGCTCCTAAATCTATGCAACCCGTAGCGGAGTTGGTGAAGGTGCGCAATCATGCCCTGGTCTCTAAAGGCTTTTCCCTTAGCAAAGACATGGATGTGCGGGTGCTTTGCCTGGGTGAGAGTTCCAGCTATGATGACATGGCTGACTATGGGTGGATTGTGGATGCCAATACCCGAAAGACCGTATGGAAAATGCGTGGATATAAAACGGAGCATGCCGGAGGCGCCAGCAAAAACCGAAGGTTTGAGGATGTGCTGACGCTTGATAAGGGTGACTACATCGCCTATTACACCACGGACGGATCTCATGCATACAACTCATGGAATGCAGCCAGCCCGCATGAAGAAGATCGGTGGGGAATGACCCTCTGGGCCACTAATGATAACGAAGTAGGGCTGGTAACGACTTTTGAGGTAGAGGACTTTGTGACCAAGAACCTGATTGCTGAGCTCTTAATGCCCAGTGATAATGCCTATCTGAAAAAGATTTTTGTCCTGGATAAAGATACCAAGGTAACCATAATGGCCATAGGCGAAGGCTCCGACAACCGGATGTACGACTACGGCTGGATCAAAAACATGAACACCGGCGAGGTGGTTTGGGAAATGGACTACTACGACACGGATCACGCAGGGGGTGCCCGCAAGAACCGAATGGTCGTGGAGAATCTCAGGCTTCCAAAAGGTGAATACCGCTTGAATTATGAGACCGATGGGTCGCATTCTTTTAACGACTGGAATGCGGATCCCCCGAACGACCCTCAGAGCTACGGTATCAGAGTATTAATAGCTGAGTAGTAGAATAACAAAAGCTGTTTTGTGTGAAGGGCACGGAGTGATCCGTGTCCTTTTTTAGTTTTCAGGCCGGAGATACTTAGGCAATCTCTTCTATCACTGATTCGCCCTTTTCTCCGCCATCATTCCACTGCCAGGCTTCATGAAGCTGGATGCGGCCATCTTCCAGTATTTCAGGCCAGGAGATACACTTCCCACTGCGAATATCACCCTCAGTATTCACATGCTGATAGGCAAACTCCAGCGAGCCGTCCGTTTTCACCAGGCCCGTGATGGTGCCCAGTTTGATGCTGCTGCCCTGATAGACTGCCCATAGTACGTCACCTTCCTGTGAGTAATGAAAGATGGTTTGTGGGTCTACTTCGCCGTGTTCACTATTGGTTACGGCCTTAAAACGTTTCTTGTGATAATTAATCTTCAATGATTCTCAATTTTGCAAAACTCAATAATAATGTCTTCTCTCCCGCGGTATCAAATTCCACTTTTGCTTTTTTATTGGCCCCCTCAGCATCTATGACGGTCACTTTGCCAAAGCCAAATTTGGCGTGCTCCACTCGCATCCCTTCGTGCAGGCCACTCGTGTCGCTGGGCTGAAAATCCGGACTGGGCTTGTGTTTAGGAGCCGAGGCAAACTTTCGGTTGTTCTGGTCCTTTTTCAGGTTATTCACAAAGTTTTTGGTGACATAGCTCTCCGCGCTGGACAGTGCAGCCCTGCTTCCAAATTTCTTGTTGACTTTGATGAACCGGGGGTCTATTTCCTCCAGAAATCTACTTGGCTCACAATTTTTCAGCCTCCCAAAGCGATATCTGTTGAGGGCGTAACTCAGGGTGAGCTTCTTTTTGGCTCTGGTGATGGCCACATAAAACAATCGGCGTTCCTCCTCCAGGTCGGCGCGGCTGCTCAGCATCATCTGTGAGGGGAAGAGGTCTTCTTCCATACCCACGATATACACGTGATTAAACTCCAGCCCTTTGGCCATGTGAATGGTCATGAGGGTGACAGCTTCTTCATTAGAGTCACTTCGGTCCTCGTCTGTGAGCAGGGTGACCTCCTGCAGGAAAGCACTCAGACTTTTGTCTTCGCGCTCTTTGTCGTCCGTAAATTCCTTGATGGCGTTGAGCAATTCCTGTACGTTTTCGTATCGGCTCATCCCCTCTATGGTCTTGTCCGCATAGAGTTCCTTTAGTAAACCTGAGTTTTTGGCTACCAGAGCCGCTGTGTCGTAGGCGTCTTTTTTCTCCGCAGTGAGTCTGAAACTCTTGATCAATGTGACGTACTCATCTACCTGATTGCCACCGCGTCCGCCCAGATAGCTCTTGGCATTTTCCATGACATTCCAGAGGGGCTGGTTTTCCTCTGAGGCCACTACCACCAGCTTTTCGATGGTGCCTGGCCCTATCCCTCTTTTGGGTAGGTTGATGCTTCGCCGCACGGCCTGCTCGTCATTGGGGTTCACGATAAACCGCAGGTAGGCGATCAGGTCCTTGATTTCTTTTCTTTGGTAAAATGACAGCCCGCCGACTACCCTGTACTTGAGGTTGTTTCTGCGGAGGGCTTCCTCCATGGCCCTGGACTGGCTGTTGGTTCGGTACAAAATGGCAAACTCGGCGTTGCTCGACTGGGTTTGCATTTTGGTTTCAAAAATGGCTGACGCGATGAGCTTACCCTCTTCATTGTCGGACGTGGCTTTGATCAGTTCGATCAGGTCACCTTCGTCGTTGTCCGTCCACACATTCTTTTGCAGCTGGGCAGTGTTTTTATTGATGACCGAATTTGCTGCATTGACAATGGTCTTCGTGGAGCGGTAGTTTTGCTCCAGCTTAATGACTTTAAGGTCCGGGTAGTCCCGCTCAAAGTTGAGGATGTTTTGTATGTCTGCTCCACGAAAAGCATAGATACTTTGGGCGTCATCTCCCACCACCGCAATATTTTGACGCACTGCGGCCAGTCTTTTGGCGATGAGGTACTGAGAGATGTTGGTATCCTGAAACTCGTCGATGAGCAGGTATTTGAATCGCTGCTGGTATTTGTTCAGTACATCCGGATGCTCCTGAAAAAGCACATTGGTATTGAAGAGCAAATCATCAAAATCCATGGCGTCTGCGCTGAAGCAGCGCATCACGTAGGTCTGATAGAGTTTCCCCATTTCAGGGCGCATATTGTCCGCGTCATCCTGTGCATAGATGGGGTTGTTGAGGTAATCCTGCCACGAAACCAGTCGGTTTTTGGCTGCTGAGATCCTGTTGAGCACTACATTGGCCTTGTAGAGCTTGTCGTCCAGTTTCATCTGTTTTACGATCTGCCGAATGAGTGTCTTGGAGTCGTCAGTGTCGTAGATGGTAAAGTTGCTGGGAAAACCAAGTCTGGAAGCTTCAGACCGAAGAATACGGGCAAACACCGAGTGAAAAGTGCCCATGTAGAGGTTTCTCGCTTCATTGCCCACGATTTTTTCAATACGCTCGCGCATTTCCTTAGCGGCCTTGTTGGTAAAGGTAAGCGCCATGATGCTAAAGGGCTCTACATGGTGATGCTGGATAAGGTGCGCGATCCGATAGGTGAGTACACGCGTTTTGCCCGATCCTGCGCCTGCTATCAGCATGGTGGGTCCTTCTGTGTTTACTACGCCTTCTCGTTGGGGGGGATTGAGCTCGTTGAGATAGTCTGCCTGCACTTCACTTGCCATTCGGCAAATCTAATTTAAACCCTCAAACTTCGGGGTTGGAAAGTGAAAAATGACGCATCCTTTTTTGGTGATTAACTGTATGAAGGATCAGAGGAGAAACCTGAAAAAGTAGTTGAGAACTACGATGGCCAGAAACCCAATCACCAGCCCGATCTCGATCATCAGAATGATATTTTTCCAGTTATTTTTGCCCTTCCTCACAAGGTTTTCGGTAGTAGAATCCAAATTTTTCAAAATGTATGGGGCACCCACATGGAGTGATCGGCTAAAATAATAAAACATTATTCAAATATTACGGCAACATTACTCAAAGAGTGGCTGGAAAAATGGATCAAACAATATTTATGGGGGTATCACTATATAACTATATTTTGCAACACTGAATTAATCCACTTTGAATTCAGAAAAGTAGGGGCGTAAAGGCGGGCAGGGCATCCAAGCCTTGCCCGGCCGGGACAAGTGTGAATCATTTTGACTCCAAAAGTTCTAAAAAAGACCTAGTTCGTTAAGTCAAAATGATTTTTTGCGTGCGACCGACCAGGTTGGTGCCTTTATGTGGATCAACGAATTGTTTTCTTTGCCTACGCGGCCCGGGGCAAGCAAAGAAAATGAAGGGTAAGTAGCCAATCAATTAGATTGAGGTGTATAAGGTTTCAGATCACTACCTCACCATCCACCTTTATTGCAATCTCCCCACGGGAATTCTGCTTGATCTGGGAAAATGAAGAAAAGTCAGTTGGCACCAAAACCTTAATTTCGCTAGATGGACACTGAGCAGGAGATTTACTTTCATGTCGGGTTGGGTAAGGTAGCCTCCACTTACCTACAGCAGGCGGTTTTCCCCCGACTGCAGGGTGTGCATTATATTTCCACCCACAGTTACCGTAAGTCCAAGGCGATCATACCCAGGCTAAGTGCAGAGAAGGTTCTGGTTTCCCGGGAGTTTGATCGTCAGCTGGAAGAGGAGGTGCGCTGGTTCACCAGTACCTATCCGCAGGCGCGGGTGATTATCCTTCTGCGGCGGCATGCCGACTGGATCGCTTCACAGTACAAGCGACATGTGAAGAACGGGTGGTTTGGAAGTTTTGAAGCGTTTTTGGATTTGGAAAATGATGCCGGGTACTGGAAACAAAAAGACCTGTGCTATGCCCCAATGCTGCGGGTGATCTCAGAATGCTGCATAGATCCGCCCTTGGTGTTGTTTTACGACGATTTAAAAACGAATCCGGAGGCATTTCTGAACTCATTGGCAGGCTTTATGGGCGTACCTGCGCCCCAGGTGACGGACAAGATCATTCATCCTTCTTTCAGTGAAAAGCAGCTCAAAGTACTGCGCACGTTTTGCAGAAAAGTGGTACGCCGTGTTCCGGTCAATTATCAGCATAAGTGGAAACACTGGCTCCTGTACCGGCCCGTTTGGGCATTTTATCATCTGGTGCTGTATGGTGCTGCCCTTCTTCCCGACAGATGGGTAGGTGAGGAGCCATTGATTGATCCTGCTCTATTGGAAGAAGTGAACAGGAAATTCGAAGTGGACTGGAAGGCAGTAAGGGAATGGTGATCCGTCTGATTTTGTTTTTATACCAGGGTCAGTTATGTTTGAAAAAACGAATAATAGAGCAATTCAGGAGTAAACTGCAATTAGATATGAAGGTGTTTTTATTATTGCTCTCAATTGTTTTGCTCACATCCTGCCACAGGTTGGAGAACTACGTACAGACCTTCGAAATCCGTAATATCACTGATCATCATGTCTCTTTGGAGTATTTCAAGTACGGAAGATCTAAGGAAACCGTGGAGATCGGGTATGGTGGCGAAAGTGTTCTTTTTGAAATCGGTACTTTCGAAGGTAAGCCTTTGGGCATAAATGAGGGTATCCGAACTGATTCAATGCGGATTATCTTCGATAGTGCTATGGTAACTTACCATGTATTCAACCCCGGAAGGGGATATTGGAGTCCTCACTCGGGAAACATTCTCGATGACCTGTCCTATGCGGAAGACCCGGAACACTACTTTACCTATCTCATCAGGGAGCAGGAGTACGAGCGGGCGGTTCCATTGGAGGATTGAATAGGTAAGGTATTTCAGGAAAGGCCAGGCCTATGGCTTCACAATACCGGTGATGAAAGAGTTCAATTTTTTCACATAGAATAGCTATATTTCTCCATCAACTAACCTTAGAAATTATGGATATTTCATCATTGAACTGGCTGGCGGTGATCGCATCAGCAGTTATGACTTTTGTAGTGGGCGGCATCTGGTATGGCCCACTTTTCGGGCAGACCTGGATGGACGAGATGGGCTTCACCGAAGAAGAGCTCAAAGAAGCCAATATGGTTAAAATCTACGGGATAGCCTTTGTGCTCGAGTTGATTATGGCGATAAACCTGGCGATGTTCATCGGAGAAGCCAGCGTGAGCGAAGGGGCTTTGTACGGCTTTCTGACAGGCTTTGGTTGGGTGGCTCTGGCCATGGGGGTGAATGCGCTGTTTTCCAGAAGCTCCTTCAAGCTGTGGTTTATCAACTCCTTCTATTTCGTGATCACCTTCACATTGATGGGTGTGATCCTGACTGCCTGGAGGTAGGGAATGGGGCCTTGAACTCCATTGGTTCAAGGCCTTGTCTTTTATTCCTTCACCCTCACAAAGACCGGCCCTTGTTGATAGGTAGAGTCTGAGGTTAGCCTGCTGATGTTGCCGGTCTCGTATTCCATCAGGTAGATGTCAAAATCCCTGTCACCTTCATATTCCCGTGGGTATCCATCAAAGGTGATCCATTGCCCGTCAGGAGACCAGGCATGCCATGCTGCATACAGTGTGTCCGGGGTGATTCTTTTGGGCTCTTTGCCGGTAGGGTCTGTCATGAAGAGGCTGCTGTAGCCGTCCTGCACAGAATTGTAAGTAATGATGTTGCGAGTTGGCTCCCAGAAGGGCGGTCCGGCATGATATTGATACCACTCGGATAGGGTGTCATTCTTAGGGTACTCAGTGATTTTTTTCAGGCCGCTTCCATTTGCCCCGATGATATAGAGTTCATCCAGATAACCACTTTCCTTCTTGAATTTTTTTGTAGCCCCACGAAAGACCACTTCACTGCCATCCGGCGAAAAGAAGGGGTCGTTGTAATAGGCCAGGTTAGTGTATAGTTTGAATACCAGTTTTCCATTCAGGTCAATGATGTGAAAAGCACTGTCTCCAGGTACTCTGGGATCCACGATCAGTTCTGAACCATTTTTTCTGGAGCTGAGCCAGCTATCGTTGAGCCTTTGGTCAGATACTTTGCGCACATTCTGTCCGAAAGCATCCATTTCATAAAGAAAATACATCCTGTGGGTGGTATCCCGGTCAGAGATGAAATAGACTTTGTCATCATAGGCGTAATACACCCAGTCCACGCCTTCCCAGTTGGAAATATTCTGACGGTCTGTGCCATCGGGTTTCATGCTGAATACTTCGTAATCATCGTTCTCCCGATCGTGCCATACATTGTAGACAATGCGATAGGTCTCCTTAGAAGTCGTTTTTTCGGTGGACTGACAGGCCGTCAGGCCCAGTAAACCAAGTATGATTAGGTTTCTCATCTCCATATGCCCAGGATAAATCCGATTAAAGTAAAATAGACAGTAATATACCCTCCGTTGATTAAAATATATCGCCATGATTTGAACTCATACATGGCAATGATGGCAAAAATGATGGCTGCCCAGCCAAAACCAGCTAAAAATCCGGCGGTGGTCCCCCATACCCAGTCTGTTTTCGCATCACCCAGGAAGAAGGCCAGATTGTAGCAGATGATTAGCGAAAGAAGTGTGGAGATTCCATGCAATTTGACGGGATTGACGGTCTTCAGTTGATCGTCTGTCAGTTGGTTTTCTGATTTCCAGGCTTTGTAAAACAAGGCCGGTGAATACCAGAGGGCTCCTACAACTAAATTGGCTAGGGCGGCGACTATCACAGCCCAGTGATTGATTATCATGTCTTCCATTTCGTTTTTTGATTTCAAATATAGAGTGGCACCAGAAGGCTGTATTGTAAAAAATTTACCTAACCGGTATATAATTCAGGAAGTCACCTTTTTGAGAAAGATATTGCTCTGGGCTGAAGCCAGAGAAGTTCTTGAATTCTTTGATGAAATGTGCCTGGTCATAGTAGCCACAATCGAGAGCCAGCCTGGTCCAGTCGATACTGCCATAGGTTTCGATTTCCCGTATGACCCGCTGAAACCTCATTACTTTCAGAAACTCCTTTGGTGACATACCTGCATGTTTTTTGAAGAGACTAATGAAATGCTTGTGGCTGTAGCCCGACTGGTCTGCGAGAAGTTTAATAGAAGTATTGGAGGGGGAGTGTACCAATTGGTGAAAGGCAAATGTGACTACCGGAGGCAAATCAATTACACCCACACATCTCGCGAAGATAAAATCTTCCATGATCTGAATTTTGGTCTCCACAAAGTGCGCTTCCAGGATTTTTGTACGAAGGTCCTCAAAAGGGCTTCCAAGGATCAGATCTGCTTCATAGACCTTATCGGTGAGTTCCTCCTGTGGAATCTTGAAGATGTTGTAGGCGGCCCCGAATTTGAGGCGAACGATCATCATGCTGTCATTTTGGCCACCGGCATCTATGGACAGTAATTTTTTTCTTGCCCCGGAGAGCCATCCTTTTTTGAATGTATCATTGACTTTGAGGGTGGTATTGTCAAAGGTATGTTTGGGCGCCTCTGTCAGGTTCACAATAAAGTCCGCATGTCCATCAGGCAAGAGTCTCTCGGCAAAGTGCTCCACCGAATAGTTAGAATAGTAGGTGATGCTTTCTACGAGCTGATTGATGGGGTATGTGGGAATATGGACCGTGAGAAACATTTGGCTTTTATTTGATCATTAACCTGATCAGCTCCTCCGGGTCTTCCGAGATGGTGAGTTCATTGCGTTGTTTGGCGGACAGGAATCCTTCTTCCACCATGTGATCAATAAAGCCGAACAGCTTATCATAGTAGCCATCGGTATTGAGGAAGCCACAGCGCTTGTTGTGATACCCGATCTGGTGCCAGGTGAATACCTCTATGATTTCTTCGATGGTGCCAATGCCACCAGGGAGAGCGATAAAACCATCTGATAGCTCTGCCATGATGGCCTTGCGCTCATGCATGGTGGCTACTACGCGCAGTTCTGTAAGCCCCGTATGTCCTACTTCCCTGGTCATCAACTTTTCGGGGATCACCCCGATCACTTCTCCACCATGGGCCAGGGCAGCATCGGCCACCACTCCCATCAGGCCTATTTTACCACCTCCATAGACCACCCCTATTCCTTGCTCACTCATAAGCTTACCCACGGCGCTGGCTGCCTGGGAATAGCTGATGTTTTTTCCGGTACTGGAACCACAAAATACGGCGAGTCGTTTGGTCATGAGGATGAGGGATTGTTGGTGCAGGCTAAAAATAGGTAAACTATCCCTGAACCCCGAAATCTTTAACCCGCAAGACTTTCATTTTTCGAAGGGAGGGTAGAAATTGCCGACGAACAATTTTCGGAGTTATTCATTCAATACGTTAAAACCAAAGGCCCATGCAATATCGAATTTTAGGAAAAACAGGTCTCAAAATTTCAGAAATCTCACTGGGCACCTGGCAGGTAGGAGGTGGCTGGGGTGGTGAGTTTGATGAAAAAGCTGCCGAACGAATCATCAGCACTGCTGTAGAAAACGGGGTGAATTTTCTGGATACTGCGGATGTGTATGATGACCAGCAAAGCGAACGTGCCGTGGCAGGGTTTGTCAAGGAAAACCGGGATAAGCTGATCATAGCCACCAAAATTGGCCGAAGGCTGAACCCACACGTGGCGGATGCTTATACACCAGAAGCCATGGAGGCTTTCGTGGACGAGGCATTGAAAAATACCGGGCTTCAATACCTGGACCTGGTGCAGCTTCACTGTCCTCCTACACCCGTTTATCAATTTGATGACGTGTTTGCCAGGTTGGAGAAGATCAAGGCTTCAGGCCGGGTGCGGCATTTTGGAGTGAGTGTGGAGAAAGTGAAGGAAGCGAGGATGGCTGCAGATTACGATGTGGTGGAGAGTGTTCAGATCATCTTCAATATGTTTCGCCAGAAGCCAGCCGAGGATTGTTTTAAGCTATTGAGTGAGCGCAATATTGGCATCATAGCCAGGGTGCCGCTGGCCAGTGGGCTGCTGAGTGGCAAGATGTCTGCCGATCGGGAGTTTGACAAAAACGATCACCGGGCTTTCAATAGAAATGGTGAAGTATTTGATAAGGGCGAGACCTTTTCAGGCGTGCCATTAGATCAGGGACTTCAGGCGGTCAGTAAGTTAAAGTCTGTTTTTGGGCAGGAGGCCCTGTATCAATATGCCCTGAAGTGGATTTTACAATTTCCGGAAGTGAGCACGGTGATACCCGGTGCCAGCAGACCCGAGCAAGTGATCTCCAATTTGAAGGTGGGTGATTTGCCAGCGTTGGATGATGAGCAGATGACAGCTGTGAAAGACATCTATGATGAATACATCCGACCGGAGGTACATCACCTGTGGTAGACAAAAAAATTACGCACCAAAAAGGTGCGTAATCTGAAGAGGATTGATGAAGTATGTACGCTACTCAATCGTTTTACTAAGGTCGGCAAAAGCTGGGCCAATCACAATACCATTTATGAGGTATTTGCTCTCCCTACTTTTTGAGTTTGATATTGTAAAGATCAAGCCTTCTGTCCTTTAGGTTTCTTACACTGCCAAACTCGTGGAGCTCCTTGAGCAGCTCCAAATCCAGATCCCCAATCACCGTCATCTCGGTGTTTGGCGTAGCTTCAGCCTTGATGGCATTGGTGGGGAACGCAAAGTCAGAGGGAGTGAAGATGGCACTTTGGGCATATTGGATGTCCATGTTGTTCACCTTGGGCAAATTACCCACGCATCCCGCGATGGCCACATAACACTCATTTTCTATCGCCCGGGCCTGTGCACAGTAGCGCACCCTGTTGTATCCATTCTGTGTGTCTGTAAGGAAGGGTACAAACAGGATTTGCATGCCTTGCTCCGCATATAACCTGGAGATTTCCGGAAACTCCGAATCGTAGCAAATGGTGATTCCGATTTTTCCGGCATCTGTATCGAAGACCTTTAC
Organism: Marinoscillum sp. 108; assembly: GCF_902506655.1. Taxonomy (NCBI): domain Bacteria; kingdom Pseudomonadati; phylum Bacteroidota; class Cytophagia; order Cytophagales; family Reichenbachiellaceae; genus Marinoscillum; species Marinoscillum sp. 108. Next base: position 425,042 of record NZ_LR734817.1, on the reverse strand, counting down.
TTTGTCACCGCCTGTCATTCCCCAGGAGTTTTGCTCTGAGGGTGTGATGTGAATTTTCTTGTAGCTGTCCCATGAGCCATCACGTCGGCAGAGATAAGAGACATTGTAGAGTTTTTCATTCTCTATCTCCGGCATGGAGCCTGTGATGATGTTCACATTGTAAGAGATGGCAAACTCGGTAAACTTTTCGCGCAAAGCGTGGGTATACTTGGCCAGACCTCTGATGGCTTCCGGCTCTCCCAGGTGGTTAAACTCCGCCATGAGTGGAGCATTGAAGAGCTCCGGGAAAAGGATGAAATCTGACTGGTAATCGCCAAACGCATCAATGAAGTACTCCATCTGCTCCACGAGTGACTCCAGGTCTTTGAAAGGACGCATTTGCCACTGCACCAGACCTACACGCACGTAGGTTCTGGGAGCGTTGATGAGCTTTTCCGTCTCGGCGTAATAGATATTGTTCCACTCCAGCAGGGTAGCATAGTCTTTGGATTTACTATCTCCGGGCAGGTAGTTTTTGAGAATCTTCTTCACGTGAAAGTCGTTCCCAATCTGAAAGTTCAAGATCGGGTCATTGATTTCACGGTTCTTCACCGCGTCTATGTATTGACGGGGCGTCATGTCCTTGGCATACTTCTCATAGTTGGGGATGCGGCCGCCAGCTACTATGGACTTGAGGTTCAGGTTTTCGCAAAGCTCCTTTCGGCTATCATATAGTCTACGGCCCAGCCTGAGCCCGCGGTAGTCGGGATGCACAAATACGTCTATCCCATACAGCACATTTCCAGCATCGTCATGCGTGCTGAAGGAGTCATTGCCCACGATTTGCTTATAAGTATGGTTGTCACCAAATTTCTTATAATCCACTATGATGGCCAGCGCTGCAGCCACCATTTTGCCATCTACCTCTACGCAGAGCTGCCCTTCCGGGAAAATCTTGAGCAACCGCTTGATGTCCATTCTTTCCCAATAGGGCTCATCGATCCCCTTATAGGCGAGTTCCATGATTTCGCGCAGCTCGGGATAGTCAGAGAGTTGCAAGTGTCTGAGTTGTACATTGAGTTCTCCAGAGAGAACGGGTTCCTTTTTATTCGTCATATCTATATGAATTAACCAGCATACGACAGTTTTGATTGAAAGTTCTTGAAAAAGAATCTTTTACTTCAGGCTGCGCGTTTCCTTATTCCATAAATTTGCGCAAAATAAACAACAGACACACATGCGATACTACAATACGCTGATAGAAACCATTGGGAACACGCCCCTTGTGAAGCTCAACCGGGTGAATAAGGGCATCAAAGGGACTATACTGGTGAAGGTAGAATATTTTAATCCGGGCAATTCTGTAAAAGACAGGATTGCGCTCAAGATGATTGAGGATGCAGAGAAATCAGGGCAGCTAAAGCCTGGTGGCACCATCATCGAGGGTACTTCGGGCAATACAGGGATGGGACTGGCACTGGTGGCTCAGGCCAAAGGCTACAAATGTATTTTCACCTTGGCTGATAAACAGTCGCAGGAAAAAATGGACATCCTACGGGCTGTGGGCGCGGAGGTGATCGTTTGCCCCACCAACGTCTCACCGGATGATCCCAGGTCATATTACTCCGTCGCCAAAAAACTCAATGAGGACATTCCGAACTCGATTTACCCCAATCAGTACGACAACCCCTCCAATACACTTGCGCACTACGAGTCTACCGGGCCTGAAATATGGAATGACACGGATGGAAAAATTACCCACTATGCAGCTGGAATGGGCACCGGAGGAACCATTTGCGGGACTTCCAAATACCTGAAAGAGCAGAAAAAGGAGGTAGTGTCGGTTGCCATTGATTCTTATGGTTCGGTTTTTAAGAAATATAAGGAGACCGGCATTTTTGATGAAAAAGAAATCTACCCTTATCTCACCGAAGGGATTGGCGAGGACATCCTGCCAAAGAATGTGGATTTTGATATGATCGATCACATCGTGAAAGTGACAGATAAGGATGGAGCAGTGATGGCCAGAAGGCTGGCCAGAGAAGAGGGCCTGTTTTGTGGCTGGTCTTGTGGTTCTGCAGTGCATGGAGCACTGGAGTTTGCCAGAGATCACTTGAAAGAAGATGATGTGATGGTCATTCTGTTGCCTGACCATGGCACACGTTACCTGGGCAAGGTTTACAACGACAACTGGATGAAGGATCATGGTTTTCTGGAGACCAGGAAGTTTGCTACGGCCAAGGATATCATCAGCAGCCGTAACGGAAGTTCTGGCCTGAAGACCATCGATAAAAACCTGAAAGTGGGAGAAGCCATTCTCACCATGAACCAATACGGGATAGATCAGGTGCCGGTGGTGGATGGCGATGAGTTTGTGGGCAGTCTGAATGATACCCATGTCCTCAAGAGTCTATTGCAAAACCCGGACATCAAAAATCAGCCGGTCAGCGACATTATGGATTCTCCGTTCCAATTTGTGGGGATGGACAATACCATCGATGTGCTGTCCTCATTGATTCAGAAAGAGAATAAAGCGTTGCTGGTAAGGGACCATCAGAATGTGGTGCACATTGTCACTCAGAGTGATCTGTTGATGGCCATTAGCGAATAGGCAGGCATTCATTTTTGAATCACTAAAGGATTTTCTACCTTTAGGTTATTATAAAATAAATACTAACTCTTTGCTTGCAGTCCCTCATCTGATAATGATGAGGGATTTTTTTGTTAAGAGGAGTTTATACACCCATCACTTCTTTGATCGCTGCCTCCAGCATCACAGCCGATTGTACCTCAGATTTGCTGATGTACCGGCTGATAGGAATCACGGTATTCCGTGGTTCGTTCAGGTGTCCTGAGATCACAATGACCTTTGGTGGTACATCCAGGGTTTCCAGTGCTTCAAATCCATCCAGATAGGGCATTTCCAAATCGAGCAGCAGTACATCTGGTTTGGATTTCACAGTGGCCATCATACCCTCTACCGGATTGTTGTAGGTGGCAATTAGTTCTGCAGACTTGATGTCATTGAACAGCACCATGAGCATTTTCAGGAAAAGCGGATCGTCATCAATAGCCAGGCATTTGATCATCTTGATGTTTTTTCTTCAATATTAGAGAATTTATGGCAATGTCGGGGAGAAACCCATAAGTCAATTTCAGGATCTTCCCCGAATCGTTTTATGCACTGGGAATCTCAAACTCCATAAGCATCATCATTCGGCGAAATTCGTCTGGAAAGCCGGCCTTGATGGTGACAGGTAAACTGCTCTGCGGGTGGATAAATGTGAGTTCATGAGCATGCAACATCATTTCCATCAGATCCCATTTTTCTTTGAAAAGTTTGTTCTGCTTGTTACACCCATGTGGTCGATCGCCGATAATGGGGTGGAGGATGTGCGCAAAGTGTTTCCTGATTTGATGCATTCGGCCGGTTTCAGGTTTCACTTTCACAAGCGAATAGCGCGAGGTGGCATGTTTGCCAAAAGGAACATCCAGTTCGGCTTTCGCTACACATTCAAAATGAGTCACGGCCTCTTGCTCCTTGCCATCTTCCCGCTTCAGTGGATAGTCTATGGTGCCTGCATCCGGGATGAATCCGCGTACGATGGCATAGTAGGTTTTGCTCACGGTCTTTTCGGCAAACTGGAGGTTCAGGGCGCGGTGAATGTCTTTTTCCAAAGCAAAGAGCAATACCCCGGAGGTCTTTCTGTCCAGCCTGTGGGCCGGATACACGTGCATTTCCAGCTGATCACGGAGCAGCTGCACCGCAAACTCTTCAGCATCTTTGGCTATGGGCGATCTGTGAACCAATAACCCGGGAGGTTTGTTGATCCCGACCAGGTGATCATCTTGATAAAGTATCTCTAACACGCTCTAAAATCTATGCGAATTGCAAATCTTCAAATATATTTTGTGGTAATGCCCTTCCGGCTTTAGTTTTCACACTTCTTAGTTAACTTTGCACTTTAAATATACCATGACCCACTCAGCCAACATCACGTTATACCAACCCCTGCTGCAATCTATTGCATTCAAAATGCTGGGCTGCATGCACGATGCGGAGGACATGGTGCAGGATGCTTTTTTGAAGTATCTGGCGGTGGATCCTAAGAAAATAGAGAATACCAAGGCCTATCTGATTCGCTCGGTGACCAATAACTGCCTCAATCATCTCAATAGCCTGAAGCAAAAGAAAAAGGAGTACCTAGAATCAGTGAAACTGCCAGAACTTTTTGAGAAAATAGACTTCTCCAGCCTGGACTTTAGGCAGGAGCTGGATGCCATGCTGAGCGTGCTGCATAAAAAATTGGGGCCTTTGGAGCGTGGATTGTACCTGCTCAGAGAGGGTTTCGATTTTGAGTACGATGAGCTACAGCAGATATTCAATAAGAAGAAGGATCATTGTCGCCAGATGGTGTGCCGTGCTAAGGAAAAACTAGCCCGGGAGACTGACAAATTCACCTATTCTTTCGACTCTGAAAAATACTTTTCTGCTTTTCAAAAAGCCTGTTCTGATGGAAATTTCGATGATTTGATCAATCATCTGAATGATGAGCAAAAGGAAATAAAATAATTTCGAAAATATTTTTCGGATTTCTGTCACAAACCAGCCACGACTTTGTCTTTACTAATGACTGAGGGAAAGAACCCCTTCACAAAACAGAAGTAAAACAAATTAAATGGCAGTAATTATCACCTTTTTCATAGCGCACTGGTATTTGTCGCTATTCTTTCAAACGTTTTTCCTGCATAGATACGCAGCGCACAAAGCGTTTACTATGAGTCCTTTCATGGAGAAAGTATTCTTCGTATTGACCTGGTTATTTCAGGGCTCCAATTACCTGAGTCCTTATGGGTATGGTGTGATGCACAGAATGCACCACGCTTTTGCAGATACGGAAAATGACCCACACTCACCGAAGTACGATGAGACCATCTTTAAGATGATGTGGAAGACCAAAAGCATCTATTCAGACATTACTAATAAAAAAGTAGACGTAGACAAGCGATTTACAGAGGGTGTGCCGCAGTGGCATGCATTTGATAAATTCGCTCGCTCATGGGTTTCCAGATTATTCTGGGCCACTTCATACTTCATGGTATATTGGTTTTATGCCGATGTATGGTGGTTGTGGTTGTTGTTGCCAGCGCAGTGGTTGTTGTCTCCTATCCACGGAGCCATTATCAACTGGTTTGCACACATCTACGGATACAGAAACTTTGAAGTGGGAGATACTTCCAAAAACTTCCTGCCTTTAGACTTCCTGATGATGGGCGAGAGTTATCACAACAATCACCACAAGCATGGCTCAAGACCAAACTTTGGTGGCGTGAGATGGCATGAGATTGATCCTACCTATCAGGTGATCAAAGTGCTGAACGCTGTGGGAGTCATCCAGGTAGCGAAGCAAAAAACCGTGAAATTGGAAAAAACAGAAAAGAAAGCTGCAGCGTAGAGTTGCAGGTTTGAATATATTAAAGCCTGACTTGAAAGATCAAGTCAGGCTTTTTTATAAATAGCCCTTTCATGATCAACATACTCCTCATTGTCCTTTTGTTGCTCACACCCAATGAGGTGAAGTTGGAAATAAGTGGTATTAAAAAGCCCATCGGGAATTTGCTCATCGCCGCATACAACACACGCGAGAATTATCTGGATGAGTCCCAGATGACCCAGGGTTATGTCATTCAAGTAAGAGAGAGCGGTACCCTGACTTTCATGATAGATTTACCCGAAGGGGAATATGCTCTTGCGGTCATGCATGATGTGAATGAAGATGGCAAGCTCAATAAAAACTTTTTTGGCATCCCAACGGAACGCTATGGATTCTCCAATAACGCCCGGGGTACCTTTGGGCCACCCTCCTTTGACGATGCAAAGGTCTTTTTGGGCAGTGGCGATACCCTGAGGATAGCGCTACAGTAGCATCTACTTGGCATCTTCGGGGTGCTCTATAAAGGCACGCAGATGCTCCAGCTGCCTGTCAGACATCTTTTCCTGGGTGTAATGTGGCATGTATTCCTTATGGCCATACTCCGCATAGGTACCCTTTCTGATGATTTCATAAATCGACAATTCTGAGTTGTCAGGAATGTGCTTTTTCAGCCACTTATAGGTAAGGTTACTGTTATCAAACACTACATCACTTTCCCCTTCAGGTCTGTGACAGTGCTGACATCCCAGTTCATAGATGCCCTTCCCTAGTTTGGGGTCTCCTTCATAAGGATACCCTTTTTTCTTGTTATCAGGTGGGTTCGCAAAGGTGGCCGGGGACTTTTGCAGATATTGGGACTTGACCAGGGCTATTTTCTCTTCGTTGGTGAGGGTGGGTCCTGCCAGTTGTTTTTTTTCCGAATCGGAAAGGTTTAAATCTCCGATTTGCATCTGTAACGACCAGAAGTAGGCCAATACACTTTGCATTTCCCAGTCTTCTAGTGGTCTTCCCTGAGCACAGACTGTCGCGCAAAGGTGTACAGACTCTTTGAGGCTTTTTTCTGCTTTCCGAACCAGATCACCATATTTCAGCACATAGTCATCGTTGTACCAGGTCTCACGATTCACCATCCCCCAGAAGGTAGATCCCTGGAGGTATGGGATGTTATTGGTCATGGCATACTCCAGTCGGGCATCCTGATCTACCACAGTCAGGTTCGGATCTTCACGTACCACATTGTGGCAGCTGGTGCAGGTGTAGTACTTACTTACGTAGCTGCTTTGTGAGCCATTGGGCGCTATGGTCCTGCCCAGTTTCACGATCTCTTCTCCACGCAGGATCGCTTCCGTGGTAGGTGCTTCTATAAAGTGCTCAGGCTTTACCTCTCCCAGGTCGAAAAGGAGGGTCGCAATGGGAGTGGAGGCATCCAGAGAACGTTGAAAGCCTGCTGGTATCATAGCTATGCTGAAGATGAGCAGCGATCCGAAAATGGTTAGGTGCTTTTTCATCTGACTCTCCTGCCTTTTACTGTGAAGTCACGGGTGATGTTGAAACCAAAATGGATGTCTCCTTTTTGCCATTTACCATCAGTCTCCGCCACAAAAAATTTCTCAATCATACCACGACTGTTGCCAAAGTGCAGCTGAAAAACGTGTCCTTTGGTGTCTATCTGCACCCCTAGCGCCATGGATTGAGAATACTCGGGACTAGCCCCCGACCCGTCGGGGAGCGCACTTCCGGGGGTGGCATAGTATTCCATGGAGAGGCTCCAGTTTTTAGACAGCTGGTATTGTCCGGCAAAACCCAGAGACAAAATATCATTTTGTTCGTCATCCTCCACCAGGTTGCGATGCAGGTAGGTGGGCATGAGCTGTGCGCTAAATCTGGGGCCAAATTTTCTGCTGATAAGCAGCTGTAATGTGTAGGAGAGCTTTTGCTGAAACGTCGGGTCAATCCCGTCAAACCTTTTGAGGGTTTTGAGGGCGGTGGTGCCCAGTAGGGTAATGGTAACGGGGACTGTCCGGTCACCACTTGATTGAGCCAGGAGCCTATATTTCAGGTAACCGTCTGCGGTTTTCTCAAAAGTGCTTCGCCCAATACCAATCATGAGGTTGTTGGTGAGGCCGTAGTCCAGCCCCATCCGCATGGTGGCATTGTCTAAGCCCCAGACTTCATAGGCACCCCGGTTGAGGGTGCCGAAGCGGTGCGAAATGATAAATGTGAGAACACCTTCCAGGTTGGTTTCAACCGAATGACCATTTACAACCCGGGTATCATCAAAGATTTCGTAAGCATATTCTGTTTGAGAAAAGACCACTGAGGTCCACAGAGTTAAAAGAATGAGTAGGATTGGTCTCATAAATAAGTGTTTGTACATGAATAAATATAAGGATTATTCGAAAGACAACATTCGGGACTTACGGATATCGTTTGGTTAGGTACTTACGACCGGTCATTGTTATATGGATGCGCTTATAAAAGAATAGTGTCTTTGAAATCGCTGATCCCCGTATATTTAAAAACCACCAAATCCTGACAAATATGTTCTGGAACTACCTAAAAGTCACTTATCGATCCTTTCTCCGACAGAAGGTTTACTCACTCATCAATATCACCGGACTTGCGATAGGCCTGGCATGCTTTATTCTCATTTTTCTTTACATCCGGGATGAGATGAGTTATGATCGGTTTCATTCCAAATCTGACCGGACTTACCGAGTGATCGAGCACTTTGAAAGTGAAGGCATAGGGGAGCACTCGGCTTCTCAGCCTTTTCCTACTGGCCCCACCCTGGTGAATGACTTTGGCCGGCAGATTGTGCATCAGGTCCGACTTTTTAACTTTCAGAGCCCCAGTCTTGCGCTGGCCTATCGTGAAAAAGATAAAGCATTCAATGAGTCGCGAATCTTCTTTGCGGACTCCACCTTTTTTGATGTATTTGACTTTGAACTAAAAACAGGAGATAAGCAGACTGCCCTGGACGAGCCCAACTCCATTCTGCTCACAGAGGAGATGGCAAGGAAATATTTCGATGATGAAGATCCCATGGGAAAGGTGCTGGAGTTTCAGGGGAATCAGCATTTGCAGGTGACTGGTATATTGGCCAATGCGCCAAGGAATGCTCATTTTCAGTTTGACTTTATCGGTTCTTTTTCCACTCTGAAGCAATCTTTCGGGGGCAACTATCCCCGCACGTGGTACTGGAACCCCTGCTGGACCTATGTGGTACTGGAAGAGGGGGTGGGGAAGGAGGAAATGGAGGCCTTCTTTCCGGACTTTGTCCAAAAGTATTTCCCCAAGTTTGTGGTGGATGATATCACCCTGGAGCTGCAGCCACTGGAGGATATCCATCTCCATTCCCGTCTGGACTATGAGATTCAGGCCAACAGCACCGCTGAAAACCTCAAGATTTTCGGGCTGGTGGCCATTTTTGTGTTGTTGATCGCAGCCATCAATTTTATCAACCTCTCCACGGCTCGTGCCAGCAAGCGAGCAAAGGAAGTAGGTGTGAGAAAATCACTAGGGAGCGAGAAGCGGCAGCTGGTACGTCAGTTCGTTTTTGAATCGGTACTGTTAACATTCTTTGCAGTGATCATTGCCTTGGTGTTTGTGTGGTTGGCCATTCCGGCCTTCAATGAGCTCACCGAAAAATCCATTTCCATTGCCAGTTTGGTCAATCCTCTGGATGTAGGCGGGCTTTTAGGACTCACACTTCTGGTGGGGGTGCTTTCTGGTTTTTACCCCGCATTTGTCTTGTCGTCTTTCAATACCGTGCTGGTCCTCAAAAATGCTTATCAGAAAGTCAGTGGGTTTAATTTCAGAAGGGTACTTGTGACCATCCAGTTTGCCATTTCCATCATGCTGATCATCGGTACCATAGTGGCCGTAAGTCAGCTCCAGCTTCTACAAAATGATGACCTTGGCTTTGATAAGGAGCATGTAATGATGATTCCTGTCATCCGCTCTCCCATGGGGCAGCACTATGAATCCTTTAAGAACGCTGCCCTTCAGAGCACCCTGATCCGATCCGTCACTGCGGTGGAGGAGATCGTGGGCAGCAAGCATCAGGTCAATAATTACCAGTTTGAGGGGATGGATCAGTCCAAACCTTTTCCTCATTTTCATGTTCGCCATGATTTCAGTGAGACCATGGAGCTGGAGATGGTTGCAGGCCGGGACTTTAGTTATGAGGTGCAGACGGATGACTCGTTGGCACTGATAGTGAACGAAACACTGGTCAGGAGTATGCAATGGGGCACTCCGGAGGAGGCACTCAACAAACGATATTACTTTGGTGGAGAGCTTCGCGGAAAAGTGATAGGCGTGGTGAAAGACTATAATTTCGTTTCCAAGCACCACCCCATAGCACCACTGGTGATTACACTCAATACTTTCCCGGGGGCATTTAATTTATTTATCAAGTATGTGGCTGTGAAAGTGGATGGCAACAACACGGAGCAAGCCATAGCCGATTTGGAAGCGGCCTGGAGGGGGGTGATGCCCACCCGACCGTTTGATTACTTCTTTTTGGACGATCGGCTGAACGATTCCTACAAGGCTGAAAGAAAACTCAGCACCGTAACCCTTATTTTTTCTGGCCTGGCCATTGTGGTAGCCTGTCTCGGTTTGTTTGGGCTGGCTACTTATTCGGTGGAGCAGCGAAAAAAGGAAATAGGCGTGAGGAAAGTCCTTGGCATCTCTTCAATGCAAATCCTGATGCTTTTGTCCAGGGAGTTTGTGCTGCTGATTGGGGTGGCCTTTGTGGTGGCCATTCCGCTCGCCTATTTGCTATTGGATGCCTGGCTCAATGGGTTTGCATTCAGGGTGAGTATTGCGGCATGGCCATTCATCTTGTCCGGTGTGGTGGTTTTTGTGGTAGCGATGCTCACTATTGGTTTTCATGCATACAGAGCCACCCTCATCAATCCATCGGATACGCTGAAATACGAATAGTTTTGCTGCAGACAATCGGAGCATCCGATTGTCGGAGTTTTTCTTCTGGAAAACTTCGGAATCGTTAGGTATGGTCAATCCTGCGTTTTACCTTGAAAACACAAGCGTGTTGTATTTCTGGATTTGTTCGACGAAAAAATGGATGCATTAATCAGGAAATCAACTATTTTAAGCTTTTATTACTGACCAAACCTAACTATAGCATGATTACTACCCTGAGGAGAATTGTATATTTTGGTGGGCTCTTCATTGCATTGATGGCCATTGTTCTGATTATGATTAAAAATGACATTGGCTACATACCCGAATATTTAAGCGTTTTTATGCTGAGTCTGATTTTTATCATGGGCGTGTTGCTCATATTTTTGATTGCTAAACGAGGCTTGGGAGGTTAAAAGCGTTTGCGCGGATGTCAGAACTGATAAAAATCCTTTATGTAGATGATGAGCGGGGCAATATTGATTACTTCAGGTCTGTTTTCAGGCGGGAGTATGAGATCGTTACCGCCAATTCCGGTGAAGAAGGGCTGGATTTGCTTTTTGAAAATCAGGACATCCCGGTTATTCTCACGGATCAGCGAATGCCTCGAATGAGTGGTGTGGAGTTTCTCCGACGATCCATTAATATCTCTCGTGACAGTATACGGATCCTGGTGACAGGGTATGCTGATATGGAGACGGTGATCAATGCGGTGAACCTGGGCCATATTTACTACTATATTTCAAAGCCCTGGACCTACGATGAGATGAAAATCATCATCAAAAGGGCCATAGAAACCTATAGACTCAGGCTAATCAATAAGGAATTGCTGATTAAATCTGAGCGGGTGGAAAAGGAGCGGGTGGTTGCCCAGCTGGAAAATCTCCGCAATCAGGTTAATCCGCACTTTTTATTTAATTGCCTGAATACACTCCATGCGCTGGTGCATGACAACAGTCAGGCGCGTGATTTTGTGAAGAATCTTGCTAATACGTACCGATACCTGCTGGAGCATAATGATAACCTGGTGTCGTTGGAGTCTGAAATGAATTTTGTGGAGAACTATATCTACCTCCAGAAGGTCCGATTCAAGGATGCACTTATGTTTACCCACAGTGTGAGTGAGCACCACAAGTACTTTAAGCTGCCCAGTGCTTCACTTCAGCTATTGGTGGAAAATACCCTCAAACACAATATAGTCACCCGGGAAAACCCCCTGAAAGTGGAGGTTTTTATAGAAGGTGAATGGTTGATTGTGAAAAACAACTATCAACCGAAAGATGCCAGACAAGAGTCTACCGGCATTGGCCAGGACAACCTGAAGAAACGATTGTCCTATTTGTCATTGAGTAGCCCCGAGTTTTATCTGGAAGGAGAATTTTATATTGCTAAAATTCCATTATTGCTGGATAAGTCTTAACTTTTAAAAAATGGATACTATGTTAAGCGTCGCAATTATTGAAGATGAGCCTCTAGCTGCCGAAGATTTGGAGAAAACACTCATGGAGGTTTATAACGATGCCAGAGTGGTGGTGAAGTTGGATAGTGTGCATACCGCGGTGCAGTGGCTGGATGTAAATGAGGTGGACCTGATTCTGTCGGATATAGAGCTGGGAGATGGATTGAGTTTTGATATTTTCGACAAGGTGCGAAATAATACACCGATCATCATCACCACTGCTTATGATCAGTATGCCATCCGGGCGTTCAAGGAAAATAGCATAGACTACCTGCTCAAACCTATAGACAAAACCGAGCTGGAGACGGCCATCAAGAAATACCGCAACTGGAAGCAGAAAGGTCAGGAATTTGACGTTGATAACTTATTGGAAGCCTTGCGGCCGTACTCTGATCAGAAGTATCAGGAGCGCTTTCTGGTCACCCTGGGGGAAAAGATTAACTCCATACCGTCTGCAGATGTGGCCTATTTTTTCAGTGAAGACCGTTACACTTTTTTGGTGACCAAGAAGGGCACACAACACATCATCAATATGAATCTCGGAGATTTGGAAGGGAGCCTGGATCCTAAGAAATTTTACCGGATTAACAGGAAATTTATCATTTCTTATCAGAGCATTCAGAACATGGTGGCGTACTCTAAAAGTAGGGTCAAAATAGACCTGATACCGCCACCCCCCAATGCCATGGATGTGATCGTAAGCGTGGAACGCTCCGGTCCATTCAAGAAATGGCTGAATGATTGAGCTCGGGAGTTGAACTTTTTTAAAACCAATCGTCGTTATATTCTTACTTCAGTAAGGTTAAGTTTTTTTGAGTTTTTGATGAAGCCCTGGTCAGTCTGGTCAGGGCTTTTTCATTTGGTTTTGCCAAAACCTCCAGCGCCTTTTGTAGTTAACTAAAATAAAAATAAACGAGATGTCACAATCGCAAGCCACCCTCGCGGATCCTGCTCTGGACTACCTGAAGAGGTTCAAAAGCATAAGAAAGCAAACCCTGAATCTGGTGGAGCCATTGGAGACTGAGGATTTGGTGGTTCAGCCGGTTTCAGATGTAAGCCCTCCAAAATGGCATTTGGCACATACCACATGGTTTTTCGAGGTGTTTTTGCTGGTGCCCAATCTGGATGGTTACGAGCTTTTCAATAAAGATTTCCCTTTTCTTTTCAACAGTTACTACGTGGCAGCGGGTGATCGATGGGCCAGGGCTTCCCGTGGACACCTGACCCGACCTACCGTGCAGGAAGTACTGGCCTATCGCACTCATGTGGAGGAGCACATGGAGCGGTTGCTTCTGCAGCAGCCCTTGAGCCCTGAGCTGACACACGTGATAGAGATAGGTTTGCAGCATGAGCAGCAGCACCAGGAGCTTCTGCTCTATGACATCAAATACATTCTTGGACACAATCCACTTTTTCCACCTTATAAAGAAGACCCTACCGAGGGTAGTGATGGGAGTAGCCCATTAGAATGGTTGGCCGTGAACAAGGGCAACTACCACGTGGGCCATCAGGGAGAAGGTTTTTGTTTTGACAATGAGCAGGGGCGTCATGAGGTACACCTGGAGGCCTATGAGATTGCCAGTCGAACGGTTACCAATGGTGAGTATTTGGAGTTTATGCAGGATGGAGGCTATACCAATCATCAACATTGGCTCTCAGATGGCTGGGACTGGCTGGGTAATCAGGCAGTGAAGGCACCAATGTATTGGATCAACGAAGGTGGCCATTGGCTGCATTACACCCTGTATGGTCTGAGGCCCATCGACCTGAATGCGCCAGTAATGCATTTGTCATACTATGAGGCTAATGCCTACGCCTCGTGGAAAGGCTGTCGGCTGCCTACTGAGTTTGAGTGGGAGGTGGCTGTAGGGATACATCAGGCGGGTACTCCTGAGAATGGTAATTTCGTGGAGGGTGGTCATCTGGCCCCGAAGGCCCAATCTGATCCTGGCTTCATGGGAAATCTGTGGGAGTGGACCTCCAGTGCCTATTTGCCCTATCCATTTTACAAGGCTCCTGATGGAGCACTTGGCGAATACAACGGCAAGTTTATGATCAATCAAATGGTGCTGAGGGGCGGTTCGTTTGCTACCCCAAAAGCGCATATTCGCGCCACATATCGAAATTTCTTCGCCCCTCAATGTCAATGGCTTTTTTCAGGCTTGCGGCTGGCAAGACATCAATAAACGTTAAGAATCTATCATCACTAAAACAATCACAGTGCCATTGAATCAATTTGCCAGGGATGTAAAGGAAGGCCTCTCATCCAGCCCGAAACGGCTGTCTTCTAAGTATTTTTATGATGCCCGCGGGGATAAGCTCTTTCAGCAGATCATGCATTTGGATGAGTACTATCTCTCCAGAGCGGAGCTTGAGATTTTTCAGACGCATAAGGAGGCGCTCCTCACCATCATGGATCACGGCGTCCCGTTTAGATTGGTGGAACTTGGGGCAGGAGATGGCTTGAAGACTAAAGTGCTTTTGAAGCACTTCCTTCAGCAAGGAGTCGACTTTTCCTATGCACCGGTGGATATTTCTCCCGATGTTTTGGAGCATCTGCAGGAAAATCTCTTAAATGAAATGCCAACATTGAAAATCGAGCCCCTGGCAGGCGATTACTTCAAGGTTTTGGCAGACCTGAAGTTCAAAAATCACACCCATTCAGTAGCGTTTTTTTTAGGGTCCAATATTGGTAATTTCCTGAGCGATACGGCCATTGCTTTTCTGTCCAGCATTCATGATAACCTGCAGAAGGGAGATTATTTGATGATCGGTTTTGATCTGAAGAAAGACCCCAAAAGGATATTGAATGCTTACAATGATGCCGCCGGGGTGACCCGGGCGTTCAATATGAACCTGCTGGATCGCATCAATCGTGAGCTAGACGCTAATTTCGATACCTCCATGTTTGATCATAACCCTATCTATGATCCCATGACCGGGCAGTGTCGGAGCTATCTGATCAGCAAGCAAGCGCTGGAAGTGCATGTGGGAGCTCTCAATGAGACTTTTTCTTTCAGAGAATGGGAGCCTATTTTCATGGAAGTGTCCAAAAAATACGACCTGGAGGAAATCCAAGAGCTGGCCGGGAAAACCGGATTCAGGCTTGTTCAGAACTTTTTTGATCAGGAGCATTTGTTCTGCGATTCTGTGTGGGAAGTAATCTGATAAATTCTAAAGATTGGTGCTTCCATTTTAAATTATCCGGCTAAATTTGCCGTCGCATCTGCCCAGGTGCTGAAATTGGTAGACAGGCATGGTTGAGGGCCATGTGTTCGTTAGGACGTGGGGGTTCGACTCCCCCTCTGGGCACTTAAGGTCAAAATGATTATCATATTCGTTGCTTTTTGGCAAAAAATAAGTCTTTCATGGAGATCATTTTCAGTGTTAAAATCTTTGAAGTCCGGTTGATACAGCCGGACTTTTTTTGTTAAATTCCAAATTATGAAGGTAGACGTAAAATTGTTGAAAGCCATTTGTGAGGCTCCCGGAGCACCGGGTTTCGAAAATCCCGTTCGTCAGTTGATCATCAAGGAGATACAGGCCCATGTGGATGAATATAGCATTGATAATATGGGGAATCTGATTGCCATAAAGAAAGGGGTAAAAAACCCTGAAGGCAAGAAGGTGATGGTGGCCGCTCACATGGATGAGATTGGTTTTTTGGTTTCGCACATAGATGACAATGGTTTTATCAGGTTTCAGACCCTGGGTGGTTTTGATCCGAAAACCCTGACCGCACAGCGTGTGATTATTCATGGACGTGAAGAAGTGATTGGGGTGATGGGTAGTAAGCCCATCCATGTGATGAAGGCAGAGGAGCGCAACAAGCCTGCGAAGATCGAAGAGTATTTTATCGACTGTGGGATGTCCAAAGAGGAAGTAGAAAAATGGGTAACCATTGGTGACCCAATTACCCGTCAGCGGGAGCTGATAGAAATGGGCAACTGTGTGAACTGCAAGTCCATCGACAATCGGGTGTCTGTGTATATATTGATTGAGGCCCTTAAGCAGATTAGAAACCCGGCTTTTGATTTTTACGGTGTGTTTACCGTACAGGAAGAGGTGGGCATACGAGGTGCCAATGTAGCTTCACACACTCTCAACCCTGATTTTGGGATCGCTCTGGATACCACCATCGCTTATGACCTTCCTGGGGCTCAGGCGCACGAAAAAGTTACAGAGCTGGGCAAGGGTACAGCCATCAAAATCATGGATGCCATGACGATATGTGACAGCCGAATGGTGAAATTCTTAAAGAAGACCGCAGACAGCCACCAGATAGAATGGCAGCCTGAAATTCTGGCCGCCGGAGGCACAGATACAGCGGGCGTGCAGCGTATGGGAAAAAATGGCTCCATTGCCGGGGCGATTTCCATTCCTACACGTCATTTGCATCAGGTAATAGAGATGGCACACAAAGATGACATCATTGCGTCAATTAATTTGCTCGTTTATGCGTTAGAAGAGATAGATACTGCCAGCTGGGAATATTGAAAACCAAATAAAGGGATCATGAAGACACTACTGCTGCTTTTCGGATTGATGTTATCCAATGTGCTTTGGGCACAGGACTTTCTCAGATTTTCAGGAGTGGTGCTCGACAGAGAGCAGATCACGCCAATTGATGGCACCTATATTTTCAATCTTTCCAGAAACCATGAAGCAGTGACCGATAGCCTTGGTCTGTTTAGTATTGAGGCTCAGTCAGGAGATACCCTTGTCTTTCGTGATTTGAGATATCAGCCATCTACATTGGTGGTGCCATCTGTACTGCAGGCGTCCGATTATGGGATCATTCAGCTTCTACAGCCTTCTGCGGTATTGCTGAATGAGGTGAAGGTCTTCTCTTTTCCCAGTGAAGAGGAATTCAGAGAGGCCTTCCTGAAAGTGTCGCCAAAAACGGACATGGAAAGTCGCGCCCTGGAAGCCAAACGAGACCTCATGAAGCTGCTCAAGGATTCTTATAAGAATGACATTTACTACTATGATATGTGGGCTGATCGCCGGTTGTATGAGCTGACCGGGGTGGTGCAGCCTAATCATTTTCTGGATCCATTCCGGTGGACAGAGCTCATTCGATCATTTGGAGCGAAGGACAAGTAGTGTTGGACTTTGAGCTCAATGTAAAAAACTAAAGCCGCCGCGATGGATATCGCGGCGGCTTTAGTTTTTAGTCTGTATTATTTTTTAATGATCCTCGTCGCTAAACTTCACGGCAGCAGCATGTCCATGCTTATAGCTGTGAGTGATTTTTTCTGTCTGCGCCAGTAGAAGGGCAGAGATGATGAAGACCATGTGAATAACGATTTCAATAATGATCCCTTCAGCTCCGGCTTTTTGCTCCGCTTCCCGGTAATCAATGAAAGTTTTAAGTAACTGAACCCCGGAGATTGATGCCAGCGAAGTAGCCAGCTTAATTTTCAACTGTCCTGCATCCAGATCCTCCAGCCAAAGCGGCTTGTCTTCGTGTGAGTCCACATCTATTCTACTGGTGAAAATAGAGTAACCACCTATTGTTACCATGACCACAAGGTTCATTACCATGGAGATATCCACCAGGCCCAGAATACGAAGCATCATCTCAGTTTCGTGAAGAGATGTGGTTTGTTGAAAAGTATGATAGAGTTCCTGAAAGAATTTAACCAGATAAAGGAAGGCTCCTATAGTAAGTCCTGTATAAAGTGGCGCTTGCACCCATCTACTCCAGAACATGAAACCCTCGAAGAAATTTTCAAATCTTTTAATACCAGAATCTTGTGCCATTTTGAATTGCTAATAGTTACAAAGGCG
The DNA here is from genome assembly GCF_902506655.1 of Marinoscillum sp. 108. NCBI lineage: Bacteria > Pseudomonadati > Bacteroidota > Cytophagia > Cytophagales > Reichenbachiellaceae > Marinoscillum > Marinoscillum sp. 108. The sequence continues at coordinate 407,444 of NZ_LR734817.1, read as the reverse complement.
AAAGATACGATATTCTATAGTTTCCATTCGAATGAATAAATGAAAAATCAGTCAGTGGGAGAAAAAATAACGGAAGTTTTCATCACCAGATCATGGAGACTTTTTTTCTGAGGGTGCAGTACAATGGTGAGGTAACCGATGAAAAGTGTGAGCACGGAGAAGGCTTTTACAAAGGCCCTCAGGGCGGACTTCCAGGGAGAGACTGGTGTCAGGTCATCATTGGTCACTTTTATTTTCATCATTTTCTTGCCCAGGGTGCCGCTCCAGGAGCTGGCTATGGCTATCACTTCATAGAGATAAGTGACTACCAGACATAGCCAAATGAGGATCTGGTTTGAATCAATGAAGAAGCTCATCAGATAATAGACCGGTAGCATAACTATCAGGTCTATATTGTGCGCCATCAATCTGGTCCAAAATCCAACAGGATGCATCGTGCTTCTCTTAATTTTCCGCTATATTGAAAAAACTCAATCACAATCTCAAAGATGAAAGCAATTAAAATCGTAGGAATCATTCTGATGATTCTTGCCACGGTAGTGCTCATAACTATTTATTTGCTACCGGATAATGCTCACATGGAGCGTAAGATATTAATTGAAAGCCAACCTGAGGCGGTGTATACGGAGTTGATATCGTTCAGGACCTTTAACGAATGGTCACCATGGGCCACAAAGGATCCTATGGCAGAGTATCTGTGGGATGGACCGGTGATTGGTGTGGGAGCCAGAATTTCATGGAAGAGTACTGTGGTGGGCAATGGATCTATGCAGATCGTTGAGGTGATGGAAAACCGCAAGGTGGTGAACCTGATGAAGTTTGATGAATACGAAAGTGACCCAACAGCGGCCTTTATTCTGAATCCCGTAGCGGGGGGCACTGAGGTGGTCTGGACCTATGACGAATTCGATGTGCAGGGATTGGCCAAAATTTTCATGCTGGGTATCGATGGGTTTTTGGGAGAAGATTATGAGCAGGGACTGCTGGCCTTGAAAGAACGGGTGGAGTCGGCGCCAGATTTTCAGTTTCCCATGAATTTAAGAACCATAGCGCCTTTTCAGTATCTGGGCATCAGGGACTCTACTGTGAATGACCCGGCACTGGTGTCTACCATGATGGCGCAGAATTATGGTGAACTGGTCACTTATATGTCTATACGCGGAGTGGAGGCCACCGGCAATCCCCTGGCTGTCTTCACGGATTTCGGCTATGCTGATCTATCCTTCGTTTGCGGATATCCAGTGGCCGACCCGTTGAGCGGTAGCGGGCGCATTGAGTTGTTTCGCCAGGAAGGCGGGCCGGCCATAGTTCTCAACTGCCAGGGTGGATATGAAAATCTGGACAAAGGATATGATCAAATCATGGAGTTTGCAGCTTTTTATAACTACGATCTGGTAGATAATCCCTGGGAAGAATACATCACAGACCCTGAGACCAACCCGGATACAGCTACTTGGACCACCAATATTTACTATCCGGTACAATAAAATTTGCGTTTCTCTATATACCTCAAAAGAATGTGTGGGAAAACCGGCTTAAAGTGAATTTTTGGCCGGTTTTTCATGTAATCATTAGAATGTTTACATGAATGATAAAAATAATACAATGCAATCGGTCATCATAGGAGATAAACCATCACATTTTCAATGAAATCGTTTTTACATTACGCAAAGTGTAAATATTTGTTATTTGACTATTAATTCATTCAATAAAAACAGCATTTACTTGCGAATGATACCAGAATCTATTCAACTTTGTAATGTAATTCATAACGAAAAATGAATAGAACTATGAAACATTCAATCAAACACGTACTTGCACTATTAACAGTTTTTAGTGCATCAGTAGCCTACTCAGCAGACTCTGCTTACATGGCTACCATCTGTAAGGTTGTGGCCGAAGAGGATAAGTTATACAAAGTAATTTATCAGGCTGCAAATGAAGAGAATGTGACCATCCAGCTTTTCGACGAGAAACAACACTTAGTTTATAAAGAAAATTTAAAGTCAGCAGGTTTCTCCAAAAAGTTTGATCTCACGAACCTCCCCGACGGGGATTACCAGATCCAGGTAAAGTCAAGCGGATACGTTTTCAGTGAAGATCTGAAGATTGGAGATATCTCCAGCTTTGTGTTTTCATTTGATCAGAAAGCTGACCGTAAGATCGCCATGGTAGGGGCTAAAGAGCAAGGTAAGTCACTGACTCTCTACATCCTGGATGAAGCCAGAGATGTGGTATACAAAGAATCATTCGATCAGGACAATCAGGTGCACAAGAGCTTCAACTTCCAAAGCCTGAAGAGTGGAGATGTGACTTTCCTCCTGTATCACGACAGCAAATTGATCAAAGAAGAAAAGTTTGCTTTTTAAAATCTGAAACTCAAAAGAACTAATAATGGGGATGTCAGTTTTGACATCCCTTTTTTGTTGTATTAATTAAATCATTTAAATACTTTTGCCATCCGTTTATCGGCAGGGTCTGTGAAAACCCTGATGGAATTCAGTTCCAACCTAAGAAGTCTGAGTGGCGATCCCGATAACTATCGGGAGGTAGACGCTCAGATTTGCCGGATTTGATTGATGAGTTCGGTGAGCATTTAACAAGCCTGAGTGGCGGAACTGGTAGACGCGCACGACTCAAACTCGTGTTCCGCAAGGAGTGCCGGTTCGATTCCGGCCTCAGGTACAAAAGCCCTTCTCCAAAAGAGAAGGGTTTTTTGTTTTTGGGTGAGGGGTTTTTTAATGATTCAATCAGGGTAGAACGAGTATATCCGGGAGCGGTTAAAACTGGCAAATTCAATGGGTATGTTTTATTCGCCGAATGTAGTGCTTTGTACTCTTCGTATACATAAATGTATAGTTAGTGAACATAATAGTGGCCATTCACTGTTATATTTACATCATGTCAAAATCTGCTAGAAGAAAGACGCTTAGTTATATTGAGGAAACTCCTAAACATCACGGCCAACTTGTGAAAGTAATTGTTAGAGGGGTTCGAAAAGGTATTGCATCAGCAAAGGAAGCGGGCCATTATATTACTTATGCTAGGGGTTCTGAGATAGTCAGAGAATTTCCAAATGGTAGGATTGAAGTTATAGGAAGACTGAATAATACACCTGTAACAATAGATCAAGATGCCAAACTCACCTTACATTAAGAATCGTCGATTGAGGGTTTTTGGTGGTCCTAATGGATCCGGTAAAACCACCATCATAGAATTAATCAAATCAAGTTTTGATGTAGGCTTCTATATCAATGCCGATGACATAGAAAAGGAAGTTAGTTTATCAGGCAAGTTTGACCTTTCCAGTTACAATCTAGATTCAATCGACCCAAAGTTGTTCGATTCTTTCATTCAAAATCATGGCATGACTAAGAAAGCTGGTTCAATGGGCTATAAACTTGATATGCGTCTCAATGAAGAAAATATTCTAGTGGACAATTCAGCAGAAGTGTCATATGAAGCAGCTCTTATCGCAGAATTTTTAAGACAAGAATTACTCAATAAGGGGAAGAAAATGACCTTTGAGACTGTGATGTCACATCCATCTAAGATTGATTTAATCAAAAGAGCCAATCAGAATGGCTACAAAACTTACCTATATTTTATCTGCACATCATCTCCTAAAATAAATATTGAGAGGGTGAATCTCAGGGTTAAAAAAGGAGGACATCATGTGGAGAAAGAACTCATTGAGAAGAGGTATTATAACAGTTTGGAGTTATTGAAAGAAACAGTTTCCAATACCTATCGATCATTTATCTGGGATAACTCCGGGAAAGAACCAAAGCTCATTTTGGAAGTATACAATGGTAAAGAGGTAATTGCCAAAACAAACCAGATTCCATACTGGATCCATCAGTATTTGTTGTCCTGATAAACAGAAAGCTATACTCCAAGAGGTTACTCTAAATATCTATCCTGATCATTTGATGTATCCGGGATTTATTCTCGAGGGAGTTTGAGCCATCTCAATATTTGAAATCTTTTGAAACCAAAAAAGCCCCGGAATTTTCCGGGGCTTTTTTGTGCTAGCCTAAATCACCTGGTACAGGTAGACAGGGCTACTATCATTTATATTTTTACTTGCTCGCTACGATGTTCACCGTCAGTTCAAAGTCATCATAGATGGTTTTATCCCCCAGGTCATCAAAGAAGCTGCCTGATCCATATCTTACGTCAAATTTTGATCGGTCAATGGTCAAAGAAGCGGTACCGGTTACCTTGCCATCTTTTTCTTCCAAAGTAGCCGGGAATTGAATTTCTTCAGTTTTGCCTTTGATGGTGATGTTACCAACTATTTTGTATTTGCCTGGCCCCTGTGGTACCGCTTTGGTAATGGTGAAAACGGAAGTAGGATACTTGGCTACACCAAAGAAATCGTCAGATTTCAGGTGACCTTCCAGCTTGCCTTTGTATTCTCCTGTCATGTCAGAGTCTACTATAGTGGTCATGTCCACAGTGAAAGTACCCCCTGTCAGTACCCCGTCTTTAAATTCAAATGAGCCTTCCTTCAGGTTGACCAGTCCATTGTGCTGTCCGGTTACCTTTTTGCCCAACCACTCTACGGTACTGGCTTTTGTGTCTACTTTGTAATTTGCCTCAGTCCCTTCACCGGAAGATACCAACATGGCTAATGATAAAATGATTGATTGTAACATGGTTTGTTTTGTGTTTCTTTAGTTAATTTTAATGTACATACATATATGTAAGTACAAGGATAACGCGAGAATGGTTAAAAGAGTTTGGATTTTTAGAAAAAAATATTTCTAATCAATATAAAGTGGCATTGGAATACCTTTGTGGTGGTTAACAAGAAGGCATGATACAGATAGATCAAACACTCATTTCAGACGATATCAAGGAGCAATTTTTCGTTTGCGACCTTGACAAATGTAAGGGAGCCTGCTGCGTGGAGGGCGACCTGGGTGCTCCTCTGGATAAAGACGAACTGGCAGACATGGAGGAGGTGATGGAGGTAGTGAAGCCCTATCTGTCTGCTCAGGCAATCGCCGCACTGGAGGCCAATGGTGCCTATTTGTTGGATGAAGAAGGAGATTTTAGTACCACTACCATTGATAATAAGGAGTGTGCCTTTGCCTTTTATGATGAGAAGAAAATATTGAAATGCAGCATAGAGCAAGCCTGGCGTGACGGGAAGACCTCTATCCGGAAGCCGATCTCTTGCCACCTATACCCCATAAGAGTAGCCAAACTTCACGATTTTTTGGCCCTGAATTATGATCGTTGGCACATTTGCTCCCCTGCCTGCGAACTGGGCGAAAAACTCTCGGTGCCGGTATACAAATTTCTGAAGGACCCGCTGATCAGAAGATTTGGTCAGGATTGGTATCAACGACTGTGTGAGGAGATTGAGAGTTCTCAGGCATAATCATGGGTTGTAGACGCCCATTGAACGATATGGTATCGGATGAGGTGTTGTTAATAAATGAGCCCTAATGTTGTTATTTTATTACTAGAAATGACCAAATAATTCTGATTTGGTAATCATTCGTCCCCTACTTTATCCAGTTCATAATGAAATTATTCGGGATAGGTCTAATTGTCGTGAAATTGTCAACTAAAATGTCTTCTTTTATAATGAGCAACCAGCAATATGCTCCATGTGAAAATACAAGCTTTTAGGTATGAACTTTAATTTGACGATCAGGAGGAAGATGATGATTTTTATAGTGGGGGTTACAGTCCTTGTCTATATCATTTCATTGGGGTATATAAGTTTTCAATTGAGAGCCAATGCCATAGATGAGGCACAGAAACTGGCCGACTCCTACGCTCAGCAGAAGGCTAATGAGATCAAGGCAATATTGGATGAAGATATGGCCGTAGCTCGCAGCATGGCAGACATCATCAAAGACTACACCTTTATGAAGCGGCCGCTTCGTGATACGCTCCGAAAGAATCTGATGGTGAACATCCTGAAACAGTATCCAAAATATGATGCTACCTGGATGAGTTGGCAGCTATGGGCTATTGAAGATGGGTATGACAAACCATATGGAAGAGAGCGCAAGAACTATTACATGCGCGATGGCAAACTGAACTCTTCGGGTGAGCTGGCCAACCTTGATGGAGACCCTACATCGGGAGTTTACTGGTTTCTTAAATACAATCGTGATCACAGCGAAAAACTTTCAGAACCATACTGGTATCTGGATTACGACTATTCGTCTGGCGCTACGGACTCATTGTTGGGAATATCTCCTACAGTCAGTATAGAGGTTGATGGCAAGTTTGTCGGCGTTATCGGTACTGATATGACGGTAGATGATTTCAAGGGGGTAACTGAGGTAGATTATTATGACAATGGGTTCGCTTTTCTCCTTTCCAATCAGGGTGTTATTATCTCCCATAAGAATGAGAGCCTGTTTAGCCAGTCGATGGATACTTTGAGTATCGTGAAGAAAAGCCCTTACAACGTGAGGGAGAGGATTAAAAATGGAGATTCTTTTTCTTATCAGGTGTATGACGAAGATCAGGGCGAGCAGGTGTACGTTTCCTTTGCAGCGATTCCCATTGGCAGATCTTCTTTTCCCTGGTCTACAGGCTTTGTGGTTCCCGTTTCAGAAATTACTGCCCAGTTCAATGCGGTATTTATGGTTACCCTGATTGTTGGGTTGGCTGGTCTCATCGTACTGGTGATTATTACCTATAAGATCTCCGCTGCCATTGCTCAGTCTCTTGAGAAATCGAGCTTCTTGCTCACGAAGCTGGCTGAGGGGGATCTGTCCGCCGAAAACCGACTGAATATTCAATCCAGGGATGAGCTGGGGGTATTAGCAGCTGCTGCCAACGAACTGATGGATGACCTGATCCGAAAGGCCGAATTTTCTCATTTGATTGGGAAGGGTAATCTGGATACCGAATTTGCCAGCTCGGGCAAGAACGATATGTTGGGGATCTCCCTTTTGCGCATGCGCGAAAACCTACGAACCGTAAGTCGGGAAACTCGCGAGGTGATTCAGAATGCTGGTGAGAACGGAGAGCTGATGACTGCCAGGATGAAGACAGACTGGGAAGATGGTGCATGGAAAGAGTTGAGCGATTCAGTAAATAACCTGTTGGATTCTATCTCACTTCCATTTAATAAGATCAACACCATGGTGGATGCAATGGCTGCAGGTGATCTCACGGTGCGATATGACGAAGAGGCCAGAGGAGATGTGCAGGTAATGGCTTCTAGTTTCAATAAAGCGCTGGATAATATCAATGAATTGATTGAAAACATAGCTGGAATGGCCACCATAGTGAATGAGTCTTCAGTAGAGATGCGAACGGTGAGTGAGGAGATGACCTATAATACCCGGGAGATAGCTTCGTCTATCTCTGAAATGAGCAATGGAGCTCAAAATCAGGTGGTGAAAGTAGATGAATCCTCTGGCCTGGTAGAAGGAATCTTGCGGTCTTCCAATGAAATGGGTGAGCAGGCAGAAAATATAAATGAAGCCGCACAAGGTGGAGTGGAGAACAGTGAAAAAGGTCAGAGCCTCGTGAAAAAGGTGGGCTTCAGCATGCGAGACATTGCCGCATTCTCTTCAGATACACATGATTCTATTCAGGTACTGACCAGACGCTCCAATGAGATATCACGTGCGCTAGGAGTGATTACTGAAATAGCTTCTCAAACCAACCTGTTGGCATTGAATGCCGCTATCGAAGCAGCTCAGGCAGGTGATGCCGGAAGAGGGTTTGCAGTGGTGGCCGAGGAGATCAGGAAGCTGGCCGAAGATTCCAAAAAATCTGCGCGCGAAATCGAGCAATTGGTGAACGACGTACAGAGTGACGTAAGCACCGCAGCAACTGCCATAGAAATGATGAAAGCCAGTGTGAAGAGTGGTGAGGATGCCACCAACTTCGCCTCAGAGGCTTTCAATGAAATCACCAGCTCTTCTAATCATACTTTGCTCATGTCAGAAGAGATTCGCAAGCGTGTGAAGCAGCAGATTGAGTCCATCAAGAATGTAGTAACCATTACGGAATCTGTGGTGGTAATTGCCGAAGAAACGGCTGCAGGCACCGAACAAATAGCCAGTTCTGCTACTGAATTATCAGCAGGGATGGAGAGCTACGTGCAGAAATCTCAAAGTTTATCAGATGTGGCGGCCGAGCTTATAGAGCGGGTGAGTAAATTTCGTTTGAGAGGATAAGTTTTTCCTTAAATATTTAGGTTTTTTAGCAGGTGAAATTTATCATTTTGCTATTTTACGAATGTTTGAATAGTGTGGTTTGAGCCAAATATTATTTTTTAATATCAAAAAATATGAAAATAATAGATCACCCAAAGTATTGGGGTTCCGTGGACTAAGCCATTTGAGATTTGAATGAATGTGGTCCCTGGTGAACACATCCCTATAGACAAGATTTTAACGCAGCGAAATGGTGGACGGAGACTCTACAAAGTCACATGACATTGCTCAGCCAGAAAAGAGTTGGGTAGAAGCAGCCGCTTTGGGCAGGCTCAATCAGGAGATTTCAGAGACAGGAACGGTAGAAAAAAACGAAGTACTCGTGGTTTTCCCGGTGGGGCGTGAGCGTTACGCACTTCCCATAGAAAAAGTGCGTGAAGTGGTGAAGGCTCCCAAAATTGCGCCTGTACCTCAGGCCCCGGATTATATACTTGGTGTCGGTAATGTAAGGGGTAATGTTCTTGCCGTAATTGACCTTGAAAAAAGGATCAATCCAAAGGCCCCGGCAATGGAGGGTTTGGAGGAGGCGTTCATCATTGTGATCAAGGATGATACTTACCAGGCTGGCCTCATTGTACGGCAGGTGCCTGATACCCTCCTTGTGCAATCTTCACAAATCAATACCAGTGCCGCTGTGATCAACAACCTTGCACCCGAAGATCACTTTATCAAAGGGATTGTCAAACAGGACAAGTCCATGATCATATTGGTCGATATTTTAGAGATGATTGAGGTTAAAACCGAATAGTGCGCTTGGTCATTAGGTAAACGAATTTCCCCATATTTTTGAATTCAACCCAACCCGATAGATGATAGAATTATTAAAGATTACAGGCCTGGTAAGCGCTATTTTACTAGCGAGTACTGTGGCCATTTACTACAATTTTAAGGGATCCTTCCTTTTCAGAATTTGTGTTTTTTTTGTGGCTCTTTCCGCTGAGTTATGCATAGTCTCCTATGCATCCGGTATGTACGGGATTGTGTATTTTCTTTACGCTTCGCCCATCATCGTCCTTCAGTTTTACCTTGGGATGAGGTTTATCTTTAGGTATGTTCATTATCCGCTTTACAGGATTATCAAGCGAATCAATATGATGTCTGATGGTAATCTCGATATTGATTTTCAGGAGTTGAAAACAGATAGAAGGAAGGATGAAATTGGTCATATTTCCAGGGCTCTTGACAGTCACCTCATGTTCTTGAAAAATACCGCCGGACTGGCCAATGAGATCAGGGAGGGAAACCTGAATTCGGAGTTTAGTCTGAAAAGCAACAATGACCTATTGGGACAGTCATTGCTGGATATGAGAGACAACCTGCGGACTATGCTCGGCGGTGTGGATGAGGTAGTGAGTATGGCAGGAGATGAGGGTAAGTTAGATGTGAGGATTGACAACCAAAATAAATCCGGCATTTGGCTTCAGTTGGGCAACTCCATCAATGAGCTGTTGGAAAATGTTTCCAGGCCATTCTATTCTATCAACAAGATCGTCAATGCCATGGCTTCCGGTGACCTCACGCATCGGTACAAGGAGGAGGCCAAGGGAGATATCCTTAAAATTACCAATAATCTCAATCTGGCGCTGGATAACCTCGATGGGCTGCTTCATCAGATTTCACAGAATGTCCTCACCATTGAGGAGTCTACAAGTGAAATGCGAGTGACCGGTGAGGAGATGAATTCCAACACCAACGAAATTGCTTCTGCGATTGCTCAAATGAGCAGCGGAGCTCAAAACCAGCTGGCCAAAGTAGATGAGTCATCCAGCCTGGTAGAAGAAATCCTTCAGGCCTCTCAGCGGATGGTACAGAAGGCTGAAGCCATCAACAACGCCGCAAAGATCGGTGCTGAAAGCAGTGAGAAGGGAATTGGTATAGTGAATGGCGTGGTGAGCAGCATGGTGGAGATTTCTGAGTACTCCACCAAAACAAACCAATCAATTCAGGTGCTCACCCAGAGGTCTCAGGAAATCTCCAGAACGCTGAGCGTGATCACCGAAATTGCTTCACAAACGAACCTTCTGGCACTAAATGCGGCCATCGAAGCAGCACAGGCAGGCGATGCTGGTCGCGGGTTTGCAGTGGTAGCCGAAGAAATCCGCAAACTGGCCGAGGATTCCCGAAAGTCGGCCAAGGAAATAGAGATATTGGTAGGAGACGTGCAGACAGACACCGAAGTGGCTGCCAAAGTGATGTCCAATATGAATATGGTAGTGAAAAGTGGAGAGGAAACTTCCAGATCTGCCGCTGCGTCCTTTAAGGAGATTCTCGATTCCTCCACCGAAACACTGCGATTCTCAGAAGAAATTCTCAATGCCGCCCAGAATCAGATCCAGAGTATTAATAATGTGGTTTCCATCACCGAAAGCATCGTGGTGATAGCGGAGCAGACCGCAGCGGGCACCGAAGAGGTGGCCAGTTCGGCCACTGAGCTTTCATCCGGTATGGGCAGTTACAATGACAAGACCCAAAACCTGGCGCAAATCGCCATGGAATTCAAAGAGGGTATCAGCATGGTGAGGCTCTCCGGCCAGGCCAAGGAGAATAACGCCCTCTTTCAGATGCGTGAGGCCTACGAAAAGGAGAAAAGTCTTTTGGATGCGTTGCTCTCCAATATTCCCGATTTTATCTACTTCAAAGACAGAGAGAGTAAATTCATCCGCAACAGCCTTTCTCATGTCAAGAGGTTTGGAATGGAAGACCCTAAGCAATTAATTGGCAAGAGTGATTTTGATTTTCATGGAGAACATGCAAGGGTATCTTATGAGGATGAGCAGAAGATCATGGAGACAGGCATCCCAATGATTAACAGTATTCAAAGAGCTGACCTTAAAAACGGCGAATTCAAGTATGTATCTACGACTAAAATGCCGTTGAAAGATGTGGATGGAAACATCATAGGCACTTTCGGAATTTCAAGAGACATTACCGAAATGAGGATTGCCCAGCTCAAATTCGAAGAGGAGAATAGGCTGTTGGCGACATTACTCGATAACATGCCTGATTTTATATACTTCAAAGATACTCAGGGACACTTCCTCAGAGTGAGCGAATCCATGGCTCCTAATTTTGGTGTAAAAGATGTCAGTGAGATTACCGGAAAAACAGATTTTGACTTCTTTGGAGACCATGCTAAGAAAGCATTTAACGACGAACAAACCATCATCAAGACAGGAGTGCCTTTACTTAATCAAATAGAGAGAGAAGACAAAAAGGATGGCACTACCACCTTTGTATCCACTACCAAGCTGCCACTGAAAGATCAGGATGGAAAGATCGTTGGCACCTTTGGGATATCCAGAGACATCACGGATCTGAAGTTGGCCCAGATCAAATCTGAGGAACAGGAGGTAGAGCTTGAAAATCTGCAGCGGATGATGAAGTCCGGCAAGGACACCAATAAATTATTCAAAGAGCAAAAGGCGTTTTTCGGTGAGGTACTGAAGCATGTGAATGATACCGTGCTGGTGAAAACGCCGGATGGTAAAAAGTACCTGACAAGCGCCAATGGCACAAAAGTATCCAGTGATGATTGGGCGGATGAAGTACAGATAATTAAGGACAGAAAGCCTGTACAGCGACTGGTGAAGTTGAAAACTGATATGGGTGACTCCTATCAGCTAGACAAGAAGGCTCCAATCTACCTTCCGGAGATTGAAGATTGGGGAATTTTGGATATTCAAAGTGAAATAGGTGTTAATATTGAGGATAACGTAAAGTTTCTTGAGGATATTAGAAAGAAGTACCCCGAGATTTTGGCAGATATCGACTAATTTCTTTGTAGATTAAAAATTGGTGAGCAATCAGAATAGAATATGACAACAGGACGCAACCTTAAGAAAAAAAGCGCCCACCCTTCCAAGGAAGATAAGGGGAAGAAAGCCAAAAAGGTCTCCGAAAAAGTAGAGTCAGCGGATCAGTCCTGGTTTCTTACTCAGGAGGAACTCGCTCGAAGATCTGAACTTCACAAGCGATTCAAAGAGGAGATCGATTCCCTCAAAGGCAAGCATGTACACCTCATTGTCTTTAAGCTTGGACAGGAGTCATTCGCCATGGAAATATCCAAAGTCAACGAAGTAGTGCCCAGTGTCCCCATTACTAAGATGCCTCAAACGCCCAAATACATCAAAGGGATCTCCACCATTCGTGGAAAAGGCATTATCATTTTGGACCTGGCTGATAAGCTCGGCCTGGTTGATGCCAATGAAGACATCAAGACCCGCTCGGCCTATACCATGGTGGTGAGTACAGAGCGGTTTACCGTGGGGATTTTGGTGGCTGAGGTCCCATCCAATCAGAAGATTTCCGGAGATACCATTCAGTCTACTATTGACAACCTGTCCGAAACCTCTCTGGACGAAACGTACATAAAAGGGCTAGTGAAGGTTCAGGGTGAGATGGTCTATTTCATCGACATAGATGAACTGATTGAGGGCGATAGATTGAGGGCCAGAATGAAAACCAGCTAAGCATTTGACAGGGAAGATAAAAATATTGGTAGTGGACGACTCAGCATTTATGAGATTGCTGATCTCGGATCTGTTGTCTAAAGACAAGGAACTGGAAGTCATTGGTTCGGCCTCTAATGGCAAGGAAGCAGTGGAGAAGGCCCGCGAGCTCAAGCCGGATGTCATACTCATGGACATCAACATGGACGAGTATGATGGATTGTATGCCGTAGAGCATATCATGAAGGCTAACCCTATTCCTATTGTGATTTTGAGTTCGGTGGGAAACACTAACCTCGATGTGGTTTTTGATGCACTTAGACTCGGAGCAGTTGATTATATTAACAAACCGCAAAAAGGGGGATCCAAAATCCGCGAGATCAATGTTGAGATTTTGGCCATGGTCAAGCGGGTGGCTCGGGCCAAGCCGCGTCCTACACCCATCGAAAGCGATGGGCTGAGTAAGCTGCCTCACACCTTTGATAGTGAGGCGAGGTTTCATGTGATCGTCATTGGCGCATCTACCGGCGGGCCCTCCGCTTTGGAGAAAGTAATCACTTCGCTTCCTGCCAACCTAAACGTTCCGGTACTTATTTGTCAGCACATGCCACCTAATTTCATTTTGTCCTTTGCGGACAGACTGGATGCCCTCAGTTCGCTCAAAGTGGTGGTGGGTAAGCGGGGTATGGTTCCCCAGCCAGGCATGGTCATTATCGCACCAGGCAATGCCAACATGGTAGTGATGAAGGATGGAAAGGGAGAAAAAGTGAAAATTGGTTTCTCAAAAGAGGAATATAAGGAATATAACAACCCATCCATTAATGCCTTGATGGAATCTGTGGCTGAGTGCTATGGTGAAAAGGCCATAGGGGTGCTCCTCACAGGGATGGGGCGCGATGGGGTGAAGGGTATGAAAATGATTAGAAATAATGGCGGCATTACCATAGCACAGGATGAGTCATCCAGTATTATCTACGGTATGCCGAAAATAGCATTCGAAACTGGAGCGGCCGAAAAGGTCATGCATATAAAAGAAATTGGTGGATACTTGGTTAACTGTTTATAGACATTGAAATCTAAGGAATCAGAATATAAGGAACTCTTTCTCATAGAAGCGAAAGACCAGATAGAAGAGCTGGACAAGCTTTTCGTGGAGCTGGAAAAAGATCAGTCCAATCAGGATGCCATTGATGGCATTTTTCGGATTACCCATACGTTGAAAGGTAATGCCATGGGCCTGGGCCTGGATGGTGTGTCCGAACTTTCACATGCTATGGAGGACGTGATGATTGCCATCCGAAATAAGCAAATCACACTGAGTAAAAAGCTTTTTGAAATCCTTTTCAGAGCCAACGACAAACTCACCCAAGTGGTGCGGGCCCTCGAGACCAACCAAAAGGTCAGCTACCTCGGGATCAAAACCAGCCTTTCAATATTCCTAAAAAATGAATTAGATAAGGGAGCCCCTGCAGCACCCAAAGAAGAAGAGATAGACCATCAGGAAGAGGAAACCACCAAACAGGAAGGCCAGGCCCAGGTGATGTTTTCGGATGTCATTCAGATCCCCGTTAAGAAAATGGATGATTTGCTCAATGAGGTGGGGCAGCTCATCATAGAGCGCGACAGATTGATTGCTTACAGTCAGGAAATAGGGTTGGCTACGGCAGAGTTTGAGCGACTGAAGCGAATCAGTTCCAACCTCCAGTATAGCATTATGAATGCCCGAATGATTCAGGTGGGGTTTCTCTTCAATAAGTTCCATCGGGTAGTTCGGGATGCCGCGGCCATAGAGGTAAAAAATGTGGCTTTGGTTCTCAAAGGCACAGAAATAGAAATAGATCGCAACGTGCTCAAGGTAATCAGCGACTCACTGGTTCACCTCGTACGAAATGCCGTGAGTCACGGTATAGAGCCGGAAGCCAAAAGGGTAGAAAACGGGAAAGCCCCTGAAGGATCCATTACACTGGACGCGCGCTACGAGCGAGATCGGGTGATTATCGTGGTGAAGGATGATGGTGCCGGTATCGACCATGAAGTAATACGTAAGAAAATTGTTCAAAAAGGAATGGTGGCCGACGCTGTGGCCAAGGATCTCACAAAGGATGAAGTACTGCGGTATATTTTTGAGTCAGGCTTTTCCAACTCCGATAAAGTAAATGAAATTTCCGGGCGTGGTGTGGGAATGGACGTGGTGAAGAAAGCCGTAGAGTCTATTGGCGGTCAGGTGCGTATAGAGACAGAGGTGGGTACAGGCACCACTGTCAACCTCCACGTACCATCTTCACTGGCACTCAAGGGCACCTTGCTTTTCGATGTAGGGGGGCAGGAGTATGCCATGGCGCTTTCATACACAGAGGCCGTGGTGACCATTGCCAGGAGTGAAATCTACAAACTCAGTGGCGGGCTCATGGCCAAATATCAGGATGAAGCGATCTCCATTGTTTTCTTGAAAGATATCCTGGAAATGAAGAGTTTGGATGAGCTAGGCCAACGTGGCAGTCTTCAGAAGAGTTTCGAATTGAGTACTGACGATGATCTGTTTAATGTGATCATTGTATCGTATGTGGGGCAGACCACCGGTGTGATTGTAGATAAAGTCCTTCAGCAGAAGGAGATCATCGAAAAACCGCTGGCCAAACCCATTAACAAAACTAAATTGCTAAGTGGCACTACCATACTGGGAAGTGGTAACGTATGCCCGGTAATAGATATAGCAGCTCTCACCGACCTGATTCATCTAAAAGTCCTCCAATCAAAATAATTCTAAATGAAGGAATCAGTAAGTATTTTCTCCGGTGAAGCAAAGCCCCTTGAGTTGATAACGGACGAAGAAATGAATGCCCTGATGGTGGCCATCAAAAACCGCTATGGGCTGGATTTCACCAACTACGAGAAGGCATCTTTGAAAAGAGGGGTGAATCGATTAATGATGAAGCATCATATGGATTCTTCCCTTGACCTCTGGGGACGGATACTTAAAGACCATGATTTCTTCATGAGCGCCATAGATGATCTGCTGGTGAACCTGACGGAGCTGTTTAGAAACCCCGATGTATGGATCAAGCTTCGGGATGAGATCCTCGAACGATTCAAGGGAGAATCACTCAAAATATGGCACGCCGGCTGCTCTACCGGAGAGGAGGTCTATACCATGGCCATTGTATTGGAGGAAAAAGGGCTTTTGGGTAGGACAAAAATTGCTGCCTCCGATTTGAGTACCAAGGCACTGAAAAAGGCAAAAGATGGAGAGTACTCACTGGAGGTGATTAAGCCGTATCTAACTCCCTTTTTGAAATTTTTCCCGGATCGTAAGCTGGAGGACTATTTTGAGTTCCACGACAAGCATGCGGCCATTAAGCCTCACTACAAGCGCAGTGTTACCTTCGAAAGGCACAATCTTGTTCATGATCCGGTCACTGGAGAATACGATATCATCTTTTGTAGAAACGTGATGATCTATTTTGATGAGCAGCTCAAGCTAAAAGTCCTCAACCTGTTTTATAAAAGTCTGAAGCCCAATGGCTACCTGATTATTGGGTACTATGACATCATGCCAGATGCGGGAAAATTACTGTTTCAAGTAGAGGACATCAGGACAAGAGTCTACCGGAAAAAAGAAGAGAAAGGGAGTACACAAAAACCAAAATTTGAGAAAAGATGAGCAAGACCATACTCATAGTTGACGATTCTGGATACTCCAGATCTACCATCAAAGGAATTTTAGTGAACGCCGGCTATCAGGTCATTGGAGAGGCAAAGGACGGTGTGGAGGCCCTGGACAAAATAGTAGAGTTAGATCCGGATTTAGTAACACTCGATAATATACTGCCGGATATGACGGGTTTGGAAATCTTGCGAGCGCTAAAAGAACAGGGCATCTCACGTACCGTTATTATGGTGAGTGCCGTGGGACAACAATCTGCCATTCAGGAGGGGTTAGATCTTGGAATTAAGGCTTATATTACCAAACCGTTTGATCCGAAGGAGTTATTGGAGGAAGTGAAAAAATCTTTCGCTATCTCTGATTAAAATAGGTATAGGTAGGTTAGATTGGTAAGGTTACTGCACCAATCAACTGATTCAACGACTAATTAAGCCGTTCGATCAAAGAGACCTTGAACATTAAGAATAAATTAAACAGATTGCTATAGATAATTTTAATTTTGATGTTGGATAAATTGAACGAAAACGAACTGGAAATAGCCTCTAAGCTGGTCTTTGACGGACTGTCAATGGCTAAGAAATCGATGGAGCAAATTTTGCAAAGCCCCATTTCCATAGAGAAGATCGACTACAGTAGTAGTGCGGATGTTCCCCTTCCCAAATTTGAAGACCTGGGTGGTCAAAGTGTACATGTGATCAAAACCAAGCTGATTGGTGAGCTCAAGGGTACCAGCCATTTGATTTTCAGAGAAGATGAAGTGGCCAAAGTCTTTAAAGCCTGTCTACCAGCCAAATTGATAGACAGTGATACACCAGAAAGCAGAATGATGAAAATTGGTTTCCTTACCGAAATCGATAATATGATGGCTGCGGCAGTGATCACAGAATTTTCAAATTTTTTAGGCTTGGAAATATACGGTCATGTACCTTCGCTGAATGTTGTGAAATCTACTGAGGTCAACAGCTATTTGGAGAAGGAAGCGGGTGAATTTGACGCAATTATTCGTTTCAAGGCCATTTTCCACGGTGTTGAATTAGACATTTCGCCTGATTTCGTTTGGATTTTTCAGGAGGAATTTGTGGATAAAATCAGAGATTTAGTTTGATTAAACAGGGTAAAATATCATGAGTAAGAGAGTACTAATAGTAGACGATTCAATTTATATGCGGTCTTTGATCCGTACAGCTTTAGAAGAAGCCGGGATGGAGATTGTGGGCGAAGCAAAAGACGGAGAGGGGGCTATAGACATAGCGCTGGAGCAGCAGCCGGACCTGATTACCCTGGATAACATCCTCCCTGACATGATGGGCTTTGAGATATTGAAAGTCCTTAGAGATGAAGGACTGGAGTCAAAAGTGATTATGATCAGTGCTGTAGGTCAGCAAACAGTTGTAAACAAAGGTAAAGAATTGGGAGCGGCTGACTATATTGTTAAACCATTTACGTCAGAAGAGCTGATAGCAGTGGTTAACAGAATAATGTAAAAAGTATGAGAATACTTTATGATCTTCCAATCAGGACCAAGTTTGCAGTGGTTTTGGTCCCTCTTATTGTCATCATCATTTGCTTTGATTACATACAAATCAAGCATAACTATTTGGATTATGACGATTCGCAGAGGCTGAACAAAACCATCTTGTTGGGTGTGGAAATCAACCACGCCGTTCATGAGCTGCAAAAGGAGCGAAGCATTTCCGTGGGTTTTTTGACCAATGATGGCGAGGACTTTTCACAAGCACTCTTGCATCAGAGGCATGTGACAGACAGTACCCTGGAGCGCTTCTATGAGGAGTTGGACCGGTTAGATCTCAAAGGCATTTTTGCCATTCATGCTAACGATGTAGAGTTGTTGAACTCAAATTTCTCTACGATCAACAGTATCCGTCAGAAAGTAGATCGTCGGGTATTGGATCCGATCCAGATTCTTGAGTATTTCTCAGATATCGATGAGGTAGCATTGAATACCGTCGATCAGCTAATCAATGAAACACGGGATAAAGATATAGCGCAGCAGGTGCATGCGCTTATTTATTTCTTGAAAGCCAAAGAGCGAGCCAGTATAGAGCGAGCCATTGGTACTCACGCATTTTCCATTAGTGAGATTGATGACGAGACTTACAGCTCGTTCACCGCCTTGGTAGCAGAGCAGGAAGCTTATACAGATGCTTTTCTCATCATTGCAGATGAAGCTTCAAGAGGAGTATACAATAACCTGGTCACTGGACATGATGTGAATGAAGTAGATCGACTCAGGTCTGTTTTGCATCTTAGGGATAATTTTAATCAGGATCCTGGCTACTGGTACGAAATGACCACTAGCAAGATCAATGCGCTCAAAAGAGTAGAGGATAGTATCTCTCAGAGGCTACTTTCTCGTACGGAATATCTTGCCCGCACAGCTTTTCAAAAATTTTGGACCTTCATTGTACTGGATATCATCATCGGTATTCTGGCTATGTGGCTGATGTCCATTATTGTGACCAACCTGTTGGCCAATGTGAAAATACTGGAACGCTTTACCATCAGGATTTCCAAAGGAGACCTGTCAAAGAAAGTGTTCATTGCTACCAAGGATGAAATTGGACAGTACGCCAAGACTTTCAACGTGATGGTGGATGAGATTGTGAAGTCTCATAACATCCTGAGAAAAGAGCGTGATAAGGCCAAATTCCTGTATAACAATATCTATCGAGTATCCCTTGTTGTGTTCCAAAATATCCACCAGGGGATTTTTCTGTTAGATAGGAATTTCAAAATGAGTAAGCTCTATTCCAAATCCATGGAAAAGATCTTTGGCCTCTCCAAGATCTCCGGTGAGAACTTTGCCAACTTCATGAGACCATTGATTATCCCTCGCGATCTGGAGGCACTGGAGATGTTCATGCGCCATCTGTTCAATGAAGACATGGACGAGGATGTAGTCAACCAGCTCAACCCTATCGAGCAGGTAAAAATATACAGCGAGACCGATGGTATAGTGACCACCAAATACATCCGGGTCAATTTTACAAGGATATGGAGAAGAGATCGCATCGCTAATATCATGGTGACGGTATCTGACGAAACGGAATCAGTATTGCTCCAGAAACACCTGGAAGACGCGGAGAAGAAGAAAAAGCAGGAAACCGAACAGGTATTGAGCATTTTGAAAATAGATCCGTCATTGATCAGGGGCTTCCTGTATAATGCCAAACGGACCCTCAAAGGCATCTCGGAGCGCTATGAGGCCAATAAAGACAGAGACTTGAAGGCGTTGCTTGATTTCACCTTCGAAACCATCCACAACCTCAAAGGGAATGCCGTAGTGATAGGCCTTGACATCATGAGCGAAAAATTCCATGAGGTAGAGGAAGCCATTGAAAGTCTAAAGCTCAAGGAAGTGACCGGTAAGGATTTCCTCACCATCCTCTATGAGATCGATGATGCCGATAAGATGATCGATGAAATGAGCTCTATGCTCCGAAAGGTGGCAGATATCTACCGTAAGTACCCATCTGGTGGTCATGTGGTTTCCAATATCATGCTCATTGACAATCTGGAGCGATCAGTTAAGTTGCTGTCAGACAAAATGGACAAGCCGGTGGACTTTTTCTTTAAAAATGAAAGCAACCTGGTGCTTCCAAATGAGCACATTGATGCTTTTAGGGACATCATGATTCAGCTGATTAGAAATTCCGTAAAGCATGGAATAGAGGATCGTGAAACCCGAACGTCACTTGGAAAATTGATCAGAGGAACGATTTCTATTGAGCTGGATCAGCCAAAAGATCAGCGATTCGAGATATGCTACATGGATGACGGCAGGGGACTCGATGTGATCAGAGTAAAACAAAGGGCAGTTCAAAGTGGCATACTTACTGAATTTGAGGCTGAGAAACTCACACATGATCAGGTGATCAACCTCATTTATGAAAAAGGATTTTCAACCGCTACGGAAGTGGATGAAAACGCAGGTCGTGGAAGAGGCATGAATTTAGTGAAGACACTGATAGAGGAGATGAATGGAACATTTACCACCACTTTTGAGGAAGGTAAGTACTTCAAACTAATCATAAATTTACCCATCAGTGGTATTGTAGAAGACCAATCAAAAGAGCATGAGACTACTGATAGTTGATGATTCATCAATTATGCGTCGCATAATTGAGAAAAATCTGAAAGATTACGATATTGAGATCATAGGTATGGCTCCTGATGGGGCGAGTGCTGTGAAGATTGTTAAGGAAGAAAAACCAGACGTGGTAACGCTGGATATTACCATGCCGGGAATGGACGGTTTGGCTTGCCTGGATGAAATCATGCTTATGCACCCAAAATGCAAGGTTATGATCATCACGGCTCTATCAGATAAATTAACCGGCCTGAGAGCATTGGATAAAGGCGCACGTGGTTTTCTTTATAAACCTGTGAATGCCGATGATCTCGCCAAAGCTTTTGACCGATTACTAAAGAGAAATGAAAACAAGCAAAGCGGAGTTTGATGCCACCTGTAGTCTGTTCATTAATTCAGTCAACAATTACTTCAGGCACCTGACAGAGATTGATTCCGAACTGAACGTACCTTATATCAAGCAATCCGAAGGTCTGATGTTGAAGGACTATACCGGAATGATAGGAATATCTGGAAATCGGAAGGGATTTGTTTATATTTCAGCTAACCGAATTATGTATGAGGATCTGATTAAGATTTTCATTGGGATAGATGATCCTTC
Source organism: Marinoscillum sp. 108 (assembly GCF_902506655.1). NCBI lineage: Bacteria > Pseudomonadati > Bacteroidota > Cytophagia > Cytophagales > Reichenbachiellaceae > Marinoscillum > Marinoscillum sp. 108. The sequence goes on along the minus strand of NZ_LR734817.1, from coordinate 386,413 downwards.
TGAGGAGGATATCCTGGATATGGCTGGCGAAATCTCGAACGTGGTGGCCGGAAACGTCCGTGCGAACCTGGGAGCCAACTTTATGATTTCAGTGCCTGTCGTGTTTCAGGGGATGCCTTCCAAGTTGAAAATACCCGAAGATGTCTCCATATACGTAATTCCGATAGTTTGGAACAACCATGAAGCATTTGTGGTTATTGGTTTGCAGTAAAATTTCAGCATGCTTGATCAGGAACGCACGTACTATAACCTTGGAGTTTCGTCTTTAGAGGATGTAACAAAGAAGAACTATTTTTCTTTGTTTCCTGAGGAGGTCGTGGCAAGTTTTCTGGATGCTTTCATTATCAATCTCCCCATGAGTGGCAAGGTAGGGGGGGATGGCTTCTGGATTTTCAAAGACGGAGAAGATCTTTTTATTGCGCTCTTTGACTGTATGGGGCATGGTCACCTGGCCAGTATGATGACTCGTGTGTACAAGCAATCACTCCAGCGGGTGATGGAGTCGTATGAGACCCGTGATCCCGGGACTATTCTGAGATACCTTCATCACAAAATTGCCACTAAGTTTAGCGACAGAGAAAAACTCCAGGTGGGTACCGGTGCTGATGTGGGACTGCTTAAAATCAATTTAGCCATCAGGCATGTAGAATTCGCAGGCGCCAAAGTAGATTTAATGCATGTGAAGAAGGGTAAGATGGAGATCATCAAAGCTGATAGAATGCAGATTGGTGAAATGTTTGAAATGCAGCATACCTATCAGACCAGCACCATTGTGTTGGAAGAAGGAGTGAAGTCTAACCTCTATCTATCCAGTGATGGCTTTCGTGACCTGATGGGTGGCGATAAGAATAAGAAGTTGGGAAGGAAAATGGTGGCTGAAGCCATTTTGGAGAATGCTGATAAACCAATTTTAGATCAAAAGACTTTGCTGACCACATTCATCGATCAATGGAAAGGCTCCAATGATCAGCCTGATGATGTCCTCATCATGGGGTTTGCACTTTGATTCAACCCTGAATCACTCAACCTTCTGAAGTATTCAACTTTAGAATCCTCAAAAAATTATCGTCGAGTATCCAGATAAAAAAAGGAGCAACGTTAACAGCAACTCCTTCCAGTACGGATTTGACATGAAAGGCTGTTTTATGAACCTTATTTTCTTTTTCAAAAAACTCGTTGATCAGATTGCCAGACATGATTTGGATCTGAGGTACCCTGAGTTCCAATTGCACGCCCAGATACTCAGATATTTCTTTCATAGACAAGGCTGCTATCACATTTTCGATTTCTGACATGAATCCATGCTTCATCAGCTTGGTTTCGGTCCGTTTGTCTGACTTGAATTCGGGTGGAAGGCAGACAGTATTGATCAGGTCTACCTCATGATCCAGGATAACGAAATAGAAAGCCCCACGGATATCGCCACTGAATACCAGCTTGACCAGGTGCGCCTTGAATCGACCTAACAGGTCTAATTCAGGAATGGGGGTCAGTGGACCTACGCCATAGGTGATATGACTGGCATTGACCCTTATTTTGAGCATCTGCTCCATAGACTGCACCGCTTTCTTGATCGCGTTGCCTATAAGCTCCGAAATAAGTTCCCTCTGTTCTTCTGTAAGACGATTGTTTGGATGAGTAGCTGACAAAATGTGTTTGTTTGCCCAGTTAACGGCTGTTATCAAAGATAGTATAAAACCTATGGTCTTTTGAACCTTTATACGGCATTATTACGAGCTTTTCTTGGATAGTTTTTAGGGAAAAGTGACCTATATAAAGCCCAATTCACCTCTAACTCAGCACTATTTGCAACCCTCATGAGGACTTTTCTGGTCTGTTTTACAGGCCAGAAAAGTCAAAGTCATCCAGAAATTTAGTGGTGAATTTTCCGGATTTGAAAACCGGGTCATCCATCAATCTGATATGGAACGGAATGGTGGTTTTCACCCCTTCTATGACCATTTCCTGCAGAGCTCTCTTCATACGTACGATGGCCTCTTCTCTGGTTTGCCCTGAGACGATCAGCTTGCCAATCATAGAGTCATAAAATGGTGGAATCACATATCCGGCATAGACGTGGCTGTCTACGCGAACACCATGACCACCTGGGAAATGTAGATTGGTGATCTTTCCGGGGCTAGGTCTGAAGCCATTGGCCGGATCTTCGGCATTGATACGGCACTCTATAGAGTGTAGCTGTGGATAGTAGTTCCTACCAGAAACCTCCACCCCAGCGGCTACCTTGATTTGTTCTTTGATCAGGTCAAAATCCGTTACTTCTTCAGTAATAGGATGCTCGACCTGAATACGTGTATTCATCTCCATGAAGAAGAAATCACCATATTTATCCACCAGGAATTCTACGGTACCAGCTCCTTCATATCCGATGGCCTCAGCCCCTTTGATGGCCGCCTGTCCCATTTTCTCACGCAGTTCCTGCGTTACGATCGGAGAGGGCGTCTCTTCTATGAGTTTTTGATGTCTTCTCTGGATGGAGCAGTCTCTTTCCGAGAGGTGACATGCCCGTCCTCTGCTATCACCTACTATTTGTATTTCGATGTGTCTAGGCTCTTCTACGAATTTTTCAAGGTACAGACCGTCGTTGCCAAACGAAGCGCCAGCTTCCTGGCGGGCATCATCCCATGCTTTCTTGAATCCGCTTTTGTCCTTCACGTAGCGCATGCCTTTACCACCTCCACCAGCGGTAGCTTTTAGCATTACAGGGTAGCCGGCTTCTTCAGCCAGTTTCATCCCTTGCTCCATTGACTCTAGCAACCCGTCTGATCCTGGTATGGTAGGTACTCCGGCTGCTTTCATGGTGGCCTTGGCGGTAGCCTTGTCACCCATGGCATTGATCATGTCTGCAGAAGCACCTATGAATTTAATGCCATACTCTTCACAAACTTTAGAGAATTCAGCATTTTCAGCCAGGAAACCATACCCAGGATGTATCGCATCTGCATTGGTGATTTCTGCCGCAGAGATGATCTGTGGTATTTTCAAATAAGAATCTTTACTGGCAGGAGGGCCTATGCAGACGGCCTCATCGGCAAACCTTACATGTAAACTGTCGGCATCAGCGGTAGAATAGACGGCCACAGTTTTGATGCCCATCTCTTTACAAGTACGTATAATACGAAGAGCGATCTCTCCGCGATTAGCTATGAGAATCTTATCAAACACGATTTTTTATTTTTTGGATTAAGAGGGGTCTACAAGGAATAAAGGCTGATCGTACTCAACTGGTTGAGCATCTTCCACGAGTACCTTCACTATTTTGCCAGATATTTCAGATTCTATTTCATTGAAAAGCTTCATGGCTTCAATGATACAAACCGGATCTCCCTGCTTAACAGCATCACCTACATTCACGAAAGCTGGTGATTCAGGATTGGCTGATCGGTAAAATGTACCAATCATTGGTGACTTGATGGTGATGAGGTGTGCATCGCTGGCAGGTGCGGGAGCAGCTGGTGCAGCTTTGGGAGCTTCACTGGCAGCAGCTGGTGCTGGCGCCGGAGCCGGTGCTGCTGGGGCAGCAGGCGCTGGTGCTGCAGCCACAGTTACCTGAGGTGAAGATCTTTTCACATTGATCTTGAACTCCTCTGTTTCTATGTTTACCTCTTCAAGGCCTGAGCCTGAAATAAAATCTATTAAATCACGAATTTCTTTTGCTTTCATTATTTAGCATTTTTGGTTGTCTATCAAAATGGGCGCAATAAGCACTTAAGATCGATTTTACTCTGGCGGTAAATAAAGGTAATTATTTTATTTAACTCGTTCCACGTAGGAATTTGTTTGTGTATTCACCTTGATGACTTCATCCTGGTTCACAAACAAAGGCACCTGAATGGTGGCTCCTGTCTCCAATTCGGCAGGTTTGGTAGTGTTGGTGGCAGTATCCCCCTTCAGACCGGGCTCGGTATACACCACTTTGAGAATCACGTGTTGTGGTAATTCTACTCCGAGTACCCTTTCCTCTTCAGCATGGAAAAGCACATCTACTTCTTGTCCGTCTTTCAGGAGTGCAGGTGCGTTGATCAATGAATCGGATATGGGGAGTTGCTCAAAGGTGGTACTATCCATAAAATGGAAGCCCATGTCATCTTTGTACAGGAACTGGTATGCTCTTCTTTCCACCCGGGCGGTAGTCACCTTGTGGCCGGAGGTGAAAGTGTTGTCGATCACTCGGCCGGTCGAAAGGCTCTTGAGCTTGGTACGCACAAATGCGGGACCTTTTCCGGGTTTTACATGCTGAAATTCAATGATGGTAAAAAGGTCATGATTAAACTCGATAACAAGACCATTACGAAAATCTGCAGTTGTTGCCATGGTAAGTTTTTTGTGAAATTATTTTGGATCGTAGGCCCATTTAAGCCACGTTGCTCCCCAGGTAAATCCACCTCCGAAAGCAGCAAGAATAATATTATCTCCTTTTTTGAGCTGAGGCTCATAATCCCAAAGGCACAATGGTAAAGTCCCAGCTGTAGTGTTGCCGTATCGCTGAATGTTCAGCATCACTTTGTCATCACCCACACCCATTCTGCGGGCAGTAGCATCAATGATGCGTTTGTTTGCCTGATGAGGTACCAGCCAGCTGATATCGTCACTGGTCAGGTTATTTTTTTCCATGACCTCTGCCGCCACATCTGCCATATTGGTGACCGCAAATTTGAAAACGGTAGAGCCCTCCTGAAAGGCAAAGTGCTCACGCTGTGCCACAGTTTCTGCGGTGGCTGGTTTGCGACTTCCACCTGCTTTCATGTGCAGATACGGTGCCCCAGAACCATCAGACTTCAAAATGGAATCCATCACACCCAGGTCTTCTTCAGTGGGCTCCAACATCACGGCCCCACCTCCGTCACCAAAAATAATGCAGGTGGCCCGGTCAGTGTAATCTATAATGGACGACATCTTGTCAGCGCCAATGATCACCACCTTTTTGTAGGTGCCGGACTGTATGAACTGTGCTCCTGTGGCGAGTGCGTAGAGAAATCCTGAACACGCGGCACTAAGGTCATAACCAAAAGCATTTTTAGCACCGACCATATCCGCTACTATATTGGCTGTAGCCGGGAAAGGCATATCAGGCGTTACAGTGGCACAAATAATCAAGTCAACTTCTTCTGCTTTTGTATTCGTCTTGGCCAAAAGGCCCTTAACTGCTTCAGCACCGATCACAGAGGTTCCCTGACCTTCGCCTTTGAGAATCCTACGTTCTTCGATGCCCGTTCTGCTCCTGATCCATTCGTCGTTCGTGTCGACCATGGTTTCCAACTCATGGTTGGTAAGCACATAGTCTGGAACGTACCCATGAACCCCGGTAATTGCCGCGCGGATTTTTGTCATGCTATATTGATTGTTTGGCTGTATTAAGCCAGAACTTCTTTTTCCATAACCACTTTACCTTTGTAGTAAAGCTTGCCTTCATGCCAGAATGCTCTGTGCGGAAGGTGTGGTTCACCAGTGGTTTGGCATATTACGTAGCTCTTTGGAGTAGCTTTCACATGCGTTCTTCTCTTGTCCCTTCTGGTTCTGGAAATTTTTCTCTTAGGGTGTGCCATCTTATTTTTCTATTTTTTTCCTTTAAGTTTTTTCAATGCTTCCCATCGTGGATCCACTTCACCGTTCTCTCGGTCCGTATCCTCATCTTCGGAAGTATATATCAAATCTGGCTCGTCATCTTCTGTCTCCTCATAACGTGGATGAAGCTTCTTCAGAGGCACTGCCAGGGTGATAAATTCATAAATAAACTCACTTACATCGATGGTGGCTGTGTCATCTTTGATCACAATCACATCATCGCTGAGTGAGTAATTGTCCTCACCAAATTTAATGATGAGTGATTCTTCAAGCTTAATCGGATAGTCAAAACTATCCAGGCTACGGTCGCAGATGAGTTCCACTTTCACATCAATATGAAAGTGAAGGTTCATCATGGTTTCGGATTTCTCCAGGCTGAGTTTACAAATACCACTGCCTTTTTCCACCAAACTGTGCTCATACATCCCCAGTAGTCGGTTATCAATCTGAAATTCAAACTCGTGAAGCTTGTAGCCTAAATTGAAAATATCTATCTGAAATTCCCTGAGCCCTTTCATGCGCTTTCCTTCTGTCCGCTTAAAGAACCGCAAATTTAGGAATAAACCACATATAAAAAAACAAATTTCGTGGGGATTGTCTATTGGTGCTCTGATCTGTTTTTGAATATATCTGCAGCCATATAGATGGCGTTTCTCATAGAAGTCTCGCTGGCCTCTCCTTTGCCGGCGATTGGGAAGCCGGTGCCATGGTCAGGAGAGGTTCTGATGAAGGAAAGCCCTGCAGTGAAATTTACGCCCGTATCGAAGGCCATGTTCTTGAAAGGGATCAAGCCCTGATCATGGTACATGGCTAATATCCCGTCAAAACTTCTGAATTGATTGGTGCCAAAAAAGCCATCAGCGGGGTACGGACCAAACACGAGGTTACCCTTGTCTTTAAAGGTTTTGATAGACGGGCTGATAATTTTTTCTTCCTCTTCACCTAAAAGGCCATTTTCACCAGCGTGGGGGTTGAGCCCTAGCACTGCAATTCTGGGCTTTTTGATTCCGAAATCCTTCTTCAAGGACTTAATCATTAAATTCAGTTTGGCTTCAATACGCTCCTGTGTGACTGCCTGAGCCACTTCTTTCAATGGAATGTGACCAGTAACCACACCCACTCTCAGGCCTTCTGCGACCAAAAACATGAGGCTATCTTTAGCTCCATCTTCCTGCGTGAGGAATTCCGTATGCCCGGGAAATTTGAAATCATCGGACTGTACCATCTCCTTGCTCAATGGAGCAGTAGCAATGGCGTGTATTTTTCCTGATTTCAGGTCTTCAAGCGCTCTTCGGAGCGAGGCAATGGCATATTCCCCGCCGGATTTTCCAGGCTCACCTGGGGTGATTTCAATTTCCTGCTCGTTCAGGTTCAAAACATTTACCTTCCGCTGATGAATGCTCTCGATGCTTTTAGTCTGATTGTAAGTGAAATTCTGGAGGTCGAGTTGTTTTCTGTAAAAGGAGATGACTCGTCCATCGGCATAGATCACAGGCGTGAGATGCCTCAGTATCCTGTTATCATTAAGGGCTTTGATGACCACCTCTGGCCCAATACCATTAAAATCTCCAATGGAAATACCTATTATTGGTTTATTCTCTCTGTTTTGAGAAGTATCACTCATATTTTGTCAAATTTACAGCGCCGAAAAGTTAATTCATTTTAAAATAATCAGACCCTTTGAAACAGGTAACTCCCAAAAAGCATTTAGGTCAGCACTTTCTGAAGGATGAAAACATCGCCAGGAAAATTGTGAACGGACTGGATCCAGGAAAGATGTCAACTTTGATAGAAGTGGGGCCGGGCACAGGAGTATTGACCAAGTATTTGCTGGATGAATTTCCAGATTTCATAGCGTTTGATGTGGATACTGAATCTGTGGCTTATCTAAAGGATCATTTTCCTGAACACGCTACTAAATTTTTGCATCAGGATTTCCTCAAATACAATCTGGCCGAAATGAATGGGCCTATAGGCGTCATTGGCAATTTTCCATACAACATCTCCTCCCAGCTATTTTTTAAAATATGGGATCATAGAGATACGGTGAACGAAGTGGTCTGCATGATCCAAAAGGAGGTGGCTGACCGGATCGTTTCAAAAGAAGGCAACAAGACCTATGGGATACTGAGTGTATTGCTACAGGCTTTTTATGATATCGAATACCTCTTCACTGTACCGCCGCAGGTGTTCAATCCCCCACCCAAAGTACAATCCGCAGTGATCAGGCTTACCAGAAACGAAACTGCCCGACTGGAATGTGATGAAGCTCTGTTTAAAAGGGTGGTGAAAGCCGGATTTGGAAAAAGAAGGAAGACGTTGCGCAACGCCCTAAAAGACTTAAATTTGGATTTTGCTACTGATACCGAAGTTTTTGGCCAGCGAGCTGAACAATTGTCGGTGAGTGAGTTTATACAGTTGACAAAATACATTTCCGCATGACCACCGAATCCATCATGGAGTTTGCGCTTAGCAAAGAGTTTTTGGAGCGCTTCCAGCAAGCACTGGATGAGAAAGATGAGGCTTTCATCAGGCAGTCGCTTGAAGGAGTCAATCCGGCTGATATCACCGCGCTGCTTTATGAGTTTGACTCGGAAGAGTGCCACTATGTGTTTGGGCTTCTGCCCAAAGAGGTGGATGCGGCCATCCTGAATGATCTGGAGGAAGATGTGAGGGTGGATTTCATTGCGGAGTTCACTCCTGAAGAGCTGGCTAAGTACATCGAGTATCTTGATTCTGATGATGGAGCTGATATCCTTTATCAGATGTCTCTCAAGAAGCGGGAGGAAGTTATCCGATTCATAGACAACGAAGAAAAGGCCAGCTACATCCTGGACCTACTCAGGTATGAAGAGGATGTGGCTGGAGGACTGATGGCCAAGGAGCTGATCAAAGCCAATATCAACTGGACCATCAAGCAGTGTATAGAAGAGATACGCAAGCAGGCTGAAAATGTGCAGAAGATCTACTCTGTATATGTGGTGGATGACCTTGGCAAACTGGTGGGGAAGGTGTCGCTGAAGCGGATCATTCTGGCAGAAGACAGTGCTAAAATCGCCGATATATATGATGATAATGTGGTTTCTGTGGAGACCTATATGGATGAGGAAGAGGTAGCTATCATCATGAGAAAATACGATTTGGAAGCAGCTCCGGTGGTAAATGCACGTGGAAAGCTGGTAGGTAGAATCACCATTGATGACATTGTGGATGTGATCACTGAAATGGCTGAAGAGGAACGTCAGATGATGGCTGGTATCAGTGCTGATGTGGAAGAAGACGACACGGTATGGATGCTTTCCAAGGCCAGATTGCCATGGTTGATTGTCGGTATGGTAGGGGGATTGTTGGGCGCCCAGTTTATGGGGCTTTTCAGAGGCGATATTGTGCTCATTCCTGCGCTGGCATTTTTCATCCCGCTCATTACGGCCACAGGTGGTAATGTGGGCATACAATCCTCGTCCATTGTTGTACAAAGTCTGGCTAATCCCAATGTATTTGCAGGAGGCATCGTGCAGCGACTGATGAAAGTGCTTTTTGTAGCAGTGGTCAATGGCGTGATTCTCGCTCTGATGGTATTTGGTGTGGTCATGATGGTGAATAGAAACGAACCCCTGGCTGCCACCGTGTCCATTGCGCTGTTTAGCGTAGTACTCCTGGCTTCTTTCATGGGCACTATCACCCCACTGATTCTGGATCGGTTTGGGATCAATCCGGCACTTGCATCAGGTCCATTCATCACTACAGCGAACGATTTGCTGGGATTAGCCGTTTATTTTTCTGTCGCCCATTTGCTTTACAATTTATGAATGAAGAAGGTTTAAAGGTGCTCATCGTGGATGATATGCACGAGAGTATCACATCACTATTTGAGAATGCCGGCTTTGTTCCGGACTACCGGCCTCTGATCAGGCCTGAGGAAGTACGTGAGATTATTCATGAGTACCACGGTCTGGTGATTCGCAGCAAGATGAGTGTAGACCGTGAACTGATTGATCGGGCGGTGAATTTGAAATTTGTGGCACGGGCTGGTGCAGGACTCGACAAAGTAGATTACACCTATGTGTCTTCAAAAGGCATCAAGTTGATCAATGCCCCGGAGGGCAATAGGGATGCCCTGGCTGAGCACACTGTAGGGATGCTACTCACCATTTTCAATAAGCTCAATACAGGCACTGAAGAAGTGAAAAGTGGAGTTTGGAACCGGGAGGCCAATCGGGGTTGGGAGCTCATGGGACGAACAGTAGGGGTTTACGGATATGGCTACATGGGTGCAGCATTTGCTCAGCGGTTGAAGGGTTTTTCGTGCAGAGTGGTGGCCTATGATAAGTATAAAAGTGGGTTCTCCACTGATTATCTGGAAGAGGTGAGTTTGCAGGAATTTTTTGATGAAGTGGAGGTTCTTAGTATTCACGTGCCGCTCACTTCAGAGACCAGGTTTCTTTTTGATGAGAAGTATTTTGCTCGTTTCAAAAACCTAAAATTCCTACTCAATACCAGCAGGGGAGAAGTGGTGAAGTTGTCAGCGGTGAATGATTTACTGAAAAGAGGCGTGCTACTAGGGGCTGGTCTGGATGTATTGGAAAATGAAAAACTGGATAAATTAACAGAGGCACAGCGGGCAGATTTTGAAGAATTGATCAGCTATCCCAATGTGATCCTGACACCTCATGTGGCAGGATGGACGTTTGAATCTTACCGTAAAATCAATGAGGTGTTAATACGGAAGCTTCAGGCAGGGGACCTTGCACAGTTAAGCTGAAATTGTAAATCATCCTCAAAAAAATTATATTTGCCTCTTTAGTAAGAGAAATAAAGAAACTATCGATACGAAGGCGGTCCTTATGGGGCCGTTCTTTTTTGTTTTAGTAGGTTAAAGAATAAAGGTATGTCAGCATTAAATTATTACACAAAAGAAGGTTTGGATCGTCTCAAGAATGAGTTGAACGAGCTTAAGACCAAAGGAAGAGCGGCCATGTCTAAGCAGATTGCTGAGGCACGTGACAAGGGAGATTTGAGTGAAAATGCCGAGTATGATGCTGCTAAGGACGCTCAGGGTTTGCTGGAATTAAAGATTTCCAAGCTTGAAGCGGTTGTAGGAAATGCCCGAGTGATTGATGAGTCCAGTTTGGATGCATCCAAAGTGGGCATCTTGTCTTTCGTGAAGATAAAGAACAAGAAGACGGGAATGGAGATGAAATATCAGTTGGTAGCAGAAGAGGAAGCTGACCTAAAGCAGAATAAGATTTCTATAAAATCCCCTATAGGTAGCGGGTTACTGGGCAAAAAGCCCGGGGATACGGCCAAAATCAATGTGCCGGCAGGGGAGATTGAATTTGAAATCATTGATATCTCTATCTGATGTCAAGTATTTTCTCCAGGATCGTAGCAAGAGAAATCCCCGCTCATATAGTGGCGGAGGATGAGAATTTTCTTGCTTTTCTAGATATCAATCCACTGGTGCAAGGACATACCTTAGTTATACCCAAGCAAGAGATGGATTACATATTTGATCTGGATGATGAGGTATTGGCCGGGCTCCACATTTTTGCGAAGAAAGTGGCCAGGGCTATAGAAGCTGTGGTGACTTGCGAACGGATTGGTGTGACTGTGATTGGGTTGGAAGTGCCTCATGCGCATGTTCATCTGATCCCGATCAATGCGGTGAATGATATGAACTTCGGGAAAGAAAAACTTTCTCTGGGTAAAGAAGACCTGATGGAAGTGGCAGAGAAGATTAAGGCCGCCTTTACGTTGGCGAAGTAGTTAGCCGAGTATCCAAGAAATAAAAAAGCACCCTGGAGATTTCTCCAGGGTGCTTTTTTTTATCGCTTGCTGATCATTTAATCCTACCGGGATTTTCCGAAAGGAAAGCTTTCCAGCTTTTAGAGGACTGCTGGGGCTTTCCTCCCTGGTAATGATGACAAAGTGCGACTGCCAGGGCGTCAGTTGCATCCAGGAGTTTGGGTGCATCATTAAACTTGAGGAGCGTTTTGAGCATAGCCGCCACCTGTTCTTTGGAGGCATTGCCATTTCCGGTGACTGATTGTTTCACTTTCTTAGGAGCATACTCCGTGATGGGGATTTCTCTGGAGAGTGCAGCGGCCATGGCCACACCCTGAGCACGGCCCAGCTTTAGCATAGATTGCACGTTTTTGCCAAAGAAGGGAGCTTCAAGAGCTACCTCATCCGGGTGGTAGTCATCGATAATGCCAATGATGCGTTCAAATATTTTTTTGAGTTTTAGCTCATGACTGGAGTATTTACTAAGATGGATCACACCAAATTGCAAGAGTTTAATATCCTGCTTCTTAACTTTGATGAGTCCGTATCCCATTACACTTGTGCCGGGATCCAGCCCCAAAATGATCTTTTCTAATGAAGTATCTTTTGACATCAATGCAAATTAACCATTACACAGAGAGATATAAAAAATCACTGGAGTGGACTGTGAAGATAATTGTCACAGGTCTTTGCATTTATTTTATCAGTACGCGGGTGGATCTGTCTGATATTAGTCTCAAGGAGGCTTTTGATAAACCTGATGGCATAATTATCTACATGATAGTGTTGATGCTCATGCCACTCAACTGGGTGTTGGAGGCAGAAAAATGGCGTGTATCAATCCCCCATGAGACGAGTTCATTTCAAGAAGCGTGGCGGAGAGTGCTGGCTGGTTTGGCCCTCAACTGGGTGATTCCGTTCACTCTTGGGGATGTGGGGGGCAGACTACTGAATGTGCAAAATGCTAAAAAATCAGCGGGGGCACTCCTGATTAACCGAACCATCCTTTTATTGATCACCCTGCTTTATGGTGGGATTTCAGTGCTTTATTATTTTGACTGGTATAATCACTGGATGTTGGCCATCCCTTTTTTGGTGGTGGGAGTTGGGCTGCTGGTATTGAGTAGTCGGGGTAATGGCTCTATGTGGATACAGGTGTTGGCTTTATCACTTCTGCGTTATGTCATTTTCACTTTTCAATTTTATCTTGTTCTGAGTCTTTTTCTCCCAGAACTGGCATGGTATCTAATCCTCTTGGGTATTGGCTGGATCTTTCTTTTCAGGTCAGTTATCCCCTCTTTTTTTGGAAATTTCGGGGTGCGTGAAGCCAGCGCAATTGTTTTCTTTCAGGCTTATGTGCCCGATGTAAGCATTGTTTTGATTCCTTGTTTGATCATTTGGATGATAAATACTGTCATCCCTTCTATCCTGGGTACAGTCTATGTTTTTAAATTAAAACTTAACATTGCGCAATGATTATTTTCATTGCGTTTTCATTGATCTATTGCGGCTTTTTGTTGTGGGCCAGGTATCACTGGTGCCGGATAGATACCTCGGTGGAAGCGGATGATGGAGGGTTGTTGACCTTTTCTGTCATTATCCCCGTACGCAATGAGGCCGCAAATATTGCCTCCATACTCGCAGACCTGCAGGCTCAGGAGTATCCTGCGGATTTGTATGAGGTTCTCGTCATAGATGATGACTCTGATGACGGGACACTGGAAATAGCAGCAGAAGTACTGCAAAGATCTTCCATGAAATACCATTTGGTTCGCTTGAAGGATTATGGGATGAAGGGGAAAAAACAGGCCATTTCCAAGGCATTGGAACTGGCTGAAAATGAGATTATACTAGCCACGGATGGGGATTGCAGGGTAGGATCAATGTGGATTCGGGTGTATGCCAACAAATACACCAAGGACATTCAAATGATCACTGGACCAGTGCGGATGGTGGAGCATGATTTTTTCACCCATCTTCAGTCACTGGAATTTGCCGGTTTGATAGGACTGGGTGCAGCAAGCCTGCAATCTGGTAACCCGGGGATGTGCAATGGGGCCAACCTGTCCTATCGTAAGTCCGCTTTTCACGAGGTTTCCGGGTACGAGGGCAATCAGGAGATTGCCTCCGGGGATGATGAGTTTTTATTACAAAAAATATTCAGAGCTTATCCCAATGGTGTGTTGTTTCTAAAAGATAAACGAGCCATTGTTTCAACTCCGGCTAAAGACACTCTGGGCGAGCTGATCAATCAGCGCAAGAGATGGAGCAGTAAATGGAAATTTCACAAGAGCTATTACGTCAAGCTCATGGCTATTGCGGTCTTTTTTAACTACCTCGTATTTGCTTACATGCTCGTTGAAGGTCTTACTAATGAAGCGTCATTTGTAATATTCACATCTTTTTTCTTGCTCAGAGCCCTTGTTCTTAGTCTTTATATCAGGTCAGTGGCGGTTTTTCTTGGAGTGCGAAATGTCATTTGGGCGTCTTTCGTGATGGAGATAATTTACCCTTTCCTCGTGCTATTCTTGGGAATAGCGTCTATTTTTGGACATTATTCATGGAAAGGCAGATACTATTCATGACCGACGAGGAGTTTGATGTTTTAGATGAGCTTTATTTTGTTACCCCTTTCGGAGTGCTTCGGGAGACTATAGGCTGGGCACCGGCCAAGTTGATTCCTGTGTTGGATAGTATTTACAGGAAAGGGTGGATCAAAATCATGAAGACCATCGATGACGAACTGCCTGAAGGACAGATCGATTTGAATAATCACGCAGACGAGTACTTCTTCCTTGCCACCAAAAGTGGTCTGCTCGCACATAATTCATAATATAAAAAATGCCGAACGGCCTGGACATAAAAGACCTGGAGCTCAATGCGCTTCTGGAGATCACTCAAGCAATCAACAACAACCTTGCTGAAGAGGATCTATTCAGGATTTACAAGTTTACACTGCTTGCGGATCTGAAGGTGCAGCGCCTTGCCCTTTATGTGAAGGATGACAACTGGGACTGTAAAGTTCATTTTGGAACCCAGACGGATTGGAATAAAGTGTTTTTGCCTCAGTTTTTCTGGGACTTGCGTGAGGTGCGGGAACTTGCTGATTGCGATGAGGAGTTTCAGGCATTTGAGTTAGCTATTCCGGTGACTCACAAGGATCGCTTGCTGGCCATTGTTTTTGTGGGTGGCAATGAGCGATCGGGCAAAAAGAGTAATACCACCTTTTTAAAGGCACTCACAAATATCATCATAGTGGCTGTAGAGAATAAGAAGCTGGCCAGAAAGCAGCTTCAGCAGGAGGCTTATAGAAAAGAGCTGGAAATTGCCAAAAAGGTGCAGAATTTCCTCTTTCCGAAAGAATTACCTAAGACCCACCGCCTGAAGATAGAGGCCGTCTACCTACCCCATCAGGATGTGGGAGGCGATTATTATGACTATCTGGCCATTGACAATGATCGCTTTTTGGTCTGCGTGGCAGATGTGAGTGGCAAAGGAGTACCGGCAGCCTTGCTGATGTCCAATTTTCAGGCTTCGCTCCGCACACTTGTGCGTAAAACACAGGATCCTAAGGAGATCGTGGCAGAACTCAATCACATCATCACCGATAGTGGCAATGCCGAGAACTTCATCACTTTCTTCCTGGGTATTTATGACTTTCATGACAAGTCTTTCGAATATGTAAACTGTGGGCATAATCCGCTCTATTTGGTCACTAATGATGGTATTCAGGAGCTCAATGACGGGACGACCATCCTTGGGATGTTTGATCCATTGCCATTTTTGAAGACCGTTAGGATTGAAAACCTGAGCGATTTCTTCTTTTTTGGATACACTGATGGTCTCACTGAGACCTTCAATGCTGCAGATGACCAATATGGTGAGGAGCGTCTGAAGGCATTTTTAGAAGGCGGAATCCCCACAGATATTAATAAACTGCACCTCGATATTTTCAAAAGCCTTGATGAGTTCAGGGTAGATGTGCCCTATCGGGATGACATCACCATGCTATCTTGCCTGGTCAAGAATCCATGAGAAATTATTTTTTCCAAAACCCCTTTTGGATAAGCTGGCTGTATCCGGGAGCTGTCTGGAAGGTCATGACCAACAAAAAGGAGTTGTTCTTGACTTTTGATGACGGGCCGCACCCGGTAGTCACACCATATGTATTGGCACAGCTGAGAACCTATCAGGCCAAGGCTACTTTTTTTTGCCTGGGCTCGGCTATGGAGGCCAATCAGGAAGTGGTTAAGCAGATCAATGATGATGGCCATCTCATTGGCAATCATACTCAAAGTCATTTGAATGGTTGGGCCACCAAGACATACCAGTATATGGCCGACGTGCTGGCATGTCAAACCCTGCAGGATGAATATTCTAATGATCGTCTTTTCAGGCCTCCCTATGGAAATCTGAAGCTCGGTCAGCTCAGAGCTCTGAAAAAGGCGGGTTATCGAATCATCATGTGGTCTCACTTATCCGGTGATTTTGATCGGGAATTGGACCGCAAACAATCATTGGATTATATGAAAAAGGCTGATCCCGGTTCTATTTTAGTTTTTCATGACAGTGAAAAAGCTTTTAAAAATCTGAAAGAGATGTTGCCCAGGGTGTTGGAACATTTTTCTACTTTGGGTTATTCATTTAAAACACTTAGCAACTTATGATTCTGGTAGACTCACATGCACACATCTATACAAAAGAGTTTAAGGTCGATATCGAGGAGGTGATTTCAAGGGCCCGAGAAGCGGGGGTAGATCGCATTTATATGCCCAACATTGACCATGAGTCGATTGAGGATATGCTTGAGTTGGCACTGAAGTACCCGGGTTTCTGTGTTCCCATGATGGGTTTGCATCCATGCTCGGTGAAAAAAGATTTTGAAAAACAACTCTATGAAGTGGAAGAATTTCTCTCCAAAGGGGGCTTTTGCGCAGTAGGTGAAATGGGAACAGATCTCTATTGGGACAAGACCTTATTTGAAGAGCAAAAGGAGGCTTTTCGCATCCAATGTGAGCTGGCCATAAGGCATCAATTACCCATAGTCATTCACTGTAGAGAATCCATTGATGAGACCATTGCTCTGGTGAAACCTTATGCGGATAGGGGGCTTACTGGCGTATTTCACTGTTTTACCGGAACTTTGGAGCAAGCCAATGAAGTGATTGACTTGAATTTTAAGTTGGGGCTGGGAGGAGTCGCCACCTTCAAAAATGGAGGAATGGAACCTGTGATCAGAGGGGTTGCTTTGGAACATATATTACTGGAAACGGATAGTCCGTATCTTGCCCCGACCCCTCACCGTGGCAAGCGTAACGAGCCCGCCTATACAAAAATTGTGGCCCAAAAAATCGCGGAGATACTTGATAGAGAAGTCGCAGAAATTGGAGAAATTACCTCCCAAAACAGCAAAACCTTATTTCGTTAATGAATTACAAAATAGTCAACATAAGGACTACCGCCTCTGTAGACCCTGTTGATTCCATATTGATTATATACACTGGGGGTACTTTTGGTATGGCTTATGATGAGTCTGGCGCCCTTGCGCCATTCAATTTTGGTAGGGTCATAGACCGCATTCCCGAATTGAAAGGACTGGAACTGAGGCTTACCGTCATCTCTTTTCCAGAACCCCGTGACTCATCCAATATTAATTCGCAGGACTGGCAGGATATGGCCTACATCATTTACGAGAATTATGCTCAGTATGATGGTTTTGTGATTTTGCATGGCACTGACACCATGGCTTACAGTGCGTCTGCGCTTAGTTATATGCTGCAGGGGCTAAACAAACCGGTGATTCTCACAGGAGCACAAATTCCAATAGGATCTATCCGATCAGATGCGCGGGAGAACCTAATCACCGCTCTGGAGATTGCATCCGCCAAAAATGACAAAGGCCCGATCGTCAATGAGGTATGTATTTATTTCAATTACTATCTCCTGAAAGGAAATCGGTCACAGAAAATACGAAGTAGCACGTTTGCAGCGTTTCAGTCTCAGAACTACCCTTATCTGGCCGAGTCTGGTATTGATATAGAGTACAGGCTGAACTACATGTGGCCTCACAATGCCCGCAGTAAGCTGAAGATCAAGAAGGAGTTTGACGAAAATGTGGCCATTTTGAAGATTTTTCCAGGGATTAACCAACAGACTGTGGAAAGTATCTTTAATATTAAGGGATTGAGAGGGGTAGTGCTTGAGACCTACGGTTCTGGCAATACTATGAACTTCCCCTGGTTTATTAAGTCATTGCAAAAAGCGATTAAGAAAGAGATCATCATTTACAATGTGAGTCAGTGTAGTGGGGGAGAGGTGATCCAGGGACGATACGAGACGAGTAAGCGTTTAAACGATATAGGAGTTTTGAGTGGAGGTGACATTACGACAGAAGCCGCTATCACCAAGTTAATGTTCCTTTTGGGGACAGAAAAGAGCCTGGATGAAGTGCGCAAAAAGTTGGTCATTCCATTAAATGGCGAAATGGATAATTGAATATCTGCTAATTGCATTTAAAATTTGCATAAGCTTAATTTTCTTGATTTATTTGTTGCCCTGTATAAAAAATTCAAGTGAATTTAGGAGAGGTGGCCGAGTGGTTGAAGGCGCACGCCTGGAAAGTGTGTATACTCTTCACGGGGTATCGAGGGTTCGAATCCCTCTCTCTCCGCGAGTTCTTGAATAATTAATATATTTACGGATTGAAAAATAAATAAAACTTAACCGAAGACGACCACACAGATTATGAAACAGTTATTTACTCTTTTGATGTTAGCAGGTGTTTTCACCTTTTCTTCAGTGAATGCATTCGCACAAGATAGCCCCGATGTAGCATCGGATACTATAGCGGCTGAAGCTGATTCCGTTGAGGCTCCTGTAGAGGAAGAGCCAGTGGCGGCTGTTGTTGAAGAAATTGTTGAACCTGAAGAAGAGGCTGACGCAACCTTCCACCAAGTAGTGAAGGAACAATTTATCGATGGTGGACCAGAGTTCATGGGGATCGTATTGCTTTGTTTGATCCTCGGATTGGCTGTTGCAATCGAAAGAATCATTCACCTCAACCTGGCCACTACCAATGTTAAAAAATTGCTGACCAGCGTAGAGAGTGCGTTGTCTTCAGGTGGTGTAGAGGCAGCCAAGGAGGTTTGCAGAAACACCAGAGGGCCTGTAGCGTCGATCTTTGTACAAGGAATGATGAGAATGTCAGAGGGTATCGAAATGGTTGAAAAATCAATCATTGCTTACGGTTCTGTAGAGATGGGTAAATTAGAAAGAGGAATGGTTTGGATTTCCCTTTTCATCTCACTAGCTCCTATGCTTGGTTTCATGGGAACGGTAATAGGTATGATTGGTGCTTTTGATGCCATCGCAGAGGCTGGAGACGTATCTCCATCACTTGTGGCCGGAGGTATTAAAGTAGCCCTTTTGACTACTGTTGCTGGTTTGATCGTAGCTGTAATCCTTCAGCTTTTCTACAACTACCTGGTGTCTAAAATCGATTCTTTGGTAAATAGTATGGAAGATGCTTCTATATCTCTGGTAGATATTTTGGTGAAGCATAATCTTTCTAAATAATATTTAAACTGACAGACACATGGATATCATAGATGTAGGGCTATACGCCAGTTATATTTTAATCGTGCTCTGTGCTTTGGCTGCAATAATCATTCCTTTGGCTCAGTCCTTAGGTGATCCACAGTCACTCATAAAGTCAGGGATCGGACTAGGCGCACTGATAGTGGTGTTTTTAATCGGATACATTATTGCGGGCTCAGATACAGGCTCTGCAGACATCACTGAAAGCACTTCGAAGCTGGTAGGTGGAGGAATCATATCAATGTATATATTCTTCTTTATTGCGCTGGCAGGGATTGTTTATACTGAAATCTCAAAATTGATTAAGTAATGCCAAGAGGTAAAAAACGACCACTACCTGAGGTTAGCTCAGGGTCTATGGCGGACATAGCGTTTCTCTTGCTCATTTTCTTTTTGGTAACGACTACCATAGCAAATGACAAGGGGATTACGCTCTTGCTTCCACCAAAGCCAGACCCTAATGAGCCACCGCCAGAGGTGACGAAAAACGATAAGAATATCTATAAGATCCTTGCCAACTCGAGCGACCAGTTATTGGTGGAAGATGAGCCATACAAGGGGACTATGGAAGATCTGAAGAGAGAGGTTAAAGAGTTCGTTTTGAACTTCGGTGACCCGACAGAAGAAGGAATAATAGTTTATAATAGCTTGCCATCACCTATGAAGGCGGAGGTGAATAGATTCGGTAAGAGACTCGATTCATCAGATGACCCCACTGAGTGTGTGGTATCATTCAAAGCTGCTCGAGGTACAAGCTATGAGCTATATATCAATGTACTTGATGCCATCAACGGAGCCTACAATGAAATCTACGCTCAGAGAGTAGGGATTTCAGTAGAGGAGTGGTTGGCATTAGACAAGGATGACGATATTCAAAAGGATATGTATAATCGGGCAAGATCTAATATCCCCCGTGCGATATCAATTGCTGAACCTGATAAATAATTTGAAGCATGTCTAAATTTAAGAAGAGTTCGAACACGCAACAGGAAATTCCTACTGCCGCTCTGCCTGATATTATTTTCATGCTCTTGTTTTTCTTCATGGTAACCACCGTGATGAGAGAGACTGATATCATGGTGAAGCAGCAGCTTCCTCGAGCTACACAGTTGACCAAAATTGAAAGAAAGTCCTTAGTAAGCTATATCTACATCGGTGAGCCGAAAAATACTGCTCAGTATGGTAATGAACCTAAGATTCAAACCAATGATGTTTTTGTAGAGGCTAATGAAATCGTTCAGTTTGTGAGTCAGGAGAAAGACAAGCTTTCAGAAGTGGAGCGCGATCAGATCACTATGTCTATGAAAGTGGATGTAGAGGTGAAGATGGGAATTGTTTCTGATGTGCAGCAAGAATTAAGAGAAGCCAATGCAAGAAAGGTGCTCTATAGTTCTGTGAAGAAAGCTGAAATTTAAGAAGAGTATTTACTTAAGAATATGAAAACCTGAAGGGACACCTTCAGGTTTTTTTTATTTCTTCTGTTTTTCAAGCCAGTCGTTAAACTCATTGCGGATATTGTCCAGTTGCTTTCCGGCATCTTCATAAACCCCTTTGGCTTCCTTACTCACTCGTTTGAGGTCTTTCTCAGAAGAGTTTTTTACTTTTTTGATCATTCTGCGCACTTTGATCCTTTCTGCCTGAAGTTTTTCCACGGCTTTGTAAGTTTGAAACCGCGCGTCTTCGGCGAGTTCACCAGCTCCTTCCTGGAGTTCGGCTATTTTCTTCTCAAGATCATCTTTTGTTTCTTCCAGATTTTTCTCAAGGGCCTGCTTCGAGAGGGTTTCTTCTGAGCTGGATTCCGTGGTTTGGCAGGAGAAACACAGAACAAGTGCAGAAAGGAGTAGTGAGGTTTTTAATAGCTTCATGGGATTGGTTTTGTTGATACTGTAGTACGAACCTACAAAGATTGAACGATTTATTCTTTTTATGTACGGGCTAGGCTATTGCCTTTCTTTCCAGATAGGGTATCCAGTCCTCTCTGAGGCTCTTGGTGGTAGATCTTAAGAACATGACATAGGAGGGCCTCACAGGCATGCTGGAGAGCTTCAGTCCGACATCTTCAGGTCGGTAGTCACCTTTTCGGGCGTTGCAGTTCTTACAGGCTGTGACCAGGTTAGTCCATGATGACTTCCCACCCTTGGATTTCGGTATCAGATGATCCAATGTGAGGTCTTTACTGGCGCCACAGTACTGACAGGAAAACTGATCCCTTTTGAATACATTGTGGCGGGTGAGTATGACCCCTTTGTAAGGGACGTTCACATACTTATGAATCTTGATCACTGAAGGGTAAGGATATTCCCGTGAAACACTCCTTAGGGTTTTTTCCTTCACTTGGCTTAGTGTATCAGCTTTTTGGAGATAGACCAGCAAAAATGCGCGCTCCACAGAGCATACTGTGAGGGGACTGAAATCCGCATTTAATACCAGTACAGTACTCATTTCAAATTTTCAACCGTTTGAGTTCCCTATCCTGATCTTTCTTTTTGATACTATCCCTCTTGTCAAAAAGTTTTTTACCTCTCGCCACAGCAATTTCCACCTTGGCAAAGCCCCGACTATTGATATACATCTTCGTCGGCACGATGGTCAATCCCTTTTCTTCGGTTTTTGTCTTAATTTTTTCAACCTCTTTTTTCTTAAGGAGCAGTTTACGATCACGAGTGATCTCGTGATTGGCAAAGGAGCTATTCGAATAGGGAGAGATGTTCATACTCTTGATAAAAACCTCATCATTCTTGAGGTAACAATAGGCTTCCTGTACACTTGCCTTGCCCTCACGAATGGACTTGATTTCCGTTCCCTTCAATACAATGCCCGCTTCATATTTGTCTATGAATTCATACTCATAACTGGCCTTTCGATTTTTGATCGAAATGTTATTAGAAAAACGTGAGGTGTCTTTTGCCATGGTTTACTTGGTCAATTTTAAAAATAATGAAGTTGGAGGTCTAATGGAAAGTATTTGACTAGGAAAATGACATTCTCGGCTGAGGGCTGTCCCGGAGCGTACCGGTTTTACCTGCTTGCAAGTGGTAATAGCCTGCCGTGGCGATCATGGCCGCATTATCCGTACAGTACTCAAATTTGGGAATAAAAACCTTCCATCCATATTTATCAGCATCTGTGAGCAGCCGATTTCTCAGGCCGCTGTTAGCTGAAACACCTCCGGCAATGGCTATGTTTTTTATTTTCTCTCTTTTTGCTGCCAGTTTGAGTTTCACAAAGAGCATATCGATGAGGGTGCCTTGCAGGCTTGCTGCCAGGTCGTTGATGTTTTCGTTGATGAATTGATCGTTCTTTTTCATGCCATCCCTCAGGAAATACATGAAGGCAGTTTTGATACCGGAAAACGAATAATCCAGGTCGGGAATGTCACTATGCGGAAAAGTGAACCTTTTAGCATCTCCTGTTTTGGCCAGTTGATCAATTTTTGGTCCGCCTGGGTATCCCACACCCAATAATTTCGCACACTTATCAAAAGCTTCACCAACAGCGTCATCTTTGCTCTGGCCGATGATGGACATATCCAGGTGGTTGTTTACCCTTACAATCTGCGTGTGCCCTCCGCTAACTGTAAGACATAGAAAGGGGAACTCCGGGATAGGATCTTCGATAAAGTGCGCCAGTACATGAGCCTGCATGTGATTGATGGGGATAATGGGTATGCCCAGCGCCATGGCTGCTGTTTTAGCAAATGAGCTTCCCACAAGGAGCGCACCGAGTAGCCCTGGCCCTTGTGTGTAGGCAATGGCATCTAAATCAGACATTTTTATATCGGCAGCCACCAATGCTTCGTTAATCACCGGAATGAGATTCTTTTGATGTGCACGGGATGCCAGTTCAGGGACTACCCCTCCGTAACTTTCATGGATGGATTGAGTTGCAATTATGTTATTGATTATTTTTCCATCTTTGCACACAGCAGCGGCGGTTTCATCGCAAGATGACTCTATACCTAATATCGTGGTACTCATCAGAACAGAATTTTACGGGATTTGAAGGGAAAGATTACATTCAGAAGTGCAGTTGTTTTGCTCAGAAAGCTGATTTTCTGGAGCATCACTGGCATTGCTATTTTCCTCGTCATCTTGATTTTGCTATTGCAAACCCCCTTCTTACAAAATTATCTTGCCAATGAGGTGCTGTCATTAATCAATGCAAACACCCGGCAAACCGCAAAGTTTACAAACATTAAGATCAAATGGTTTGATTTTGTGGAAATAAAAGGGCTGGAAGTGAAAGATTATCAGGACAATGTGATGATTTCGGCCAGTACCATTCAGGTGGATTATCAATTGGATCATTTGCTGGTAGAGGGGGATTTGTGGTTTGATCAGATTTATTTGAGAGACGGTGCCTTGCATATGAAAAAATATGAGGACACACTCAACCTCAACCTTATTGAGTTTATTAATGACCTAAGGGCGCTGGCCCCCAAAAAGCAGGATACCGTGTCCAAAGCTTCCGCGCCAAAGTTGTCTCTCGGCAAGATCCGACTCGATCAATTTCAGTTTTCATACGACAATCGATTGAATGATAGCCTACCTCAGGGGAAGTTTGATTACGGGCATTTCTTGCTGGAGATACCAGGAGCTACGTTTGCTGATTTCACGATAATACGTGATACCATTCAGGCCGAAATCAGATCCCTGGCTGCGAGAGATCCCGCTACAGGTCTGACAGTGGAAAAGTTGCAAACCATGTTTATGCTGAATAGTCATGAGATTGATTTGAGTGATTTGGTACTGGAGACTCGTCATTCTATTATAAGGGATCATTTTGGCTTAAAGTATTCAGATTTTTCAGCGCTTTCAGACTTCACCAATAGCGTAGCACTTGATGTGAATTTGGTGGATGCTCGCATTTCGAAGCATGACCTTGCTTTTTTCGTTGATTTGCCCACTGATGATTTTGAAGTGAATATATCCACTCAGATTTCTGGTCCCGTTCCCAGGCTTTCATTGAGTAACCTCCAATTGGATTTTGGAATAGGAACACACCTGGAGGGAAGTTTTGATTTTATGGGACTGCCGGCCATAGAGGAGACGTTTATTGACGCCAGGGTGAAGGAGGCGTTGATTTATCCACAGGATGTGCAGGTCTTCACTACTGCTTCGCTGAAGGAATTGGAAGAATTGGGTGAAATTAGTTTTTCCGGGAGATTCTTGGGATTTACCAACGATTTTGTTGCGAACGCCACTTTTGATACAAATGAAGGCAAGGTCTATTCCGATTTAAACCTAAAATTCCCAAAGGGATGGGAAGAAGCCAGCTATTCGGGAAAGCTGAAACTCGATCACTTTAATGTGGGCAAAGTCATTGGAGATACAATGCTGGTGGGGAGGGTGAACCTGGAAGGCAAAATAGATGGACAGGGCCTGACCCAGAAGAATGCCAAGTTCTATTTGGATGCAGAAGTGTTTAGATCTGAAATTTTCGGGTACGAGTATGAACATATCAAAGCCAATGGCCAGTTCTCTTCGCAGTTTTTTGAAGGGAAGTTGGAGATTACCGATCCTAACTGTAAGGTACTGACCGAAGGTAGTGTGGATTTGAAGCAGGCTCCTGAAAGGGTAAAAATCTACTCAGAGATAGATACACTTGACTTGTTCGCTTTGGGCTTTACCAGGACAAAATGGAGAATCAATGGAAGGGTGGATGCGGATCTTAGCGGGCTTAATCTGGATAGCCTGCAGGGTAGTGTGAGAATAGACGATTTAGGTTTGGTATGGTCGGATGATTCACTGAAACTTGATTCGGTGAAGCTCAACTCTTCCTTGATAGGGCGGCAGAGACGGATTGAATTGATCCTACCAGAACTGGATGTCCAGTTGGAGGGGGATTTTTACTTCTCACAGATATCTTCGGATATTGAAACAATGGCCTCTGAATTAGAGGCCTATTTCAGCCCTGATTACTCCAGAGATCCTGAGAAAGTATCCGCTGACCAACCAGTGAATAGCTACTCTATTGATTTTCAGGTTAGGTATCATGACATTTCCAGATATACCAATTTGATTTTCGATAAGGATTTTTATTTGTCTCCTAAAGGAGTGTTTGAGGGTACTTATTATCAAAGGAAAAATGCCACGTTGTCCATCTTCGCAGAAATTGATTCCGTGTATTTTAATGGTTTTTCGTTTAATCAAAACACGATTGATGTGAACCTGTCAAAAGACCTGGATTCCGCCGGGATCATCGCCTCAGTCTTTATCGATTCGCAAAAGCAGGCGTGGAAAGATAACCCACCTACCAAGAATTTGTCTATAGAAGCTGTTTGGTTTGATGATAAGATCAATTTCTACACCAGTATTGCGCAACCAGAGAATAATAGTTCGGCCGACATCAATGGTGAAATGAAATTATCAGATGACCGGCTTACCTTCAATTTCCTCCCATCTAAATTAGTGGCTTTCGGTGAGCGTTGGTATTTTAACCCTTATAACAAGATCACGCTGACCGAGAAGGAATTGGTGTTTGATAGGATGGAGCTGTATCAAAATGATCAATCGATACTGCTAAAAGGCATCTATACAGACAGTGCTGCCACCAACCTGAATTTATCTTTTAAAAACTTTGATCTAAAGGCTCTGGGAGCCCTACTGCCCGTCAGTCTGGGCGGCGTATTGGACGCCACAGTGGACCTCATAAGGGAAGATATTCAAAGCCCATTTATTCTCGATAGTGACTTGAATGTAAACGCCTTCGAATTGAACGAATTTGTGGTGGGGAATGTAGCCGGGAGATCCAAATGGAACCCAGGTAGACGTGGGTTGGAAATTGATTTTGGAGTGCAGAGAGAAGCCATTAACACCATTACCATCGCCGGCATGTACATTCCCGGGGACTCTCTGGAGCAGCTGGATATTAAGGCAGAATTTAATCAAGCGAACTTGCAGTTGTTGGATCCATTCCTGCAGGGTTTGTTTTCGGATATAGGTGGGTTTGCGGATGGTGAGATTGCAATCACGGGATCTACCAGGTATCCTGTCCTGAACGGCTCCAGTAGCGTTTCCAATGGGCGATTTACTTTTGATTATCTGGGAACTACCTACTCTTTCGACGGGGATTTGTCTTTCGATAACAAGGCCATTAATTTCAATGGAATCAAGCTGAGAGATCGTGACGATGACAGGGCCACTTTGAGTGGCGCCATCTATCATCGAGGATTCCGCGAACTGGAAGTGGATATCAATATGGCCGTGAGGGATTTTCAGCTCTTGAATACCACGGCCTCTGAAAATAGTTTGTATTATGGTACCGCCAACGCGACCGGGGATATCAGTATCGCAGGACCTGTGGAGGATCTGATCATCAAGGCGAAAGCTACTACAGAGAAAGGGACCAAACTATTTATACCCCTTTCCGAAAGTAGTGAGATTACCCAAAAGGATTACATCTCATTCGTCGATTTCTCTGATACCACCAACACTTTTAATATTGATGAAATCGTCAAAAACAGCATTTCAGGCATTCGATTGGATTTTGAAATAGATGTGACTCCTGATGCATATGTGGAGCTGATTTTTGATATCAGAACAGGAGACATTATTCGGGGCAGGGGCAATGGTAACCTCAAAATGTTTTTGGATACCAATGGAGAATTCGAGCTGTTTGGCGACCTCAGCATTACTGAAGGGGCCTATAATTTCACCATTCCAGCCCTTGGTATCAACAAGGAATTCACGGTATCTGCCGGGAGTACCATTTCTTGGTATGGAGATCCCTATTCCGGTATTCTAAACCTCAATGCGAACTACAGACAATTGGCTTCTTTTGATGAGTTTGATGGAACTGCTGATGCGAGTGCAGTCAGTCAAAAGTATCCGGTGCTGGTAGTGTTGAAGTTGCAGGGTGAAATGCTTTCTCCGCGTATCGACTTTGAAATCAAGCTGGAAGATTCTCAGTCTTCCCCTACCTCCGACGTGCAGCGCGCGCTGAGTGTTATGAATAACAATGAGCAGGAACTCAAGCGACAGGTATTTAGCTTACTTATTCTGCGTAAGTTTTACAGGCAGTCTAGCTTCAATGTGGGCGGTAGCGATGTGGGCGGTAGTCTCAGCGAGTTTCTTTCCAATCAGTTTTCTTACTTCATCAGTCAGGTAGATGAAAACCTGGAGGTAGATGTAGACCTCTCTTCTCTTGATGCCAACGCTTTCAATACGTTTCAGCTTCGGCTGTCATACACCTTCATGGATGGACGCTTGCGTGTAAGTGGAGGTGGGGCCATACCGAGTAGTGGAGCGGATGATCCCAGCACAAATGATGTGATTGGCGATTGGTCCATCCGGTATTTGTTAACACCAGATGGCCACTTTAGGGTGAAGGCCTTTAGTAAAACCGAACAAATAGCGAACGATTTGCAGCGGGAAACCGGGGTGAGCTTTCAGTACATCAAGTCCTTTGATGACCTGAGGGAATTGCTCACACGTACCCGGGAAGCTGCTATCTCCAGCAAGCCTAAAGATATGAGCAAGGAACGGGCTGCCAATGAGGAGGGATAATCCTTCATTCCTAAACTATTCCAGCTGGTTCAGGTTTTTATTCCATGGCTAAGATTAACATTTTCTGGCATCGCAGAGACCTGAGGGGTCATGACAACACTGGGCTCCAATATGCTTTGACAGCCGGGCTTCCTGTTTTGCCCGTCTTTATTTTTGATACCAATATCTTGGATGAGCTCGAGGACAGAAAGGATCCAAGGATCACATTCATTCATGATCAGGTCACTCGACTGAACACCTACTATCGGGAGCATGGAAGTGCTCTGGATGTCTATCATGGCACTCCTGATAAGGCCTTTGAAGCTATCCTTGAAAATTATGAGGTGAATGGTGTTTTCACCAATCGGGACTATGAACCGTACGCCACGGCGCGGGATTCAGCATTAGAAAACAGCTTAAAGTCTAAAGGAGTGGATTTCTTCACTTTTAAAGATCAGGTCATTTTTGAAGCAGGTGAAATTCTTACCAAAGAAGGGGAACCCTACAAGGTTTTTACTCCTTACAAGAATAAATGGTTTGAGAAATTCAATCAGGTGGGTGTCTCAAAGCACGATAGTGAGGCAAATTTGAAGACCCTGGTCCCCATGAGAGGAAGGGAAATACCTTCCCTCAGCCAGATGAATTTTAAACGTACGGAGATCGACTTACCCCCGGCTGAGATAAGTGATGCTCTGATATCCCAGTATGCGGCCAGAAGAGACTTCCCTGCTGAGCATGGTACTTCTAAGCTTGGTGTCCATTTGCGTTTTGGTACAGTGAGCATCAGGGATTTGGTACGCAGAGCACACGGCTTATCTGACACATGGCTCAGTGAGTTGATTTGGAGGGAGTTTTACATGATGATTCTGGCTCACTACCCCAGGGTAATAGATCAGGCATTCAAGCCACAGTATGATCGTATTCCTTGGATCAATGATGAGACTCAGTTTAAAAAGTGGTGCAACGGGATGACAGGTTATCCGTTGGTAGATGCAGGTATGCGAGAGTTGAACGCTACAGGGTATATGCACAATAGGGTGAGAATGGTGGTGGCTAGTTTCCTGACCAAGCATCTGTTGATCGATTGGAGGTGGGGAGAGCGTTATTTTGCCAGTAGACTTTTGGATTTCGAGTTGAGCAGTAACAACGGTGGCTGGCAATGGGCGGCAGGTACGGGTACGGATGCACAGCCTTATTTCCGGGTTTTTAACCCCTACAGTCAGCAGGAGAAATTTGATCCGAAACTAAAGTATGTGAGACGTTGGGTGCCAGAGTATGGAAGTCCTGACTATCCTGAACCGATTGTTTCTCATAAAGAAGCACGCCTGCGGGCTATAGAAACCTACAAGCTGGCACTTTCTCAGAACTGATTTTTTTGTATATTTCCATAACCAAAAAACATCATGGACTTTAAAGATTTTAGTAAAAGATTTGCCGATAAAATTGGTGGAGAGTATCAAGAATATGATGATAACCATTCAATTTTTGTAATTCCGCTAAAGGATGATCGATTCCAGACTGTGATAGCCCGGCTGGTGGATCACGAAAAATACAATCGAAAGACTGTACAGGTGACCTCCAAGGTATGCAGTGTGGACCATCCGATAGACTACCCGGCTGTATTGGAAGCAAGCAAGGATTTTGTGCATACCAATTTCATTGTGGAAGATGGCTTTCTGAAGGTGGATACTTCTATATTTTTAGATCATACCGATGAGAATCTTATCGAAGAGATGATCACAGAGGTAGCGTATACTGCCGATGAGTGGGAGTTTAAAATTACTGGTCAGGATGTCTTCTGATTTATCTATTTTTGCGTCATTGCAAGTCGGCTCATCGCTCTGATTCCATCATTACAGGAGTCAGAGAGGAAAGTCCGGGCAGCGTAGAGCGCCGCACTTCCTAACAGGAAGGAGCCTATTCAGGAATGGATAGGCGACAGATAGTGCCACAGAAAACAAACTTCCCTTTTGGTTTTTCAAATGGGTAAAGGTGAAAAGGTGAGGTAAGAGCTCACCGGCTCTTGTGTGAGCAAGAGTGCATGGTAAACCTTGCGGGCTGAAAGGCCAAATAGGTTCTGCTCTAAGGGTTGCTCGCCCAAATGCAGAATGGGTAGGCTGATGGATCCTGATGGTGACGTCAGGACTAGATAAATGATGAGCATTCTGCTCCGGTGATTATCGGAGTGGGATACAGGACCCGGCTTACAGACTTGCTTTTTTTATTTTAACTCATTTACATGTCTCATATATTGATTGTTGACGATGAGAAAACCATTCGTCAGGCCCTGAAAGATATCCTCGAGGATGAATCTTATGAAGTGAGTGAAGCTCCGGATGGTGAAGCAGCCTGGGCGCTGCTGGAGGAGCAAACTTTTGATGCCGTACTCTGCGATATCAAGATGCCCAAAATGGATGGAGTAGAGCTCCTCTCCAAAGCAATGGAGAGTGGTATGGATGTTCCTTTCATTATGATCTCCGCACATGGGACTATAGAGACCGCAGTAGATGCTACTAAGAAAGGAGCATTTGACTTCATTCAGAAGCCACCGGATCTGAACAGGCTACTCCTCACCGTCAGAAATGCACTCAGCAACTCCACCTTGCAGACCGAGACCAAACGACTGAAGAAAAAAATCAACAGCCGATATGATATTGTGGGGGAATCTGCGGGTATTGTTGAGATCAAAGAGACCATCGAAAAGGTGGCGCCTACGGAGGCGAGAGTGCTCATCACCGGAGAAAATGGTACTGGGAAAGAGCTTGTGGCCAGGTGGCTCCATGAGAAGAGTCATCGAAGTGCCAGTCCGATGATTGAAGTGAACTGTGCCGCTATTCCGTCAGAGCTTATTGAGAGTGAACTCTTCGGTCACGAAAAGGGATCTTTCACCTCCGCACACAAGCAAAGGAGCGGAAAATTCGAGCAAGCTCAGGGTGGAACACTTTTTTTGGACGAAATTGGTGACATGAGCTTGTCGGCTCAGGCTAAAGTGCTTCGTGCACTGCAGGAGAACCAGATCACTCGCGTGGGTGGGGATAAAAACATTAAGGTGGATGTTAGGGTATTGGCGGCTACCAACAAGGATCTGAGGAAAGAGATTGAAGCAGGAAGGTTTAGGGAAGACTTATATCACAGGCTGAGTGTGATGATCATCCATGTACCTGCATTGAGAGATCGAAGCGATGACATTCCGTTGCTTGTTGACCATTTCCTCAATCAGGTGTCTCAGGAGTACGGTACTGCACCTAAAAAAATCACATCTGAGGCTATAGAATTGCTTCAGAAATACAAATGGACAGGAAACATACGAGAACTGCGTAATATCGTGGAGCGACTGATTATTATGTCAAATGCTCAGATTACGAAGGAGGATGTGATAAAATACGTAGAGATTTAGGGCTTATACCTTGGCCGCTTCTTCAACAGGCTGCTGCTCAACATCTACGTTAGCGTATGTTGGGCAGGTCTTTTGGGTACAGGCTGAAAAACCTAATATTACGAGTGCGATAATTACAAATTTCAATTTCATGAGCGGCTTTATTTTTCTAAAAGGATAGAACACTCTGGTTGGTTACCTTTCTCAAAAATATCACTTACTTTAGTTCTAAACAAAAAAAAACACTTAATTGTCGGCATTAATATTATTATACCAAGAGGTTGCAACCCCTTACATCTGAGTTGTCAAAGCGGCCAAGTACCTCAAAATGACCCGTTTTACTCTCCAGGCCGAGATCTTTTGTTTCCACAAATGCACATGAATTTATATTGGCGAGATCCACAATGTTGAGACCTCCGGTCCGCCCGACGGGTAGAAAACTGAATGGATCATTGATATCTCTGACCAGCGCCCTGGCCCATGGCGGAAAGGCGAACTGCCCTCCCATGGCGTAAGCCTGAGAAGTGAGCTCGGTCATTCCATATTCGGAGTGAATGTGCTCCACCGCGAAATTTTTCATCAATACCTCGTGCAGCTCAGTACGGATCATTTCTTTCCTGCGCCCCTTCATGCCACCGGTTTCCATCACAATCAGATCATCCGCAGATAAGCTCAATGCATCTGCCATGTCCAGTAACGCATAAGTTACGCCGATCAGCAATTTTTTACGCTCGGATGATGTGATGGCTTTTTGAAGGGATGTATGATCCCCTAGATAGTAGGCGCTGGCGGGATGAGCCTGACTCATGAAGTGGTCCACCATGCTAATGAGGGAAGAGTCCCCTTGCTCCAGATAGGAAGGCAAGAGCGCCATAATCTCTATGGACTGAAGGGCGCCATAAAGCCTTTCAAAAGTCACCTGAGCGATCTTGTGGTAGAAGCCCAGGTCACGTACATGGTGCTCACTTCTTTGCATTCCTGTAGTGCCGCTGCTCATGAAAACCTTCTCCGATTTCCATTTTCCGGTCATTACCTGGTGCGTTTTGAAGAACTCAATGGGTAAAAAAGGAATATCTTGTAATGAGTGAACGTTATCCGGAGATTTTCCCAAATGCTGGCAGTAAATTTGATAGGTAGGATTGTGGAGGTACTGATAGACAAAGACCTCCAATGCGTAGGTCTGAAAATTTTCGGGCTGAATAGAAAATATTTTGGATTTGAAATTTTCGTAATCAAACATCGGTTATATCCACAATAAGGGAAAGAAATAATAGTTTTGTCTTTAACGAGTATGAACCTGAGAAAAGCTCAAATATCTATAATTTTAGTCACACTGCTGGTCAGTGGATGTTTTCCTCCACCAGAATTTCCAGACGTTCCAAACATTCGCTTTAGTAGCCTACAGTACATTGACTATGAGACTGCCAGAGATTCCATGGTGTTGAAATTTGAGTTTGAGGATGGGGACGGAGATATTGGACTCACTGCAGATGAAATTCGCACTCCTTATCATCCTTTTAACATTGTCATTGACTCCAGGGATTCAATTGTTCGATATTCAGATCCCGATGTAGTACCACCTCTTTACCTGGTAGATCCTCTTGGAAATGTCACTCCATTTAGTGAAACGGATAACAGACCCCCTTTCAACTGTAGTAGTTATCAGGTGGGAAACTTTACAGATATAGGAACCGATACTTTTTACATTCAAAAGAATCCTTATCACAACAATCTCCATATTCAGTTTTTGAGGAAGAAAAATGGTGCATATACGAAAATAGATTTCGCTTCCGAATTTGGTAATGCCAGTTGTGATGTAGTGGATTTTAACGGACGTATTCCCATTTTTGACCGGGAGAATATAGGTCGATCGCTCAGCGGCACCATTAGTTATGCGATGCTCTCAGCGGGCTTTCCGATTATTCTCCGATCGGATACTTTCAAGGTCAAATTCTACATCTACGACCGGGATCTCAACAAAAGCAATGAGGTAGAATCACCAGATCTTACCCTAAGTAAAATCACCCTCAGCCGGGACTAGTAGAGGTAAAAGATAACTATAAAATAGCCTTATATCGCTCAGGGTTTATCTCATGCATCAAAGCGTAGATTTTCTCGAAGACATCTTCTGTGCTGGGTTTGGAGAAGTAATCGCCATCCGTACCATATGCAGGCCTGTGTTCCTGAGCGGTGATGGTGATTGGTTTTGAGTCCAGATGGAAGTATCCGCCATCGCGCTCCAGTACATTTTGCATCATAAAGGCCGAAGCACCTCCCGGTACATCTTCATCAATGAAAGCAATTTTGTTCGTCTTCTTCAGTGACTCCACTATGTCCTTGTTTCGGTCAAAGGGGAGAAGTGTCTGTACGTCGATGACCTCACATGAGATATCAAATTCACTGAGCTGCTGAGCGGCATCCATCACGATGCGGCACATGCTGCCATAGGTGACCAATGTGATGTCGGTGCCCTCACGCAGGGTTTCGGGAATTCCTAGCGGCACCTTGATCTCACCAATGTTTTGTGGCATTTTTTCCTTCAGACGGTAGCCATTGAGCGACTCGATGATCAAAGCCGGATCATCGGAATCCATCAAAGTGTTGTAAAAACCAGCCGCCTGGGTCATGTTTCTAGGCACCAGTACGTGTATGCCACGTAGCGAATTGATAATCATACCCATGGGAGAGCCACTGTGCCATACGCCTTCCAGTCTATGTCCTCTGGTGCGTATGATGAGTGGTGCCTTTTGGCCTCCTTTCATTCGGTAATGAAGACTGGCAAGGTCATCTGATAGGGTCTGGAGGGCGTAAATCAAATAGTCGAGGTACTGGATTTCAGCAATTGGCCTCAGCCCCCTCAGAGAGGCGCCGATGCCTTGCCCGATGATGGTGAGTTCGCGAATTCCAGTGTCGGTAATCCTGATTTCTCCGTATTTCTCCTGTAGGCCTGCAAATCCCTGATTCACGTCGCCTATCCTCCCTACATCTTCTCCAAAGGCGATTACCCTTGGGTCTCGCTCAAAAAGGGCGTCGAAGCAGGCCTGAACCACCTCACGACCATCTACCAGTTTGGAGTCTTCTCCAAAGACGGGAGCTACAGCTTCGGTGTTTAATGGCGATTCGGCAGACTGACTATACAGATGGGAATTGTATTCATCCCTGTATTTCTCCTGTTTCTCTTTCAGCCAGTTCTGAAGTCGCTTCTTTTCTTCAGAGTCATTGTCAGTCAGGTACCTGAGGCTCTTTCTTACAGCCTTTGCAATATCGGCCTTCAGCGCATTCAGAGAGCTTTTCAGGTCATTTTTTATTTGCTGAAGAATCTTATTGTTATTAGAAGTCAGGGCAGCTTTACCTATCAGTTCTATCGCCTGATTTAGGTCCTCCTTGATTTCACTCATGTAATCTTTCCAGGCGTTTTCACGTGCCTTTTTGGCCTTGGCCCTGGCTTCTTTTTCCAAAGCGTCCAACTCTGCAGAGGTTGCTATCCCTTCTTCCTCCATCCACTTCCTCATCTTCAGTAGGCAATCATGGCCCTTTTCCCACTCCAATCGGTCTTTGGGCTTATAGCGCTCATGTGAACCGGATGTGGAATGTCCCTGAGGTTGGGTGAGTTCTTCCACATGTACCAGACAGGGTATATGTTCTTCCCTGGCTAGTTTCACGGCCTTGCGGTAGGTTTCTACCAGCGCCGGATAATCCCATCCTTTTACGGTAAATATCTCTATGCCGGTTTGGTTTTCAGTACGCTGAAAGCCAGCCAGTGCCTTGGAAATAGATTCCTTGGTAGTGTGGTATTTCTGCGGTACTGAGATGCCGTAGCCATCATCCCATACCGACATGACCATGGGGATTTGTAGCACCCCGGCCGCATTCATGGCCTCAAAAAAGTGTCCTTCAGAGGTAGAGGCATTCCCGATCGTGCCAAAAGCCACCTCATTTCCATTGATGGAAAAATCTTTAAAATCTTTAAGGTTTGGGTTATTCCTGTAAAGCTTGGAAGCCCACCCGAGCCCAATCAGACGAGGCATTTGTGCGGCAGTAGGAGAGATATCCGAACTACTGTTTTTGATATCTGTCAAGGTGCGCCACTCACCTTTAGCGTTAATGGATCGGGTACCGAAGTGACCGTTCATCATCCGCCCGGCAGAAGCCGGCTCTGCAGCTACATCCGTATGTGCATAGAGTTGAGCAAAAAACTGCTGAGAGGTCACCTGGCCTATGGCCATGACGAACGTTTGATCGCGGTAATATCCCGATCTCCAGTCTCCATTTTGAAAGAATTTGGCAGCGGCTATTTGTGCGAGTTCTTTTCCATCACCGAAGATTCCAAATTTGGCTTTCCCCATAAAGACCTCCTTGCGCCCAATCAAACTATCCTCACGGCTTTCAATAGCCAGTGCATAATCTGCGAGTATTTCTGCTTTTTTCAGGTTGGTCTTCTTGCTGGTTTTCACGGAACTCATAGTGAGAATTTAGGTAAAAATGAGAATGAAAAAGAACTATCACAAATTTAATAAATTAGCGGGAATTTTCTTTGAAATAACGATAGAAAGTTACTGAAAGGAGGAGTTTAATCGTTTTCATAAAATATAATATTCCGAATTGTGAGATTAAACAGAATATTATTTCAATAAAGAATGTAAGCGTGATTGCTTCTATCGAATTTCAAAACGGCTAATTATTTGTGATTTGGGCCATTTATCTTTGCTTAAATAAACACCCAAATTTGACTCAAAATTATGATTATCGGCGTTCCAAAGGAGATTAAAAACAACGAAAACAGAGTGGCTGTGACCCCTGCAGGTGTCATTGAGCTTTCAAAAAACGGACATCAAATATATGTACAATCTACTGCCGGTTTGGGGAGTGGATTTGCAGATGAGCAATATGAGGAGGCAGGAGCCACCATACTCCCTACCATAGAGGAGACTTATGCCATCGCTGAGATGATCATGAAAGTAAAGGAGCCGATAGAGCCCGAGTATAAGCTCATAAAGAAGGATCAATTGGTATTCACCTATTTTCACTTTGCTTCATATGAACCCCTGACTAAGGCCATGATGGCGAGTGGAGCGGTTTGTCTTGCTTATGAGACTGTAGAGAAACCAGACAGGTCATTGCCCCTTTTGGTGCCCATGTCTGAGGTAGCCGGAAGGATGTCTATTCAGGAAGGTGCCAAATACCTGGAGAAGCCTATGGGCGGAAGGGGTATTTTGCTGGGAGGTGTACCTGGTGTTCGTCCGGCCAAAGTGTTGATCCTCGGTGGTGGAGTAGTAGGTACCAATGCGGCTAAAATGGCTGCCGGTATGGGCGCCGATGTGACCATCATGGATGTGAGCCTGCCGAGATTGCGATACCTGGATGATGTGATGCCTGCCAATGTGAATACCTTCATGTCCAATGAGTTCAACATTCGCGAACTGATCAGGAACCACGACCTCATCGTAGGTGCGGTATTGATACCAGGTGCAAAAGCCCCTCATCTGATCACGCGAGATATGCTGAAGGAGATGAACCCGGGTACGGTGTTGGTAGATGTGGCTGTAGATCAGGGTGGCTGTATCGAAACCTGCAGACCTACCACACACCAGGATCCAACCTATGTGATCGATGGTATCCTACACTACTGTGTGGCGAACATGCCGGGTGCTGTGCCTTATACTTCTACTTTGGCGCTGACCAACGCAACCCTTCCTTACGCCATTCAGCTGGCCAATAAAGGATGGAAGAAAGCATGTCAGGATAATAGAGAGTTGCTCCTGGGGCTGAATGTAATCAATGGAGAGATTGTATATGAAGGGGTAGCAAAAGCCTTTAACCTCCCTTTTGCTCCAGCTGAGAAGTTTTTATAGAAATAAAGCTTTGGTTAATAGAAGAGAAGGGTGCCTGCAGGCACCTTTTTTTGTTTATACGAATTTCGGAAATTCTTTGAGCTGATAATACTTATTCTCGTCGCTCCTGTATTCCCATATGAAATGAACCATTCCGTTGGTTAGCGCCACATACCGGGCCTTTAATTCTTTGTTGTAAACACTCACCTGATTGAGCGCCTTACGATCTATTTTCACGTCAGCAGCTTTGCACTCTACCAGCAAGAAGTTGCCGCCTTCCCGGTTGCAAAGCATGATATCACTTCGCTTGGCAGATTTGAAATAAGCCAGGCCTGTTTCCACTTTTATCAGTGACTTGGGGTAGGCCAGATGATTCACCATCAGGTGAATAAAATGTTGTCTGACCCACTCTTCAGGGGTGAGCACCAGATACTTTTTTCTGACGATATCAAAAATAAACTGATTACCCTCCTCGCTTTTCAACTTGAAGTCACTAGGTGGTAGGTTAAGTTTTTGCATGCTGGTTTTTGGGCATTTTCACAAAGATCAAGAGCAAAAAACCAATGACAAAATAAGAAGCAAGAGCGAGTGTACTATTTCTCATGCTTCCGGTGATCTGCTCGATAAAGCCATAGCTAAAGGTGCCAAGGACTACGCTGATGTGGAAGGTCACATCGAAGAAAGAGAAATATGAAGCATGATCCATGGTGTCAGTAGGGATCAGTTTGGAAAATGTGGCCCTCGAAAGTGCCTGAATTCCCCCCATCACCAAACCAACGAGCACGGCAACAATATAAAATTCATTGACCGAGGTAATGGTGTATGCAAATACGCAAATGCCAACCCAGATAAAGATCATCAGACTGAGTGAGAAAATATTCCCCTTTCTATCGGATATTCTGGCAAAGAGCGTCGCTCCTCCTATGGCCACAAACTGAATGATCAAGATCACTGGAATGAGCTCTCCGGATCCGAGTTTCAGCTCTTTTGTACCAAAAAGTGTGGCCAGAAGCATGATCGTTTGCACGCCCATATTGAAGAAAAAGAAGGAGAGAAGGTACTTCTTGATATTGGGCTGGTGCTTCAGGGCCAAAAGGACTTTTTTGAGTTCCAGGTAGCCATTGAGAAGGATTCTTCCGGTGGGCTTTCGATTAAAAACATTGGCAGGCAGGTGCTTGAGTGGAATCTGTGCAAACCCAATCCACCATAGCCCTACAAGCAAAAATACCGTACGCGTTGCGTCACCCTTATTGGCAAAACCAAAAGACTCATAGAAAGTAATGAGAATAAGACTGAGGATAAGCATGAGCGCACTGCCCGCATACCCAAAGGAATAGCCCCGGGCACTGATCCGGTCTGTCATGCTGGCTGGAGCTATCTCTGGCAGGTAGGCATCGTAAAACACCAGACCTGAGCTATAACCCAGACTGGCCAGAAGCACACAGATAATACCCCACTCCAGGGTATCGGAGGTGAAAAAGAACATGCCCATGCAGGCGATGGCACCGAGCGTGGTGAAAATCCGCAGGTACTTCTTCTTCTCCCCAGTATAGTCGGCTATCCCTGAGAGAAGGGGAAGAATGAGCGCCGATAGTAGGTAAGAAAGGGAGAGTGCA
The DNA here is from genome assembly GCF_902506655.1 of Marinoscillum sp. 108. Classification (NCBI taxonomy): domain Bacteria; kingdom Pseudomonadati; phylum Bacteroidota; class Cytophagia; order Cytophagales; family Reichenbachiellaceae; genus Marinoscillum; species Marinoscillum sp. 108. The sequence continues at coordinate 348,141 of NZ_LR734817.1, read as the reverse complement.
TAGCTATAAAGGACGGAATTGATCATTTCAAACCCGAAGAAGCTCACCTTATCAGAGTTGGCTTCATTGGCAGTGACCGCCGTGTAGTAAATCGGGAAAATAGAGGTGTTGATCACCAGGTTGTATACCGAGTTGGCCCAGTCATACATGCACCAGGAATTCACTACTTTTTTACTGCTTTCCATGTCTGAAAATTATTTTAAAAATATCGTCATTCCGGGTGTCCATTCTTCTATGAATCTCGTTGTAATTTTGCGTGTTTAATAATGGCAAGGTTAATAAGATTTAACCTGATCTGATTAATAAAACAAAAGGCAAAGTGGAAGAATTGACCGAAGCACCCGTTCAAAGAAGGAATAAAATCACTGAAAGAATACCATGGACGGACATGACCCGTGTGGTGATCATAGGAGGAGGCTTTGCGGGCATCGAGCTGGTACGGAAACTGAGCAAGCAAAAAGTGCAGATCGTGATGGTAGATAAGCACAACCATCACACCTTTATCCCGCTGCTCTATCAGGTAGCCACGGCGGGACTAAGTCCCGGGGACATCTCCAGCCCGCTCAGGGAGTTTCTTCAGGATCACAAAAACTTCCATTTCCGAATGGCCAAGGTTACTCAAATCCATGCGGATGAAAAGAAGATAGAAACCAATCTCGGGTTTTTAAAATATGACATTCTGGTAATTGCTTCCGGTGCCACCACCAATTTCTTTGGTAATAAACTCCTGGAGAAAAAGGCCTTCAAACTCCGTGAGATGAGTGATGCCATTGAGCTGAGAACCAAACTCATTGCCAACTTTGAAGAAGCGCTGCAATTGGACGAAGCAGAAGACGAGGCATTGGAAAAGTTTATGAACATCGTCATAGTGGGTGCGGGTCCTACGGGGGTGGAGCTGGCCGGGGCCATCGGTGAGCTTCAGAAGCACGTGTTGCCTTTGGACTACCCGGAGATTGATTTTACAAAAATGAAAATACACCTCATAGAGGGTGCGGATAGGGTACTGCCACCCATGTCTGATAAGTCCGGACGAAAGGCTGCTAAATACCTCACTCATTTTGGGGTGAATGTACAGTATGGAAAGCTAGTGGAGAAGTATGATGGCGAAACAGCCTACCTCAGTGATGGCACCAGCATCAAGACCAACTGCTTAATATGGGCAGCGGGTGTCAAAGGGAACACCATCCCCGGATTGAGAGAAGGTGCTGTGGAGAAAGGACGTATTCTGGTGGATAAATTCAACCTGGTGAAAGGACATGAATTTATCTATGCGGTGGGAGATGTGGCCATGCAGGTAGATGAAGAATATCCAAAAGGGCTGCCTCAACTGGCCCCCGTAGCGATCCAGCAGGCTCACCTTCTGGGTGAAAACCTGAAGCGGTTATTCAATAAAGAGCCGATGAAGCCTTTCAAATATGTGGATAAAGGCACCATGGCTACCGTAGGGCGAAATAGGGCAGTGGTAGATGCTCCTTTGAACATTACGTTTGGAGGTTTTTTCGGATGGTTTGTCTGGATGTTCGTACACCTGTTCTCCATTATTGGGTTGAGAAGAAAATTTTTGGTTTTCTTAAATTGGGTATGGAATTATTTTACTTACAACCGAGGAAATCGGTTGATTATCAATAAGGATTTAGAAGACGTTTGAAGCGTTGATCAAAAACCCCGAATTGGATGCCAGGACTTTAAGTTTGGACATCCACGCACAGCCCAACGACGAAACATGTGGGCCAACCTGCCTTCAGGCAGTTTATCAATACTTTAATGACCCTATGCCCTTGGATACGGTCATTTCAGAGGTAAAAACCCTGAAGAGCGGTGGTACTTTGGCGGTCATGCTGGGAAATCATGCCCTGGCCAGAGGGTATCAAGCCACATTGTATACTTACAACCTCCACATGTTTGATCCTACCTGGTTTAGTTCGGGTGTGGATATTCGTGCCAAGCTGGAAGAGCAGAAAATTTATAAAACGGCGAAGGGCTTTCATGTGGCAGCCAATGCCTACCTCAAGTTTTTGAAGCTTGGCGGAGAAATCAAATTTGAGGAGTTGAATACCAAGCTCATCAAGAGGCTTTTGAATGAAAACAAGCCTATACTGACCGGGCTGAGTGCTACCTATCTCTATAACTGTTCCAGGGAGATCGGTGCCATCAATGAATATCATGACGTGAAAGGGGAGCCTACAGGCCATTTTGTGGTGGTGTATGGTTACGATCCGGTGAATAGGGTAGCGCACATTGCTGATCCATTGGAAGCCAATCCCATCAGCGACACCCAACATTATCGTGTATCACTTCAGCGGCTGATTAACTCCATTTTATTAGGAATTGTCACCTATGATGCTAACTTATTGATTTTATCTCCCAAGCACAATGGCTTATAAACTGATAGTAACAGAACGACAGGACGAGTGGAAGGACCTGCCGGATGATGTAGAATTGATTTCACCGAGTGATTACTTCTCCACCGATATTTATCAGAAGTCGCGAAAATATAAAGTGGTCAACCTCTGCAAGAGTTATCAATATCAGAGTGTGGGATATTATGTGTCCCTCCTGGCGGAGGCACGTGGCCACAAGGTGATGCCACAGATCACCACCCTGCAGGATTTCCGATTTCCGGCATTGGTGAGGGAAGATGCAGAAGACTTTGACGACATCATACAGCAGAGCCTGAAAAAACAAACCGGTGATAAGCTGGATCTCATTATTTGTTTGGGGCAGGTGTACCAGCCACAGTTTGCCAGGATCAGCACCTTGCTGTTCAATCTTTTTCAGGTGCCCATACTGAAGGCTTGCTTCACCAAAAAGGACAAATGGATGCTCACTCAGCTAAAACCATTGAACCTGAGTGAACTGCCTGAAGATCAAAAAGGACTCTTGCGTACAGCGCTGGACGAATACCTCCAGGGAAAAAACAAATTGAACAAGCAATACAGCCGCAAGAAATACGACCTGGCCATTTTGATCAACCCAGAGGAGGAGACCCCTCCATCCAATAAAAAGGCCATTCAGAACTTTGTGAAGGCCGGAGAAAAAGTGGGGTTCAATGTGGACTTGATCACCAAAAACGACTTTGCTAAGCTCATTCAGTACGATGCTTTGTTCATTCGCGAAACCACCAATGTGAACCACCATACCTTCAAGTTTGCCAAAAAAGCAGCCTCCGAAGGACTGGTGGTGATGGATGATCCGGAATCGATCTTGCGTTGTACCAACAAGGTATACCTTAGTGAGTTGCTCCGGGCACACAGCATTCCTACACCCGCTTATTACATCATCAAGAAGGATAAAATGAGCCAAATCAATGCTTCAGCGTTCGAATATCCGATCATCCTGAAGCAACCCGATGGTTCTTTTTCCAAAGGGGTGAAAAAGGCGAAGAATGAAGCCGAGCTGATTAAAGTGCTGAAAGACTTCTTCCAAACCTCCGAGTTGGTCATTGGGCAGGAGTTTATCCCCACTGATTTTGATTGGCGGGTGGGGGTGCTCAATAAAAAGCCCCTGTATGTCTGCAGGTATTACATGGCGGCAGATCATTGGCAAATTGTGAATTGGAAGGGATCAGATACACCGGATGAGGGGGACGCAGATACCATTGCTGTGGAGGATGCACCGAAAGCTTTGATTGATCTGGCTGTGAAAGCTACTTCTCTTATCGGGAATGGACTTTACGGAGTGGACATCAAACAAAGAGGTAAGAAATTTTATATCATAGAAATCAACGATAACCCCAACCTGGATGAAGGTGTGGAAGATGCGGTACTCAAACACCAGCTTTACCAAACGATCATGCAGGAATTTATGAACCGATTGGTTTAAGAACCATGGAAAAAACATCCCGCCTCCACTTGTTCGAGGGCTACGGCGTAGAACTCGAATACATGATCACCGATCAATCATCCCTGGATGTAAGGCCTATCGCCGACGTGTTGCTTCGCAATGCAGAAGGTGAAGTAGAAGGGGAAATGGATCACGGACTCACGGCCTGGAGCAATGAGCTCGTGAGCCACGTCATTGAGTTGAAGTCCAATGGCCCTACCGGCGACCTGGTAGCACTGAGAGATAAGTTTGTACTGGACGTGAGAGCCATCAATCGTCAGCTGGTTACCAACGGAGCCATGCTGATGCCATCGGCGGCTCACCCCTGGATGAATCCCGCTAAGGAGACCAAGCTATGGGAGCATGAAAGCCAGGAGATTTACCAGGCTTATGATCGCATTTTCAGCTGCAGAGGGCATGGTTGGTCCAACCTGCAAAGTACCCATATCAACTTGCCGTTTTACGATGACGAGGAGTTTGCCAGATTGCACACAGCCATCAGGTTTATGATGCCCATGATCCCGGCCCTCACGGCTGCCAGTCCTGTTTTGGATAGGAAGTTTACAGGCTACATGGACAAGCGACTGTACTATTACGAAAAGAACCAGTCCAAGATTCCCGTGCTTACAGGTAAGGTGATTCCTGAGAAATTATTCAGCAAATATGCCTATCAAAAGCATGTTTATGATCGCATAGCAGCGGCGATCAAGCCATTCGATACTGATCATATTCTGAAGCCGGTTTGGCTGAATTCAAGGGGCGCTATGGCCAGGTTTGACCGGGGAGCCATTGAGATCAGAATCATCGACATCCAGGAGTGTGTAAGCGCAGATCTGGCTGTGGTGGCTTTGGTGACTGGTTTGGTCAAGCTTTTGGTGCGAGAAAAACTGGTGCGCTTTGATGTGCAGGAAACGTTTGAAACGGAGGATCTGTATGATGTCTTCAAAAGCTGTGTGAAGTCAGGGAGTGCTGCGCTCATTCAGGACCCGACCTACCTCAGTGCGTGGGGCTATGATCAGCCCGTGACCGGCAGGCAGTTTTGGGCAGATGCCATACAGAAGGTCAGTCAGGCGTTGCCGGAGTATCTGATGCCATGGCTGGAAACCCTGAATCAACTCAATGCTCAGGGGACCCTTGCGGAAAGAATCATGACGGCACTGAATGGAGATTTCTCTGAAGAGAAGCTAAAAGAGACCTACTCCAAACTGGCACAATGCCTTCATCAGGATCAGCTTTTCATTCCATGAATAAGGTGACAGCTCTGATTACCTGCGAGCATGCAAGTAATCAGATACCTCCCCGGTACCGGGGCATATTCTCTGAGGCGCACACAGATCTTCAAACCCATCTTGGTTGGGACCCCGGCGCACTGGATCTGGCCCGAATTATTTCGGGCCAGTTGAAAGTACCGTTGACCACCTATGATTATTCTCGCTTACTCATTGAGGTGAATAGGTCACTGGATCACCCTCAGCTATTTTCCAGGTATTCTGGTGGGTTATCTGAGGAGGAAAAGGAGCAATTGAAGTGCACATTTTACCAGCCCTACAGGGAGGGAGTGGAAGCCCAAATCTCCCACCTCATTGACCAGGGTCATCAGGTGGTACATCTTTCGGTACACAGTTTTACGCCTGTTTTTTTTGGTCAGAAAAGAGAAGTGGAAGTGGGTCTTTTGTTCGATACAACCCGAACCTCAGAGGCCGGCTTCTGCCTGAAATGGCAGGAAGAGTTGAGAAGGATAAGGCCACAGCTCGTGATTAGGGATAATGAGCCCTATGCCGGAGCGGATGACGGATTTACCACGTATTTGCGCACCCGGTTTTTAGGAGCACAGTATTTGGGTCTGGAGTTGGAGGTGAGTCAGGCATATGCTGACCAAATGCAAGATGGGTTTGGGGCTGATATTTCCGAGAGTTTTTGTCAGACACTCGCTCTATGGCGTTCAGATTTGGACATGGATCAAAAGTATTTGTAACTTCATTTCGTTTTTATCAGCCAAACAACAAAAGTATGCGCATAGCCGGGGTGGAGATTCCTGTTGGGAAGACCAAAAAGATCGATGTTAATATTGCCAAACTTCCATCCGGTACACTGATTGACATCCCGATTATTGTTTACCGGGCGCCCAAAGAAGGCCCCACGCTTATGCTACTGGCAGGAATGCACGGCGATGAGATCAACGGAGTGGAGATCATGCGCCGGATTATCCGTGAGAAACTTTACAAAGTAGATGCCGGCACGGTGATTTGCATACCCATTATTAACATTTACGGGTTTATCAATTTTTCCAGAGATGTACCCGATGGTAAGGACATCAACCGGTCGTTTCCGGGCTCCAAAACGGGCTCATTGGCCAGTCAGGTGGCGCATTTTATGATGCAGGAGATCATCCCTCATATAGATTATGGGGTGGACTTTCATACAGGAGGTGCCCGCATCAATAATTCCCCACAGGTGAGGGTGCAGACAGACGATGCACAGAACCTTGAGCTGGCACAGGCATTTGGTACCAGGTTTATTCTCAACTCTCCTTATCGTGAAAAATCCCTCAGAAAAGAGGCCTTTAAGCACGGTAAAAGAATATTGGTCTATGAAGGTGGTGAGTCGCTGCGTTTGCGAAAGAGTGCCATTGATGAAGGCATCAGCGGGATGCAGCGGGTAATGAAACACCTCAAAATGAAGGACTCAGCACCAAAGCCTGAGCGGGAAACCATTCTGATCAATAAATCCACATGGGTTCGCGCCAAATCGGCTGGTTTGCACTATTCATTCGTGCGAAACGGATCTAAAATAATTCCCAAGGAAATACTGGGCGAAGTATGCGATCCTTACGGTACGTACCAGGTAAAAATTAAATCTCCGCTCGAAGGGTACATCATTGCTGTGAATAATCACCCGGTGATCAACAGGGGGGATGCCCTCTTTCATGTGGGGAATTGATGCCCGGGACACCCACTTCAGTAGGGAGCCCTGATTGAAAACGTTTGTATAAAAAATGTATTCCTTTTTGTATTTGAGTTGTGGTTTAAAATCTTATTTTCGAGCCCTTTAGCATAAGATTTTAGACAAATGACTGAATATAACAAGTGGTTTCATCCCTATAAACCGGATAAGAAGTACAGTAAAAAAGTGGCCTATTTCAGTATGGAGTTTGCCATCGATCAGGCCTTGAAAATCTACTCAGGTGGTCTCGGGTTTTTGGCGGGCTCTCATATGCGCAGTGCCTACGAACTGCGCCAGAATATGATCGGGATCGGCATGCTCTGGAAATATGGATATTATGATCAGAGCCGGGCAGTGGATGGTTCATTGGAGGTCAAATCCATAGAGAAGTACTATCCGTACCTGGAGGATACCGGGATCCAGGTGAAAATACAGGTATTGGACAATGCCAATGTACATGTGAGAGCCTATGTGTTGAAGCCAGAAACATTTGGTACTGTGCCTATGTACTTTCTCAGCACAGACGTACCGGAGAATGACCACCTTTCCCGCACCATTACAGACAGGCTTTATGACGCCAATGACCTGACCAGAATATCTCAAAGCATCGTTTTGGGAATAGGGGGTGCCAAGGTAGTGGAGGAACTGGGCGGCGCTGATGTCTACCACCTCAATGAGGGGCATGGTCTTCCGGCATTTTATTACCTGAAAGACAAGGGCTACACCAGAGAGCATTTTGCGTTTACCACGCACACACCAGAGAAGGCTGGAAACGAGGAGCGTAGCGGTGATTTTCTGAATAAAATGGGCTTTTTCGGCAGGCACCTTTCGGCGGAGGAGCTGGAAACGCAAACAGTCAATGACGGAATGCTCAGCTATACAGTGGCGGCTCTGAGGCTGGCCAATCGATCCAATGCCGTATCCAAACTGCACGCGAAGGTCTCGCAGGATATGTGGAAGGGGTATGAGGGCATCAGCGAGATTATCCCGATCACCAATGCTCAGAATCAAAAATACTGGCAGGATGAAGCACTGGCTGCTGCGGCAGAAAGCGGGGATAAGGTTGCCTTTGTCAACCGTAAAAAAGAACTAAAGACTCAGCTTTTCAAAGAGGTGGCCGATCAGACTGGCAAGTTGTTTGATCCTGAGGTGCTCACCATCGTGTGGGCGCGTAGGTTTGCCGGGTATAAGCGTGCCGATTTGCTCCTGAGTGATGAGGCCAGGTTTGAGAAGATGCTGAGCAATACCAAAAAACCGATCCAAGTCATCTGGGCGGGCAAGCCCTACCCCAAAGATCAGGATGCGATAGATACCTTCAACAGACTTCATTTTTTCAGTAAATACCGAAGCAATGTAGCCGTATTGGTGGGGTATGAGTTAGAGCTCTCCAGGCTGCTGAAACTAGGCTCGGACATTTGGCTCAATAATCCAAGAGTGACCCGGGAGGCCTCTGGTACCAGCGGTATGACTGCTGCCATGAATGGGTCAGTGAATCTTTCTACGTATGATGGCTGGATTCCGGAGTTTGCCAAAGATGGTAAGAACAGTTTTGTGATACCACCGGCTGACCTGAAGCTGGATATGGAGGGTCAGGATCAGCAGGATCAGGAAAGCCTATACCATATTCTGGAAAGTAGGGTGATCCCTACTTATTATGGAAAACCTGATACATGGCACGACATAGTGGTGAATGGAATGAAGGATGTATTGCCAGAATTTGGGAGTAACAGAATGGCTGCTCAGTACTTCAAAGAGCTTTATTAATCCGGGGTAAGTTCGTTTTAGACGAAAATAGATTTCTCTGAGACGGTTTTTTCACTTATTTTCAAGTGAAATGAGTCCTGCACGGAAACGAAACCTGGTGATCTACATTGTAGGAGGAGTCCTTATGATCACTCTTCCGTTGTTTGCGGTTTGGATGGGATCCATTGTGCGGAGTTCAGCAGGCACGGGTATTTCCGATGAACTCCAATTCTTTAGAAATGCGCTTTTGGTGGCGTCTGCTGTTGCTGCAGTGTTGCTTTTGGTGCTTTATTGGCACTTTCAGCAATTGCTTTCGGAGTATCTGCAGGAGAAAAGAAAAGTGGAGGAGAAACTGGAAACTTATTCGGCGCGTCTTACCTCTTACATTGAAAGTCCTGAGTATGTGAGCATTTTTTCCCTGGATAGGGATATGTGCTATACCGGGTTCAACTCCCTCCATCAGAAGGAAATGCGGTTATATTTTCATGCGCATGCGGAGGAAGGAGCCTATATCGTAGATCTTTTGCCAGACGAGATCAGAGAGCGTACGGTTAGAAATTTCAAAAGAGCACTTAATGGTGAACACTTTTCTGTCACCAGCCTGTATAATCATCGGTACTATACTCAGATTTTTAATCCTGTGTATGACGATCATGATAACGTCGTGGGGCTTACGAGCAACGTTTTTGACGTGACGGATCGCATTCAGGCCGAGCAGGAATTGGAAAATTACAAAGACCAGCTGGAGGAGCTTGTGAGACAGCGAACCGCTCAGCTGGAAGAACAATCAGAATTTTTTCAAAAGATCATTGATAATTTGCCCAATCTCATTTTTGTCAGGGATGCCCAGAGCAAATATGTGCTTGTGAATCAGGCCATGGCTGATTCTTTTGGGTTGAAAATAGAAGAGTTTATCGGGCGAACGATAGCGGAAACACATCAGAATGCTGAGGATGCTGAAAAATTTGCAGCGGAGGATGTGGAAATTCTGGCCAATAATAAAACAGTGGAGGAGGAGTCATTGCATAAATACCCGGATGGCTCCGAAAAATGGCTTTTTCTCAGCAAGCGCAGGATGCAGATAGGTGCCGAAAAGTACCTGCTAGGCGTACACAATGATATCACTAACCTGAAGCAGACGGAGTTTAAGCTACTGGAGGCCAACCATGAGTTGCAGCAGACCCTCAATAGGTTGCGTGCTACCCAGATGCGCCTGATAGAATCCGAGAAAATGGCTTCACTTGGCCAGCTTACGGCGGGCCTTGCCCACGAGATCAATAACCCCATTAATTATGTGGCGGGTAATATTGGGCCAATTAGAAGGGACCTGGGAGAGTTGAAAGAATTTCTTATCAGCCTGAACAATAACCACCATGAACAAAGCCCCGTCGTTGAAACGCAGAATTTTGAGTTGCTTTTTGATGAGTTGGATTCTCTGCTGGAAGGGGTAAATGAAGGGGCTGACAGAGTGAAGACCCTGATGAACGACCTCAATACTTTTTCGCTGCCAGAAGGCGCCAAAAAAGTGTATTGTGATGTCAATGATTCACTCAAATCAACCATTAACCTTGTTCGCCATCACCTCAAAGACAGAATTCGCCTGGAGTTGGACTTTGGGGAGTTACCCGATATTTTGTGCAATCCCCAGCAACTGAGCCAGGTGTTCTTGAACATTCTGAATAATGCCATTCAGGCTATCGCCCATGAAGGGGTAATCACAGTGAAGACCAAAAGAAAAGATGGGCATGTGGTCATAGAGCTGTCGGATACCGGGCATGGGATCGCCATAGAGCATATCAACAAAATTTTTGATCCCTTCTTCACCACTAAGGAGGTAGGTGAAGGCACCGGCCTGGGCTTATCCATTTCATACCGGATCATAGAGGAGCACAAGGGGAAAATAGAGGTGTATAGTGCTCCGGGCAAAGGGGCCAGATTCAGAATATTCCTGCCCCTTGGTTCGGATTCATAAATTCCCATCCATTCGTCGTTTTTACCGGTTCATTGTTCGTAATTAGGTTGTCTTTGGCGGAATTCTAACTTTGGTTTGGATATTATCTGCTAATGGAACAAAATCTCGCCTCGAAACTTTCGGGAAAATACCTTGGAAACATGGTCTATTCTGCCTCACGCAGAGTGGTGAGAACCTATGTGGAGGTAGTGAGATTAAATCACATCATTGTAAAGGTGCTTTTTAGCCTGGAAGGACAGGAGTTCGTATTTCGGGCGATGCTCTCAGAGCAGGAAGAAGGCCTTTTGATGATCATACAGGATCGTGTGACCAAAGACCATATTCTTTCTGGTGTGAGTGGTTTTCTTTATCAGAAACCCAATGTGCACGGGGGATACATTCATAAGCTTAACTCTTTTTACTTTCACATCCGTGTCAAAGGATTTGAAGGGGACTTCACGGAAGTCTACTTCATGGGTAAAGAGGAGCTTGAGTACCAGCTGCTGGATCAGAAGCGTTCTCAGGATATTCTGAAAGTCAAATCTCTGTCTTAGGCTTCCGCCAAAATCCACTTAGCTACCTGCTGCATCACTTCCTCCTTGCCCAAATCCTGAAAGGGCTCATGTAAGACTCCATCCAGTTCCGTCCATGTCAGGAGTTCATTAGTTTCTGCATAGGTTTTGGATGCTTTCCAGCTAACAATCGGATCTGCATTCCCATGAATGACCAGTCCTTTGATTTTCACCTCCGAAGCCCGCTGAAGCGCCTCTTCGCCAGCGGCAGTGGCCGATGTGAACAATCCGGCGGAAATTACCCGGTGCACCAATGGGTCATGATCGTAGGCTTCTATCACTACCGGATCCCTACTAAGATCAGCGGCATTCAGGTCGTTGGGCTGTGTGAGTGCGGGGAGGATGCCAGAGACCAATTTACCCAGAGTCACTTTCCATTTGGGGGGCTCGAAGGCCAAACGAAACCAGGGACTGGTGAGCACAAAACCTGACAGCTCGGTGGTGTTCATTTTCAGTACATAGTTAGCCACCAGATTGCCACCCATACTTTGTCCCAGCAGGTACATGGGGAGCTCGGTGTACTCCGCGCGGGCAGTTTTCAGAAGTTCTTCTATATCGCTGAGCAGAAGTGGATAGCTTCGGGCGTGGCCCCGCTTGCCATGTGAAAGTCCGTGGCCACGCAGGTCCATGGCAAACACGGTAATCCCTTGTGAATTGAGGAAGGTGGCCAATTCCTGATGCCGATTGCTGTGCTCACCCAGTCCATGAATGATGCAGAGCATTTTGCTGGGATGCTCGCAATCCCAGTGGCGATAATAAAGTCTAAGGCCGTCCTGGCTTAAAAAATATTCTGTTTCGCTATCCATTCTCAATCTTTGAAGCCGAATTTATATAAATTATCTGGATCAAATAGGGTGCCCCGATTATGCGAGAAAAGTTTAACTCATTCATCTATTCCTTTCCTGTACAATTAGTTTTTCATCACATCAGGAGAAATCTCGCCCTGGTCATACTGTGGATCCTCTTTATCGCTACCCTGGGAGGGGGCATTGGTAAGATTTATGGCATCCATTATTTGTATCTGGATCCTGAATACATGAACAAGGTTGGGTTTTGGAGTTTTTTTCTGGTAGGTCTGGCTTTTGGCAACTTTACCATGGCTTACCACATCACCTGTTATATTCTGGACAGCCACCGTTTTACCTTCGTGGGTATACTGGAGCGCCCTTTTGCCAAGTTTTCGGTGAATAACAGCCTGATTCCGCTCATTGCATTCGTGGTATATGTTGTGCTGATCGTCCGGTTTCAGGTGAACAACGAATTTGCCGGAGCCACCAATGTCATCATGGATCTCCTGGGGCTGCTGCTGGGGATTGCCAGCATGCTTTCGGTCTTTTTCATCTACTTCAGGTTTACCAATAAAGACATTTTCAAATACCTGGCCGGGTCTGTGGACAAACGCCTCAGGAAGGCTAAAATCAGCCGGGAGCGGATGATGAACAAGCTCACCGAAACCAGAGAGCGAAGGTATACGGTGCATTCTTACCTGGATCTGAAGCTGAGGGTCATGAGCTGCAAGAATTTGCAGGACTTCTATGATAAAGAAGCCGTTTTAAAGGTTTTTGATCAGAATCACTTCAATTCGGTGGTGATTGAACTGGCGGTGATTTTTCTCATTCTGTTTTTGGGCACCTTCATGGACAATCCCTATTTCCAGATTCCGGCGGCTGCCAGTTCACTTTTGCTTTTTTCCTTTTTGGTGATGCTCATCGGAGCTTTTTCCTACTGGCTGCGAGGTTGGGGCCTGGCTTTTGTTTTTGGCCTGTTTCTGTTGGTGAATATGCTGGTGCGATGGGGTGTGATCAAAGGAGAGTATCAGGCGCGTGGATTGAGCTACGATTCCCCCAAGGTGACGTACTCGCTCAGTAAACTGAATGCGATGAATAGTCAGGAAGTGTTTGCCGCGGATAGTCTCAGGATGATAGAGGTTCTGGAAAATTGGAAAGCAAAACAGGACAGTGATCAACCACAAATGGTGTTTCTGTGTGTGAGTGGCGGCGGGCAGCGGGCTGCTTTGTGGGCGGTGAATGCCCTTCAGAAGATCGATAGTACCATTGGGAGCCCCATCATGGACAAAACTGCGCTGATTACGGGAGCTTCAGGCGGGATGATTGGTGCGGCGTATTACCGTGAGTTGGAGCTGATGCGCAAAAGAAAACAGGCCATTCCTTCAGAACCAGAGCAGCTGGCCAGAATGGGGCGCGACAACCTGAACGCAATTATTTTTTCACTGCTTGTGAATGACGCTTTTTTCAGGGTGAGGTCTTATGAGTACGCCGGAAGAAAGTACCTCAAGGACAGGGGAGTGGTGTTTGAAGAGAACCTCAATAATAATTTGGGTAGGGTCTTTGACAAAAGGCTGATCGACTATGAGGGGCCGGAGGCCGAGGGGCTGATACCACTGATGCTGATGTCACCTGTCATAGCCAATGATGGGCGCAAGCTTTACATTTCCCCTCATTCCGTTTCCTTTATGAACATCAACAATGAGGAGCTACGCGATAACGACTATAAGATCCGTGGAGTAGATTTCAATCAGCTTTTTAGCGGTCATGGAGCCAATGACCTGAGTTTTCTCACGGCACTCAGGATGTCAGCTTCCTTTCCCTACATTACCCCCACCGTGTCCCTTCCCAGCCATCCGCCCATTGAGATCATGGATGCGGGGATTTCCGACAACTTTGGGGTGGGGGATGCCTCACGGTTTATCTATGTTTTCAGAAAATGGCTGGAGGAAAACACCAGTGGGATCACGCTGCTCATCATCCGGGATACCCGTAAAAATGCCCCGATTGAGCCCAGAACCAATTCATCGCTCGTGGACAAGCTGACTTACCCCATTGCCAGTGTTTACAACAACCTGGGGAACATTCAGGACATCAACAATGAATCTAAAATAGAGGGTTTGAGCACCTGGCTGCACCTGCCAGTGAATGTGGTGGAGATCGAGTACAACACCTATACGAACATTAGCGAGCAGTACCTTGTGACCTCAAAGGAGCTGGAACGAAAGCAGCTGGAAAGGGCCTCGCTGAGCTGGCATTTGACCACCAGAGAGAAGCAGAACATCATTCAAAACATCGAGCTACCCAACAATCAGAAGGCATTGATGAAGCTCAGGGAAATACTCGTAGAGTGATGGTTATAAATCAAGCGATATTTGTGTGGGCACCACTATATGGTTATGTTTTGCTAAACCAATTAATCCACTTTGTATTCAGAAAAGTTAGGACGCAAAGGAGGGAGGGGCATCCAAGGCAAGTGTGAATCATTTTGACTCCAGAAAGTTGTTTAAAAAATGTCTGAAACGGTGAGTCAAAATGATTTTTTGCGTTGGTGCCTTTTCTTTTGCTTCGTTTTCTTTGGGCAAGCAAAGAAAATGAAGGGTAAGTAGCCAATCAGTTCGGGTTAAGATATAAAATATTCTCGCCTCGCGAAAAGTCAATCTCTAAACAATGGTCATGTTTTTCCCACAAGTATGAATAGCGGGGTAGGGTTAACGCAGGGTTCCCCGTTGTATCTTCCAAAGGAGGGATACCCTTCATTGGTTTGATTTAAATGAATATTACTATGAGTGTAAGAGACCTTATGAAACAACTGGCCATGCTGCTCCTGATGGGCTTTTTGACCTTCACTGTGGCTTGTGATGAGTCCCCGGTAGACGAACCTGATCCGGAAGAGCAACTGGAGGAGGAAGAGGAAGAAGAGGAAAATAAAGAAGAGGAAGAAGAGGAGGAAGAGGAGGAGGAAGAAACCAAAGTGGATATCAGCATACTCGCCTCCAAATTTTACCACACCAGCGCTGTGTCGGTTACCGTTACCGACGATCATGTGATTATTTCATCCAGTGATCAGCCGGATCACAAGAGTATGTATTACTCACCCAACAATTCATTGTATGAAGACTATGATGAACCGAATAATCCAGATTTTAAGAAAAACCCGAACAGTATTGAGATTCAAAATTTTGTCTACACGCTGCCCCGATTTCCCGAGGAAGCGACCAATAAAGAAGCGACTGATTTTGGACCCATGGGTGTGGCGGTCAACAGTGTGGCCTTTTATAATCAGAATGCTGGGCCCGGAGATGATATCCTGGAGGAGCTCAATACCTTTGATCAGTATGAGGGTCATCCGGCACAGTCTGGGGATTACCATTACCACTTAGAGCCCATCTGGCTGACCGAGACCATCAGTGATGATGCCTTTCTGGGGCTGTTGTTGGATGGATTTCCCGTGTACGGACCTGTGGAGGGAGGCAAGAGACTGACCAATGCTGACCTGGATGACTACCATGGGCATATTTCGGCAACTGCCGAATTCCCTGATGGCATCTATCATTACCACATCACAGATGAGCTTCCATGGATCAATGGTGATGGCTATTTTGGGACACCCGGCACGATTACCAAGTAAAAACAGCAAGCTAAAATGCGAGTACTTTTCCTGTTTCTTTTATGTAGTTTGTTTCTTGCCCTCTCCTGGTACGAAGGGGGTGAGGAGCATGATGGAGCGGTGGTGGGGGCTGCTGAGAAGCAAATCCCCAACACTCAGCTCGTCAGTACGCATGAAGGGCTGCGGAAGGATTCATCCGGTGTGCTACTGTATCGTGAGGTGCCCTATTCCGGTTATCTGCTGGACCTGGACTCGGAAGGCCAGGTGATACTGCGACAGGGGTACTTTGAGGGGAGACTGGAGGGGGAAATACTAGCGTATTACGCCAGCGGAGCCCTCAGGTTCAAAAGACCCTATCGGGATGGCCAAAAACATGGGGCGCATATGGCCTGGTATGAGGATGGACAAATGAAGTTTCTTTATCACTTTGATCAGGGCAAGAGCGTGGGCAATCACAAAGAATGGTACCCCGATGGCAGCCTTTTTCAGGACCTAAACTACCAGGATGGGCGACCGTTTGGTCCTCAGAAAATATGGAGAAGCGATGGTAAGATACGGGCCAACTACGTGATCCGTGAAAATGGGAAGCGCTATGGTTTGATGGGAATTAAAAGATGCACAAAAATAGATGGAGAAAAAGAAGAAATTGACCCTTACAAAGGTGTTGAGAACTAACCTGGCACTGCTCAGCTTGATCCTGGCGGGATCAGCATGTCAGCCGACAGCCAGGAAGGAAGTAGCGGAAATTCCGCTCCCGTTTTTCAATGAAGCCACTTTTACACCCGTGTGGGTGGAGGCGGGTACGCCTGACTACAAGACCATTCACACCGTTGCTCCTTTTCAGTTTGTAGACCAGCAGGGGGACACGGTGACCAATGCGCTGACCGATGGAAAGGTGTATGTCGCCAATTTCTTTTTCACGCTTTGTCCGAGTGTTTGTCCCCGGATGTCCAAAAACCTCCTGAGGGTACAGGAGGCATTCGAGGCGAGTGAGGTGCTTATCCTTTCGCATACGGTGATGCCCTGGGCGGATACCGTGGAGCGGCTGCAGGTATATGCTGAGCTGAATGACATCCAGAGTGACCAGTGGCACCTGCTGACGGGTGACAAACAGGAGATCTATTCCCTGGCCAGGGAGTCCTACTTCGCTGATGAGGGGTTTGGTAAAACGGTGACCGTGGAGGCTGATTTTTTGCACACCGAGAAGGTTATTTTAGTGGATCAGCAGCGGCGTATCAGAGGGGTCTACAATGGTACCATCCCGCTGGAAATGGCCCGGATGATTGAGGACATCCAAACATTGCTGTAAACAGCCGGCAGGTCGCTCCTTCCACCATCTGTCTGGTGGTTCGACGGAGCTCAACCATGACAGATGGAAAAGCGATGCATTTGCAATTGACTTGCCTGACGTATGGGGAATACCATGGTTTTGTGTGGGAAGGGGGCCGGATGCTGTGGGGAGGTTCCTAAGTGGCCAGGAAGGGGTGAAAGATGCTTAGGAGAGAGGTATGTACACTAAGGGATGAAATTCCGTAGGGAGTATACCCGGTGCTGTGGGGAGAAATATAATTAGGAATCTGAACTAAAAGCTTCTCATTGAGTGAAACTACTTAGTTGAAGTATTTCCACTGTTTTTCTTTCTGAAATTTAAAAAAGAATTGGCTGCAAACAAGATGGTTGCACCTGCAAAAACACTTCCTGTAATTATCTGATTAGCTTGAACAAGGAAATACGAAAAGACCATTCCAGACATTGTGATTGTAAACGAAGCTAAAATGGCTAATAGGTCAACTCTATAACTCATTCTTTGGCCCCTTTCGAGAAGACCCATCTTTCGGTCGTTAAAATCCAGTCGTGCGTCTTGTTCCTTGGCGGTTCTCTCCTTAACCCAAGACATCACATCAGGATCTAGTTCTTTTAGACTTGCTAACTCTGTTGCTTCGGGCAATAAACTGTCATCAATGCTTTCCTGATGCTCATAGGAAACACCCTGCCCATGGCGACCAACAACATTCGACTGTTTAGTTTGTCTATGATGTTTTGCCATTCTCAGTATGTTCTTCTTTGTACTGTTTCAGTGATTTTCTAAAATCAGATCGCACATTATTAACATCTTGTTTCATGTTAATGCGATCTTCAATTGGGTGACTCATTTCAAGATCGGAATAAACGTAATCCTGAAACTCTTGCAACGATTCGTCTATATATCCATCCTTTGGAAGAAAAGCGCCATTCATTGCAAAAAATATACGTTTTAAGACTTCTGGCATGGTATGTTGATCAACGATTAAATGTAGTCAATCGTTCTTGAAAACGCAAAGAGAGCCTATTTGTTATTGAAATGCAAAAAGAAACTCCTCCTAATCAGTTTCACTTCTTAAAATGTTGTACAAAATTGATCGATTGAAGATATTAAAAAAGTCTAGAGACACGTGCCAAAGCCAGTGGTAACTCTTAAATATGGCTTGAATCATTCTGGCATTCATACACGAACTCTGCCATATTAAGTACATAATCTTAACATCAGCATCCCCTACAAATAACTCAGCCACCATTGGTTCCGGTGGTTTTGCTTGTACTGATAGTACCACTTGCACACAGGGTACAGCCCCACAATCAGCAGCAGCCATAGGGCATACACCACCCACAGTCCAAAGCCATAGCCGTCCAGCTGTGGCTCCTCGGTGACCCACACATTGATCACCATATCAGAAAACGAGAAGCCGGTGAGCATGGCGGCAATCGCCCCACCGATGTGAATGATGTAGATGTGAATGATGTAATAAAACATAGGTACCCGGCCTACGGTCACCATGTAGCTGGCCAGGGTTCCCTTCCACCTTTCGGCCAGGGAGAGGAGGTAGATGGCCGGCCCCAGCGTCACCAGCAGATAAAGCAGCGATGGGGGGTATTTGGAGACGTTGAAAAACGACATAATGGTGAGCCCCAGGTTTTTCTGTACGGTCCAGATGACGGGATCGCCATAGAGGTTGGTGAACCTGATGATCACAAAAAGTAGAAAGGCACCAAGCCCGATCTGCCGGAGTTTGGCTATACGGTATTCCGGGTCCGTGCCGGGAGTGTAGAGCTGCCCCAGATAGTAGCCCAGTGGCATCACGAAGATCCACGGGATCATGGGATAGCCCACAAAAATGGCTACCGAACCCACGGGGACAATCGAAAAAACATGCAGGAAGGACCAGACGCCACTCCAGCTTTCTGAAGGCTGGAAGCTATTAAAGGCATCGTGCCCGAAGACCACCAGCAGACAGAGGGCAATTGTGAGTTTCCGGGGCAGGTGAATAATACCTGCCAGGAAGACCATGGAGATTCCTAGCACCCAGATGACCTGTAGCACGATCAAGGAAAAGTCTAACTGGAAAAACCAGCCCAGCTTGATAATGGTAATCTCAGCAATGATCAGCCAGGCACCACGCTTAATCAGCCAGCCGGAAAGCACTTTTTTGCCTCTGCGCTCACCCACCAAAAAGGCCGAGGTGCCCGCCAAAAAGACGAAGACCGGGGCGCAAAAATGCGTGATGAATCGCGTGAAAAAAATGGCTCCGTTGGTCTGGGTAAGGTCCGTGGGATCGTAGAAAAAAGCGTCGTAATGAAAGTAGTCCCTCACATGATCAAGTGCCATCAGTACAATAACGACTCCCCTGAGCAGATCAATAGAGGTGATTCTTGAGTGGATAGGTGTGGCGGTCATAGGTGTAATTTGCTCTCAAATTAAAGAAACAAAATTCGGCAACCAAGCCTTTTGTCTATCCACCCGAATAACAGGGGTGGGTGCATCTGCACCCACTCCCGCTGATGTGATGATTTAGAGCTGACTATTGCTGACAAAAGCGATTTTCTTACCATCTGGTGACCAGGAAGGCACGTTGATGGTGCCCTGTCCGCCATAGAGGTAAGCTATTACTGTTGGTTCGCCACCTTCTACAGGCATGATCCTGAGGTATACACGTTTATAAAAGGGATGATCCGCAGGGTCTATGTCTGTAGGGTAGGAGATGATCACCATGCTTTTTCCGTCTGGTGAAATATGCGGAAACCAGTCGTTGTATTCATCAAAGGTCATCTGCTGCTGCTCGCTACCATCCGGCTTCATGCGCCAGATTTTCATTTTGCCTGAGCGCGTAGAGTTGAAGTAAATGTATTTACCGTCTGGGGAGTACTCGGGGCCATCATCCAGGGTGGTGAGGTCGGTGAGCTTGGTTTCTTCCCCCCCTTTTTTAGAGATTTTGTAGATGTTGTAAACATCGTTTCTGCCACCGGTATACACCAGCTCTTTCCCATCGGGCGACCAACCATGAAAGTAGGAGGGCCCTTTGGGGGTCACGCGCACCGGGTCTCCACCCTTGGTGGGGAGGTAATAGATGATCGACTGCCCATTGTCGTCCTCGCTGTGGTGGCTGATGCCAATGGTTTTTCCATCAAAAGTGAGCACATGGTCATTGTTGTTTCTGGTGGCAAAGCCCGTGTAAAGCTCCGAGGAGGTATTGGTGGCCAGGTCAAAGTTGAACAGTTTGCCTTCGCTGTTGTAGATGAGGGTTTTTCCGTCCAGTGTCCAGTTCGGAGCTTGTATGGAATTGGGAAATTGCGCCAGGATTTTCCTTTGACCTGTGGCTATGTCCATCACTTCCAGGTTGCTACCAATGTAGTCTCTGTAAGGAGTGAAATCATCCGGAGCAGGGAGCACAATGCGCACGTTGCTGAAAACAGCTTTTTCAATCACCTCGGCATTGTGTGAGCAAACGAAAATTCCTGCAAAGACCTCATCACCCAGGTCTACATTGTTGAGTGTGATACTGGTAAAGGTTTTTCCGTATTGAGCGGTGGACATGGTATAGGTCCCTGCTTTTCGCTCTAGCTGGATCACATCCGGAAAGCTGTCTGTGGAGTTAAGACTTTCAGTAATTCCTCCTATTTCACTGCGGCTCTGGAGGGAGGTGAGTCCGTCACCATGGAGCTCAGCACTCACATGGGTGCCGTTGCCTTCCAGCGTAGGCCGGACCGACCACCCTATTTTGCGGTGTGAATCCACTCCTTCGCCTATCAATTTCACATGGGCACGGAGGATAAAGTCCCCTTTGAGTTTTTTATAAGCAAAATGAAATTCATCTTTTTCGCCCCACATATTAGTGCCACTGCCTTTGAGGGTGTATTGCTGCGTGGTGGCGTTATAGGAGGTGCTTCCCGTGTTTTTGGGTGCACCCACATCGGTGGTGGCTTCCAGCACACCTAGCTTAGAGGTTTGCACTTGTGCCAAAGTGGTGATGCTCAGCATCAGTAAAGCACCTATGAATAGTCCGGATTTCTGCATGACTGGTTTGGGTTTAGTCTTTAAAACAATAGTGAAGGAATTTAACGGTTGTGCGGGTCATAAATGAAATGTATGACCATTTGAGCCTTCACATATAGACATTCCGATCCCTTTCAGACCCATGTCCTACACTTTTTATAAAAGCCGGGGGGTGATTTAGTCGATGAGTGACCTCAAGGTGAGCGAAACAGATTTTTCCTGGCCGTCTTGTTTGATCACCAGGTTCACAGTCTCACCTTCTTTTTTCAGCAGGTCCTTGATGTCCGGCAGGTCAAATTCAGCTACAGACTTATCATTGATGGTGATCAATTCGTCATTGAGTTTGATTCCTGCATCGGATGCCGGGCTGTCCTCAAACACCTGATGGATAAGCACACGCTTTTTGTCGGGAGTTAGCTGCAGGTCTATGCCACTGCAGTTGACCGAAAGCTTTTGTCCGAAGTTCGCGTTTTTCTCAAAATAGAGCATTTTGGAGGGTACATCGATGGTGATGTTGTACATGCTTAAGATTTTGTTGCCAATGATGCCTGATACCTCCGGGCTGGCTTGTATTCCATGGTTGGCCTGGCTGATGCCAATTGGCAAATCCTTGATCACCTGATTGCCAAAAGAAAGAGAAAGCACATGACCTTCATAGTGCAGGGTCTCTTCTTCGGTAATCCCCTTTACCACGTAGGAGTAGTGTTTTCCGGTTTTGTGAATCACATCATATTTTTGCGCATAGGGTGAGTTAAAGTCGAGGGTGGTGCCTGCACCAGACATGATAAAAAAGGTGCCGGTGTGTGGTTCTTTGTTATTCAAAACCACCTTTCCGGAGATGGTGGGGATAGAGGTGTTGAGCACAAAAGGTACAGCATCACCACTTTTGGGTCCCTTGCCGTGCTCGTAGATGTCCATGGTCTTATTCTCATAATTGATGCGGATGGTGTGGTGGTGCATCAGGTCGTAGCCCACTATGCCGTCTATATCCCTTCCAAGGCTGATTTCCAGATGGTCAAGATCCGTAGCATATACTTTGATGTTTTTCTCCATCGGAAAGCCATCAATCTCGATCTCATTGTGCTTGATGAGCTCCACAGTGGTGGTGGCTTCATTCATTTTGATTTTTTTACCGGACAGCTTCAGGCCTTCAGCTACATCACTATCTATCACTGTGAGGCCGGAGCCCGTGTCGAAAATGAAATCCAGTGGCTCTGAATTATCTACGCTCACCTTGATGAGCATATGGTCCCCAAATAATTCAAAAGGAATACTCGTGATGGGGGATTGGGCAAAAGCAAATGAGCAAACTATGAGACTACAAAGAGAGGCGATCGTTTTCATGTTTTTAGGGTGGTGAGTTTGAGTAATGAAATTATCAATTCTTATGGACAAAAGGAAAGATTTGGGGAGCTAAAGACCGGATTCACGGGGTTGTGCTCGTTATGCTGTTGACAAAATCCTTGAAAGGAGATGTTTTTTATGTAAGCTTCATGACGTTTGCACCTATACGGTCTTGATGGAAATGGAATGAAAAACTATCTTCATATCATGATAAAATACTTTGGCGGTTTGTTTTTGATTGTTGTGGGTTGCACTTCCCCGAAACCGGATGGGAGCGATGGTATAGCGGCTGTGCCGGTTGCACTTCAGAAGGTGCTAGAAACCCACGGTGGGCTAGACCGGTGGAAAAGCTTTCAGTCCATGGAGTATGATATGGAGGGGGAGCATCATCAAATCAACCTTTCTGACCGAAAGACCAGAGTCGATAAGGAAGGGGGAGGCATTGTTGCATTTGATGGGGAGAATGTTTGGGTGACGGATTCTGCCGATTTGCAGGGCGCCCGGTTTTACTACAACCTGTTTTTTTACTTTGGAGCAATGCCCTTTGTGCTGGCTGATCCCGGCATCAGCTACGATACTGTAGCCAGGAGGCAATTGCTGGGAAATACTTATGAGGCTATCCGGATTTCCTATGCAGACGGTGTGGGGCAGTCATCCAGAGACAGCTATATTTTGTTTTACGATCAGGATAGTCATCAGATGGAATGGCTGATGTATGAATCTACTTTTCACAGCGGCAAGGCGCGCAATGAATACAACCTGATTCATTATCGGGATTGGGTTTTAGTCAACGGGCTCCAGATGCCTTCTAAAATCCAGTGGCACTATTTTGATGGTGATAGCGTGGGCGGAGTGACCGGAGATGCCACCTTTGAGCAAATAGAATTAAGGGAATCTGCATTGAGCGATTCCCTTTTTGTCATGCCTGCGGATGGATTGGTAGTACCTTAGACCCCTTTCAAGACTCTGAAGGGAAGAGTTAAAATAGCGCCAACGGTTCGGAATACTACCTCCAGTGTGAACCCGACAATTCTGAAGGGGAGCAAAATGAGCCAGAAGAAGCCCAGAAAGAAAAACAGAAATACGGCTAGTGGCCAGGAAAGGCTGAAAAGGATGAACCAAAGAATAAGGGCGATGACTGTTTTCATAACTTAGGTAATTTGCAGGTTCTTCCGCAAAAAACAAACCATACTTTTAAGTGATTGATAGTCAGTGGTGATGGGTATTCCCGTAGTTTCATGGTTATCCGTATGCGGACATTTGTGACCAGTACCGGACATGGATGAAGAAGCATTAAGGGATGAGACAGGGCTGGATATTGAAAGCGTAATTGGGCCTTAATGCCGATTCGAAGCGAAAAGTCCCTTGTCAGACATTTATTTTGAAACCAGTCTATCCACTTTTCGTTCACATGGAGAATTTTATTTCATTTTTTCGTGAGAAAAGTCCTCCTGCTGTTGATTTTGATGCCACAAGTGGTGGTGTCCCAGCGAAACACCTCATTTTGGAACGTATTGGAATCCAAAGCCGATCCTCAGGCCGTTCATTTTGATATTGCGATTGATCCGGTCAGCGATGAGATCTATCTGGCCACTGACCATGGGTTATATAAAAGCCGGCCCAATGGGGATGACTGGCAAAAGTTGAGTGCCCCGACTATCTCTTTTTTTCAGATCAGGATTTCCGGACAGTATCGTTATGCGGTAGCTGCACAGGGTGTGGTTTACCATTCGCAAGATGGGGGAGTCACCTGGGAGGAGAGCCAGCTTCCGGATGTGCAGGAGATCAGAGATTTGGAGGTACTGCCCAATGGAGATGTGTTGGCAGCCACTGGTCACATGTTAGTGAAGGATGACGTGGGATATTTTCGGGGCAATGGCCTTTTCAGGTCTGCTGATCATGGCGCCACCTGGCAAAAGTTGGATATTGGGAGTTTCAACAACCGATACGTGGTACATCTGGCACAGGATAGCCAGGGTAATCTTTTCGCCTCGCTCAATGAATATAATTCCCAGGATGGTGCCATTATTTACTCACCGGATCATGGCAATACCTGGCAGAGAATTCCAAATCCAAAATTTAACGGAGGGGATTCTGAGCTGCTCACCACCAATATAGTGCAGGTGACCAGCCTGGAGGTGGATCAGCGTGATCAGCTGCATGTTAGTTTGCAGGGGAGCATTGGCTTTATGGCCACGGCCCTCAACCTGACCAACAGTCTCTCCGGGGCACTGGATCAGGAAGAATGGTCGCACCTGAAGCTTACTCCCAATGGGTACGATTGGTTTTACAATGAGGGCTATGACCTGTTCTTTGCTGAAAATGGGGACATTTATGCGCCCAGGCTGGGATTTTCCTTTCGGTTGTCCAGCATTTTCTACCTGGATCATGATGAGCGGGAGAGCTTTGAGCGAATGTCGCTGGATCCGGTGATGATCAATGACTCCCCCTATTTCAACTTTTGCCGGTTTGCTCAGCGCAGAGATGGGCGGGTGTTTGCC
Organism: Marinoscillum sp. 108; assembly: GCF_902506655.1. Taxonomy (NCBI): domain Bacteria; kingdom Pseudomonadati; phylum Bacteroidota; class Cytophagia; order Cytophagales; family Reichenbachiellaceae; genus Marinoscillum; species Marinoscillum sp. 108. Next base: position 323,562 of record NZ_LR734817.1, on the reverse strand, counting down.
GTACAGCAACTGGATGGCCAGGTGTATTACACCGACCATAGCCTGAACCCCGAACCTGTATTGGGTGTGGAGGATCCAGAAACCTTGCAGGTATTTATCTACCCCAACCCCGCACAAGACAGGTTAAAACTTGTTTTACCTGAGACTCAGGATACCAGAGCAGTGGTGATCTATGATTTTACTGGGCGAATGGTTCAGCATTATGATCATCTGGAGAGCCAGGAACTTGACCTGAATGTCAGCTTTTGGCCACGGGGCTTGTATACCATTCAGGTGCTGATGGAGGACACCTCCAAATCTCAAAAAGTGCTGCTCAGGTAGATTTGATGTCTGATTTGGAGTAAACGTTGTTTATTTTCTTTTTTGATGTTTACTGATGTTTTACCATCATTTTCCTGAGTATGGTCACTCTGATAAGATCCGGTACAATTCCATATTCAGGTAATAATGGTGCCCTGAGATGGTGCGTTTTTCCAGAATGGACAAATCACAGAGTTGATTGAGGTAATTTCTGGCCGTACCCTCCGCATAGATTTTAGCATCGGTGAGGTGGCTCACCTTGGTGAGAGGTTGAGTAAAGATCATCTGCACGAGTTGCTCAGGTTTCCTGATTTTGGTCTCATCAGTGATGGCTTTCATCATACCTTCTTTAGCCGCCAGTATGTCGTTGACTTTGTTGAATGTCAGATTTGCTGTGGTCTCTACCGCCTTGAGCATATATAGGATCCACCGTTCCCAAAGTCCCCGCTGGGTCACCCCTGCCAGCAGGGAGTAGTATTCACTTTTATGGTTGATGATGTATCGGCTCAAAAACAGGATCGGGAGGTCTAAAAGTCCTTTTTGAGTCAGGATGTTAATGTTGAAGATTCTACCTGCACGGCCGTTTCCATCCCTAAAGGGGTGGATCACCTCAAACTGGTAATGAGCAATGGCCATCTTGATCAGTGGGTCTATGGGGTACTTTTCATCATCATTCACAAAGTCTGTAAGGTTTTGAAGCTTTTGTTCGATGATCCCTTTGTCACGAGGTGGAGTATAAATGGCCGTGCCGGCGTTGGGGCCGGTTCCACCTTGCTTGATGTAGATATGGGCACTGGGTGGCCGCAGGCCATCATTGGTTTGCTTGATGATCCTGTACAGGCGGATGAAATAATCCTGATCAAACTGACCCTGCGCCATCAAATACCGATGACCTTCCCATAATGCCTCCCGGTAGCGGAGTACCTCTTTGGGTGCACCCTTTACATGCACATCCTCTCCCTCTTCACTGTAGGCCTGGTACAGTTCGTCATCCGTAGTGAAGATGTTTTCGATCTCACTGGAGGCCTTGGCTTCCTGCAAACTGATGGTATTGATGAGGATTCCCTGATTGGGGATGGCTACTGAGCGTCCATGGAGCCTTCCCAGGGCAGATTTGGTATTACCCAACTGCTCCATGATGTCCACCGTTCGGTAGAGGTTGGGGTGTATGGGCAAATCCGGTAAGTCATTCCAGGGCTTGTTTCTGTCTGGGTTGATTTTGAAAAGAGGTGCTTCCATGGTTTTGATGTTCAAAACTGAGTAAACATCAAATAATAAATAATTTGATGTTTACTCGAAAGTAGACATTAATTTCCAGGCCTGCAAATGCGAGATAAGTTGGCAAGTAAATCAGGACTTCCTGTTGATGAAATATTGGGCTACAAAGAGGTTGGGCACCCAGGAGAGCCATGAGATGATGGTGTACGAATCATCGAATCCCATCCCTAAGGCGATATCAAAGAAGGGAAGCCACAATCGCAGGGTGACTGCTGCGAAAGCAAGCGAATAACTCCGAATCATCCAGATCCTATGGTGCTCGATGTTCAATTTCAGGATGGCCAGGTAAGCCAAAATGGAAGTGGTAAGCCAGGACAGCGCCATCCCGCTAAATCCCACTTGTGCGATCCATCCGCCATTGGCGTGAAGTGCAAGATAGAGACCGGCGGTTCCCGCAAATAGAATGCTGATCAGGTAGATTTTTCCAAGCACGCGATGGAGTTGGATATTTTTGGCGCGTATTTTTTTACTGAACTGTGACCAACCCGTGAGCAGGGCAAAGGCACCAAATGAGATATGGATATAAAATGCCACCCACCAAATTTGATTTTCGAGCACTGCTGTTGATTTGGCAGTGAGCAATCCTACTCGCTCACCGACCACAAAGTAAAGGATGGGGTAGATGCCCACACCGATGGCCAGAAACACAAAAACGAACCAGACTAATCTTCTCATTTGATTATTTATTGGTTAGGGCGGATTCCCGTCGATTCAGGTAGAAAGATACGCTAACCTGTGTCTCTCTAGCACATTTTTTCCTATTGGAGCATCCAGTGACCATCATTCTACTACAGGCAGATCAGCCTGCCACACAAAAATAATACTTGACTTGCAATGGTTATTTTCCTATTTTAAGAGTCTTAATGTAAATGTCAACATGCTGTTTATCAGGGTGTTGATGTGCCCTCGTACGACACCAACCAATACTAATATGAAACCACTTAACTTTTTAATTGTAGGTGGAATGGCCCTCCTGCTTTACGCTTGCACCGGAGATACCGGAACCCATACGCATGGTCTGGGTACTCACACTCATGGCTCTGCCACGGAAACCTTTTCAATTGAGGGGTTGGTGGATGAGATCAAGACTGTCCCTGATTCTATTATTGAATACCTACATGCCCAACACCATTCGCATAAGGTACTGGAAAGGCGAACAGTGCCCCCGGGCTATGCGACCCGGGAGCTTAAGAACTGGAAGGAATATGCTGCCCGGCTGGATGAACTACCAGTCATTAATCCAGGCCCCGGTGAATATGTGCATGTAATGGAGGGCTATAAAAATGGCTATCAAAACCTGGTGATAGGGATTACGGAGACCTTCCCGGGAGGTGCTCCTCCAATGCACACCCACAAGGGCGAAGAGTCCCATGTGCTGCTGGAGGGCACGATTCTTTACGCACTTGGAGATACGCTTTTTACCATCGAGGCGCCATACATTGTGAATATCCCCCCAATGGTGCCCCATGCATTTAAGAACATAGGCGAGAAAACGGCCAATCTGGTGGTGATATTTCCCACGAATGTCTGGGAATATGATGTGCTCGATTACTTCCCGTTTGAAGAGAAGTGAGTGTTATGTGATGGGGCCCTTTTTTTCTGCCATAGCGAAGAGATCCTTTGAAGAATTTTTCAAAATCAGAGAGATGATTAAATTAGGATCGCGTTATGAGGAAAAAATGGTCGTTGTTTTTGGCAGGCATAGCTTGGGTAGCTGTATTGACTCAATACTTTTTAATGGTTGAGAACAGGGTAGCTTCGGTGGGTGAAACAACCATCCGATTCTTTAGTTTTTTTACCATTCTGACCAATTCGCTGGTGGCGATTTATTTTACCTGGTGGATTCTCCTGCATAAAAAGGAAAATCCCTCCATGCTCAATAAGCCCGGCACGCTAACTGCCCTCACGGTTTATATTACCATTGTTGGACTTGTTTATCAAATTCTTTTGCGGCCTATTTGGGAGCCTACCGGAATCCAGCTGGTAGTTGATGAGCTCCTTCATTCTGTGATACCCGTTGCGGTCATTGTTTGCTGGTATTTGTTTGAGGACAAATCATTGGTGTCCTACCGACAAATACCACAATGGCTCATTTATCCTTTGATTTACCTGGTGTACATACTCATCAGGGGCAATGGCTCTGGGTTCTACCCCTATCCTTTTGTGGATGTGGGGAGTCTCGGCCTTTCGAAAGTATTGATCAATGCCATGGGCCTGATGGTCTTATTCGTTGGGATATCGGCATTGTATATTAAAGTGGGGAAGTCAGTAAGGCGCAATCAGTAGGGTTTTAGATGGGTGATCTCAATTTCCTGAGAATACCCCCCTAATCCCCAAAACCTTCCATTTCAATTTCCTTCATTTTCAAAACAGGAATTACCCAATTCCTTTGCTTTCCAAACATCCTTTCCCCTTTCACCAAATCCCCGAAATGGACACCTTCACAGTGGGGTTTTACTTATTTTTGTAGTTCAGTAGACCAAAACAACATTAAAAAATACCCCAAAACATAAACCAATCATTTATGTCTCAGACCATTGCTCCTTACAAACCCGTCAATCACATTAGGATCGTCACTGCTGCCTCGCTGTTTGATGGCCACGATGCTGCCATCAACATCATGCGTCGGATCATTCAGTCTACGGGCTGCGAGGTGATCCACCTGGGCCACAACCGCTCCGTGCAGGAGATCGTTGATTGCGCCATTCAGGAGGATGCGCAGGCCATCGCTATCACCAGCTATCAGGGTGGGCATGTGGAGTACTTCAAGTACATGTATGACCTGCTGAAGGAGCGTGGTGCCAGCCAGATCAAGATCTTTGGCGGTGGTGGAGGTACTATTCTTCCCGAGGAGATCAAAGAGCTCCATGAGTATGGGATCACGCGCATCTATGCGCCAGATGATGGGCGAGAAATGGGCTTGCAGGGCATGATCAACGACCTGGTAAAAACCAGTGATTTCCCGGTAGGAGAAAACCTCAACGGGCAGCTCAAAAAGCTGGACAAAAAGGATGTCAATGCCATAGCCAGGGTGATTTCGGCTGCTGAAAATTACCCGGAGGAAAACATAGGGCTGCTGGATGAAATTCGCAAGAGCATGGATGCGAAGAAGATCGCCCCGGTCTTAGGAATCACCGGTACCGGGGGTGCTGGTAAATCTTCCCTGGTGGATGAGTTGGTGCGTAGATTTTTGCTGGATTTTGAAGATAAAAATATCGCCGTGATCTCTGTCGATCCGTCTAAGCGGAAAACCGGAGGAGCACTGCTTGGTGACCGTATCCGGATGAACTCGATCTTCAGTGATCGGGTATATATGCGCTCACTGGCCACACGGCAGTCTAACCTCGCGCTTTCCAAATATGTGAAAGATGCCGTGGACATCACCAAGGCGGCCGGTTTTGACCTGATCATCCTCGAGACCTCCGGTATCGGTCAGTCTGATACCGAAATCACCGATCACTCAGACATGGCCCTGTATGTGATGACCCCCGAGTATGGAGCAGCCACTCAGCTGGAAAAGATCGATATGCTCGACTTTGCGGATGTCATTGCCCTCAATAAGTTTGACAAGCGTGGCGCGCTGGATGCGCTTCGGGATGTCAAAAAGCAATACAAGCGCAACCATGGGCTTTGGGAAACACCGGATGAAGAACTACCCGTGTATGGAACCATCGCCAGCCAGTTTAACGACCCGGGCATGAACCAACTTTACCGGGCCATCATCGATGCGCTGTCCAAAAAGACAGGTGCCGATCTGAAGTCAGGCTTTGAGACCACTCAGGAGATGTCGGAGAAGATCTACATCATTCCACCAAAGCGAACCCGCTATTTGTCGGAGATTTCTGAAACCATCCGGGATTTCAATGAGACGGTAGAAAAACAAAAAGAGATTGCTCAGAAACTTTACGGATTGGATAAATCCCTGGAGGTGATGAGGGCGATGGATAAAGAAGCCGCCATACAGGCCATAGAGGAGGCTAAGTCACAGCTGGAACTCGATCTGGATCCGCACAATAAGAAACTACTGGAAGAATGGGAAGCCAAGAAGGCCAACTATGCCGGGGAGCAATTTACCTACGAAGTACGAGGCAAGAAAATAGAGGTGGAAACCACCAGTGAGACGCTTTCGCACTCCAAAATCCCCAAGGTGAGCCTGCCGAGGTACGAGGCCTGGGGCGATGTGCTGAAGTGGAGTCTGCAGGAAAACGTGCCCGGTGAATTTCCGTACACAGCCGGAGTGTTTCCGTTCAAAAGAAAAGGGGAAGACCCCACCCGGATGTTTGCGGGAGAGGGTGGACCCGAAAGGACCAACAAGCGGTTTCATTATGTATCTCACGGATTGCCTGCGGCGAGATTGTCTACCGCTTTCGATTCGGTGACGCTTTACGGAGAAGACCCGGATCACAGGCCAGATATTTATGGCAAGATTGGGAACTCAGGAGTGAGCATTTGCAGCCTGGATGATGCCAAGAAATTGTATTCCGGATTTAACCTGTGCGATCCTACCACCTCGGTTTCTATGACCATCAATGGCCCTGCTGCCACCATTGCAGCATTTTTTATGAATGCCGCCATCGATCAGCAGTGTGAGCTGTACATCAAAGAAAAAGGACTGGAGCAGGAAGTAGAGGCGAAAATCAAGAAGATATATGATCAGTTGGGCAGTGAGCGCCCTACTTACAAGGGTGATTTGCCGGCAGGTCACGACGGGCTTGGCTTGATGCTTCTTGGAGTCACCGGAGAGGATGTTCTGCCCAGGGAGGTTTATGAAGAGATCAAAGCAAGAACGCTTTCCAGTGTGCGCGGTACAGTGCAGGCAGATATCCTCAAGGAGGATCAGGCACAAAATACCTGCATTTTTTCCACAGAGTTTTCACTGCGTTTGATGGGAGATGTGCAGCAGTATTTCATTGATCATGCCGTACGTAATTTTTATTCGGTATCCATTTCCGGATACCACATTGCCGAGGCGGGGGCCAACCCCATCACTCAGCTCGCCTTTACACTGGCCAACGGGTTCACTTTCGTGGAATATTACCTTTCCCGCGGAATGGACATCAACAAGTTTGCTCCAAACCTGAGTTTCTTCTTCTCCAATGGGGTAGATGCTGAATACGCGGTGATTGGACGTGTAGCGCGAAGGATTTGGGCGAAAGCCATGAAAATAAAATACGGGGCCAACGAGCGTTCGCAGATGCTGAAATACCACATTCAGACTTCTGGCCGTTCGCTGCATGCTCAGGAGATTGATTTCAATGACATCCGCACCACCTTGCAGGCTTTGTATGCGATATATGACAACTGTAACTCGCTACATACCAATGCCTACGATGAGGCCATTACCACACCTACCGAGCATTCGGTGCGCAGGGCGATGGCCATTCAGCTGATCATCAACAATGAGTTGGGGCTGGCCAAAAATGAGAATCCAATGCAGGGTTCATTCATTACCGAAGAACTGACTGATCTGGTGGAAGAAGCCGTGATGGTGGAGTTTGACCGGATCACAGAAAGGGGCGGTGTGCTCGGGGCCATGGAGAGCATGTATCAGCGTGGTAAAATCCAGGAGGAAAGTCTCTACTACGAAACCAAGAAGCACAATGGTGACCTGCCGATAATCGGAGTGAACACTTTCTTGTCTTCCACAGGATCGCCGACTATCACTCCAGACGAGGTGATCAGGGCGACAGAAGACGAAAAGCAGGCTCAGATCACCAATCTCAATGCACTTCATCACCGCAATGAAAGCAAGTCTGCAGCGGCCCTGCAGAAGTTACAGAATGTGGCCCTGAACAATGGAAACACCTTTGCGCAGTTGATGGAGAGTACCAAGTATTGCTCTTTGGGTCAGATTACCCATGCCATGTTTGAGGTAGGAGGTCAGTACCGAAGGAATATGTAAAAATGGTTTTTATTCGGTAGGACTCCTTGGGTCAGGTCAACACCCTCATTGTTAGGTAGATCACTGTTTTACTTGAGGTAAGCAGGAGTTTGGAGGGTACCATTGAGTGGGTAAAAATGAAGAGTCAGGCAGCTTTCTGTTTTGACTCCCATCATTTTTTCTTTAGCTTCATCCACTCAATTTTTAAGAACCCAAAATATGAATCCAACCCGAATTATGCTGAGTTCAGTCATGTACTTGGTGTTGTCAGCCCTTCTTTTTGCCCAGAACAGTGGCATGAAACCATTGCCATTCGAAGATCTTTCTGCTTTTCAGAGCCAATCCGGCAACTGGCAGATCGTAGGTGATGTGATGATGGACCCCACCGTAGATGTTCATGCTCAGCCACCTTTAGACAAGAAAAAGAAAAAGAAAAGTGAAGCCCCTCCTCGGCCAATTACCTCAGTTTCCGGAACGGGCGTGCTTCTTAACATGCCAGATGATGACAAGAAGAGTCATTTGGTCACCAATTGGGAGCATGGAGACATTGCTCTGGAGGTGGAGGTGATGATCCCCAAAGGATCTAACTCCGGCCTTTATCTTCAGGGTAGATATGAAATTCAGCTTTGCGATAGCTGGGGCGTAAAGACCGCCCGTTTTTCAGATATAGGAGGGATTTACCGCAACTGGGAGCAGAATCCTGAAACCAGTTATATGGGAAAAGCACCTTTAGTCAATGCGGCCAAGGCCCCCGGTCTTTGGCAGAAACTGGAGGTAGTTTTTAAAGCACCAAGGTTTGATGCGAGTGGAAATAAAATTGCCAATGCACGTGTTATTTCTACCACGCTAAATGGAGTAAAAATCCATGACAATGTGGAAATCCCCAGACCGACAGGCGGTCCATTGGTGAATGACGAGGTAGCCATGGGGCCAATCATGATTCAGGGTGACCATGGGCCGGTGGCTTTCAGGAACTTCCGATATAAGCTCATTGGCGATCTGGACATTCGAATGGAAGACCTGAACTTTGAGGTGCATCACGGCCCCTTTGAGACAGAGTCGGAAGTGAAGGAATCTGCCGTGGTGAAAAGCGGAAGCATCTCCGCACTGACCTATGAAGTGGCCGGGAAAGAAAACGAATATGGGATAGTCTTCACAGGGAAACTTACAGTGCCGGAAACCACCGATTATTTCTTCGACATGGTATACGGGGGGATTGGAAATCTTAAGATTGATGGAGCATCCATTGGTGATGGCTGGGGAGGCTTGTCGGCAAGTACTTCTCTGCAAGCAGGATCACACTCCGTAGAAGTGGTGCTTTTCAAAGCTCAAAGTTGGGTGCGGAGCAGTCTAAGCTTGGTGGTTTCTACAACCAATTCTTACCCGGTGGCTTTGCATAGCTTCAGTTCTTCTCCTCCGGGTAGCAATCTGGTACCACCTATCCTGATCCAACCGAAGAGTGAGGTAAGGTTGCTTCGGGCATTTCTAGACTTCAAAGGAGATAGAAGCCAGCGACTTACCCATACCATTGGGGTGGGCGAACCGGACAGAATTCACTACATCTATGACCTGAATGCTGGCAACCTGGTGTGTGTATGGAAGGGTGATTTTGTAGACGCTACGCCTATGTGGCATGATCGGGGTGATGGTTCGTTTCGCCCAATAGGAATGCTGCAATACCTGTTTTCAGGGCCATCCTTGGCAGTACTCGATACTCCTGGTCAGGGATTTCCCTCGTCATCGACGGACCTTATTTCTAAAGGCTACAAGCTGGATTACGCTAGTCAGCGCCCCACTTTTTTGTATGAATACAAAGGCGCCGAAGTGAGCGATCAAATTGTTCCCGATGAGGAGGCAAAGTATTTTATTCGGGAGGTGGTTGTCTCAAACCCAAGCCCAAATACTTACCTGAAAGTGGCTGAAGGCCGAAAGATTGAGTTGCTTCCGAATGGATGGTATGCCGTGGATGACAAGCAGTATTATATCAATATTCAGTCGGGTCAGGTACCATCTGTCAGGAGTAAAGGTGATGTCCAAGAGCTGATCTTGCCTGTCGATACCACTCCGATCCAATATTCATTAACCTGGTAAGCCCAATCATATGAAAACTTTAAAATATCATTTCGCACTTATTTTGGCCACCTTGTGGGTTTCATTGGTGGCTCAGCCAAAGGAAGAAGATTACTACAAGATCATCACCATGCCGGTGCCTGAAGGCATCCTACTGGAGGTGGGTGGTGTGACCACCTTACCTGATGGACGGGTGGCTTTGTCTACACGAAGGGGGGACGTATGGCTGGTGGAAAACCCTTATCTGGCCGGAGGTGAATTGCCGAAATACACCTTGTTTGCCTCTGGTCTGCACGAATCTCTGGGCCTGGCCTATTATCAAAATGCCCTGTACGCTGCCCAGCGTGGAGAGCTCACCAAACTGGTAGATACCAATGGTGATGATCGGGCAGATGTTTACGAAACGATTTACTCCTGGCCACTTTCGGGTCACTATCATGAATACTCCTACGGTCCTAAGATCGCGGATGATGGCAGTATGTTTGTGACCGCCAATGTGGCTTTCGGTGATCAGGAATGGTGGCGCGGTGAGAGCCGGGTACCCTGGAGAGGGTGGACGATGAAAATTTCTCCATCCGGAGAAATGGAACCCTGGGCCACCGGCATGCGCTCACCCTGTGGTATTGGTATGATTGACGATGAGTTTTTCTATGCCGACAACCAGGGCGATTGGATGGGCTCGGGAGGTGTCTGGCATGTCGCCAAAGGGAGTTTTACCGGACATCCCGCAGGGCTCAGGTGGTCAGGTGAGTCGGATTCCCCGGTGAAGCTTTCGCAGAAGGCATTTTTTGATGAAATAGACGAACGAAGGAGGTTTGAAGAGGGTAGATACATCAAGCCCGAGAATATAATGGACGAGGAGAATCCCCTCACTTTAGCCACCGCAAAGGAGAAATTTCCCGAGATCAGGTTGCCGGCGGTGTGGTTGCCACACGCCATTTTGGGGATCTCCAATTCTGAGATTTTGAAAGATGAGACCCAAGGTGCATTTGGGCCATTTGCGGGTCAGGTGTTTGTGGGTGACCAGGGTCAGAGTAAGATTATGCGCGTGGTGATGGAGAAAGTCAATGGCGAATTTCAAGGTGTGGCCTTCGATTTTAAAGAGGGTTTTCAGTCCGGGATTTTACGAATGGACTGGGGGAATGACGGATCACTTTTCATTGGTGAGACCAATAGGGGATGGGGATCAGCTGGAAATCAAAACTCCGGTTTTGAGCGACTGATTTGGACAGGAAAAGTGCCCATGGAAATGAAGACTGTTTCGGCCCGGCCAGATGGATTTGAAATAGCTTTTACCAAACCTGTGGATCGCAAACTGGCAGAAAACCTGGATAGCTATAGCGGTCAGAGCTTTACCTATAAGTATCACTCGGTCTACGGTAGCCCCACTATCAATGCAGAGCCGCTAAAGATCAAAGGGGTGCAAGTGGCTGAGGATGGATTGAGTGTGCGGCTGGTGGTGGACAATCTGACCCGGTACTATATTCATGAAATTAATGTGCCAGGCATCCGATCAGCAGATGAGCAGCTTCCTGTTTTGCATCCTACGGCCTATTATACGCTCAATAGCATTCCTGAAGGGGACAAACTGCCAGCCTCAGCGCTGAGCACCAAAAGAACTTCAGCTGTGGTGCCGAAGAAACCGGCCCCTCAAAAGCCCGTGACTAAGTTAACTACTGAAGTGCTCACCTATGAGCAGGTGAAGCCGCTGCTGGATAAGAATACCTGCAGTGCCTGTCATCAGGTGAGCAAACGTGTGGTGGGGCCGGCCTTTAGTGACATTGCCAAGCGACGCTATACGGATAAGAAAATTGTGGAGTTGATCTATAATCCTCAGCCTGAAAACTGGCCGGATTACTCCACCCCTATGGCCCCGATGCCACAGGTACCAAAGGAGGAAGCAATGAAAATCGCAGCCTGGATCAACTCATTGAAGACGGGAGACTGATTTTTAAATCTGTGTAAGTAATTGATAATGAGTTTGTTGTTATTCTTTGGATCAAATTGGCACTATACTTGGTAATATCTCCGCATAACCAAATATGTGGAGCCATGAAAAGAGCAATAATACTTTCCGTTTTGAGTGTCATCCTTTTAGCCTCTAAAAGTGAAGCACAGCAGTTTAGGTTTGTCACCTCATTGGGAGTGCAGCAGCACTGGGAGATTCCTTATGAGGTTTATCATTCCATCGAGCATGAATACCGTGGATTTGACCTGGTGCACGCCAGACGGGTGCCGTTCAGACGTGGCTACACTTTTGAGTTGATTATGAGAAGGGGAGATGTGTTTGTGGTAGTGGACATTGAACGAAATGGTCGTATTGTCCGACAAGTGATAGATTATAACTATCCACTTTACGATCACCATTGCAGTACTTTTTGTGGTTTTCATACCACGTATTATGCAAGCCAAAGCTTTCATCACTACCATCACGGGCCGCGTTACCGCCCCGTGGCCATTCATTATCAAAACTATAGCCAGCCCAAACATGGACACGGCCATTACAAATATGACAAAGGGCATGGGAAAAACCATCACAAATCCAACAAGGTGGATTATGGGGTGAGCAGGCGAGAAAGTGTAAAGTATTCCTCTAATGAAGGCAGGTCCAGGTTAAATGCAGGGACTACCCAAAGGAGTACTTCGGATCGTGGCGATGAGCAGCCTACTTATAAGAGCCGATCGGGAAGATCTAGTACAGACTGATTTTGGAATAAATAAGAGCCAAAAGAGGCTGCCAATGGCAGCCTCTTTTGTTTTAGGTTTTTTTTAGTTTCCAACGCTTGTGTGTCCAGAGCCAGTATTCCGGGGACTCGTGGATTTGGTGTTCGAGCAGATGAGTCATTCGCTCGGTGATAGATCCCTCGTGAGCTTCAGGTGCATTGGCCTCTATTAGCTCAAATCGCAGCTCATAATACCCTCTTTTGACCTTGCGGGCACTTCCGTAGACCACTGTGTAATGATAGTATTTGGCATATTTCTCGGCACCGAAGTGCACTGCCGTGTCCTGACCAAGAAAGCGGGTCCAGTATACCTTTTGACTTTTTCTCGGGCTTTGATCGATGGCAAAGGTGGTGACCGTAAGGTGATTTCTGTAGTGTTCAAAGGTTTCTTTCACCATTTTCTTAGGCACCAGCACCAGGCCAAATTTTGAACGTGATTCTGAGAACTTTCTCTCAAAAAAAGCATTGGTAAGTGGAGTGTAAATACCCAGTAACTGGTGGGGAATCTGAGGGGCTGTGGCTACAGCAAAAAGCTCCCAGTTGTTGTAATGACCACCTACCAGCAGGGCACTTTTGGATTGCAGGGCCAGTGCGTCGAGTACTTCAGGGTTGACCACTTTGAATCGCGCGATGGCCTCTTCCTTTGAAATACTAAAAAGTCGGACAGATTCGGCTAAGAGGTCGCAAAAGTGGCGGTAAAATTTCCAGGCGATCGCTCGGATTTCCTCATGAGGTTTATCAGGGAATGCAAGGGAGAGATTACTGAAAACCACTTTTTTCCGATAGGTGAGCCCGCAACGCATGACTAGGTACAGCAGATCTGACAATACATACAACGCCCACATCGGGAGAAACGAGAGGGGTTTGATGATGAGGTAATAAAATATCCTTGCCATGGGAGCGCCAAAGTAATAAAGAACGGCATTTTCAATAGGTTTCTTTAGATTTAATGATCCAATAAAATCTCAATTCATGAAAACACTTTTTTCAATTTTCTTCATCACACTTTCAGCCACACTGGTGGCGCAGGACATACCTCAGCCCAACTGGGACGAACTCAATAAGACCAAACCCTGGGAAATCACCGAGCTCTATAAGGACGTACCCACCGTTACTCCCCGCGCCAACTCAGGAGCACCCTCAGATGCTATTGTGCTATTCAATGGGAAAGATCAAAGTCAGTGGCAAAAGGCTCAGTTTGGATCTCCGGTGAAAATGGATGGTTTTAAGGCCATGATTCCTCTGATCGATCCCGATTACAAAGGAGCACCGGCTGAATGGACGATCATTGGAGATGCCCTGGAAGTGGCCCCTGGCACCGGAGCCATTGCTACCAAAAAAGCTTTTGGGGATGTACAGCTTCACCTGGAATGGAGAGCCCCCAAAATGCCAGCTGATAAAACAGGCCAGGCCGGAGGAAACAGTGGAGTGATATTCATGGGGATGTATGAAGTACAGGTACTCAATGGATATGAAAATCCCACTTATAGCAACGGTCAGGTAGCGTCTGTCTACAAGCAGCACATTCCATTGGTTAATGCTTCTACCCAACCCGGGGAGTGGCAGACTTATGATATCATTTTCATGGCACCCAAGTTTTCTGAGAAAGGGGGGGTGGTAAGCCCGGCCAAAGTGACTGTTCTTCACAATGGAATCCTCGTTCAGAATAATGTGGAACTTTTGGGGCCTACCTGTTTCATCGGCACTCCCTATTACATAGCGCATCCTGAGAAGCTGCCATTGGTACTACAGGATCACAGTGACCGCATGCAGTTTAGAAACATATGGGTTCGTGAATTGTAACTCACATAAATCTCTCTGAGATTGCTATTTTTTTCCTTTCAAAAGCCTCCAAAATGATCCATTTGGAGGCTTTTTTGATAGAGGGACTTTTTGGTTGATTTCTGTGTTGAAATAACTAAACCCTCGTATGATTGTTGCGTATATGCATCATCTCTAAAAAAAATGAAAACGAAAATTATAGGAATCGCACTCATCGTATTACTGGGCAGCTGTAATACCAAAGTGAAGAAGGAAAATGAAAACCTCAAAGCGGAAACGTTGAAGCTGAAGCAGGAAAATGAGACGTTTCAGTCTCAAAACAAGAAACTTAATGCCTCTATAGAAGGGTATAAAGTGTTTTTGAAAGAAGTGGATGAAAACCTGAAGTCTATTGATGCCAATGCGACCATGGTGGGTAAAGTGGGTAAAGATGGAAAAGGCAACGCGGACACCAAAGAGATGATAAGGGCACGGATTGCTTCTATCAAAGCTTTGATGGATAACTCCAAGCTGAAACTGATCGCGCTGGACAGAAGCCTGAATGAGATGAGGAAAAAATACGGAGACCAGAGTGAGGAAGTTTTGGCCCTCAACAATGAAATCAAGGCTCAGGCTCGAATACTTTTAGAAAGGGAAGCGGAATTTGTAGTACTGAAAAGTGAGTTGGAAGCAGACGTGGAGGAGCTGGAGCTGGCCTATGAGAAGCAGTTGGCCCTTACACAGGAATTGAATAATATCCTGAATCGCGCCTATTATTTTGCTGGATCTTCCAAGGACTTGAAGCAAAAAGGAATCGTGGATAAAGAAGTGGATTCATCGGCCTTGGTCAGGTGAAGGTACTCAATGCCAATAGCGAAGATCAATTGTTTTCTGCTATCAGAAAAGACAGTACCAGTGCTTTGGAGTTTAATGCCAAATCGATCAAGCTCATTACCGAGCATCCCGAAGGTAGCTACAGCCTTACTTCTACGAAGGATAAAACTCAGCTGGTGATTTCGGATAAAAAGCTCTTTTGGAAGAGCACCAATTACCTGGTGGTGCAACTCTGAGTTGACAAGTGAAATTGAATAAAAAAGGCTGCCATTCGGCAGCCTTTTTTTCGTTTTATACGGTTACAGGGAGCTCTTTCTTATAGTGCTTCCTGATTTCCCAGATCTGGTGGATGTCCTGGATCAGTTTTTTCAATACATCCGGAGTGATGGCTTGTTTAGGGTCATCACCAATACCTTTTTTAGGATCGCAGTGTGATTCCACAATCACCCCATCGGCTCCATAAGCCATGGCAGCCATGGCGGCAGAAGGTACATACTTGGCTCTACCCACCGAGTGCGAAGGATCCACAATCACCGGTGCCCATGTTTTTTCTTTCAGGAGCGGTGTGATGCATTCGTCAGGATAATTTCTATATCCGTCCATAGTAGGTGATGTCCCTCTTGGGCAAAGCATCACGTCCGGGTTGCCACCTGCTGCGATGTACTCTGAGGCCGCAATGAATTCATTGACAGGTCCCATACCCATTGATCTTTTAAGCAACACCGCGATTTGCTTATCGGCAGTTTCCTGACCTACTTTTTTGAGCAGGGAGTAGTTCAGTGCGTTTCTCGCACCGATCTGCAGAATGTCTACACCTGCTTCCACGGCGATGGACAGCTGATGCTCATCCATCACTTCAGTATCCACAGGCAAACCAGTTTGCTCTTTGGCTTCAATCAATATTTTCATGGAAGCATCGTCCCCCTGAAATGCATAAGGCATTGTTCGTGGTTTCCATACCCCACCTCTGATGGCCGCTGCTCCCGCTTCCTTCATGGCGTGTGCCGACTCGATAAACAAGTTCGGATTTTTCGGGTCGATGGTACAATGACCAGCGATGATGAACGGAGCTTCACCAAGAATAATGTTCCCGATCTTAATTTTATGGTGTGCCAGCTCAGATTTAATGTCCATTAATTTAAATGGAGTATCCACTGCATCAAACCTGTCGATATAATCCAAACCGAGAATACGGGTGACCATGATGGTTTCCCGCTCATCACCCAGCACCGCATATATCGTTCTGTGGTGTCCTTCTATTGGTTGTACTCGACAGCCGTACTCTTCTACGATCGAAACGACCTCTTCAAACTGCTCTTTTGTTAACTTTGGCTCCTTTGGAATAATCATGACCCTGACTTTGTTACTATTGAATCGGCAAAAGTAAGTCACTCAGGACATAAGCCAAGAAGATTGGGGAAAATGTTACTTATAAATGGAAATATTTAGGATCAACCGAATATTTGCCGCCGTAAATTTTAAAAATCATAAAAAGGACAAAACATTAAACTACTTAGCATAACCGAGTATGAGCACGATGAAAATTAAGATGGGTTTTAAATCCGACCAGGAGTATTTTGCAGTGAATGAATCCGGCAATCGGATAGAAATAGACATGTTGGCTGCTGAAGATAAAAAGGCCATGTCGCCTATGCAGCTGCTTCTTGCAGGGGTGGTTTCCTGTGCGGCTGTTGATCTGGTGGCCATGGTGAAGAAAAGAAGGAAAACCCTCGTGGCGTTCTCCGGTGAAATAGACGGTACGAGACGTGAGGAATACCCCAAGAAATTTACAGATATTCATGTGAAGTACACATTCACTTCACCGGATTTGCAGGAGGAAGAGGCTGAAAAGCTCGTCAACCTGGCGGTAGAAAAATACTGTTCGGTGGCAGCTACGATCAACGAATCCACCAAGATTACCCATAGCCTGGAGATTTTGAGACCTTGAGATGAGCCAGTCTGATCTACTCAAAATAGCCATAGCACAGATCGCACCGGAGTGGCTTCATCGGGAAGCCACTCTGCAGAAGGTAGTTCACTGCGTCAAAGAAGCTGCTGGCAGCGGAGCAGGGCTTGTGGTTTTTGGAGAGGCTCTGGTGCCGGGGTATCCTTTTTGGGTGGAGAAGACAGACGGAGCAGTTTTTGAAAGTGCGATTCAGCAGGAGATTTTTGCTCACTATATGAATGAGGCCGTTTGTATAGAGCGCGGGGATTTGGATGGCCTGTGTGCAATAGCTTCTGAGTATGAAGTTGCCATCTATTTAGGTATCATTGAGCAGCCTCGAGACAGGGGACGAAGCCTGTATTGTACGCTGGTATACATAGATCAACAGGGTATTATTCAGTCTGCTCACCGCAAAGTGATGCCCACGTATGAAGAACGGCTCGTGTGGGCCATGGGCGATGGAAATGGTCTGGTGACTCATTCATTGGCCCCATTCACGGTATAGGTGGACTCAATTGCTGGGAGAACTGGCTGCCTTTGGCCAGGGCTACTTTATATGCACAGGGCGAAGATCTACATGTGTCTGTTTGGCCGGGTAATGACCGCAATACCAGGGACCTCATTCCGATGATTGCCAGGGAATCAAGATCATATGTGGTGGCAGCCTGCGGACTTTTTACAGATAAGGACATCACGGATGATTTACCACAGGCTCGTTTGATGAAGGATCAAATGAGCGGAACACTGGCCAACGGCGGAAGCTGCGTGGCAGCACCGGATGGTAGCTGGTTGTTGGAGCCAGTGATCGATCAGGAGGGGATCTTCTATGTGGAGATTGATCATCAGAAAGTACGGGCAGCTAGATTGACACTGGATGTTTCGGGGCACTACAGCCGACCTGATATCTTTCAGCTGGAAGTGAATCAGCAAAGGGCCTCTATTTTGAAAAAGCCACAAAAAAACCCCTGACGTTAAAGTCAGGGGCCAGCAATGATTAAAATACTTTTATGATTAATTATTAAGCAAGCTTAACATCAACTGCATTTAATCCTCTTTTACCTTCACGCAACTCGAAGGTTACTTCGTCATCCTGTCTGATCTCGTCGATAAGACCTGATACGTGTACGAAGTATTCTTTTTCTGATCCATCTTCTTTAATGAAACCATAACCTTTAGAATCATTGAAGAATTTTACTTTTCCAGTACTCATTGTAATAAAATAAATTGTTAAAAATTGGATCAAATGTAGTGAATAAATTCTTTCAAACCACAAACTGGAACAATGTTTGGTAAAGTCTACCTGAATCAAACATTAATATTATGAAAGCTACCGTACAATTTTTCGCATTAGGCCTACTGGTGATGCTAAGTTCTTGTTACTCAGAGACCAGTATTGGACCACAGGGTCCCACAGGTCCTCAAGGCCCTATTGGTCCCAAGGGAGCTGACGGTCAGTCGGGGTTCGTTTTTGAATGGGAAAACATCAACTTCACAGCTCCCGACTATGAAGTAATACTGGCTTATCCGGACAACTTCGAAGGGTTTGATTCTGACGTAGCACTGGTTTATTTTTTATGGGATACATATACCAATGCCAATAATGAAGTGGTGGAAGTATGGCGCCAATTGGATCAGACGCTAATCACCGATGATGGGTTGCTGATCTACAACTACGACCACTCTAAATATGATGTGAGGTTATTTCTGGATGCTGAGTTTCCGCTGGATTGGCTGGGGGCAATAGATACGGATGCCTGGATTGCCAGGGTAGTGGTGGTGCCCGGCGAATTCTGGAATTCCGGTCGAGTGGATTTCTCGGATTACGCGGCAGTAGAGGCAGCTTTGGGGTTGCCAAATCTCACCCAGAAGAGAGCAATTACAGATAGGAGAGAATGATAGACTTTACACACTCAAACAAAAAGGCGCCCGCAAAATTGAAAATTTTGCGGGCGCCTTGTTTTCAGTCAATCCAATTTGGATTAACGACCTTTTAAAAAGCTTATTTATCTGGTTGAGGAGTCATTCTCAAATAAGGTTTAATGATGGTGTGTCCTTTCGGGAATTTTGCCGGAATGTCTTCCGTCTTGATTGCCGGAGTGATCACCACATCCTGTCCCTGTATCCAGTCAGCCGGAGTAGCCACACTGAAGTTGGCAGTCAGCTGCAGGGAGTCAATGACCCTCAGGATCTCTGCGAAATTACGTCCGGTGCTGGCCGGGTAGGTAAGCGAAGCCTTGATTTTCTTATCCGCACCAATGAAGAATACCGAACGAACGGTCGCAGTAGCGGAGGCATTTGGGTGGATCATATCATATAGATTGGCCACCACTCTATCCGGATCAGCAATGATCGGGAAGTTCACTTCGGTGTTTTGCGTCTCATTGATGTCTTTGATCCAGCCCTGGTGAGACTCCAGATCGTCCACGCTTACTGCCAGAACTTTCGTGTTTCGCTTGGCAAATTCCGGTGCCAACTGGGCCGTTCTTCCAAGCTCTGTAGTACACACAGGGGTATAGTCAGCAGGGTGTGAGTAGAGGATTCCCCAACTATCTCCCAACCATTCATGAAAATCAATCGCACCTTCAGTGGTTTCCACCTGAAAGTTGGGTGCATCATCTCCAATTCTTAAAGCCATAATTTGATGTAAAGTTTATTGTTGAAAATTTAGGTTTGGCAAGTTTAACGCCGCTCCTCTAAAAGAAGTTTGCGTAAACCGTATAATTATTGGGAAACTGGATATAATTTATGAAGTATGAAATTGGATCAATTGATCAATCGTCGGAGCGTAATTCTCTTTAGTTTGTTTTTCGTCATGGCAGTAGTGGCCTTTTGGGGAAGCTATTTTGCTCGACTCACGGCTCAGACCGACTATCGTCTCCATGCACACGGTATAGGCATGATCCTGTGGTGTATGCTATTGATCACTCAGGCTTATCTCATTCGCACTCATAGGCGCGGGTTGCACAAGCGGCTTGGGTGGCTTTCATATCTTCTGATTCCCTACATTGTCTTTACTACGTTGAATCTGATCCATTTTCAGATGCGGGGACTGGATAGGGTGACCAACCTGCCCATGTACGCACTGGCCTTGATCATCAATGCCATCATCGTATTTGTGATTATTTACGGTCTGGCTATCTACCACAGAAAAAGACCTCTGGTTCACGCCAGGTATATGTTGGCTACTATATTCCCCATGTTTACTCCGGTAACGGATCGCCTGATATACGGATATTTCAGGCCGCTCATTGAATGGGTACCCAGGATTGATCACGCCCCTATCGTTCCTGTTATTGGATTTGCTCTTGCCGATATTATTGTAGTAGGGCTGGCTATCTGGGATTGGTATGCCCACCGGAGATGGAATGTCTTTCCGGTAGTACTCGTCCTACTCCTCATCTACCATTATTCCGTACTCAATTTTTATCGTTTTGAGTTTTGGCGCTCCCTTTGCGAATGGTTTGTAGCGTTGTGATTTACCTATATCAAAACTCTACAATTTCAAATTCCGTTCGACGGTTTTTGGCGCGACCTTCCTCCGTGCTATTGTCGGCGATGGGCTGTGTTTCTCCATAGCCTTTGGCTTTGAGGCGGGTTTCTTCAATTCCCGCCAGTTTCAGGTATTCCATCACGGCATTGGCTCTTTTTTGAGAAAGAGAAAGGTTGAGTTCATCTGACCCCAGGTTATCGGTGTGGCCACCTACTTCTATGATCATGGTGGCATTGTCCTTTAATAAGTCCGCGGCTTTGTTGAGCTCCACATAGCTGATGGGTTTAAGCTCCGCTCGCCCACTTTCAAAGAATATATTGTTCAGTACTACCTTGGTTCCCTTCTCGATTGGCTCGAGCATGATATTAAGGCTGATCTCCTGATAGGTGGTATCCTTAGGTAATTCAAAGCTCTGTGAATAGAAGAAAAAGCCCTTACTACTGGCCGAAACACTGTAGTCTCTGCCGGCAGGCAACACCACCAGGTATTCGCCACTGGATGAGTTGCTTTTGTTGACACTGATGAGCTCTCCTGAGTTGATGTCTTCTATGAGCACCACTGCTTCCAGCGGTGCACTGGTTTTGGCGTTGGATACGATCCCCTGTACCACCACGGTAGGCTTGGGTTTCAGGTGATCAGGAAGTTCTATCTGAAAGATTTCATAGTCTTCTCCATTTAGCCGTGAGGAAGAGAAATAACCCATGCCCTCTGCCGATATACTAAAGTTGGTGTCATCCCCGGAGGAGTTGAGCGGAGCACCCAGGTTGATGGGTTTGGACCATTTACCATTTTCAAAAATGCAATAGAAGATGTCCATACCTCCAAATCCCGGGTGGCCGTTGCTGGCATAGTAGAGGGTTTTGCCATCGGGCGCCAGGTAGGGGCTGTTTTCGTTGAAAGGTGTATTCACTGTACCACCCAGATTTTGCGGGACGCCCCATTCGCCCAGGTGATTTTTTTCCACCATATAGATATCAGAGCCGCCATAGCCACCCGTTCTTGCGGAGGTAAAGATGATGCGGTTACCATCCGAACTGATGGTAGGCTGGGAGTCCCAGTCGTCACTATTGACCACATTTCCCATATTCATGGGTTCGGACCAATCAGTGCCTACGAGCTGGGTAATGTACAGGTCACAATTGCCGATACTCTCTTTGTCTCCACAGCGCACATAGACCATCATTTGTCCGTCGCCGGTAAATGCCGATCCGAAATCATCCCCCATGGAATTCAGTGGTTCGGGAAGTAGTTTCGGAGCACTCCATGTGCCGTTTTCGAGGATGGAAAAATAAAGGTCCTCACCAAAATCCATCATGCGCGTACTGTCGTCGAGGTTGTCAAATCCGCCCTGCCGCACACTGGTGAAGTAGAGCCTTGTGCCTGTAGGGTTTACCTGCGGCATGTAGTCTCCCGATGGGCTGTTGATGGCACTCAGGGGCACAGGGTCCGTCATGCTCTTTGGAAGCATTCTCAGACCGGGACTTTCTCGGGCATAGACCAATTTGGTAAGAGCCTGGTGTCTGCTGAGCTGATCTTTCGGTTTATTGGGATACTTTTCTAAAAATGCTGTTGCCGCATTCTGAGCGTCTGGTAGTTTGTCCAGTTCGATCAGTGCTCTGCACGCCTCGTAGTAAAACCACGGGTTGTAATTGGGATTGAGCGCTTTGAGTCTGGAAAAAGAGTAGACGGCTTCTTCCCACCTTCTGGCGTAGTTGAAGGTGAGCCCCAGTTGATACCAGGCGTCCTGATAGTCGTTTTTCAGATTGACCGCTTCTTTGAAGTCAGCAATGGCTTTGTCCAGATTACCCTGGCTCAGTGCTTTGTTGCCATTCAGAAATGATACTTTAGGATCCTGTGCCTGCACAGTGATCGTGAGCATCATACAGATAGATAGTGCTAGTGGTTGGATGAGTTTTTTCATGGTTCTAAGAATGATTCAAGAAATTACTTAATTAATCCCATAAACCAAAGTCTAACTCAAACCATGTCACTTTAAGACCCGAAGTAGCTTATCCATGATACCGGCATCATGTGGATGGGCGCTACTTTCGGCAAGCTGATAGGTGGTGAATTGCCCACCATATACCCGGGCCTTGGCGTGTTTTTCTGCCCCTTCGGCTAGTAGGAGATTCACCATTTCAGGCAGGTTGTCGGGGACCACCTGCCTTCTCATTTCCACACCATTGCTACCGCAGTAGATGAGCAGCGTGGCCTGGTGTCCAAATGGAGACCTGGCTTTGATCAATGCCGGATGAGTGCTGAGTAATTGACTCAGGTGCTCCACCTCTCCACCCAGTAGCAGATCTATCGCTTTTTCAAATTCCAGGTTGAAAGAATTTTCAGAATGCCGCTCTACCTCTTCCCAATCCTCAAACCCATGGAGTCTGGCCACCGTGGTACGTGCGTCCAGCATGGTAAAGGCATAGTTGAATATTTCACTAATGCTTTTACCTGCGAACTGAGGGAGGCCATTGCGGATTTCCACGAAGGCAGCATGGAGGTTGGTTCGGTGTGCATGTAACAGTTTTTCGGCCGAAGCGGTCAAAAAATCAATCACCAAAGGAGTGGCTGATAAGTCCTCTGTGAGGTCTGAATAGAGCTCCTGAATAGAGGATATATCCTCATGAATGTAAACGTGAGATGCAGGCGGCATTTCGTAAGTAACAAAATTTATCCCTGTAAATCAAGAGGTTAGCGTTACCACCCGGATTGTAATCCGCTCAGTATAGCGTTGTTGTACTTTTCCTTGTCAAACTTATAAAGCAGCGGTGCCTTATGAGCCCCTCCCTTACGCTGAAGGTCAGTTTGAATCAGAATATCGTAACTCAGCATTTTCCTTCTGAAGTTTCTCCTGTCCAGGGACTTCTCCAGTACGGTTTCATACAGGGCTTGTAGCTCTGGCATGGTAAAGTGCTCGGGTAGAAGATTGAGCCCTATTGGTTGATCATTAAGTTCCTTTTTCAGAGTTTGGTGAGCTTTTTTCAGGATTTGAGCATGATCGAGCATCATTGGCGGAAGGTCACTGAGTGGCCGCCAATCGCAGCGCTCGCTGGTGAGGTCAGGAGTGGGGGCCTTCACCCGAGAGTATTCTACCAGTGCATAATACCCCACGGTAACAAATCGTTGATCAAACCATCCTTTCAGTTCCGGTGGGATCACCCCTTTTTTGACCATGGTGTCGGAGTGGCTCGGTTCGATCCTATCGACATCTCCAAAGAGGTGAAATTGCTTGAGGAAAATATGATCCAGACCAGTTCGCTTTTTTAATACACGTACGGCTTCAGAGTCTACGTCTTTATCCTTCTCCACAAATCCTCCTGGCAATGCCCACCGGTCGTCCTTTTTGAGCTTCAGAAGTAAAACCTTCAGCTCGTTTTCGTGAAATCCAAAAATCACACAGTCAATAGATAAACCAGGGTGGAAATTTTCTGTCTGCATACGCACTTATCCTTTTCGCAGGCAAAGTTGATGAAAAATAATGATTAAGTATTATGTTTGTGTCATAACGACGCAATAAGGAAACATAGCTATGAATAAATTTTATACCCTCAGTCTGCTCATCCTGTTGGGATGCGGCACTGAAAATCAGGAGTCAACCTATTCTGATTTAAATAAAAATGGGAAAATGGATCTCTATGAGAATCCCAAAGCTTCCCTCGATGAGCGTGTGGCTGATATCATGCCACGGCTTTCTCTCGAAGAAAAAGTGGGGTTGGTCGTGGGCATGGGTATGAACATTCCCGGTATGTCCATGGCAGAGCGTAAGGATAAAGTGCAGGGTGCAGCGGGCAGTACCTTGGAACTTCCATCTTTGGGTATTTCGTCTATCGTGCTGGCAGATGGGCCTGCGGGATTGAGAATAGACCCTGTTCGTGACAGTTTGGATAACAATACTTACTACTGTACTGCATTCCCGATCGCGACGGTACTTGCTTCCACCTGGAATCCTGATCTCGTGAACCGGGTGGGACAGGCTATGGGCAATGAAGTGAAAGAATATGGGGTAGATGTTTTGCTGGCTCCGGCTATGAATATCCACAGAAGTCCTCTGGCGGGTAGAAATTTCGAATATTTCTCAGAAGATCCGGTATTGAGTGGGAAGATGGCGGCCGCCATTGTGAATGGAGTAGAGTCAAATGGTGTTGGTACCTCTGTGAAGCATTTTGTAGCCAATAATCAGGAGACTAACAGAATGCAGATCAACACTATAGTGAGCGAGCGGGCGATCAGGGAAATCTATTTGAGAGGATTCGAAATCGCAGTAAAGGAAGCCCAGCCCTGGACCATCATGAGTGCTTATAATCAACTCAATGGAACGTACGCTTCACAGAATGGTGAGCTTCTAAATACTGTATTGAGAGAAGAGTGGGGCTTTGAGGGCCTGGTGATGACTGATTGGTTTGCGGGTAAAGATGCGGTGGCACAGATGAAGGCGGGGAACGATCTGCTGATGCCCGGAAGACCAGATCAGCGCCAGGCCATTCTCGCAGCTGTATCGGATGGGGTGTTGAATGAGGCCGTGCTGGATGAAAATGTTCGTCATATTTTAAAGATCGTATTACAGTCTCCATCGTTTTCAAGATATGCTTATAGTGATCAGCCAAACCTCAAGGCCAATGCTGAATTGGCACGAGAAGCAGCTGCAGAAGGGGTGGTTTTGCTTAAGAATGATGGCGCATTACCTCTGAAGGACTCCAGTATAAAAATTGCCGCCTTTGGAAATGGTTCTTATGATTTTATTGCAGGAGGGTCGGGTAGTGGTGACGTGAATGAGGCCTACACTGTTTCCCTGGTTGAGGGGCTGGGCAGGGCTAAGTACCTGGTGAGTGGGGCACTTAGGGAGGATTATCAAAAGTATATCGCACAGGAGAAGGCCAAGCAGCCGGAAAAGAAATTTTTCTTTGAGTTACTTCCACCCATAGCGGAGCGACCCTTGCAAAAGGCAGAAATAGCGGCCCATGCCAGTGAAAGTGATCTGGCACTGATCACGATAGGTAGAAACTCTGGTGAGTTTCAGGACCGGACATTGGATGGCGATTATTACCTCACTGATGCTGAAAAGGAACTTATTCGCAATGTATCGGCCGCTTATCATGCGATAGATAAAAAGGTGGTATTGGTGCTCAATATTGGCAATGTGATCGAAACAGCCAGCTGGAGGGATCAGGTAGATGCGATTGTGCTGGCATGGCAAGGTGGGCAGGAGGCTGGCAATGCGCTGGCGGATGTGCTGATCGGTGCAGTTAACCCGAGTGGAAAATTGCCTACTACCTTTCCGATGGCCTATGAAGATATTTTAAGTACCAAAAACTTTCCGGGTAAAGCGCTGCCTGGCGCAGAAGAAGTGATGATGGGGCCTATGTCGCTGGGCAAGGCTTCCGAGGTGGTATACGAAGAGGGGATTTATGTCGGATATCGATATTTCACCACCTTCGGGGTGAAAACAGCATATCCATTTGGATATGGACTTTCGTACACCTCATTTTCTTATGATGGGCTTGCATTGGGTTCAGAGTTTTTTCAAGAAAGGATGTTTGTGTCGGTGGAGGTGATCAATACCGGCGATACTCAAGGAAAGGAATCTGTGCAATTGTATATCACTGCTCCGGGGACTTCTATGGATAAGCCTGCGCTTGAGTTGAAAGCTTTTTCAAAAACCAGGGTTCTAAAGCCCGGTGAACGTGAAGCACTCAACTTCAGTCTTGACGCCCGGGATCTCGCTTCATTTGACAGTGACCGCTCAGCATGGGTGGTAGAACCCGGTGAGTATAGTGTGAAAATAGGGGCTTCCAGTGAAGATATAAGAGCAGAAGCCAAATTTCAGGTGGTTGAAGAAATCATCGTGGAAAAAGTAAATAAGGTGTTGGTTCCGAATAGGGCCATTCAGGAAATCACCAGGAAATAGTTGTTGTTCAAATTAGTAGATTGAAGGCCCGGCTCGGAGAGCCGGGCCTTCTTTTTGTCCCAACGAATTATTAGATTGAAGTGTCTTTTTTGAAATCCAATTAAGATACACAGCCATGACCTCCACCCGCCCATTATTCCTTGTACTCCTGATGTCCCTGATTGTCTGGACTTCCTGTGAGTCTGAAGATGCTGCAGATGTCAATCAGCAGCGAATTGAAACCAATTATACACTTGCTTATAATGCCGGAGACCGTAAAACCACGGCCTCTGCGAGTTTTTTGTTTGGCTCTACTTTTTTGAAGATCAACTCCCCGAGTAGTATCACTTTTGATGATGATCGTCTGAAGGAAACCGAGATACTGGGGATAGTAGATTATCAGAAGAGCTACGGCACAAAGGTGCCCAGCGGTACTTTTGTTTATACCAATAATGATGGTGTGGTGTATAGAAATACCTTGTCGCTGCCTGCCGATATTGATTTGCCGTCCTCTTTGACCGAACTATCCATTGCAGAAGGAGCCAGGATTACCTGGGAGGGAGCACCTCTGAAGTCAGGTGAAACCGTCACTTTTCACCTATCAGGTGATGGGGGTGATTTTTATGCTTCCATAGGCCTGGTCAACGCCACTTTCATTGAAATCGATTCTGCGGATATTCAGGCGACCTTGTTGGGACAATGCGGAATGAGCATATCCAGGTCTTTTTCAGGTTCATTGGCAGAAGCCACAGAAGAAGGAGGAGTCGCTCATTCACAGATCACTTCTGAAACCTATGCGGTGAATGTGGTGGACTAGGCTCTAAAGCTGATTTCTCCATCGCATCTTTACGGCAGAGAGTTTTGGAGTCTCCAGTCGGGTGAGGTTCAGTATTTCAAATCCATTTTTTAAGTAAAAGGTAACCGGAGAAAGGTAAGGCTGGCCATTGGATTTTTTGTAGTCTTCATGATCAATTACCCAGCCATTCAGGGTGTCGTGCTTTTGTTGAGCTCGCGAAAGCAGCTGTGAACCTAGTCTCTGCCCTTGTACATCAGCACTCAGAATCATTGCAAACCATTTTTCAGCATCCCGCTCGAAAGTAAAGAACCAGCCCACGGTTCGGTTCTGGTCATCTATCACCAGCAGATGATTGTGATTAATCAGGTTTTGGAGGTAGGCATCAAAATCCGCTACAGTGGTCACAGCAAGTGTGGTTGGATATTCTTTGTTCCAAAGTGCCATTACAGCTTCCTTTTGGGCTGTGTTGAGGGCTGTGGTTTCGAGGAAGGTCATATCTCTTGATCTTCCTCAAAAGTAGGAGATTACACGGTCTTTCGGTAATTCCAAATAGCCAGTCCATTGATGATTATGGCATACAATCCGATAACCACGAATTGGAGGCCAACATCCTGAAAAACTGCCCCCTTCAGCATGACCAGGCGAATGACCTCTATGAAATATCGGATGGGATTGATCAGTGTCAGGTTTTGAGCCCATGAAGGCATGTTTTCGATCGGCGTGAAGAGCCCACTCATCAGGATAAAAATCACCAGAAAAAACCAGGATATGAACATGGCTTGCTGTTGGGTATTGGTGAAGGTGGAAATGAGCATCCCAAGGCCCAGGATCATGACCAGGTAGATCGCCGTGAATCCATAGATAAGAAAAAGACTTCCTATGATGGGGACATGAAAGGCCAGCTTGGCCACCACCAGACCAATAGTGAAGATGAATAGTCCAAGGATCCAAAGTGGGATCAGTTTTCCAGCAATGAACTGATACTTTCTGATGGGAGTGACGTTCAGTTGCTCGATGGTTCCCAGCTCCTTCTCGCGTACGATGTTCATGGCGGATATGAACGCCCCGATCATGGTGACAAGCATCACCAGAATACCGGGAACCATGAAAGTCTTATAGTTGAGGTGCTGGTTGTACCAAAAGGAATAGGTGGGCACGATGGAAGGCATGGATGCGGCTTGTATGTGAATGTTGCTCCCATACTTGGCCAGCCAATCACGACTGAAATCCTGAATCAGCAGATTGGCATAGTAAGTCCCCAGTCCGGCTTTGGTACCATCTATGGCATCAGCAGTCAGTTGGATATCAGCATGTCCTTCTCTGAAAAGGTTGTGTTCAAACTCCTGAGGGATGTGGATCACCAAATCCGTTTTGCGCTGCACCAGGGCCAGATCCGCAGCTTTCGGAGAAAAGGATTGATCGACCAGCTGAAAATAGTCGGATGCCTGAATTTTCTGAAGCAGCATCCTGCTGGAGGTACTCTGGTCATCATCCATCCAGAAAACGCGCACATTCCTGATTTCGAAATCTGCGGCATAGGACAGTATGAAAAGCTGGATCACAGGCATCACCAGTATCAGCGGCAAGATGCTTTTGTTTCGGAATATCTGTAGGAATTCCTTTCTGATAAGAAATAGTATAACCCTCATTCCAGTCTGATTTTGAATTTTCTAACACTTACGGCAATGAAAAAGAGGATGAATCCAAACATGATCAGGATCTCCTTCCAAAGGAGTAAGAATCCGGAGCCCTTGAGCATGATGGATTTCACAGCGATGATAAACCACCTGGCGGGGATGATATTGGAAATGACCTGCAGTAGCAAGGGCATATTTTCTATCGGGAAAATGAATCCTGAGAGCAAAATGGTAGGCAACATCAGCCCCATTAGTGAGAGGAGCAGTGCGGTTTGTTGATTGGGTGAAACGGTGGAGATAAGGATGCCAAGCGACAGTGCCAGAAGAATGAATAGTAAGGTCACCCCCAGGAGCAAGCCGAGGCTCCCCAGGATGGGCACACCGAACACAAATTTGCCAAGGGTGAGAATGAGCACGGCATCCAGAAAGGACAGCAAGACATATGGCACCACCTTGGCCAGGATAATCTGAGCCGGCTTCATGGGTGAGGCCAGCAGTACCTCCATGGTGCCAGTTTCCTTTTCCCGTGCGATGGAGATAGACGTCATCATGGCTGATACCAGCATCAGCAGAATGGCGATAAGTCCGGGCACGAAATAATAAACGCCGTTGAGTTCCGGATTGTAGCGCATTTGTGACTGCACATTGATTAATGGGGTACTCTGTTGGGGTATTATGTTCCGGGTATAATCCAGTATGATGGCCTGCGCATAATTCACTACCGTACTCGCCGTGTTGGGGTCGGTGGCATCTGCAATCAGCTGGATATTGGCCTGGCCATCTTTTTCTAACCTTTGTCCAAAATCACTTTCAAAAACCATCACCAGCTTGGTTTGACCATCCCTGAAGATGTCTTCGATTCCGGTTGGAGAGCTGATTTGCCCGGAAAGAGAAAAATAGGGGGAGGCCAATATTTTTTCCTGAATGGCCAGAGTCTGTGGGTCGTTGGAATGGTCGAGAAAGGCCACCCGGGCCTCTTTGAGTTCATTGGTAATGGCAAAGCCAAAGAGCATGATCATGACCGTAGGCATCCCGATCAGAATGACCAGTGTACGCTTATCCCGCAGGATGTGGTAAAACTCTTTCGTGACAAATGCTGCGAATCGTTTCATTGGGCTATCGGTTGGGTATGTCGTGCTACTTTGATAAACACCTCGTCCATGTCTTTGGCCAGAAATTGCTTTTTGAGGTCTTCCGGGGTGCCCAATGCGGTGATTTTCCCATCTACCATCATGGAAATGCGATCGCAATATTCAGCCTCGTCCATGTAGTGGGTGGTGACAAAAATGGTTTTGCCCAAGTCGGCAGCTTCATAGATGAGGTCCCAAAACTGCCGCCTGGTAATAGGGTCTACTCCCCCGGTAGGCTCATCCAGAAAGACAATTTGCGGGTCATGAAGCATGGCCACCGAGAAGGCTAGCTTTTGCTTCCACCCCAATGGCAGCGCGCTGATGAGCTCATGCTCGGAATCTGTCAGATCCAATCTGGAAAGGAGTTCGATTCGTTTTTCCCTGATGTGACCGCTACTAAGGCCATAAATTCCTCCAAACAGCTCGATGTTTTCTTTCACAGTGAGGTCAGCATAGAGGGAAAATCGCTGACTCATATAGCCAATGCTGCGCTTGACGCTTTCCGCCTGAGTGAATACATCATAACCAGCCACCGTGGCCTTGCCGGAAGTAGGTTTCCAGAGCCCGGTGAGCATTTTCATGGCGGTGGTTTTCCCTGCGCCATTGGCACCCAGGAAACCAAAGATTTCACCACGATAGACATCAAATGAAATGTCATTGACTGCATGGAAGCTGCCAAAGGTCTTCAAGAGATGATGGACGGAAATTACAGCTTCACGAGTCATGGCTGGTCATTAGTTTCATGAATGAATCTTCTATGGAAGGTGAAATTTCTTCTATGGTAATATTGGAGTGTCCGTGCGCCTGAAGTGAGAGGAGCAACTCCTCAACATCCATCTCCTGGCGGCTGTCTGTGTAGTGGATGCTGGAGCCAAAGGAATACGCAGACTGACAGTGCTCAAAGGCCTTTAGTGCATTGAGTAGTGCCCGCTTATTACCTCCTTTGATGGCATAGAGATGCCTTCCGAAGGTTTCATTAATATTTTCCGGGGTATCCACAGCCAATATTTCGCCTGCCTGGATTAGCGCCACTCTTTCGCAAAGTGAGGCTTCATCCATGTAGGGTGTGGATACGAAGATGGTCAGTCCGCCGACATTGAGTGTTTTGAGCATTTCCCAAAATTCCTTTCGGGAAACCGCATCTACGCCGGTGGTGGGTTCATCCAGAAAGAGAATCTCTGGCCGGTGGATCATGGCACAGCAGAGTGCCAGTTTTTGCTTCATACCTCCGGAAAGGGCCCCGGCCCGGCGGTGTTTGAATGGTTCGATCTGCTGGTAGATGTCCTTTACCAGGTGGTAGTTAGCTTCAATGGTGGTCTCGTAAATGCTGGCAAAGAGGTTCAGGTTTTCTTCCACCGAGAGATCCTGATAGAGCGAAAACTGCCCTGGCATATACCCGATCTTTTGTCTCAGGGCCTTGTATTCCGTTTGGGGATTCAGGCCCAGTACGCTCACCTCTCCTGCGGTGGCAGTGAGGAGGCTGGTGAGGATGCGGATCATGGTAGTTTTACCCGCACCATCGGGCCCTATGAGTCCATAGAGTTCCCCTTGAGCCACTTCCAGGCTCACTTCTTTCAGAGCGGTTACTTTTCCGAAATCTTTTTTCAGATGGTTGATGGTGATGGCTTTCATAAGACGAAGGTTACGTCCACAGGCATCCCGATTTTCAGGCTGCCATCGTTTTTCATTTCCAGTTTTACGGCATACACCAGATTGACGCGTTCGGCTTTCGTCTGAATAGACTTGGGGGTGAATTCTGCCCGGTCAGAAATCCAGATGATTGTGCCATCGTAGACAATATTCCCCTCTGTACCGTCGATGGAAACCTTAGCCTGGCCGCCGAGCTTTATGGACAACAGTTGATCCCCCGTGATGAATATTCGGGCTTCCATGTGCTCCAGGTTGGCAAGCTTGGCCACTGGCTGGCCAGGCATCACCATTTCACCAGGTTCTTTGAATTTCTGAAGTACCGTGCCGCTGATGGGGGATTTGATGGCACTTCTGGTGATCTGATCCTCTAGCTGCAGTAACTGCCAGTTGAGGGGTTTGATTTCCGACAGAATACTTCTATTGGCGGTGGATAGCTGACTTTCCAGGGCTTCGCTTTGTCGGGTGATCACCTCCAGTTCACCGGAGAGGTCGTCGAGTTGCTTTTGGGTGGCAGCTCCGGCTTCCAGTAGGTTCTTTACACGTTGCACTTCTCGCCGGAGCAGCTGTTCCTTTTTTTGATACACCTCCAGCTGAATGGGTATGTTTTGAAGCTTTTCTCTGAGGGCAGAGATCATGGCTTCAGTTTGGCCTTTTTTCAGGTGAAGCTGCGTGGTGTCTACGGTGAGTATGATTTGATTTTCTTCCAAAAGACTGCCTTCCCGGATGGAGGATTGAATGATTTTTCCACCAACTTCGGCTGACACAAAAACTTCTGTGGCTTCCAGGTTGCCATAGGCATCTGGTGTTTGATCTGAGGAGGAGCAGGACAGTGTGAAGGCTCCCAGGAGTAATATGCTTAGTTTTTTCATGGTAAGTTTCCGGATATGGTCAATAGTTCTACACCCATTTGTGCGAGGGCTATGGAGTGTATGGATAAGTTCATTTTCAGCTGTGCCTGCTCGTGAAGTATGGTGAGCAGGTCAGTAGAGGAGCGGGTGCCATTTTCATATTGTTTTTCGGCTTCAGCTACAATTTCGTTTTGCATTTGCAGGATTTGTTCATCCAGCACAATGGT
Organism: Marinoscillum sp. 108; assembly: GCF_902506655.1. NCBI lineage: Bacteria > Pseudomonadati > Bacteroidota > Cytophagia > Cytophagales > Reichenbachiellaceae > Marinoscillum > Marinoscillum sp. 108. The sequence continues at coordinate 291,108 of NZ_LR734817.1, read as the reverse complement.
GGCTTTCATTTGCTCGATCTCCGATTTTTTTTTGATCAGGTCATTGTTGATCTGACGAAGGAAGTTTTCCTGTTCGGTCAAAGTCATTTCCTGGGAGATCAGGAGTATTTCCTTTTGGTGTTTGGAAGCCCCCCAGTCCAATCCCCAGGTGAGTCGTGCACCCACGAGGTAGTAGCTGTTCCAATCAGTCTGGTAGAAGTTGAGTGGATTAGGCTGTGCGTACCCTACATTGGCAAACCCATAGAGCTTGGGGGTATTATTCGTGGAGGTTAGGTCGGCCATGGCCGATAGCTTTTCATTTCTGGTGGCGAAAAGTGAGAGCTCCGGCCTGTCAATGGATTCGAAACTTTGATTCACGTCTGGGGTGGGTAGTTCCAGTTGCTCTGCACTGATTTCCCGATTGATCCAGGTGGATAGAATGGACAGTGTTGCGGCCTTGGCATGACTCACCTGCACCAGTTGCTGGCTCACTTTCAGTTGTTCTTTTGCCAGTTCGTTCAGCTCGCTTTTGAGGAGCACACCATTGTTGAAGGCCGCGCGTGCGGCGCTGGTTTTGTTTTCAGACTCTGCCAACAAGCTGATGAGCACGGCCTCCTGCTGATGAAGCCGGAGGCTTCCGAAGTAGAGTTCGTTGATGATATTCCTGATTTGATAAAGGGAAACATCCAGTTCATTTTGCTTCACTTGCTCATCCAAAGCCTCAATGGCTTTTGAGGCTTTGGAGACTCCACCATCGAAAATTTTTTGCTTCACTTGCAGTGACATGTTGTACTGATCTCGAGGGATCGTAGGAAAATCCACGCCTGGAATACTAGCGGGTAGCCCAAACACATCCGATTGATAGGAGGCAGAAGCCTCCAGGGTCACACTGGGAAGGTTGTGGGTGTTTTGTATGAGCTGGTTCAGACTGTTGATGGAGCTGAGGTAAATTTCCTTTTGTTTGAGAGGGCTCAGGTCTTCAGCCATTTCGTAGCAAGAGTATACTGTCACAGACTGACCCTCAGCGACAGTGGAGGCGAGGAGCATCAGTGAGAGTATTCCTGGTTTAATTGTTTGGTTTAACCTTTTGGTTAATTTCATGACAAATTTTTTTTATGGTCTTAATGCATTCATGATAAATTTGGGAACTTCGGTTCTTCTGGCTTCCATGATCTTTTGAAATTCCTCTTCTGAGACGCCAAAGATGCCAGTGAACATATGGCCAGCGGCGAAGGGGAATACCATCATGGAGACAAAATTGAGCATAAACTGTGGTGCAGTAATCGGGCGAATATTTCCTTTCGCCACTTCTTCATCTATCTGGCGCTGAATGACCGATAGGTCTATCAATCCTCCTATATTTAAGGCTTGTATAAGCTTCAGGGGGCCTCTTCTGAGCTCCGTGAGGATAAAAAGAGGCATTTCTCTATGTTCGGAGAGGAAGTCCACATACTTATCGGCCATTTGATACACTTTGGCTTCCAGAGGGAGGTCGCTGGTGAATAACTGCAGCATCTTTGGAATAAATGCTTTGATGATCCCTTCGAAGACTGCTTTGAATAGCAGCTCTTTGCTGCGATAGTAGTAATGCAGGAGCGCCTTGTTGATACCGGCTTTATCCGCAATTTCCTGCATGCGGGCTCCGGCCATCCCTTTGATCATGAAGACATCTTTGGCGGCTTCTTTGATTTTGTACTCGGCAGTTTCCTGTGTCATACTGCAAATATACGGGAGTATGGAAATAAAGTTAACCGTTTGGTTAATTTTTTTAAATACACTAAAAAACTCATGACCTTTCGATCATGAGTCTGAAAAATAAATATGAGAACTGAATTAATACAAATAGTCCAGGGCTACCTGGTCGTTGCTTGTAAATGGCCGGTCACCTTCGGGAGTCCCACAGGCCAGCATCCATGAGTTTGCATCCGGACCGGTAGGGGTACCAGGGATGTGGTTGGCACCTACACCGCCATCTCCTTCGTTGTCCGGTACTCCACCGCAGCTATAGCTTCTGTCCATATAGTCGGTGTGTCGCATGCCGATACAATGACCCATTTCATGAGCAATGGTAGTCGCCAGTCCATTGATATTGCTCACATTGTCATAATAGGCGCGTGTCATCAGAATGGTGTGATAGGGGTTACCATTTTCTGGGAATCCGGCGGATCCCAGAATTCCTAAGAAACGATAATACCAGGGAGAAGCCTTGATGGTAATGTCTGCACCTGAGGAGCTGGTGACCCGCTGAAAGGTGAGGTTAAGGCTTTCCGCATTGTATCTGGCATTAGCAATGTCAGTGGCATCTTTGTACTTCTGAGGCATGTCTACAAATACGTTGATGGTACGTGGATTGCCAGCTACCAGGTTGTCAGTGCTGTACTGTTCCTCCGTGGGGATTCGTTGGCCGGGTTTCATTTGATCGAGTTTCGAGACCGGAATGGCAATGTCTCCTTCGATAAAGAGGGTGCCATCGTACATGCGCACTTCGTTGGCATTGAAGCCGAGGGCATCTACTTTGTCGAGTATTTCATTGGGGACATCTTCCAGTTGTGGTTGTTCTGGAGTGTTCTGATCCTGGCAGGAGGCCAACAGGAATAGCAAGAGCGCATAGGCGCTGATTTTAAGATAGTTTTTCATGATTGTTTTGAATTAGGTTTAAAAGGATAATTTAAGAAACATCATTTTCAATTGAAAGAAATCAGGCATAAAAGATGTGTGTGCTAAATACATGGAAACAAGGATTTATTCTTTGATTCGCTCGGGGTTTCATCCGGGTTCAGAACCAGAAGGTCGCAGTAATGCAGTTTCGTGATTTGGTCAGGAGCTTCTTAGTTGATTAATATGCGATTTTTACATTTACCGGCCACATGGCCGTGTGAGAACAGAAAAAGTCCATGGGAGATCATGTTTTTTCTTTTCATTATCCTGCCTGAATTTGAAGAGCATGCGTAAATTGACGCACCAAAACTTTTAAAATGATGAATTTTCGACACCTGACCGCCCTGCTATTGGGCATTTTTGTTCTTTCCTGCACTCAAAAAAGCACTAAAATGGATTTGCTGATTGGCACCTATACCGACCAGACAAGTGAGGGGATTTATAAAGTCTCCTTTGATACTCAGACTGGGGAGCTTTCGGATCTCCAGCTGGCTGTAGAGGCGGCGAGCCCGTCTTACCTGTCCATTAGCCCGGATCATAAATATGTGTACGCTGTAGGAGAGCGCGGAGATGGTGCGGTGGTATCCTATGCCTGGGGCAAGGATGGGCTGCAGCGGATCAATCAGGTGTCGTCCATGGGGATCAATCCCTGCTATGTGGACTTCAGCGCTGACAAGAAACTGGTGGCAGTGGCTAACTATTCTTCTGGTAACGGAGCGGTGTATGCTGTGGCCGAGGATGGCAGTATTGTAGGGGAGCCCTCTACTTATCAGCATGAAGGTGTTGGGCTGGACTCTGCCAACAGGCAGGAAGCTGCTCACGCACATTGTGCGCTATTCTCCAAAGACAGTCGTTTCGTCTATGTGGTGGATCTGGGGATCGATCAGGTGGTGGGTTACCCGGTAGTGGATGGAGCCATAGGAGAGGGTTTTACGGCTTTGCAACTTACTCCGGGAGACGGCCCGAGGCATATGGTATTTCACCCGACTAAGAACCTGGCTTTTTTAATCAATGAGCTTTCGAACAGTGTGATTTCCATTGATGTGGATACTGAGACAGGTAGGCTTACGGAAATTGATCGGGCTAATACAGTACCTGAAGATTTTACGGAGCATAGTCAGTGCGCCGATATTCACCTCTCCAGCGATGGCAAATTCCTGTATGGATCCAACAGAGGGCATGACAGCATTGCTATTTTCTCAGTAGGCGAAAGTGGTGAGCTGGAGCGCATAGGTGTGGAGTCTGTACAAGGTAAATGGCCCAGAAATTTCACACTTTCTCCAGACGAGAAGTTTCTTTTGGTCGCCAACAAAGACACAGATAACATTACCGTGTTTTCCAGAGATCCCAAAACCGGATTACTCTCTTATACCGATCAGGAGATTGAAGTTTCAAGGCCCGTTTGCCTGAAGTTCTGATTAGTCCAGAAGGAGTATCCAGAGCTGAATCATAAAAAAAGCCAACAGAAAGAGCGCCAGAGTGAGCTTGGGATCCAGGGAGGTGACTGCATATCGGTAAAGTGCCAGAAAAAGAAGTATAGCCGGAATCAGGAATCCGAACACTCTGTAGATACTATAAATCTGCTCGTGTCTTTCTTCATTTCCTGCGATACTGATGTAGGCCGCGATAGGCGTGTGGAACAGCCTGGTGGTGATTACACGACCTGTAGGCCCCAGATCCTTGAGGGTGGTCACTTCGCCCCTGTCAAAAAGCATGGTAACGGTTTCAAAATGAATTTCATCGTAGCGGTAGGTCTTTTTGATATGGCGTCCTGACTCGTATACTCTGTAGATACTCAATATTTCCTGCGTTTCCTCCTTTTTGGGGAGGATGTAGTCCACAATAAGCATCACATTGGTCAGAAAAATAATAAGCGCAACGATGTTGAAGCCCTTGAGAATTTTGACAATCATTTCCTGCTGCATTCGCTCTTGCTCTTTGGCTTTCTGCCAGGCCCTGCGGCGAGCTTCCTTGCGCCATTGGTCATACTCTGATACGTAAGGGTTGTAGTTATAGGAGACCGTTTCCTGATGTGGGGTGGGGCCTACTTTGGTGAGGAAATTATAGGCTTCATTGATTTCAATAAATTTCTCCTTGGCGTTGGGATCCTTACTGATGTCTGGGTGGTGTATTTTGGAGAGCCGTCTGTAGGCAGCCTTTACTTCCGCTTTGGTGGCGCCGGGCTGGAGTCCCAGCGTATCGAGGTATTCGTTTTTCACCCGGAAAAATTAGGGAAAGTCAGGGATAAAACACCCAAGAAGGATAAGATGAAGGTTAAAGAAATAGCAATGAAAACAGAATGAGCCCTGTTATCACTGAACCTGCTAGCACCAGCTTTCTGATTCTTGAGGTTCGTAGGTTGTCAGCCAACAGTTGATTTCTGAGCTGCTTCATATAAGCTTTGGAGGCTTGATTGTACTGGGGAGCTTTTCTTTTTTTTGGTTTGATCTGATAGGCCTCCCTATCGAAATTATTGAATGTAGCAGAGGCATTACCCTTTAAGAGCGTTCTGTTGCCCCGTGAGGAGTTAACCATGTCTTTAGTGAATCCTGCTCCGCTCATGGTGTTATTAATTGTGAAAAAGGAGTATTAGGTTGCTTTAGTATCAATAGACTTTAACAATCTATTTTTCCTCAACAATTCGCTTCACCTCGTTCAGGAGCAGCGGAAACGCCGGGTAGGTCATGCCGTGCCCGTAACCATCCATCTCATACAAGGTGGTTTGCTGATGGCCGGCCACCTTCATCATGCGCATCATGTAGGCATTTTCCTCATATCTCCCGAGCATTTCCAGCTCCCGGTCACCGGTGATGAGCAGCAAGGGGGGAGCATCCGCCCGTACATGATAAAGAGGGGCCAACTCATCCACGATCGCCTGATGTCCGGGGATGCCACGTTCTTCACGTATGGTGAAATGCGTGATGGTATGACCACTGAAAGGAATGAGTCCGGCAATGTCATTGGCGTCTATCCCGTAGGCCTGCAGGTATTTCTTGTCCAGTCCTACCATACTGGCCAGGTATCCCCCGGCAGAGTGTCCGGAGACAAAGATTTTTGACGGATCTCCACCGTACTGTTCAATGTTTTTAAACACCCAGGCTACCGCCGCGGCAGCATCCTCTATGCAGGTGGCAGCCCTGACTTTTGGGCTGAGCCGATAGTTGACACCCACAATGGCGATGTTTTTTTGTTGGAGAGCCTCCGGTAACTCCTTATTCCCTCCGGTGAGCCCTCCGCCATGAAACCAGATGACCGTGGCAAATCCACTGGAGGCAGGGTGATAGAGGTCCAGGACACAGCGCTCCGAAATGTAAGGATCACTGTTCCGCTCCGTTTGATTTCTATAGGGGAGATTGGTCAGGGTGGTGTATTCCTGTGCAAGGCATGCCAGGCTGCAAAGTAGGAGTAGGAAGGAGGTAAGCGATCGGTTCATAGTGAGTGATTTTAGGATAAATGGCAAGTGAAAAAATAGGCGAGTTCCTTATCTTGATCTGTTTCTGCAATTTCTTGGACTTTTTCCTTCAAAATATCCACATTTTTAATTCTGCTGATAAACCAATCTGACCTTTCAAAGTTTAGCCATTCCTTATCGAACCTTTCGTAATTGAAAGCTTCAGGTTTATACAGCCAAGAAAAATAATCGGAGTTTTCTAAAAGCTCATTTAGTTCATTTTGAAATAAATTTTCAAGGTGAAGTCGTTCGATCAAATGCTCAATAATGAATCGGTAATGCCAATGATTGATTATTGTTTCTCGCTTATCTGTATTTCCTAAGATTCTTTGCAGGTATGGTGATAGGTATAAGGAGGGCTCAACAATGTCAGAGATTACCGCACTTTTATAATCATCTTCATGAAATGTTTCTTTCATTCTATTCTCAATCACCTCTTTAATAAAATGCTTGATTTCTATATCGGTTATTTCATACAGACGAAATGGTAAGCCTTGCTCACCTTTAAAATCCAAACTACGTATTTTATCTAATATATCCGCCCGCTTTATTTTATAATTCTCATCCCTTTCTTTAAGTATATTAATGACAGAATAAATGGAATTATAAGCCCATATGTCATGATCCAATAAGTTTAGAAGTATAGTTTCTAATTGAATATTACTGAATGCTTCCTGATGCTTTAATAAGACCCCTGAAACGTGCTTTAGTTCATGCCTTCTCATCAATTGGATTACATGCAGAATTGGATTTGTTAAAAGCTCAAAATGACTCGAATCAATATCGATTTTGGCCATTAGTGCTAGGGATGTATTGATCATCTGCGACAATCGATCCTTGAAGCCGAACATCACCTTATCATCATTAAAATTGTTGGATGATACTTTCCCGAACTCATTTGTTATGTAGCTGGATTCAAGTAAATCATTAATTATTTGAATGAATCCAGAGATATTGTTCTCATCGATATTTATTCTCTCAATTAGGGAATCGGATAAAATATCACTAACATCCAGATAGGAGATATAGAGAATAGCAATTTCCAGATAGAAAATTTCAAATTGAGTTTTTGGATTGGATTTTGAATAGTTCAGACAGTATGATTCGAATGCATCACGAACCAGATTTTTAAAATTCGTATAGTGATCATATATGATGCAATTCGCATTCAGGTGTACAAAAAGCGAGTTAATCTCATAAGTTAGAGACAAATGACTATCTGAGTACGTAGAGGGTAATTTTCTAACCTCAAAAAGGGACTTTCTTACCTTGTTGCTAACTGAATCTGACATATTATCCTCAATGAGGTATCTGATTATTTCACGTTCAGTTAGCGACACATCCAGACTAAAGGCCGTCTCATGGAGGTGCCTGACACCAGACTGATTAATGGCATTTTCAATAAATGTTTTTGTTGAATCTCCACCTGTCGTATCTCGGTCAAAATCCACACTTTTTAATAACCTCTTGATATTCATTGAGGCGATTATATATATGATGTAAAGTTTCTGCTTCCATGCGATTCTCGAGGCATTTTGAAACTCTATACAGGCTCTTTTGTAATCTCGAAATTGATAAAAAGTATATCCATGTTCTAAATACTCTTGAGCAGTTAATTTTATTGAATTATTGGAATATGCAATTTCGAAAGACTTTGAAAACTGAAATTTGAAGAAAAGACTGTGGCAATCTGTGAGTTGGTTTTCAATCTTGTAAGTAATTCTTTTTTTGCCACTAGACGTATTTTGGGCAGCTGAAATAGGGAGATCATAAATCAAGTTTTTGTTCAATGCATTGATAAGGGCTGAAACGTCCGAATTCAATTTCTCACTAAAGGCTTTCTCGGCTTCCGGAGTAAGTTTTTGGGGTAGAATATTTTTTATGAATTTGGAACTAACCCCCTTGAAATGCCCATTTTTATCAGTTTTAATGGCTGCAAATAGACTAAGCAATTCACTGTTTTTGGTAGTAAGTGAATAGTTACTTCTATCATAATTATAATCATCGACATACGACCATTTCAGCTGACCTTTGTTGAAGGGAAAGATATTCATCAGATGAAATGGAGGAATAAATGCCAGTTGTTTGTTCAAGTTTCCTATTGCCGTCAAACTTTGATTCACTACATTTTCAAAAGACAGCCTATAAACCTCTGGATCAAATTTGGAGATGAAATTCAGTATTTTGAATAAGTTTAAACCTATCCCTTCAATTCCGTTTACCTCAATATTGAGGGGTTGATCATGAGGGTTTCCTGATTTCAGGTAATTCCACATATCATCAAAATAGGAGATCACCTGGATGTTTTTCTTATCGAAGTAATCCAGTTCTATTTGATTATCTGTTGGTTCAGGTCTGATGAGATAGGCTTGATGGGAATCGTCACCTAAATAGACCCGAACCTGATCAATGATTTGTTTCAGGTTATCATCCTTATAGCCATAGCCGATAAAAAGAATCACACTTGAAGCAAAAAGAGATTCAATGTAACTTTTGATCAAAGGGTATTTTCTTGGGTAGCTCAGGTAATCATCTTCCTTTAGCACAATGTTCTCACCGCCATTTGAAAAATCTCCGTGAACTTTGATAATTAGTTGTATGTATTCAGCTGTAGGTAACTCTGTGTCCTGTGATACTACGGAAAAAGGGTGCTGGTTTTCATAGGCCGATAATTCAATCAAATTATCAAAGTTTGTTGTTAAAATGTGTCTGGGATTCAGGTCAAAGAGGAGGTTGTGAATAGGGTTTGGCTGTTTGCTTTCAGTATTTAGAATTCGCTGAACCTTATCCGTATACGCTCTTTTTCCAAATTTATTGAAATACATTTGGGCAATAACTTGAGCACTATACTCACCAGGAGGTATGCCAGTTAAATCTTTCCTCAACTCTTCAGTTAAATGCCCCCAGCCAGGTATTCCTGAATTTTGAGAAACCCCGGCTCCAACGAAAAGAACAAGCTTTCCTGCATTAGCAGCCTTTTTGATTATTTCAATCTGCCGAACTAAAGATTCTTCAAAACGGATCATACGGGAAAGATAGTTAAGTCTGATTATTGTCTCAGTGATTGAACGATCGATTATTTATTCATACCCTTAACTATGGTGTTGGAAAAAAAGGTAACGTATTTTTAGTATATGCATTTGAACCACACCCAAACAGAAATGCCCCCCGACTGTTTCAGATAAGAATAAAAACCAACAATATTGCGTTTAGTTAAAATCAAACAGGAGAATGGAGCATTTGAAGGGTAAGAGAGCCATAGTGACAGGAGTGAGTAAAGGAATAGGATTGGAAATGGCCCGGCAGCTACTGGATGCAGGCGTGGAGGTAGCCGGCTGGAGCAGGTCTCAGCCGGAGCTGATGGATGACCACTTTCATTTTATAGAAACTGATGTGGCGGATTTTGATTCGGTGGCCAGCGCCTATCGGGAGTCCGTTTCCCGCATGGGGTCAGAGATTCACATCCTCATCAATAACGCCGGATATGGGGTGATGGGGCCCGTGGACGAACTGAATGTGGAAGACTGGAAAGGAATGTTTGATGTGAATGTACACGGCCTGATGTACTGTACCAAAATGGTGGTGCCCCAAATGAAAAAGATGGATCAGGGCCATATCGTCAATATCAGCTCGATTGCCGGTCTCAACGGTGTGAAAAACATGAGCGGTTATGTAGCCACCAAGCACGCAGTGCGTGGGTTTGGCCACTCCCTGATGATGGAGCTGCGGGACTGGGGCATCAAAGTCACCAATGTTTATCCGGGGAGCATCAAGACCGGATTCTTCGATCAGATAGATTCCATAGCCGCCAATGACAACATGATGCGCCCGGAAGACGTAGCTAAGTCAGTGATTGATCTTTTAAATACACATCCTAATTATCTTCCTGTAGATTTGGAACTCAGACCACTCAGACCAAAAGGCAAGCAGTAAAATCTATGGCCGTATCTATCCAGCAATTAACAAAAGTCTTCGGGACACAGCGGGCAGTCAGCGATATTTCTTTCGAAGCTGAAAAGGGGCGAATTACCGGCTTTTTGGGTCCTAATGGTGCAGGAAAGTCCACCACCATGAAAATGGCCACCGGGTATATCCGGCCTACAGCTGGTCAGGTGCTGATAGAAGGACTGGATGTGACAGATCACCCCCTCCAAACCAAGGCACTCACCGGCTATTTGCCGGAGCATAATTCCTTGTATCTGGATATGTACGTCAGGGAGTTTCTGCGATTCATAGCCAGTGCCTATGGACTGAAAAGCGCAGGCAAGCGGGTGGACGAAATGATTGAGCTCGTGGGACTGCAGCGGGAGCGTGGCAAGCGACTCAGTGCCCTTTCGAAGGGGTATCGCCAACGAGTGGGCTTGGCCAAAGCCCTGATTCATAACCCCAAAGTACTTATCCTGGATGAGCCCACATCGGGCCTCGATCCCAATCAGATTTTGGAAATTCGTCAGGTGATCAAAGACATTAGCGTGGACAAAACGGTGATCCTTTCCACCCACATCATGCAGGAGGTGGAGGCTATATGCGACCATGTGGTGATCATCGATCGTGGTGAGCTCGTGGCCAATGATCAGCTATCTGTGCTCAAAGAGGGACTCAATCATACCAATGGAATAATCATCGAATTTGAGCAACCCGTAGATCAGAGCGTGTTTATACAAGCCGGTTTCGAGCCTCAGCCTTTTGGGGCCAGCGCCTATTTGATTGAGTCTGATCGCTCAGACCTGAGGGCGGAGCTCCTTCGGATCACCTCCGAAAATGACCTGCCGTTGGTGAGCCTCACCAAATCACAGCAGTCACTGGAAGAAATTTTTCATCGCTTAACGCAAAAGACGGAAGCATGATCAGCATTTTTTTAAAAGAAGTCAATGAATTTCTGGACTCCCTGATTGCCTATGTGGTTATCGGGGTTTTTCTCATAGGAATCGGCCTGCTTATGTGGGTATTTCCGGATACCAACGTGCTCGACTATGGCTATGCCAGCATGGAGCCGCTCTTTAGCCTGGGGCCATACATGTTTATGTTTTTGATCCCGGCCATCACCATGAAATCTTTTGCCGAAGAGAAGCGCTCCGGAACCATTGAGCTTTTGCAGACGCTGCCCTTCAGGGATTCTCAGATCATTATGGGAAAATTCCTTGCCGGATTTTTTCTGGTTCTGTTTTCAGTGCTGCCCACCATCATCTATTACTACTCGCTGAGTTATCTCAGTAACCCGGTTGGCAACCTCGATACTCCAGGGATCATAGGCTCCTATATAGGCCTGGTGTTTCTGGGAGGTGTCTTCACGGCCATAGGCATCCTGGCCTCAGCCCTTACGGGAAACCAGATTGTTTCCTTCATTTTGGCGGCTTTTCTGTGTTTCTTTTTTTATGCCGGATTTGATGCCGTAGCGGAGATCAATCTCTGGGCAGACTGGTCCTATTACATCGCTGAGTTGGGCATTATGGCGCATTATACGTCTATCAGTCGCGGTTTACTGGACTTTAAGGATGTTGTCTATTTCGGGAGCCTGATGGCTCTGATGTTGCTATTTACACAATTAACCCTGGGATTCGGAAAATGAGGAAAAGTGGTTACAGATTGGGTTTGTGGTTGCACCTGGGCATAGGGGTACTGATTATTGTCTTGCTTTTTCAGGTAGCAGATCGCTATCGATTTCGCCTGGATATGACTGAGGAAAACCGGTACAGTATTTCTGATCCTACCAGAAACCTACTCAAAAGATTGGATGCAGATGTGATTGTGGAGGTATACCTGGCGGGGGAGCTACCGGCTAATTTCATTCGTTTTCAAAAGTCGATCCGTGAATTACTGGAGGAGTTCGCCATTTATACGGATGTGAATTTTGATGTGAAATTCGTGGACCCGGGAGAAGCAGCGAGCACCCGTGCCCGCAACCAGTATTTCCAGGGACTGATCAATCAGGGCCTGCAGCCTACCAATCTTAATTATACCATCGATGGCAAGAGCACTCAGAAACTGATCTTTCCGGGAGCGATTATTTCCTACGGCGGCCGGGAACTCGCTCTTAATCTGCTGAAAGGTAACAGGGCCAGTGGGCCGGAAGAGATTATCAACCAGTCCATCGAGGGACTGGAGTATGAGTTTGCCAATGCCCTGCAGCAGTTGGCTGGGACTGGCCGCAAAAGAGTGGGGCTGATTACCGGTCACAACGAGCCGGATACCAGTCAGTTGGCCGGATTGAATAACCTCGTTCTTACCAAATATGATTTGTTTAGGGTGAACCTACCCACTCGCACCACGCCGATTACTGGTTATGATTTGCTGCTGGTGACCAAGCCTACCACTGCATTTTCCGACCGGGAAAAATATCTACTGGATCAGTTTGTGATGAAGGGCGGAAGCGTTGCTTTCTTCCTGGATGCCCTAAGTGTAAATATGGACAGTGCAGCAGGCGATGGCACGGTGGCCATTCCATATGATACCCGTTTGGCGGATTTGCTTTTCAAATATGGGGTGCGCATCAATCAAAACTATGTAGCCGACCTCAACTGTGGTGACTTTCCGGTGGTGGCAGGAAACCTGGGTGATCAGGCCCAAATACGCATGCTGCCCTGGCCGTACTTCCCCATCATTACCAACTATGGTAAACATCCTGTGGTGAAAAACATGGACGCGGTGATGGTTCGCTTTGCTTCTACAATTGACACGGTGAAAGCCGTGGGTGTGGAGAAGATTCCCTTGCTGATGACTTCTGCTCATAGTAAAGTCATGGGCGCGCCGGTCACTGTGAGTTTCAATGACCTGCAGTCTGACCTGATGCCTGAGAAATTTCAAAGTGGGCCACGAACCGTGGGTTATTTACTGGAAGGAACGTTTACCTCACTCTATAAAAATCGGTTTCCACCTCAGGGATTCAAAAAGGAAGAGATGGTAGAAGATGGGGTGAAAAACAAAGTGGTGGTCATAGCAGATGGAGACCTGGTACGCAACGAGCTGAGCCTGGAAGATGGCAAACCGCTGCCTTTGGGAGTGGAACCCTATAGTCAGAAGACCTATGCCAATGAGGCCATGCTCATGAATCTGATAGACTATCTGGTGGACGAGGACGGGCTGGTGGAGACCCGGGCCAAAGAGGTGAAGATTCGCCCGTTGGACAAAGTGAAAGTGAAGCAGGAACGTACCAAATGGCAGGTCATCAATCTGGTGATTCCCATCGTGCTGCTGTTGCTTTTTGGAGTGCTCAAGATGATTTGGAGAAAACGCAGAAACAAGTACTAACATGACAACACATAATCGTAATCTGTTGGTGATTTTTATGGGACTGCTGCTGGTCAATGTCTTGTTTTTCTTTTTGGGAAGCCAGCGAACGGGTGTCTCTTTTGACGAAAACAAATTCATACTGGCAGATACTGCGGGAATAAGCAATATCCAGATCGGTGAGGGAGTGGCATTATCCAAAAACACGGGAAAGTGGCGTGTGAATGATCAATATCCTGCTGACCCGTCTGTTCGGCAACTGCTCTTTTCCATCCTGACGAGGGTGAAAGTGAAGAAACCAGTGGATATAGAGCCCGAAGAAGGTATTGAAGTAGCCGTAGGCGGGGCAAACCCGTTGAATTTCAGAGTTTGGGGAAATCCTACCAAGACCAAGACCTATTTTGCACTGACCGGAAGTGAGGAGGTTTATGAGGTGCACATCCCCGGATACAATGAGTACCTGGGGGGACTTTTCGAACTGAAGCCTGCCCAATGGCGCGATCGGCTGGTGGTGGATGCCAGTTGGAGGACGATTCAAAAACTGACTTTGGATTATCAACAGTCAGATGACTCAGATTTTACCATCAATTTCGACAAGGACTTCTTTGTCGTAGAGGACATTGCCCCCATTGACTCCAATGCAGTGGTCAACTATCTCAACCTGTTTCAACTCTTTCAGACCAACGAATGGTTGAGTGCCGGTCGGTTTGAAAAATACGACAGCCTCTCTAAAATGCCACCACTTGCTACCCTCACCATTGAGGCCATCAATCAGGAGGCACCTGTGGTTATAGACATTTTTCCGAAGTTATCCGGAGATCGCTTTTATCTGCTAATGACCTATGAAGGATCCATGCTGGTGGTAGATGACAGGCGAATGAAGGAGATTTTATTGAAAAAGGAGGATTTTAAGTATAAAAAATAGGACCCAGACCACATTGAGGGACCATTCAATCGAAAGATTATTATTAGGGAAACCAATTCTCCGGTATATTTTTTTCCAATGACAATTTCGGGTTAAATTTGACGCCCAATTGAAATCGTGAATCCATGAAATTTATAGTATCATCATCTTACCTGCTTAAGCAACTTTCTGCCATCAATGGTGTGATCACAACGAATCCCGTGGTGCCTATTCTTGAGAATTTTCTTTTTGAAATCACAGATGGTACTTTGACGATCACTGCATCTGATCTTCAGACAAGCATGATCACTGAGCTGGAAGTGGAAGCTAAGGAGAATGGAAGTATTGCCATTCCCGCCAAGATTCTTTTGGAGACACTCAGAAACTTGCCTGAGCAGCCGGTGACCTTTTCCATCGATGCGGATACTTATAGCATAGAGATCAATTCGGATAACGGTAGATACAAGCTAAGTGGCGAGAACGCAACGGACTTCCCTAAGATCCCTACAGTGTCTGATGGGTATGCGGTGAATATGTCATCGGGAGTACTGGCCCAGGCCATCAACAGCACCATCTATGCCACCAGCAATGATGAACTAAGACCTGCAATGACAGGGGTATACATCAAACTGGATGAGACCAATACCACCTTTGTGGCTACGGACAGTCACCGACTGATTAGATACCGACGAGTGGATATTGCCTCTGACATGGCGCACAATATGATCATTCCAAGGAAGGCACTGACGCTTTTGAAGTCTACACTTCCTTCTGAAAATACCAACGTTAACCTTGAGTTTAACGCTTCTAATGCATTCTTCAGCTTCAACAATGTGAAGATGATATGCCGACTGATCGATGAGCGATTCCCGGATTACGAGAACGTGATTCCTTCAGACAATGAGAATGCGATGAACATCAACAAGAGTGAGCTCCTGAGCTCTCTGAAGCGGATTGCCATTTACGCCAATAAGACCACTCATCAGGTGCGGTTGAAGATCACAGGTAGTGAATTGTTGATCTCTGCTGAGGATTTGGACTTCTCCAACGAAGCCAGTGAGCGATTGTCTTGTGAGCATGACGGAGAGGATATCGAGATTGGCTTCAATGCCAAGTTTTTGATCGAAATGCTCAACAACATGGACGCGGAAGAGATCACCTTGAAACTCAACGCACCGAACCGAGCAGGTATCATTTTACCTGTAGAGAAAGACGAAAACGAAGACATTCTTTTACTGGTGATGCCAGTGATGCTGAACAACTACGTGTAAGTAGATTCGGTCAACTTTATAAAAAAGGGGCTCTTGAAAATTTTCAGGAGCCCCTTTTGTGTTTTTTGTCTATGATTATTTTTTCTTCCTGGCTCCGCCACCCCGGCCTTTTTTCTCGGGCGTTTTGTCTGCCAGCTCTTTACACTCGGCATAGGTCAGCTCCTCGGGTACCTTGTCTTTCGGGATTTTCACATTCTTCTTCCCAAACTTGATATAGGCGCCGTACCTACCGTTGAGTACCTGCACTTCAGGGTCTTCATCAAAGGTCTTGATAAACTTGTTGGCATCTGCTTCCCGCTTAGCCAGGATCAGCTCTATGGCTTCTTCTTCCGTCACCGTGAGGGGATCCATCTCTTTTGGAAGGGAAACAAACTTGCCATCGTGGCGGATATATGGACCAAAGCGACCAATGGCGGCAGTCATCACCTTGTCTTCAAACTCACCCAGATTACGAGGTAGCTTGAAAAGTTCAAGGGCTTCCTCTATGGTGACGTTTTCAAGAAACTGACCTTTCTTCAGACTGGCGTACTGAGGCTTTTCGTCATCTTCCTTTTCGGGTGATTCCCCCAACTGCACGTAGGCGCCGTATTTGCCCATCCGTGCGTAGATGTTTTTGCCGGTCTTAGGGTCTGTGCCCAGCTCCCGCGCCGCAGAGATATCCGCACGTTCCAGACTATCGGTGTTTTCCACTTTCGTGTGAAACTTGCCGTAAAATGACTGGATCATTTGCTCCCAGGCTTTGGTGCCATTGGCTATGTCGTCAAACTCTTTCTCCACATCTGCGGTGAAAGAGTAATCCACTACATTTTCGAAATGTTCTACCAGAAAATCGTTGACGATCATGGCAATATTGGTAGGGAAGAGTTTGTTTTTCTCTGCCCCGGTCATTTCGGTTTTTGTGGTTTTGTTGATCTGCCCTTTGGCCAGTACTAGCTCCACATACTGTCGCTCCTTGCCATCACGTGATTCCTTGATCACGTACTCACGCTTCTGTATGGTAGAGATGGTAGGGGCATAAGTAGACGGTCGGCCGATCCCTTTTTCTTCCAACTGCTTCACCAGACTGGCTTCAGTATATCTGGCCGGAGGTCTGGTAAAACCTTCTTTTCCCAGCATTTGCTGTAGGTCCAGTTTCTGCCCTATGGCCAGGGGAGGGAGCATCGATTTTTGTTCTTCGTCTTCGTCATCATCGGTGGACTCCAGATACACTTTTAGGAATCCTTCAAATTTGATCACTTCACCACGTGCCACGAGCACTTCGTCGGTGGTGGAGATACTGATGGTGGCGGTTGTTTTTTCCAGCTGAGCATCAGCCATCTGCGAGGCGATAGCCCGCTTCCAGATGAGCTCATAAAGTCGGCCTTCTGCTGAGCCCGCACTCACCGACTGTACATGGAAATCTGTAGGACGAATTGCTTCGTGAGCTTCCTGTGCAGATTGCGATTTGGTTTTGTAAGACCGGTTTTGAATAAAGTCTTTGCCATAAGAGCCGGATATTTCCGAATTCGCACTGGCGATGGCCTCTTGTGACAGGTTTACAGAGTCAGTTCTCATGTAAGAGATCTTACCTGCCTCGTAGAGCTTTTGGGCCAGTGACATGGTATAGGACACTGAGTAGCCTAGTTTCCTACTGGCCTCCTGCTGGAGTGTAGAAGTGGTAAAAGGAGGAGCCGGACTTTTCTTGGCCGGTTTGGTCTCCAGGTTACTGATTTCAAAATCGGCACCTGTGCAGAGGTTGAGAAAAGCCTGTGCTTCTGCTTCAGTTTTGAAACGTTTGCCCAATTCTGCCTGAAGCACTTTTCCCTGATCCAGGTCAAACAAGGCCGAGATCTTGAAACTAGACTGAGCTTCAAACTGATCTATCTCACGCTCTCTTTCTACCACCATGCGGACAGCTACGGACTGTACCCGACCGGCAGATAATCCCCGGCGTACTTTTTTCCAAAGGACAGGGGATAACTCAAAACCTACCAATCTGTCCAGAATTCGTCTGGCTTGCTGTGCATTGACCAGGTCTATATCAATTCCCCGAGGATTCTGTATGGCGTTTTGAATCGCATTTTTGGTGATCTCACGAAAAACAATTCTTCTTGTATTGGAGTCATTGAGGTTCAGTGCTTCTTTCAAATGCCAGGAAATGGCCTCTCCTTCACGGTCATCATCACTCGCGAGGTAGATGGTCTCAGCTGCCTTCGCCAATTTCTTGAGTTCTCTGATGACCTCCTTTTTGTCTGCTGAAACCTCATAGGTGGGTTTGAAGCCGTTGGCAATGTCTATGGCCTTATCTCCTTTGGGGAGATCTCTTACATGACCGTAAGATGACTTCACTTGGTAATCGCTACCCAAATACCCTTCTATCGTTTTTGCTTTTGCCGGAGACTCTACTATTACCAGGTTTTTTGCCATGCTCAGATTTTTTAAGGTGGTAAATATCTTGAAATTTTATTAATTACCTAAAGAATAGCACCTTCTGGGTTTAAAGGTTTCTTTAGCTTTAGCTGGTGAGTTAACCAAAAAAAATCGAAATGGTTAAGAATCTTTATTTATTGCGGCACGGACAGGCCGAGTATGGTTTCCAGGGATCTGATTTTGACCGATCATTGACTGTGAATGGTGTGATTCAGCTTCGGTCTTTGGGTCAGGCCATGAAGTTGAAGTCTTTTTATCCTGACAAAGTGTACTGCAGTACCGCCAACAGAACCCAGCAAACAGCCGAGATATTCACTGAAGAACTGGATTACACATTGCCGGTGCATTACATGGAGGAAATATATGAAGCCTCAGTGCGCACGCTCTTCGAACTGATCACCAAACAGGATGAAGCAGATAGCGTGATATTGATCATTGGTCATAACCCCGGCATTTCCTACCTCTATGATTACCTCACAAGTGCCAACTTTGGAGACATGACTCCCGGGGAGCTGGTCAGGATCGAGTTTGAGGACCTGGCTTGGTCAGAGATCTCCAAAGGGGTGGGCTTTAAGAAAACCATCTAACTACTTCGGTGTGAGTGTGGAGAGAAATGCCCTAAACTCTTCCGTGTCATATTTAGCCATGCCGTGGCGGGTGAGCACTACCTGACCATCCGGAGAGATGACATAGGTGGTGGGGATGGAGCTGGGGTTGTACGGTGAGGGCAGTGGAGACTCCAGGAAGTATACCGGGAGCTCAAATCCTTTTCTGTCAACGAACCTCCGGGCCTTGTCCCGATCTTCATCCAGTGAGATCATCACGAAGGTCACGTCCTTCCCCATTTTCTGGTAGAGGTCTTCTATGTCTGGCATCTCCGCAATACATGGTGGACACCAGGTCGCCCAGAAATTAAGAAAGATCGTTTGGCCCCGAAAGGTTGAAAAACTGACTGGTTTGCCGGCGATATTAGAAAGCCTGAGATCGTAGCTGGCTGTTGCCTTCTCATCATCTGCCTCGGGCTGCATGATTCCTGTGGCCAGAACCACCCGCTGAATTTGTCCGATCACCTCGGTATGCAGTCCGGTGACATAAAGTGTCAGACCCACTACCACAATAATGGTCCATTCTATCAGTTCTTTTCTGTAAGATTTCTTGCTCATTTTTCTGCTTCTGAAAATATTCTCATTTATCTAACGCAATCTTTCTGATAAAATCAGAGAAATGATATTTTTGGCGCCCGATTGTCGGGACCACGCCTAAACGAATTACGTTAGAACAAAAATTACCGGATGTTTTCTCCTTTTGAAAACATCAATTATAAAACAACAACATGATCAATTACGCTGCTAAGATAGCCCAGGAACTCTCATTACAACCCCGCTTTGTAGAAGCCACCACCACCCTATTGGATGGGGGTGCCACTGTGCCTTTTATTTCCCGATACCGGAAGGAACTCACAGGTACCATGGATGAAGTAGAAGTGGCGGCGGTAAGGGATCGACTGGCCCAGCTAAGGGATTTGGATAAACGCAGGGAGGCGATTCTTAAGTCCATAGAAGAGCAGGAAAAGTTGACTCCCGAACTAAAGAAGAAAATAGAAGCTGCTGAAACGATGGCTGCCCTGGAAGACCTTTATCTTCCTTACAAACCCAAGCGAAAGACCAAAGCTTCCGTAGCCAAAGAAAAGGGACTGGAGCCCCTGGCCAAAGTATTGTGGCAACAGGGAAATGTATCACCTGAGCAGGAAGCGGAGCAATACATCAGTGAGGAGAAAGGTGTGGAAGATGTGAATGCCGCGCTACAGGGTGCCAGGGATATTATGGCTGAGTGGATCAGTGAGGATGCGGAGGCCAGACAGAAGATCAGAGACCTGTTTAAGGCCGAGGGGATGATTAGCTCCAGGGTACTCAAGGGAAAAGAGGTAGAAGGCCAGAAGTACAAAGATTACTTCGAATGGGAGGAGTCATTGAAGACCATCCCATCTCACAGACTACTGGCCATCCGTCGTGGTGAGCGGGAGGGAATCCTGATTATGGACACATTTGTGCCTGAAGAGTCAGCCATTGATCGGTTAAGCCGACAGTTTGTGCAGGGCTCCAATGCCGCGGCTGAACATGTAGCTACAGCCCTCAAAGATTCATACAAAAGACTCATCAAGCCGAGTATAGAGACCGAGGCACGGATGGAAAGCAAGAAAGCTGCCGATACCGAGGCTATTTCGGTATTTGTAGATAACATCAAGCAGCTCCTAATGGCCGCTCCACTGGGACAAAAAGCAGTATTGGCATTAGACCCGGGCTTCAGGACGGGGTGTAAAGTGGTGTGTTTGGATCGTCAGGGGAAGCTTTTGGAACATACGGCTATTTATCCCAATGAGCCCCAAAAAGACATTCATACTTCTGCGGCCATTATCGGTGCCCTGTGTCAGAAGCATAGCATAGAAGCCATCGCCATAGGCAATGGAACTGCCAGTCGGGAGACAGAGCAGTTTGTGAAGGGCATAGGCTTACCCGCCAGTATCATCGTGGCCATGGTCAACGAAAGTGGAGCCTCTATTTACTCCGCTTCGGAGGTGGCTCGTGAAGAGTTCAAAGATTATGACCTTACCGTACGTGGAGCGGTGAGTATCGGCCGCCGAATGATGGATCCATTGGCGGAGCTGGTGAAGATAGATGCCAAATCCATCGGTGTAGGACAGTATCAGCACGATGTAGATCAGAATGCCCTGAAGCATTCTTTGGATGATACTGTAATGAGTTGTGTGAATGGCGTGGGGGTAGAGCTCAATACGGCGAGCAAGCAGCTTTTGACTTATGTATCTGGTTTGGGGCCACAGCTGGCTGAAAACATTGTCAAGCACAGAAACGAAAATGGGGCATTCAAAAGTCGGGAGGATCTGAAAAGCATTCCCCGACTTGGAGATAAAGCATTTGAACAGGCGGCAGGTTTCCTAAGGATCAAGGGGGCTAAAAACATACTGGATGAAAGTGCCGTGCATCCGGAACGCTACAATACGGTGTACACCATGGCCAAGGACCTGGGCTGTACGGTGGAGGATCTTGTAAAAGATCAAAACCTGAGGAGCAGGATCGATTTGAAAAAGTATGTATCTGACGATCTTGGTTTGCCTACCTTGAAGGATATTCTGGCGGAGCTGGCCAAGCCGGGGCGTGATCCTCGTGAGCAGTTCGAGACTTTCGCATTTGCAGACCATGTGCATGAAATCAAAGATTTGTCTGTGGGTATGAAGCTTCCAGGTATCATTACCAATATCACCAAATTTGGGGCGTTTGTGGATGTAGGGGTGCACCAGGATGGTCTGGTACATGTGAGTCATCTTTCGGATAGCTTTGTGTCTGATCCTACCAAGGCGGTGAAACTGCAGCAAAAGGTGATGGTGACGGTGTTGGAGGTAGATGTACCCAGAAAGCGGATTTCACTTTCCATGAAGTCGGACCCTTATGGTAAGTCGGCTCCCAAGCAGGACCGTAAAAAGAGAGAAGAAAAAGAACCGGAAGGAGACTTGCAAGCCAAACTGGCCATGCTCAAGGGTAAATTCGGTAAATAAATATGAAAAGATCGCTACTCCTTTGGATGACATTTTTCGTAGCCCTGATGGGTTGCGAAGATGAGACCTATTATCCACCCGGCTTATATGGCTACCAGGTGGAGCGTCTGATATCCGGAGGAGAAGACAAGGTTTGGGAGCTTGCTGGTTTAGAGGTAGATGGTCAGACTCAGAGCATTGAAGGCTGTGCCAATGCGGTGGAGCTACATGTTTACCAGGGGACTACAGCCATCGACGTATATCAGATCACTACCTGTGAGGTGCCGGATACTTTATATTATGGTGAAATGACTGCTTCAGAAGCGGGCTCATCTGCCTCGAATACGAATGTGTTCACAGACTCGCTCCTTTTTGAGAACGGAGAAGTGAATTATGTCATCGTGAAAGAAGTAACCTCCCTCAGACTAAAATTCGACCGTTACATTGGTGGTGTAAAATCCACCTATCAGTGGGTGGCGCGCTAGTTTTTAATATTCATTCACCACATTCACCATATGGGCGGCCATGAGGCCGGCAGTTTCTGTGCGAAGCGTACTCTTTCCGAGACTTACTTTTCGAAATCCCTGACTCAACGCTTCTGTTACTTCCACTTTCGAAAAGTCACCCTCAGGCCCGATTAGGGTGATGACCTCCTGACTGGATTTTAGTTCGTTGGAGAGATAAGGCAAATCCGGCTCGACCACTGCGATGAATTTTAGTCCGTTGTGATCGGCTTTTAGGAAATCCTTCAGTTTGACCATGGGATTGATCCTCGTCAGAAATCCACTTTTGGATTGTTTGAGAGCACTCACGGCTTTTTTTTCCAGGCGTTCAGTCCGCATCTTATTCCTTTCGCAGTTGTCAGTAAGGACAAAACTGATCTCGTCTACACCCAGCTCGCACGCTTTCTCCACAAACCATTCTATCCGGTCAGTATTCTTAGTAGGAGCAATGGCGATGTGATTGTAAAAGGGGCGCGGCTCCAGTTGCGTTTTTTGGGTGATTTCAAATTCACAGAGCTTTCCTGTAATGGATGTAATCACTGCATGATAAGCCATTCCCTTGCCATCGAAGATGCCTATTTCATCTCCTGCTTTTTTGCGGAGCACTTTTACACAATGCTGGTACTCATCATCTGTGAGATGGAATACCCCTTCTGATGTTTTGGGCTGAAAGAAATAGAGCATCAAACTGTTTTTGGAATGGCTAAATTAGGAAATCCTAAGTACTTAATGCCGATCGTCAGATGAATGGACTTCTTTGAAATATTGGCGCGGGGTGCATCCTTTGATTTTCTTAAAGGCCCTGTTGAATGTGGGCTTGGAATTGAACCCCACGCTGAAGGCAATCTCCAAAAAGGACGCCGAGTCACCTGAAGCTTCTACTTTTCGGATAAATTCATCTACCCGGTAAGTATTGATCAGTTCGGTAAAGTGCTGGTCAAATTGCTCATTGATCACCCGGGAGAGCGTATGTGAGGCGGTAGGGATCATATGGGCCATACTTTCCAGGGTGAGTTCCGGTTTTAGATAGATCTGATCGGTTTCCAGTAGTTTGATCAGTTTGTTTTTGATGCTGGAGATCTCATCCTGATTGATTTTTTGATCCTGATATTTCTTTTTCTCCCGGAGCACTTCCGGATGCTTCACGGCATAGTAAGCCAGTGCAAAGATGATGAGTGAAAAGAGCAGCCAGAGTACGTCTATGAGGTTTTCGGAGATGTAAAGGAGATCCGTGTTCAAAATCCGCCCCGAAATGTAGATCACCACCACGATGAGCCACAGGCCGAGATAGATGGCTTTGATGTTTAAGACATAGTCCAGAAATCGCAGGTATTTTTTTTGTTTCTCGTTGAGGTGCTCCTGTGTACTGTAACCCGCGAGGATTCGCTTACAGATGATCCAGTAGGCACTATTGAAAAGCAGGGCCAGTACACCGGTGATGGCGAAATAGGGGAAGAGCTCTTTGTCCAGTACTTTGTAGATAAAAGTCTGCCGCTCCAGCGCCAGGTAAGGCAGGTAAAGGGCAAACTGCACGAGAAACGGAATGAACTGGGGCCAAATTCGGGACCATTTGACTTCTATGACCAGCAGCTTGTGAATGTACAGATAGAAGATGGGTCCATAGGTAAATAGGATCAGCTCCGGAACAAAGAGCAATTTTGGCTCCCAATTGAATACATCAGGATCAAAAGTGGAGGCCCTGCCCAGTACCGAAATGGTGATGAGAACCAGCAGGACACTCAATATTGAATTGGCTGTTTTGTTTTGGTTGCGTATGGTATTGATCGCCACTACCAGCAGCAGGCCCTGAATAGCTGCAATGATGAGAAAATACATGTAGATGGTGTAGGAGTGAGATGAGATGTCCTCCCACGACTCTACAGTCATGTGTACCGTTTGCTCAGGTGCCGTGCTGATCAGTAATCTGTTTGGTCTTGCACGTCCGTTTTTGCGAGCCTCTACAGAACTCCATGTGCCTCTGGTGATTTTATATTGGAGCGTATCACTGCTGTGGAGCAGGTGCAGGACAAGTGTGCCATCAGGGGATCTTTGAAATTTTCGCTCTGCCTTATCGGTGACCCAACCATCTATATCGGTGACCAGGTAGATAGAAGCATCATGTGGCGTGTTGGCTGGTACTGCGTCAACAATAAAAGTGGTGTGGTACTTTGGAGCTTCATCCGCACCAAAACCAGTAAGGCTCCACACACAGCAGAGCAACCCCCATAAAATTACCTTTCTGTTCACCGCTGACAAGGAAATTATGATTTCGCAATAATATAAGATTTTCGAAACTACAATCTATTGATTTTTCAAAAACAACGAACCTTTATTTTAAAAGTGTCAATTTATAAAATGAAGCGAACGGATCGTTTTATTAAAGGAGATTGGTTTTCACATTAAGCGAAATATAGGGACGTAAGTCCCATCCACCAACCAATTACCTATGAGCTTCAAAAGTATTTTTTTCACCCTGTTCTTTACCTGTTCCGGAATCATAGTGTTCTCCCAGGGAGTGGCACTTTCTGAGGATGAGGTGCCCCCTCATATTGTGGCCAGGCACTATGCTGATCATCAAGGAAGTCTCGCAGTGGGCTGGCAGCAAATAGAGATGGAGGGAGCCAACAGATACATGGCCACCTATGCCGAAGATAAGATACGGCGTGAGACCATTTACAACAAGAGTGGAAGACCACTGTTTGAATCCACCATACATGAGGGTGATTTACCCCTTATGATGAGTTACTATGTCGAGGACAGATTTGGCAAATTCAGGGTGGTGGAGTTTAAAAGCACCAAAGACCTCTCGAATGAAATCATGCGATACACGCTAGTGGTGAAGGCCAAGGAATATGGAGAGCTCGAGCTTGCTTTTGATAATGAAATGAACCCCATTGAGTCACGGACAGCCCTGGCTTCCTATGACTAATGTTACTTGAACGTAAACCAGATTTAATAACAACCTAATTCAAAAACTACTAATCCATTTCCAACTTATGAAAACTACCTTTAGAATGATGAAAACCAAACATTTAAGTCTGCTGCTTGCCGTTTTGGCAGGTGGTTTTTTGATGTCCTGTGAAGAGGATGACGGTGCGGAAAACGCACTGCTCGATGCCCAAAATGAAATCAATGTGGTGGATGTGACCACCCATGATGGCCGTCCGTTTTCTACCGGAGTAGAGCCTCAGTCCAACGCCAAGTATGTAGGCGGACCCGGCGGAGGTGTGATGATGCAGGGTTTCTACTGGGATGTGCCAGCCGGTGGTACATGGTGGAACACCGTGAAGAACAAGACTACTGCCTGGGCCAATGCTGGGATCAAAGCTATCTGGCTGCCGCCTGTCTCTAAGGCACAGAATGGTCCTTACTCGATGGGCTATGATCCTACAGACTACTACGATTTTGGAAATTACAACCAGAACGGTACTGTTGAAACACGGTTTGGTTCAAAAACAGAGCTTCAGGCATTGATCACTGCAGCACACGGTCAGAGCATGGAAGTATATGCTGATATTGTTATCAACCACAACAGTGGAGGACAGTCTGAAGCTAACCAGTACACCGGGGGAAACACCTGGACCAACTTCAATGGAGTGGCTTCTGGTAAGTTCAAGAGAACTCAGCATGATTTCCATCCCAACTGGGTGCATAGCAATGATGGCGGCAGTTTTGGTGGCTTCCCTGATCTGTGTCATGATGTGCCTTATGTGCAGGATTGGCTATGGGGCCGCTCAGATGCTGTGGCTAAGTACTACAAAAACACCATGAAATTTGATGGTTGGAGATTTGACTATGTGAAGGGATTTGAGCCCTGGGTAGTCAATTCTTGGAACAATGCAGTTGGCGGATTCTCAGTAGGAGAGCTGTGGGATTCGGATGTAAACTACCTCAACTGGTGGGCAAATAATGCGAATAGTTCGGTATTCGATTTCGCCGCTTACTACAAAATGAATGATGCTTTTGATGGTAACAACCTGAATAAGCTGAACGATGACATGATGTGGAAGCGAAATGCTTACAAAGCGGTGACCTTTGTGACCAATCATGATACGGACGAAATCTACAACAAGATGCTGGCCTATGCCTACATCCTTACCCATGAAGGGTACCCCTGTATTTTCTATCAGGATTATGAAACCTGGTTGGACAAAAACAAGCTGAACAACCTGATCTGGATTCACAACAATAAAGCCACAGGTAATACCAGCATTCTCTACACCGATACTGATGAGTATGTGGCCCGTAGAAATGGCTATGGTGGCAACCCAGGTTTGATCGTTTACATCAATAATTCCAATAGCTGGCTGACTCGTTGGGTACCTACCAACTGGAACAATACCCAGATCAAAGATTTCACAGGTCACTCCGGCTGGTACCCTACCACACAGAGTGGTGGCTGGGTAGAGATTCAGTGTCCTCCGAAGAGCTACAGTGTGTGGTCTCCAAATATTTAGAATATACAATCGTTTGTATTAATACTTCTTCAAAAAGGCCACCCGTTTGGGGTGGCTTTTTTGCGTTTCTGAGCTATATTCAAGGCTATGAGGCATTTTTTATTAATCGCCGGGCTCATGCTCATCGGCCAGCTGGCAGTTACTGGTCAGGATTTCAACCTTTCGGGAACGGTAGTAGATGAGAGGGGAGAGGAAATTATCGGAGCGGGGGTGCTGTTGGAAGAGCTCGGGTTGGGTACTTCTACAGACCTGAACGGGAAGTTCAAACTCTTTGCCCCCAAGAGAAATTATACACTGATCGTGCAGTATCTGGGGTACAAGGAATACAGAAACACCATTTACCTCAATCGTCACATTGACCTGACCGTGCGGATGGAGAGCACCTTCACCCAGCTACAGGAAGTAGTGAAAACCGCAAGGGCAGAGGATTATCGGATCAAATCCATCCCCGGAGTGGAGCGCCTCACCATCAAAGACGTTGAGGACGTGCCCCTGCTAATGGGCGAGCTTGATATTGTGAACTCCATACTCTTATTGCCGGGGGTGTCCAATGCCGGGGAAGGTTCCACGGGGTTCAATGTACGTGGCGGAAAGGTGGATCAAAACCTTATCACCCTGGATGGATCAGAGGTGTTCAACTCCTCACATTTGCTGGGATTCTTCTCCATTTTCAACTCTGATGTCATCAAGGATTTCACCCTGTACAAGGGTCATATGCCAGCTACTTTTGGTGGACGACTATCGTCGGTGCTGGATGTGAATACGCGCGAAGGCAGCTATGAGCAAATGGAGGGATCTGTGACGGTAGGCCCCGTCACCAGCAAGCTGTCTTTCGAAACCCCGATCATTCAAAACAAGCTTTCTGTGCTGGCCGCGGCCAGGTTTGCTTACCCCAACTGGGTGATCGGCCAAATGAAAGATTATGATGTGAAGCGCAGTAAGGCCGTTTTCGATGATCAGAACCTGATTTTGGGCTACCGAATTAATGATCGGAATAAAGTAAATCTATCGTTCTACAGAAGCTTTGACCGTTTTCGCTTTAGCGACGATTTTGAATTCAACTGGGGCCATGTAATGGGTAGCCTGACCATGCAAAATGTAATTTCGGATGTGTTTCTCCATGAACTGAAGATCAATCATGTGGACTATCACAACCGGCAGTATGATGTGGCAGAGGACTATGAGATCCAGAATGGAATCGCCAGCACCTCACTGAAGGATAATTTTCTCTATGAGGGCTTTACCAACCATCAGATCAACATGGGATTGGAAATCAAAGACTATCATCAGAAACCGGAGGAGCGTCTGGCAGGAGGCCGATCTGGTGTGGTACCTGCCCATGTAGAAAAGGATAGGGGGGTGCTGGGCAGCATATATGTAGACGATGAGTGGGCCCTTGGGAAGCTGACGCTTTCTGGTGGGCTCAGGTACAACTACTATGTTATGCTGGCTCGAAATGAATTTTTGCTCTACGAATTAGGTCAACCAAAATCACTGACTAATATCGTAGACACGGCGCATGTGTCAGCGGGAGATGTGAACTATGCCAATCTGGAGCCCAGGGTGGGGCTTAACTTTCTGATGACCCCCAACATCTCGCTGAAAGCCAGTTATAACCGGGTGTATCAGTACCTTCACCTGATTTCCAATACCACCTCTGCCACACCGATAGATTTGTGGCAGGTCAGCACCTTTCATATAGAACCCCAGCAGTCGTCTAATTACAGCCTGGGCATGAGCTTCACCAATGACCGTCGGAGGTGGCAAAACTCCGTGGACGTATTTTACAGAGATATCAGTAACATTTACGATTACCGCGACTTTGCTGATCTCCTGCTCAACAATCACCTCGAAACAGAATTGCTGCAAGGGCAAGGCAGGTCTTATGGACTGGAGTTTCTCTTCGAAAAGCAAAAGGGAAAGTGGACCGGTTGGTTGGCTTACACGCTTTCCAAATCTGAAAACCTGGTCAATGGACCTTCTGAGACAGAGCGAATCAACGACGGAAAGTGGTACCCGTCCAACTATGACCAGCGGCATAACCTCTCCGTGGTGGCCAAACGTGACCTGGGAGGCGACAAGGCTTTTTTCTCTGTGAACATGGTTTATAACAGTGGTCGTCCTTTCACAGGCGTGGAATCCAGTTATTACTTCAACAATGCCGTGGTGCCACTCTATAGTTCCAGAAACAAATACAGGATTCCGGATTATGTCCGTTTTGATGTTGGTTTGGGATTTAATTCGGTTTTCAAAAAATGGGAGGATCAGCTGAACTTTTCAGTATACAACCTCTTTGGCCGGGCCAATGCTTATTCTATTTACTACAGAAAGCCGACCAGCACGGCCATTATCCCGTTCAGCTATAAACTGACTGTACTCGGTCAGGCATTTCCATCTATTACCTATACCGTCAGTTTCAAATGAGGATTACCCGTTTTATGAAGTTAATGAGTCGCTGGCTGATGGGGGTATTGATCCTGTGGGGATGTGAAGAACCCTATGATTTTGAAGAGGATAAGGATATTGAAAGGCCCATTATTATCACCGGGTATATCGATCAGTCCAGTGGGCCCTATTTTGTGAAAGTAAGCCAGGCCAGTGCGACAGGTTCGCTGCCTGCCAATGTGCTGGCAGCATGTGTCATCTTGTATGATGAATCCGGGACTTCAGAGGAATTTGAAGAGGTGGGTGACGGTGTCTACAGGTGCCCGGGAAACACCGTCCATGGGGAGCCGGGAGGTAGTTATCATATCGAAGTGAAATTATCTACTGGTCACGTTTTTCGGTCTGTTCCTGAAACCATGCCAGCACTACAGGCATCTGATTCTCTGAACTGGAAGGAAACCCTCGATGTGCGCACGGCCAGTACAGGACTGGATTTTAAGGTGCCGGTGGTGAGTATTGACATGACCACCAGCATCCCTCAGACCAGTGAGCCTCTGTATTTCAACTGGGTGGGTGCCGAAAGTTTTTCCATTATCCCCACGGATTTTCCGGATCCATTTGGGTCCATACCGCCACCCTGCTATGTTACCCGGTATTTTGGGTCTGAGAAAATCAATCTTTTCAGCAACCTCCAAAATAAGGCACCTTCCTATACTTTCGAAGGATTTTGGATCAGGGACATTGACGACTCATTTCTGACCAAACACATCTTCACGGTCTATCAATATGGAATCTCCAAGGGGTACTATAGTTACCTGCAAAGTGTGAAAGTACTGGTGGAGAACAACGGGTCATTGTTTGATTCGCCTCCGGGCAGGGCTGTTGGTAATATTTATCCTGTAGAGGGCGATGCCCTGGTGCAGGGATATTTTCATGCTTCCGTGGTGGATACTACCCGAATGGCCGTTTTTCCCAATGAACTGATAAGCTTCATCATTGACGATTGTGAGTACACTATAGGCAAGCCTTTTAGTGAGTATGATGCCCATTGTCTCAATTGCCTCAACTATCCCGGGAGTACATATGAGCGACCCGAGTACTGGACCAAAGTGTATTGAAAATGAAATATTTCACTCACTTGATTGTCTGTCTGGTTCTGGTTTCGGCTTGTGAAACGCTATACCTTCTGGATGAGGACAAGGATGTGGCCCGGCAGATTGTCATTTCGGGATATATCAATCAGGGACCGGGGCCCTATCATGTGAAGATTCAGCAGACTTCCTTCACCGGTGAAGCACCCACGGATGTATTCAATGCGCAGGTGACCCTCGTGGATGAGGGAGGGAATAGAGAGGATTTTGTGGCCCAAACCTTCATTCAGGATAATAAATCCAAAGTGAATTACCGATGCCCGGCCAATATAGTGAAGGGATATCCCGGTCGATCTTACCACATAGAGGTGGTACTGGCAGATGGCAGGAGATATGAAACCGAGCCGGATCGGATGCCTTTCTACCAGGGCCAGGACGAAATCAGCTGGGAGGAGACGGAACTGATCACTACCTCCACTTTAGGGTTGGATGTGTCGGTGCCTGCGGTGAAATGCCACCTGACCACCCGCTTTCAGCAGCAAGATGAGCCCATTTTTCTCACCTGGCTGGGTGAAGAAACCTATGCCTTTTTCCAAACGGATTTTCCGGATCCGTTCAACAATACACCACCTCCGTGCTACATCATCCGGCCTATTGGTGCGGAAGACCTCAACCTGTTTACCAATGTGGGGTATACCAAAAGCGAATTTGAGGTGCCAGCGATCATCACCAGGGCCATCGACAAATCCTTTCAGATCAAGCACATCTTCACGCTGTATCAGTACTCCATGTCAGAGCGAAATTTTCAATACATGCGGAGCATAGAGGCTCTGACGGAAAACTCAGGCTCTCTCTTCGATACTCCACCCGGAGTGGCTTACGGCAATGTGATTCCCGATCAGGAAGACGAAAATGTTCAGGGCTTTTTTCAGGCTGTGCTGATGGATACCACCCGCATAGCAGTATTTCCCAATTTCCTCAACACCCAGGTCTCGGACGACTGTGCCTATCTCAGCGGCACCTTTGAGTATGATTATCCTAATATATGTAAGAACTGCACGCTCTTGCCCAATGCTTCCTTAGAAAGACCCGATTATTGGGTGGATACGAACTAATCACAACTTCTCGCACAGAGTGGGGATCAATTCCGCAAAAGCCTTTTGAAGCCGCCCTCTGAGGAGTTGTCCCGACTTGTTTTCGATCTTTCGTCCATCGATTTCATGAATCGGGGTGAGCTCTCCCATGGTTCCGGTGGCAAAGACCTCATCGGCATTGTAAAACTCTACCAGCGACAGGTTTTTTTCAAAAACCGGAAGGTCAAGTTTCCGAGCCAGATCCATTACCAATCCACGCGTGATTCCATGCAGGCAGGCATCGGCATAGGGGGTATACAGCACGCCCTCCTTGGCCATGAAAAGGTTGGTGTCATTCAGCTCTGCCACAAATCCCTGATGATCCAGCATGATGGCCGCATCCACGTTCGCAAAGTTGGCCTGCACCTTGGCCAGAATGTTATTGAGCAGATTGGCATGGTGAATCTTGCTATCCAGGTATTGCGGGTTGTTTCTGCGCTGAGTGCTGGTGATCACTTTTATACCCTTTTCATTGTCGTAAACAAGCGGTTTCCACTCCGCCAGCACAATCAGACACGGCCCTTTTTGATTCAGACGAGGATCCATTCCTGAGGTGACTTTTTCACCTCGCGTAAGGGTGAGCCTAATGTGGGTGTCTTCTGTCATTCCATTGGCCTGCAGGGTAGCTTTGATGGCCGATTTGATGGTTGGGTCTGAAGGGACACTTTCAAAAGCCAGTGCTTTGGCTGATTCGCGCATCCTGCGCAGGTGATGATCCAGGCAAAAGACACCTTCCTTATATACCCGCAGACCTTCCCAGATGGCGTCTCCGCCCTGTACAGAGGAGTCAAATACGGAAACTTTGGCTTCTGAGCGATCCATCAGGCGATCATCCACCCAGATCTTGATGTCTTCGTTTTTGGGATTATATTTTTGTAGCATTCGTTTTGTTAAATTGGGGTTTGACACTTGAAAATTATGCGAATTTTTCCATTAATCACCCTGCTTTTACTGTTTATCACTGCGTGCAACCCGGAGCAGAAGGTCCCAACGGACTGGCAACTGACTGGCTTCATCAAGATGGACGCCAACAACCCTGTGCTCACTCCGGACACCACTACTTTATTTGTGGATCCCATCAAAGGGGATACCGTCAAATGGGAGGGGAAGGATGTCTTCAATCCGGCCTCTGTAGTGAGGAATGATACCCTGTTTTTGCTCTACCGTGCGGAGGATTTTGTTGGTAGATACAACGGAACCTCGCGTATCGGGCTGGCTTATTCACTGGATGGGCTTCACTTCATCCGATACCCTCAGCCGGTGTTTTTCCCTCAGGAGGATGAAGCCAAAATATATGAATGGGAGGGTGGTGCTGAAGATCCCCGCATTGTGGAGGATGAAAATGGCCGCTACATCATGACCTACACGGGGTATGATGGAGACCTGGCCCGGCTGCTGCTGGCCACCTCCAATGATCTGATCAATTGGACAAAATATGGGTCTGCTTTTGCCAGGCAGGAAGACATAGACCGCTGGTCTAAGTCAGGGTCCATTGTATCTGAAATGAGGGACGGGCGACTCATTGCAAAGAAAATCAATGGTCAATATTGGATGTACTTTGGAGATACGGACTTGTTTTTGGCAACTTCTGACGACCTGATCAAGTGGACGCCAGTGAAAGATGCCGATGGGGAATGGATCAAGGTGCTGAGTCCCCGTGAGGGAAAGTTTGACAGTGATCTGGTGGAACCCGGTCCGCCGGCCATGCTGACGAAAAATGGAATTTTACTGATCTACAACAGCCGAAATGCCTTGGATGATCGATATGATCCCACTTTGGCTCATGGTACCTACTCTGCCGGCCAGGTGCTGTTTGATCCTGAGCATCCCGAGCGGATTCTTGCGCGTGCGGAGGATTACTTTTTCACCCCCGACAAGGACTATGAGATCACAGGCCAGGTTAATAATGTTTGCTTCCTCGAGGGACTGAGTTTGTATAAAGGTCAGTGGTTTGTGTATTACGGTACCGCCGATTCTAAAATAGCCGTGGCGGTGGCACCGGAACGAGATGGATTATTTAACTGATTCGGATGACTGGAGAAACCAATTTGACCACCCTGATCAGAAGTATGATGCCGGAACTGCAGCCAGGGGAGTATGTGTTTGCTTCAGTGACCAACCTCTCAGGCATCAGCCGGGAAGATACGATTTGTGAGTTCAGAGAGGCTGAAGGCACCACTGTGGTGCTGGAAAGAAAACGGGCAGACGCTCTGGGGATTTCTTACGACTTTGTGGCTTCCTGGATCACGCTCAAGGTGCATTCCTCACTGGCTGCCGTAGGCCTCACAGCGGTCTTTGCCACAGCCCTGGCCAAAAGCAACATCAGCTGCAATGTGATGGCCGGCTATTATCACGACCATATTTTTGTAGATGCAGGGGACGCACAGCGTGCTGTTGATGTGCTCAGGGGCCTGTCTGCGGAGGCTGACCCGCTGAGATTTCTGTAGATTTATCCTGCACCGGGATGAGCCCAAACGACTCAATCACCCCTTCTGCGTGTTTGCTTTTCAGGTATTGTAAAAAACCGCTGATCGCGGGGTTGTTCGTATCCCGGTAGTAGATTCTCAGTCCGCGTTTCAGTGGGTATTTCCCATTTTCCAGATTCCGATGGGTGGGTGCTTCAAATTGGGTCTGTGTGCTGTCAGACGGTAGCTTCATGTTGTGAACACTTTCTGTAAAGTACGCAAAGCCAATGAAGCCAATGCCGTTGGGATTACTGCTTACTTTAGCCACAATTTCTGCATTATCATGTGCTACTTTGGCAGTAGGGGCCAGCTGCTTTACCCCGAAATGCTCTACAAAAAATTGCTGCGTACCGGAGTTTTCATCCCGGATGATGGGTAAGATGAGGCCGGGTCTGCCTCCAAGTTGATTCCAGTCATAGACGGTGCCCGAGTAGATTTTTTGTAAACTTTCATCACTCAGAGAGTCAATGGGGTTATTTTGGTTGGTGATGACCACAATGGCATCATAAGCAACCACCGCCTCACTCACATGGTGATCGGATCCCAGGGTTTTTTCTAGGTCAAAAGGAAACGAAGAGAGCCCAATCTCGGCTTCATGATTTTTGATGGCCATCAGCCCCGTGCGGCTGCCACCTCCCTCTAAACTGATGATGATGCTGTCCTGACGTTTTTCAAAATCATTTTTGAGCTCCAGAAAAGTTTCATACATGGATTCACTACCCTTGATGCGGAGTTGATAGTGGTTGATCTCTGGCTGGCTGCAAGCCGCTATGGTGAGCAGCGCAATAATAGATGCGTAATGGATTGTCTTCATGGTTGTAAATGAAAACACGAAGCTAGAGTACGAACCTACTACCGCACTCAACAGGCCTGTTAAGGAATAACTAACAATATGTTAGCTTTTGATAAAGCCTACGCTTTTAGGGCATCTTGGGCCATTTTCTCATATAGGGGTAAAGCAGCGCTATACAATGCTTCACATTCAGGAGGGAACTGCACCCAGTCCGGATTCTTCTTTTGGAAACCCGTGGACGCATGCACATTCTTGTACCAGTATTTAGCCCACACGCCATCCTCTGGCAGGGCATCAGCCTTCCACCGGAGCATGGAGGGCTCGAAGGTGAGGCCGAGAGATTCGCACAGTTGTCGGAGTACCTTGTCAGGATTTTTCAATACTTCATTGGAGTCGATTACAGGACAGCTTTGAGTTTTCCTCAGTTTTTCAAAAAGTTCATATTGCCTGGCGACCCCAATATCAGTCATCTGTGGGTTGGGAATGACTTTTGAGAAAGAGGTGATCAACTGGCGGGGATCACGGATCAGAAAGACATTTCGATAATCCTCCAGAAAATCGATGTTCATGTTGATCAGGTGATGGGCCATGTTTTTCACAAAGACCACTTCATGCTGGCTGGCGGTATGCTGGATCCAGTTGCGTACTTCGCTCACTGTTTTGGGTTGACTGGCTATGATTTCCTCCTTTCCCGGATGATCTGCCCCGATGAGGTTAAGATAGTAGCCATAAAAGGGCTCATCCATCACTTTGGTGTCGGATCTGTGCGCAAAAGAATACATGAGCGCAGTGGAGATGTTTCGGGGCGAAGAAATGAGGTTGATGATCATCAGATATTGGTTTAATACTGAAATATATAACCAAAATCGCGAATCTGGCGTTTTGCCTACCATGAGACAAGCTCCAATATGGTTGATTGCGGTTTTCCTGTGTGGTTGTATGCAGTTCAGGTTAGAGCAAGAGGCGTTTCAGGAGATATTCAAAGACCGCCCCATTCAGCCGGTTTTGGAAACCATTGAAGTGGACAGTAATCACGTGCATTATGTCTACATAGATCGGGGTAAACCCAATCTGGCAGTGTTTATTCATGGATCTCCCGGTTCGTGGAGTGCGTTTATTGATTTTTTCAAAAATGATTCCCTCCTTCAAACCTACGATGTGCTCTCCATCGATCGTCCCGGATTTGGCGATTCGGACTATGGTCGGCCAGAGCCTTCATTGCAAAAACAAGCCTACTACCTGGAGCAGGTGATCAGTCGATTTGATCAGCCCAACAAAGTGATGGTTGGTCACTCCCTTGGCGGCCCGGTGGCCGCCCGGATCGCCATGGACTACCCGAGTCTTACGCAGGCCATGGTGCTGGTGGCTCCTTCTGTGGACCCTGCCATGGAGCGCTATGAGTGGTACAGAACGTGGATAGAAACGAGAGTGGGTGGCTGGGTGACTCCCACGGACTTTTGGGTGAGCAATGAGGAGATTTTGCCCCTTAGAGCGGAGTTGGAGAGTATGCTGCCCCTTTGGATGGCGGTACAAATTCCGGCTGTAGTCATTCAGGGGACCAAGGATATGCTGGTTCCCAAAGAGAACGCAGCATTTGTGCGGAGAATGATGGGAGATTCACTGGCTGATATCCGATATCTGGAGGGAGTGAACCATTTCATCCCTTGGAGTCATCCCCACAAAATCGTAGAGGCGCTGGAAGCGCTGGCCTGGTAGGGTTATTCCGATTGCACCTCGGAGTAGTCCGCCGTATCGATCAGGCGCCCACGCGTATTGAAAAAGGACCATATCCCCGTCATCAGGCCTTTGGTGTATTGGCCCTCCGCAGCGATTTTTCCATTGGGGTGATATTGTCTCCATTCACCAGTCTGTAGTCCAGTGAGGTATCGTCCGGTTTCTTTCAAGGTGCCGTCTTCGTAGTAGTACCTGGCTACACCGGCTTTTTTTCCGTTGATCAATTCTTCCTCCGAGGCGATGGTGCCATCCTGATGGTAAGAAAGAAGGGTGCCGGTGCCATTTTTGAGTGTACCTGGAGTTAGTTCTTCACCCTGGATGGTAAAAAACGGACTTACTTCCATCAGACGTCCCAGTTTCCAGACCTGCTCTTGTTTGAGTTGTTCATTTTCGTAGAAAAGTCCCCACAGTCCATCCTCATCCCCGTGCACAAAACTCCCGATCATTCGGGGAATGCCTGAGTCGTAGTAGTAAATCCATTGATTTTCCATGAGGTCATTCTGATACTGGCCTTCATAGTCCAGGGCTCCATTGGCTTTGAAGTACTTCCAAAGTCCGGTTTTCTGGTCGCGCTCATAGTCACCTATAGAGAACAGCGTGCCATCCTCATAAAAGCTCAGCCATTTACCGGTTTTCAGGCCCAGGGCGTATTGTCCTTCCACACTTTTGGCTCCACTTTCGTGAAATTCTTTATAGGCTCCACTGAGGAGACCGTTTTTGAAGCGGAACTCTTTGCGGAGTTGTTTATTGGGGAAGTAGATCTTCCAGGTACCAGACTCAATGCCGTTGGTATAGTATTCTTCCGCTTTCAGGCGACCAAACGAGTAGTAGAATAAGCTCTTTCCGTTGAGCTGGCCATTTTTGTATTTCTTCACAAAGTTCACATTTCCCTCAGGGAAGTATTCTATCCAGGTACTATCCTGCTGACCATTGCGGTAGTATCCGGTCAGGGCCAGTTTTCCATTGTCATAGTATTCTTTGTAAGGGCCGTTGAGGACATTTTTCTCATACGTACTTTCATTGATCAGCACTCCGTAGGCGTCCAGCTTCCTGTTGAGGCCATGTTTTACTCCGTTTTCGTATTCTATGATTTCCTTGAGGGTGCCGTTTTGATTATAGTATTTCCATACTCCGGTTTTCTGACCGTTTTGCACAGCACCCACAAAGGCTCGGGTACCATCTTCATACTTGGAGCGATACACGCCATCGGGTAGGGTATCGGTCTGGAAAACCCTCTGGTTGGGGTCCAGTTCTGGATCCTGGGCCAGCAGAGGTCGCAGTGTGAGTATTGAAAAGGCCAGAAGGAGTATTCGCATATTACTGGAGGTAGTTCAAAAATCGGGCAAAACTATTCAATGCGAATGATTCATACTCAGACCAGGCTGTCACCGGCAGACAATCACTGATTTTTATAAAACCTTTTTCCTCGATATGCTGACTCACGGTTGCTCTGGTAAGTGTTGAGATTTGTTGATAATTATTTTCCTGGTAATGATAATCCCAGGGTTGATCATTCACACAAAAGTATAAAGCATTTTGCGCCAAAATGTTGTCAATAATTCTGGATTTGTTTTGTTGGAGGAAGTCACCTTGCAGATGAAGGGTACAACTGAAGTGGTGACCCCACCAGAGCATAGCGCGAAAAGCGAACACCTCTTTTTGGGTGAAAAGCCTCGGGTAATCCAATATGAAATAAGGAAGGCCCTGGTACTGTTCTCCTTTTGAGATCTTTCCAGCTTTCAGAAAAGTGCCCACCGGAAACTGGAAGGGCATTTCTTTGATCTCGTCAGCCAGCGCCCGCTCTATTTTGGCCAGGTATTGGATGATTTTTTCAGACAAGCTGTTTTTCAGCTTCAAGAAATTCTGATCATTCAATATGTCCAACTCCTCGGGTGTAGGTTTCATCACCAGCGAATCAAAGCAGAAGCCCAGGTAAATCCACTTCCAAATGCTGCCAGACACACCAGGTCTCCAGGCTTGATCTTTCCTTCCAAATGCGCTTCACTCAAGGCTATGGGAATGGAGGCCGCTGTGGTGTTGCCATAGCGCATGATGTTGTTATAGACATTGTCATCTCCCAGGCCCATCTTTTTCTGGATGAACTGACTGATGCGCAGGTTGGCCTGATGAGGAATGAGCATGTCTATATCGGAAGTCTGAAAACCATTGGTCATCAGAGCTTCCTGGATCACTTCACTGAAACGGGTCACCGCATGTTTAAAG
Organism: Marinoscillum sp. 108; assembly: GCF_902506655.1. NCBI lineage: Bacteria > Pseudomonadati > Bacteroidota > Cytophagia > Cytophagales > Reichenbachiellaceae > Marinoscillum > Marinoscillum sp. 108. Next base: position 252,875 of record NZ_LR734817.1, on the reverse strand, counting down.
ACAAAGTTGCCATTCATATAAGGGTAGTAGCTGGTGTCTTCAGGGTCATTTTCAGTCATGATTTTATCTACCCAACGGTTCGTGGCGGGCCCGATCAGTGCCAATTCTTTGGCGTGTTTCCCTTCCGAGTGGAGGTGGGTGGAGAGGATACCTTTGGTGGTATCTTCTGACCTGGACAGTACAACAGCACCTGCTCCATCGCCAAAAATCACGGTGACTCCCCGTCCCCGGGTTGATTTCTCAAGCCCACCTGAATGATATTCACTTCCGATCACGAGTACATTTTTGTACATACCCGTTTTCACAAACTGATCTGCTACTGAGAGTCCATAGACGAATCCGCTGCACTGATTTCGCACATCCAGTGCACCGATTTCCCTAATGCCCAGGAGCTCCTGTACCTGTACACCCGGCCCCGGGAAATAGTAGTCTGGACTCAGGGTAGCAAATACAATGAAGTCTATGTCATCTGGGGTAAGCCCCGCGTTTTCAATGGCTATTTTGGCGGCTTTGGTCCCCATGGTAGAGGGCATGTCGTCCGTTGTGGGGTCTATCCATCGCCGTTCTTTGATCCCGGTTCTCTCCTCTATCCACTCGTCAGAGGTTTCCATATATTGTTCCAGGTCTTTGTTAGTAACTACATTGTCTGGTACGTAGTGGCCTATGCCGGAGATTTTTGAGGTGTACATGCGTAGGGTTTTTATGGGGTTAATGATTTCAACTGTTTTCAAAAATAGAGCTAAAAGGACATATTTCCCCTAGATATCCCAACCTAAATGCGGTAATGTTTGCTCCTTATTTCACTGAAAAATCCTTGACATGTGTGGTAGGCTCGCCGGAGGTGTCGTGAATTTCAAACTTTTCTTCCATGAGAATTTTTCCATTCTGGATAATTTCCACTTTGAACGTTTCGTCTCCGATAATTCTCGTGCTGTACCTTCCTGTTTGGTCTATGGGCGAACTGAAGTATTCGTCGAGGTATTGATAGGGGCGAAAGCGAATTTCGGCGTTGGTCAGGGCCGCACCCCTGGTCTCGTCGAAGATCCGACCCTCTATTTTTACTTTTTGCACCTCCCAGAAGAAATAGATGTCAAATCCACCTTTTGAATGCAGTCGGTCGGATACAAAGTATCCGGAGGTCTGATTGTCATTCATTTTGAAGTGAAGCTCATCGTTTGGAGAATTGATGGGCCAGCCCATGTTCTCAGGCTCTGACCATGAGAAGGAGGACGGGTTGTAGTAGCTCACGTAGATGTCATATCCTCCTATTCCACCGGGTCTGTTGGAGCTAAAGTATAAGGTTTTTTCGTCGGGAGACAGGTAAGGGCTGTCTTCATTGTAATCTGAGTTGATACTGGTGGAGAAGGGGGCAGGTTTGCTCCACTTGCCATTGGCCGGATCCCTGAAGGACTCATAAATATCCAGGCCATCGGTGTCTTCATCTGAGGCGAAAATGATACGATCTTCGTGTTCGTTGATGAAAAAGTGCGATGCCAGGTGATTATTGGAGATGCGGGCGTCAAACTCCACCGGAGTGGTCCAGCTGCTGCCGGAGGGTTGGCTGTAAAATAGATCACCACCGTTTTCTTCGCGGAAGAGGAAGAGTTTCCCATCGTCATTTATCACCTCTATGTTCGCATTTTTACGGGTGAAAGTGCCCAGGTTTTTAACCTCCTGTATTGGCTCCCAGCCGTTGGGTCCACTTTTGGTGTAGTAGATGGCGAATGGCTTTTCGCCACTGCCCTTCCTGTCAGAAGCAAAAAGTAATTCATTTTCACCCTGAAAGTACACGGGGGTCAGTTCTGAAGAAGACGAGTTCACAGGGCTTTCCAGCTGATGAATTTCGTAGTTGTCAGGATTGTTGAAGAATTCTTTTAGTTGGGTGCTGTGCTCCACCATTTCCAGTGACTCTTCCTCGGCATTTCCAGCGTAGGCTATTTTCTGGTGAAATTTCTCAAAAGCTGAAACGGCTTCACTGATTTGGTATCGTCTGGTATAGATCTGACCCAGCCAGTAGTAGTAGTGATCGTCGGAGCTACCATAGGAGCTTTCAAAACTCAATATTTTGGTTAGCGACTTGTCATCACCCTCAGGGCTGAGGAGTGTAGCAATCTCCATTTTATACTCCAGGTCCTGATATTTCGGATCGATTGCTGCAGTTTCTTTAAAGTACCCGAGAGCTAGCGGATACCGGTGTTCCCCCAGGCTTTCCAGCCCTTTTTCGTAGCTTTTTGCTTCCTTTTGAGCAAATGAGAAAAGGGACAAGAAGACTCCGACTCCAAATAGGAGTGTTCTTGTCAAAGTTGTTTTTGGCGCCATTTTGAATGAAAATTAACTTTGCACCTCAAGTTATTTAAAAAATTGACGTATCGGGATGCAGCTGTGGCGAAATTTTTACGCTTACTGTAGCACTCGGAATTCTATGCGCCGGTTCAATGCCCTGCCATCCACCTCATCATCATTGGACGCCATGGGCCGGCTTTCACCATACCCTGTCGTGGCAATTCGCGATGGATCAATGCCCTTCTCTACCAACCAGGTTTTTACAGATTCGGCCCTTCTTTGTGAAACGATAAGATTTGCCTGTTTGGAGCCTATGTTATCGGTATGTCCGGAGACCTCAATCCGGATATTCGGATTATCTGTTAAGAATGTCAACAACTGATTCAATTTGGGATCAGATTCCTTACGGAGCTGACTGGTGCCAAACTCAAAATAAACATTTCTCAGGGTCGTGTTTTGATGGTCACTGGTGTTTTCACTGGTGATCTCCTGAGTTTGTTCAGTATCCTGATTTTCTTCGGGTGACTGGTTAAACCGAGCCTCCAGTGCTGCTCTTTGTTCAGCTTCGAGCTCGGGTGGAAGCAGATAAAAATCTTTGAAGTGTATCACATTGTCACCTTCGGCGCCATCGACGGTAAAAATTTGATTCATGAGGGTATCAAAACCCTGAAGTACTTCTACCCTAAAGCTCTCATTGGCAATGATGTTGGTTTTGTACCTCCCGGAGGAGTCAAGCTTTGACCGGAAGTATTCGTCCAGATACTGAGCAGGGTGAAAGCGGATTTCGCCATGAGTGACAGGCTCCTGGGAGATGCCATCTATCACGCGTCCTTCTATAGTGGTCTTCTGTATTTTCCAGAAAAAGTAGATATCATAATCCCCAATAGAGTGTATTCTATTAGAAGAAAAATAACCAGAATTGAGGTCGGGGTTAATTTTAAAATTCACCTCATCATCAGGGGAGTTGATGGGCCAGCCCATGTTCACCGGATCCGACCATTGGCGGGTTTCCGGATCAAGCTCGGAGACATACACATCATACCCTCCTACGCCGTTGGGTCGGTCTGATGAGAAGTAAAATTTGGTTTCATCTTCTGAAAGAAAGGGACTGTCTTCGTTGGCTGTTGAGTTGAGGTTGGTAGCAAATGGATGCGGTTTTTCCCACTTGCCGGATTCGGCATCCTTGAAAGACTCCATCAGGTCCAGGCCATTCTTCTTGTTTTTGGAGGCGAAAATGATTCTGTCCTCGTGCTCATTGATGTAGAAATGTGATCCCAGCTTGGTGGAGGTGATTTTACTATCGAATTCCACGGGATTGGTCCAACCATTGGCCGTCAGCTCACTGTAAAAAAGATCACCTTTTTTGGCGTTGAAATGAAAGAGTTTACCATCGTTGTTGACCACTTCTATGTTGGTCATTTCCCTTTTGAAAGACCCTAACACAGAAATTTCTGTGGGCGCATTCCACCCCATGTCACCACTTGTTGCCTGATATATGATAAAATCGTCCCGATCTAGCCTATTGGAGGCGAAAAGCAGCTCGTTTTTTTCTTCAAAATACACCGGGCTGAGTTCGGCATATTCGGTATTGATGGGTTTGCCGAGCTGGTGTACCTCATAGTTATCAGGATTATCAAAAAATGCAATAAGCCTTTCGGTTTGTGCGATAAAATCCTTCGTTTCTATCACGATTTCCTCGCTTTTATAGGCTTTCTGCTTCAGAAATTTTTGCCATGATTCTACGGCCTCCGGGAACATGTATCGGTTAGCAAAGACACGTCCCATCCAGTAATGGTAGAACTTGTCAGTTTTTTGCTTGATCTCACTGTATTTGATGATCGCATCCAGAGGTCGTTCGCGGTATTCTTTTTGAGTGAGCAGGCTCAGTTCTAGTCGGTAGTCTGAGTCTTTGTAGGACTTTCCGGAGGCGGAAATTTCCTGAAAAAAGTAGGCTGCTGCCGGAAAATCTTCATCATAGAAGGCATAGAGCCCTTTGTTATATAGTTTTTTTTCCTTCTGTGCGTGGACACAAGAAAGGGTCAAGAAAGTGGCAATCAGGCATAATGGGACTCCCTTTTTAAGTGATATTCTCATATTTTACTAAGCAAATAAAAAATACTCCGGCGCTGGCTTTGGGAGGTAATTAATGCAGAAACTTAACTGAACAAGGTATAATTTCCAAACTGATCTGCTGGAGGTGCAGGCTTTACCAGTCCCTCGTCGTTATTCTTTAAGTCAGTCAGCCGCGGGCTCACAGCGTGCATTTTCAGGCCGCCTGGAGCGATGTTATCGAGTATCTCCCCGAGCTGGCTAAGGTTGGTGTCATCATTCATCCAACTCGCAGCTTGTTCGCTATTGAGGATGGCGGGCATGTCTTCCTGATAGTCTTGCAATGGTTCTGAGGAAGGAACCACCAGCATATTAAAGGTGCTGTTCACATTGCCCTGAAGGTCATCAAATTCCTCCCAAACTCCCGCTATTGCAAAAGGAAGCTGGTACTTATAGTAACAGAAGTAAGGAACCCGTTGCTTTTTGCTGAGCTGCTTCCAAACGTAAAATCCGTTGACTAAAATAAGGCATCGATCGGCTTGCAGTATTTTTTTGTACGCAGGCCTTTGCAGAGCATTGTCGCTGGTGAGATTGAACAGTCGCGGGCTGATGGATTTATTGTTGGCCATCGTATCAGTGATGCCCCAATGAAAATATTGAATCTGTCCCGGTTTTTTGTTGGTGATTACCGGGAGCCTCTGTGCCGGAGCGGCATTGTAGCTTTCCTTGTAGGGACTCTGGCTTTTCACGGAAAACTTTTGCTCAAGCTCCTCTATGGGGCAGAAAATGGTATAGCGATCGTACACAGATGGAAAGATAGCATGCTTTGGACGCAAATCTAATTTTGCTGACAAAATTCAAGTGCACGGCACTCTGACCAAAAGTAGGGTTGACTGCTTTTTTGATAGAAGCCGACATGACCGCCATGTTTGGTGGTTTCCAGATGTACCAGTGGGAGGTCGGCGGTCAGCTCGTGATCCACACTTTCCTGACTGAGCAGGGGGTCATTGATGGAGTTGAGAATGAGCGTTGGTACTTTGATTCCCTTGAGGAAATATTTGGCACTGCACTGACGGTAATAGTCCGTGGCATCCTGAAAGCCATGAAGCGGAGCAGTATAGTGATCGTCAAAGTCTCTGAGGGTTTTTACCTGCCTCAGTTTGTCCACATCGATTTGATCGGGCATCAGAAAGGCCTTTTCGCGTATTTTCTTTTTGAGGTTTCGGAGAAAGCGCTTTTCATAAATGAGCCCATTGGCAGTATGCAGTTTGTCAACCCCCGCATCCAGGTCCAGGGGAGCAGAGATGGCTACACCACGCCTGACCTGTGGATATCGAGAGGCCTCACCGAGGTATTTGAGGGTCAGGTTGCCACCCAGGCTAAAGCCCACCAGACTAATGTCCTCATAATCGGGTAGGGCGGCTTGTACCACGCTATCCAGGTCTTCTGTGGCTCCGCTGTGGTAAAAGCGGGCAGTTCGGTTCATTTCACCACTACATCCCCGGAAGTTCCAGGTGAGCACATCATAGCCGTTTTCAAAGAAGCACTTGGCCATCCCCAGCATATAGGGCCTGTCGGAGCTGCCTTCCAGTCCATGCTGGATAATAACCAGTCGGGAACAACCCTGCTTTCGCCAGTCCAGGTCCAGAAAGTCACCATCGGGAGTATCCACTCTTTGATGGGTCGCCGGAGCCACTTTTTTTACTTTTCTGAAAAGCGCCGGATAGATGGTTTCCAGGTGCGAAGAGAAGAATCGTTTGGGCCGGGTATAGTCAAAGTTGTCTTTCGCTGGCATTTGAAATTTTTAAAAAAAGAAGTCCCTATTTTTCCAATTTGTTATAATATCCAAATTAAAGGATTAAAGATGTTGGAGAAAAACCGACATGGATTAACTTTGGAATTGTTTGATAAGATATAAATAATGCGGATAAAATGGCTGAAGTAATCAGAATGCCAAAGATGAGTGACACCATGGAAGAGGGCGTCATCGCATCATGGATAAAAAAAGAGGGTGATGAAGTGTCTTCTGGGGATGTGCTGGCAGAAGTGGAGACCGATAAGGCCACTATGGAGTTGGAGTCCTATCAGGATGGAGTGCTTTTATATATAGGCATAAAGGAGCAGGAATCTGTGGCTGTGGATGGAGTGATTGCCATCATCGGCGAGAAAGGTGAAGATATCTCCGGGTTGCTCAAGGACATTGAAAGTGGTGGATCCAATGGCGCTTCTGAAAAGAAGGAGGAAGCTGTAGACGCACCAGCCACGGCAAAGGCGGAGGCAGTGGATACTTCTGGGATTAAAGCTACAGTGATCCGCATGCCCAAGATGAGTGATACCATGGAAGAGGGTGTAATCTCTGCATGGATCAAGAAAGAAGGTGATCAAGTAGAGGCAGGTGATGTGCTGGCTGAGGTGGAAACCGACAAAGCCACCATGGAACTGGAGGCTTATGAGGACGGAACTCTCCTTCATATAGCAATAGAAGATGGCGGATCTGTGCCGATCGATGGTGTGATTGCCATCATAGGAGAAGCGGGTGCCGACTGGAAAACACTATTGAAAGCTGAAGCAGCTGGTGGAGCCGCTCCAGCCAAAACAGAAGATAAACCAAAGGAAGAAAGTGTATCAGCCGCCAGCGCTGCGCCTGAAGCGAAAGCTGTGGCAGATACGCCATCCAGCTCCAGCAATGGAAGACTGAAGGCATCTCCTTTGGCAAAGAAAATAGCCCAGGAAAAAGGATATGATCTTGGTCAGATTGCCGGATCAGGTGACGGTGGCAGGATTGTGAAGAAGGATGTAGAGGACTTTAAGCCTTCGCAGGCAGCTCCCAAGGCGGAAGCAAAGGCGGCAGAAGCCCCGGCATTCAGTATTCCTTCTGTAGTGGGTGAAGAACACTCGGTAGATGTGAAAGTGACTCAGATGCGCAAGACCATCGCGAAGCGATTGTCTGAAAGCAAATTCACGGCGCCACACTTCTACATCACCATGGAGATCAACATGGACAAGGCGATAGCGGCACGGGCCAGCATGAACGAGATGTCCCCGGTGAAGCTCTCCTTTAACGATATGGTGGTGAAGGCCACTGCTGCAGCATTGCGTCAGCATCCTGATGTGAATGTGAGCTGGCACGGAGATGTAATGAAGAAGCATTCTCACATCCATATAGGTGTGGCCATGGCCCTGCCAGAGGGATTGATCGTGCCGGTGATTCGCTTTGCGGATAACAAGTCTCTTTCGCACATTTCTGCAGAAGTGAAAGACTTTAGCCAGAAGGCAAAAAACAAACAACTGACTCCAGACGACTACACGGGCAATACATTTACTATTTCCAATCTTGGAATGTTTGGTGTAGAGGACTTTACTGCGATTGTCAACCCACCGGATGCTTGTATCCTGGCAGTTGGTGGTATCAAGGAGACCGTGATAGTGAAGAATGGCGAAATGAAGCCCGGCAACGTGATGAAAGTGACCCTTTCGTGCGATCACAGAGCTGTGGATGGAGCCGTAGGTGCAGCCTTCCTCAAAACACTCAAAGGATTGCTGGAGGACCCTGTGAGAATTTTGATTTAAGGAATCAGACAAACCATATAAAGAGATGTCCCGTTATGCAATGACGGGACATTTTTATTATAGAATAAGCGATATAACATGGGAAAAGTAAAAATAAGATCTACCACGGTGGTGGCCATCAAGCACAATGGTCAGGTAGCCATAGGGGCAGATGGCCAGGCCACAATGGGCAACACAGTGGCAAAAAGCAACGTGAAGAAGATTCGCAAACTGCAGGATGGTAAGATCATTACCGGTTTTGCAGGGTCTACAGCCGATGCCTTCACCCTACTGGAGCGCCTGGAAGAGAAACTGGCTACCTATACCGGCAATATGAAACGTGCCGCGGTGGAGTTGGCCAAAGACTGGCGCACCGACCGCTACCTCAGGAGGTTGGAGGCCATGATGATCGTGGTGGACAAAGGGGAGATACTGGTGATCTCTGGCACTGGCGATGTGCTGGAGCCTGATGACGACATAGCTTCTATTGGCTCAGGCAGTATGTATGCCCGTGCTGCGGCCATCGCACTGAAGCGTCATGCTCCTGATATGACGGCCGAGGAAATGGTGCGTGAGAGCCTGGGCATAGCCGCAGATATCTGTATTTACACCAACCACAACCTGGTGGTGGAGACGGTGAAGTAAATATGAGGAAGGGGAGGAGCAGTCTGACGACAGGTTAGGTTGCTTCTCTTTCAACGCTCACCTTTCCTCACTCAGAGGATAAATGCTGGAGGTTCGTTGAAGCGCATGATCAAGATGATGAAAGTGCAACTCAGACTCTTTTCTTGCAGCGTTGAATCTCATTTGCCAGTCTTTCATAGCAGTTGTCCTTTTAACGCTTCCTGATAAATATGGTCTTGCTCATCGGGTGCACTCGCCGATCTCACGATTACATCAATTTTCTGATCTCCTATTAATTGTTTGACTCTGGCTTTAAAGGTGAGTTTTTTTGTGAGGAGCTGTGTGGGATCGTTCGTTCGGATTAGTAAATCCAGATCACCACCTTTCGTATCATTGGAGACCCTGGATCCAAAGAGGTATACCTCGCAGGAATTACCATAAATGGATTTGGCGGTTTTTTTGATGTGAGTAATATCCGAATTTGAGACTCTCATGGATTCAAAGATAGATATTTGATTTGGTCAAAAGAAGAGCCCGGTTGATCATGAAACCACCCGAGCTCAATGCAATAGACCTTAAAACTGTACCTCAGGCGCTTTTTCGGCACCCTCATCGGCGGCAAACAGTGCCTTGCGCTCAAAGCCTGCCCAGCCCGAAATGAAATTATTGGGAAACACCCGGATAAATGTGTTGTAGTCCTGAGCGGTTTCATTAAACCTTTTTCTGGCTACGGCTATACGGTTTTCTGTACCTTCCAGCTGTGCTTGCAGCTCCAGAAAGTTCTGATTAGACTTCAGGTCGGGGTATTTCTCCACGGTGACCAGCAGTCTGGAGAGTGCAGAATTTAGCTGACCCTGAGCTGCCTGAAACTGTTGCATGTTTTCCGCAGTAAGATTGTTGGCATCCAGGTTAATGCTGGAGGCTTTTGATCGGGCTTCCGTCACACCTATGAGCACATCCTGCTCCTGTTGAGCAAATCCCTTTACAGTATTGACCAAGTTGGGGATGAGATCACTTCGACGCTGATATTGGGTTTCCACATTGGACCACTCAGTATTGACAGCCTCTTCTTTGGTGACCATGGAGTTGTACTTACCGGAAAAGAAGTTGTAGACGAGAAAAACCGCCACAATGATGACGATAATGGTTATCCATTTTTTATTCATGGTGTTTCAATTTAATTTTTGAATTGTGTTGACTAAGTTACAAGGATAAGAGAACAAACGACATTGTGAAAATTCGGATACTGATACCTCTATTTATTTTTCTTTCATTGGGTGCATGGTCACAGGATGTAGCCCTGCCGGACCTGACCCGGCGAGTGACGGACCTTACGGGCACGCTCACCCCGGCTGAGCAGAATAGCCTGGAGCAGAAGCTTTTGAACTATGAAAACACCAAAGGCAGCCAGGTAGTGGTGGTGCTGATCCCCACCACAGGTGAGGAGACCATCGAGCAATACAGCATTCGCCTGGGAGAGGCGTGGAAAATAGGAAGACAGGGCGCAGATGATGGCGTGATCATGCTCTTTGCCATGACTGACAGAAAAATGCGGATAGAGGTGGGCTATGGTCTGGAGGGAGCGCTTACGGATGCACTTTCCAAGCGCATCATTACCAACGTCATTACACCGGAGTTTCGGTCCGGGCATTTTTATAAAGGGATCGACAGTGGTGTGGATGTAGTGATCAGTGCCATCATGGGTGAGGAACTGCCTCCGGCAGTGAAGCAGCGATCCACCAATAGCACCTCGTCCAAAAGCTGGGTGCTTCCCGTGCTGGTCTTAGGCTTCATTTTCACCGGAATACTCAAAGCTGTACTGACCAAAAAACTGGGTAAAGGCAAAGCCACTGGCCTGAGCGCGGTGATTGTGTTTATTCTTGGCTGGCTCCTCATCGGGCTGGCGGCAGGGATATTCATCGCCATCATCGTGGCTATCTTCATGAGCGTACCGTCCAATGGTGGCAGAGGGGGTCGTGGTGGCGGAGGTATGTACTGGGGCGGAGGCTTCGGTGGCGGAGGCTACTCTGGTGGAGGCGGCGGCTTTGGCGGGTTCTCCGGTGGTGGTGGAGGTTTCGGTGGCGGTGGTGCTTCTGGTGGGTGGTAATATTAAAACAGAACAATGGCTAAGAAATATACTTTTACAGAATCAGAAAAGCAGCAGGTAGAGCAGGCCGTGAAAGAGCTGGAAACGGTCTCCTGTGGGGAGATAGTGCCCTATTTTGTGGGATCAAGTGATGACTATGCCGAAGCTTCGTGGTACGTGAGTACTTTGCTGTCCGGGTTCACCCTGGTGCTGGTAGGCGTACTTTCCTACACATGGATGCTGCCGTTTCGCATCACCCCCATGGAGGTGGCCATCGTGGCTTTTGTGGCTTTGGTGATTGGCTTTTTGTTTCCCCTTCTCTTTCCCCAGGCCAAGCGCTGGATCATACCTAAGGAGCGACAGGCCCAGCGGGTCCGCCAAAGGGCGCTGGAGGCATTTTTGAATGAAAAAGTGTTTGAAACAGAGGAGCGGGTGGGGATACTGATATTCGTGAGCCGCCAGGAGCACATGGTGCTGGTACTGGGTGATGAGGGCATCAGCCGAAAAGTACAGACCGCCGACTGGCAGACGGTGGTGGACGAGGTGGTCATGGGCGTGAAGGCCAACCAAATTGGGGAAGGATTGGTGAAAGCCATCGGTATTTGTAAGGAATTGCTCCTCAAAAATGGTTTTGTCCGAAAGTCTACCGACACCAATGAGTTGGATGATGGACTGAGGATAGAGGACTGACCAAACTAAATCTTCTTATTTCAGTGGTGAAAATGTCTGATGCTTCGACGGAGCTCAGCATGACATTTTCAATCGACGTGGCGCTGGGCATTGTCACGCTGAGCCCGGCATTGTTATCTGATCTTGGCATTATCACACTTAGCTCCATCGAAGAGTAAGACAATGCCTATACAATCGCCCCATCTTACCGAAAGCCATTCACCAGATGAGATTCCCGCCTGCGCGGGAATGACATAACTCAATGGAAGTGCCTTCATCAACGCCCTCTAGGGCTCGATTGATGAAACTTTGCACTAAACATTCGGTTTACATGCTTACAATCGACTTGAGCAAATGATGTATATTTAACCTATGGATTATAGACAGTTTTTGGAAATCCGAGCGGACAAACGATTTGGGAAGCCCTGCATTATAGGAACCAGAATTTCGGTTTATGATGTGTTGAACTGGCTGTCGAACGGAATGAGCCGTGAAGACATCAAATCTGATTTCGAAGAATTGACTGACGAAATGATTGACGCTTGCCTGGCTTATGCCGCCGATAAGGAAAGGAGACTAATTTCAGTTCAGTGACCTTATTATTTGATCAGAACATTTCACCCAGAATTCTTAGGGCGCTCCCTCCAGAGTTTTCAAATTGCCAGCAGGTGAGATTTGTTGGATTAGAAAATTCATCTGATTTTGAGATCTTTCAATATGCCCGGGACAATCATTTTGCCATAGTGACTTTTGACTCAGATTTTGTGGACCTCAATGCCATGCACGGAGCACCTCCAAAGGTTATTTACCTGAATACTGGTAATCTTACCACCAAGAACATTTCCGAACTCATCATTAGCAACATACTGAGGATCACCCATTATTTAGGTTCAGAATCTGATGACATTCTGGAGCTCATAAAGGCTTCATAACCTCTTCTCCTGGGTGGATAAAAGAGGGCTTCCCAGAAAATGTCTGATGCTTCGACGGAGCTCAGCATGACCTTTTCAATCGACGTGGCGCTGGGCATTGTTACGCTGAGCCCGGTGTTGTTATCTGATCTCGGCATTGTTATTTCGAGCTCGGCATTGTCCCTCTGAGCTCCGTCGAAGAGTAAGACAATGCCATCAACCTACCTGATGGTTCGATAGACTCACCTTCGTAGATGGGAAGACGGTGCATAAACTCCCTCGTGGAAAAGTGCTGCAGGAGGTCATAAGTCGCGCAGGAAGGGTCATAAGTCATGCAGGAAGGGTAAAAAAGATGCTGAGGGACGAAATAAAATTCCGCAGGGAGAGGCCCTTCTCCCGCAGGACGAAATATTATTTCGCAGGACTCATCATCAACGACGCAGGACGGGCTCCAAACCCTGCAGGGAAACCCGGGAAGGCGCAGCGCGCCAGCGCACCAAAGTTTACATCTGGCATCCTCCAGGGTTTTCAAAACCCCGGAGGATTCGGAAAGGATTCCGCACATAGCGGAAAATAATGCTTGACTTGTAATGGTTATATGGCTAGCTTGGGTATGTGGAGGTTGTTCTATGCGTCTAGATGTTAGGTTTTATGGCGTGACGCAGAACCATGATACTAACCGAATTAAGTAATCCTATAGTAGTTGGTATGGCTATTTCTTAACTTTGCAGGATGTACTATAGAAGGAAATTGCTATTAGGGATTTTAGAGGAATTTGATGGGGTATTGTCACATACAAAGCTTCAAAAAGTACTATTGTTAGTAACTAGGAAGCAATCAGAGAAATCCTTCGATTTCGTCCCATACAAATATGGAAGTTTCTCATTTCAAGCCAATCAAGATTTATCAACTCTGTCCAAAAAGGAGATTATAATCGACAAAGTTAAAACTCGTGGTTCTGATTGGATTATTAATTCAGATGAAGCTTTCTTTCCGACTCTCAAAAAAGAAGACCAAGCCGCAATTAAACAGACCAAGAAAGAAGTGGCCAAATTCAATCAGCAGGAACTGGTAAAGTACACTTACATTAAGTACCCCTATTTTGCTATTAAGAGCCAGATTGCTGAAGAACTCTTAACAGATAAAGAATTTGAAAAAGTAAATGCTCAAAAAAGAAGTTTTGATAAACCTGCTTTTTTCACGATTGGGTATGAAGGTATTAGCCTTGAGACTTACTTAAATAAACTCATAATCAATGATGTGAAATTGCTTTGTGATGTTCGTAAAAATCCTTTAAGCATGAAATACGGCTTTTCGAAGAATCAGTTGAAGAAAGCTTGTGAAAGCGTTGGGATAGAATACCTACATATTCCACAATTGGGCATTGATTCTGAAAAGAGAACGGACTTAAAAACGATAAATGATTACAACAAGCTTTTTGATGAATATGAAAAGACCACACTTGTTGAGAACAGTGTTCATTTGGAAGAAATTTACAAGCTAACTGAAAAATATAAGCGAATTGCGATAACTTGTTTTGAGAAAGAACCATGTATGTGCCATAGAAGTAAGGTAGCAAGTGCACTTAAGCAGCTTCCAAGATGGGACATCGATCAAAAGAACTTGTAATGCCCAAGGAGAAAGTATTAATCACCGTCAAAACCTACCCCTCACTTTCTGCCAAATATGACGAGCTCGTATGTACTGCGGGATTTAAAGAAGACGGCACTTGGATAAGAATTTTTCCCGTTCAATTTCGGAAAAAGAAATATGGTCAACAATATTCAAAATATCAGTGGGTTGAAATCGATTTAGTTAAGAATACAAGTGATTTTAGAAAGGAGAGTTACCGTCCAGTCAGCCATGAAACTGAGATAAAGATAATAGGTGAAATCAAGCCTGATGGTGATGATTGGTCTGAAAGAAGGAAGATCGTGTTGAACAATGTCTACACGAGTCTTGGTAAATTAATTGCTGAAGCTAAGAATAAAGAAATTGGCACTTCATTAGCTGTATTTAAACCAACTGAAATTGTCAATCTTGAAATTAAACAGGTGGATCGTGAATGGAGTAAAGAAAAACTTGATAAACTAAATCAACTCAACTTGTTTGAGTCTTCTGACAAGGACGGGAAGTTCGAAGTTGTTAAGAAACTTCCATACAAATTCTCATATAAACTCAAGGATTCGGAAGGCACATCAAGTACCATGATGATTGAAGACTGGGAAATTGGTCAACTTTATTGGAATTCGTTAAAAAGACATGGCGGTGATGAGAAACTTGCTTGTGAAGATGTAAGGAAGAAATATGTGGACGATTTCGCAAGAACAAAAGATTTGCACTTATTTCTAGGAACCACAAAACTTCATCACAATACGGCTCCCAACCCATTCGTAATAATTGGTACCTTTCACCCAAAACCTACAACTCAAACATCTTTGTTTTAGTGCTTTGTGATACTGATGTAAAAAAAACAAGGCGCTCAACAGAAATTGAGCGCCTCGTTGGTATAATGGGGTCTGATCTCCTTACTCCACGATCAGCTTGCCTTTGAAGGTCTCCCCACCGCCTGTGACGGTGATAAAGTAAAACCCGCTTCCGAATGTGCCAGTCTTGATCTGTGTGGTCAGGAAGCCATTGACGGCCTTGCGCGCGTCGGTAAAGACAATCCTGCCATTCAGGTCGCTGATCTGTATCTGCAGGTAGTCTTCGGTCCTCACTTTCAGGTGGAGGTTCACAAAGTCCTCCGCAGGGTTGGGGTAGAGCTCCGTGGTGAAGGTGGTCGTTTCCTGTACCTCAGCGATCCTGCTGCCACTGGCAGCGATGGTCACGGCATAGTCTTCCACTTCTCCATAGCTGAAGGCCTCACACGAGGTAGGTGCGCCATTGTACTTCATGCTCACCCGCATGGTGGTAATCCCCTCGGAGGCCGAGGTGGGGATCGTGATGCTGCCTGTGGTGGTAGATTGTATCGGTCCGGTGCTGAAGAGCTCTTCTCCGGCATCTGCAAAGTCCCCATCACGGTTCAGGTCCACCCATATTTTGACGTACTCATCATACACTCCGGATGGGAAAGCAGGTGTCAGGCTGAAGGAATAGGACTGACCCTTGGCCACCGTGGTAGAGAGGCTGGTGTAGTTGCCATAACCACCGTCGTTGCCGCTGGAGTTGCTGATAGCCCCCAGGCTAAAGCTGGAAATGTACTCATAGGATGAGTTGTTGCCCTGAGAGGCGCAGTAGCCCGTGGGCATGGTGCCACCTGTGCCGCCTCCTCCTCCGCCGGAGCTACCTCCGGTGAGCAACCCCACATTGTCAAAATCGTCCTGTGTCAAAGTGGTCCATTCGGCGGTGCTGTAGGTGGACGAAGGGCCAGCCACGGTGGCTTTTCTTTGTAGCGTGACATTCTGTGCAAAGTTGCCCGAACCACCACTGAATGTGCCGACAATATCCGTGAGCACATCATTCTCAAACAGCCCCACAGGGTCGTTGCCGTTGAAAGTCATCACAGAGCTCGAGGTGGTGAGGTCTGCCTTGGCCAGCAGGGTGCTGCCCGCACTGCTGTACACGATCACATACACACTCTGAGCGGGGAGCGTGCCACTCAGGCTGAGGGGAGAAGACCAGGAGCCTGCTCCGTTGGTTTGTTTCTTCAGGGTGTAGGCAGACAGGTCTACAGACGTAGAGCCTATGTTGGCAATTTCAATGGCTTTGTTGTTGGAAGAGCCTTCCACATACTCGGAGATAATTACCGTGCCGGTGGAGCCACCCCCACCGCCTCCGCCGCCACCACTCCCAATGGTGAAGGACTTGGTCTCTGAGGAAGTAAACTGTCCGCCACTAGCGAGTGTGCCCGCTGATGAGGTCCATTCATAAGATCCTGATCCGTAGCTGCAGCAGATGCCATCGCCATACTGATCGTTGATGGTGAAGTCATAAGTACCATCAGCGAGACAGAGGCTTTCCACATGAGCCGTGTTAGCAGCTGTGTAGCCACTTCCGGAGGCCACGGTGCTGCCGTCTTTGGTCAGTGTCCAGGAGGTTTCCGCCGGGTAGTTGTCGGTCACGAGGGTGAAGGTCACTTCAGTGTCGGCACAGCTCCCGCCGCCTCCACCGCCACCACCTCCGGAACCCCAGATAGAAGCCACGTATTCCGGGTGGTCTATGAATGGGTTTCTGTTTCCCTGATAGCTGAAAATGGCGTCATTTCTGTCCATTTCCAGAGTGGTCACAGGATCTTGCTCGTGCCACAGCAGCAGCACCGAAAGTTTTCCGTGAAAGGGCGTCTTGTCGGTGTTGGAGAGAATCTCTTCGGTGAGCTCCAGGTCGGGCTCGCCGTTTTCTCCCTCGTAGCGGGTGGCCATGTAGAAGATCATTCTGGCCACATCGCCTTTCACCTCATCACCAGGATACCAGGTGTAGTCGGTTCCCGATTTGGCAGGTGTAGGGCCGGAGTAGTTGCCTGATCCGTCTATGTACTGTGTGCCGCCCTCGTCAAAGGCCCTGTTGTTTCTGGCAGAGTTGGTAGAGACATCTTCCGCACGGATGTGGTGGATGTCGGTACCCGGCCCCATGGTGGTGCCAAAGTCTCCCCGTGATTTGGCCCAGACGTGCTCGCGGTTCCATCCGGCTCCACCTGCATATTCAGCGGCAGCGTCCATGGAGAAGCGTGAGTAGATGCCCATTACATTGTTAGGATTGTTGGGATCCACATCAGTGACCTTCAGCAGGTCCCATACATTGGCATAGCTATATTCCGTATGACCATCGATGATGTCGTTCAGGGCAGATTTCAAGGCTTCCCCGGACAGTCCGTTTGCTGAGTTGTAATATCCGGCCGGAGCTTGCGCCCCCGCGGTGAATACAATGAGCAGTAGCAATAAGAGTGAGTAGGTTTTTTTCATGATACGTTTTGAATTAGGTTCCTCTAATATACCCTGAACCAGCACCTTTTGCGATTACAATATCCGGGCAGTAGTAAGCTGGAAAAGTGCCCTTTGGAAAGAGATAGATAAGAAAGTAGATGTTGTGTGAATGTTAAGATTTCGGAATAGATGGGCCATATGTGCTAAAAAAGCTCTTATTTAGGGTTGCCAACTGTGGGGCTGCGTACGGCATTGCAGGTACAGCATCCATGGATTAGTAAAGTCGGATTCAACCAGCGGATAATGGATTTGATTCGAGAAATGGTCAATGTCATAGAACAGGACCGCCCGAAAACTTTTAACCTGCTCATACCGAGAGACTCCAAGCTCAAGAAACTCTATAAGCTTGTGGCTGCTGGTGGATTTTTGGATGATGTCTCGGCTGCACGCCAATTGTACCAGAGTGATCCCGGAGATAAGCGCTTCATCATGCTCAAAGGCAGCCTGATCAATAAGCTTTCGGAGCTTATTCTGGCCACCAACCATTCCGAACTCAACCGCCGAAACTACACCCGCATCAAATTCCAATGTGAGCGCCAGATGACCATTGCCAGGAAGCTGCTGTATGTGAATGTCTATCACAATGCGGAGCGGATCGCCAGTCGGGTGCTGAAAAAGGCTCGTAAATACCACCTGGTAGAAGTAGAGCTGGAGTGTTTTCTGACTTTGCGAAAGGTCAATTACCTGAAAGGCTTCACCGGTGAGGTGGAAAAGCACCAGCAGGCCGTCTCAGAGCTGATAGGGCAGGTCAGGGTGTTGGATGTCTCCAAAGGGCTGGTGCAGGTGGTGCTCTCCGAGACCAAATTTATCCGGTCACAGCGGCGTGAGTTGGTGACCAAATGCGAAAAGCACATGGAAGCACTTTGTGCTTACCATGAGCAATATGAGTCTCCTTTTTTGCGGTTGTATTTTCTGCGGATCGCCCTGGTGGCAGCGCATCAGCGAAATGATTTTGAGGAGTGGGGGAGAGTGCTTGAATTGCTCAAATCACACCTCAGGGAGTATGCACACCTGGAAACGGAGCATGTGATGCTGGAGGTCAATGTCTCCACCCTGAAATACTTCATTGCCACTGCCCGACTCACCCAGGCCAGGCCGGTGCTGAAAAAACTGCTTAAGAGTACTTCCTTTGAAGCCTTTAATCGGTTTGAGGTACTGGTGGAGGAGTTTCAGCTGCTGATGCACCAGGGTGCCTACCGCGAAGCATTGAAGCTACTGGAGACGGTGCACGAGGAGCCCAGGTTTCAGGAGTTGGACAAAATGGATCGTGCAGCCTGGGCCATCAGGTCGGCTTATCTCTTTGTGATCAGCCACATGACCGGCGAGCCCATGAAAGTACCGGGTTTCGATTTCAAAAAACTACATAAATTTTACCACGACTGTGCGCCGGTTTCTAAGGACAAGACGGGTTACAATCTGCAGTTTGTGGTGGTGCGGGTCATCCTCCTGCGGCTGAAAAATACGCTGGAATATGACAATGAAGCCAATAACCTCAAGGTGTATTATCAGCGGTATATCAAGGGGGATGCGCTGCTACGCACCAGGGCCTTCTATCAGTGCTTTGTGCACCTGGTGAAGGAGCGATTTGAAGAAAAGGCATTTTACAGAGAGCGTGATCAACTGATCAAGGGCCTGACGGATCACAATGATCACCTGGAGTATAATGAATTGATCCGGTTCGAACTGCTGACCCTGCTGATGGAGAAACTCACCCGAACCCGAAAGGAGTAGGAGTACATAAATTGCTGTCTAAGCATTTATCTAAAATGAAGATGTGTTTTATGTTTTCATGAACTGTTTTATTTTGCCGAGTAAAGTGTTGTTATGGTAGGTAGGATTATGTTTTTCACCCTTTTCACTTTGACAAGTCTACAAGGGATGACTTTAGGCGACAGTCTGATTTCTGTCAGTCAAGTTTCCTTTAGCTCGGACTTGGAAAAATCTATTTTCGAGAGGCTCTCAGAAAACGAATCGGATTATTTTCCTGGATTATTACTTTTTTCAGGAGCTGATGAAGGTCAGAAAGAACAATGGAGAAAGTCTTATGAAGCGAAGATAAAGGAGTTGCGTCTAATCAAAAAGCCAAAGAAGAATGAAAAGTATGTGAAGAAAGTGTATGAGTTCGTTCATGATGAGTTTTTGAGGAAGTACGAGGCCATTGCTTATTTTCATCAGATTTTTCAGAATGGAGTTTACAATTGTGTATCGGCTTGTGCACTGTATGCTTTGGTTTTCGAAGATTTGGGGATCCCATTTACGGTTAAAGAAACGCCAACACACGTCTACATAGTAGCTTACCCTGAGAGCGAGCAAATCGGTATTGAGACCACTGATCCGATTGGCGGATTCAAAACTTTTAGTTTGGGATTTAGGGAGGCTTTTGTTGGCCAACTGGCTGATCTGAAGCTGATAGATCGATCAGAACTAAATGCTGATGTTAATGTGGTTTTTAATAAATATTACTTTACGGATAGTGATCTGGGAGCAAAGGAACTAATCGGTATTCAATATTATAATCACGGCATTTCCAATCTTCAGGAGCAGAAGTATTATGAAGCTTTTTTAGATTTTCAAAAGGCCTACATTCTTCATCCGACTGAGCAGATTGGTGAGCTTGTGGTGAGCTGTGGAATCCTTGCTATTACCACCGTGGATTACAATGAATGGGCGGATGTAGAATTACTCGGGTTTATAAGCACGATGAATCATCCTAGTGTTGGAAATGCGGAAGTCCTTGGGGAGTTTTCTCGTCTTCTGAATAACCAATTGATAAAGAGGAATGATACTCAGTTTGTTGCAAGGGCGTATCGTTTGATCAGGGAGAAAGCTAGAAATGATGAACTGAAGTCTGATCTGGATTTTTACTATAACTATGAAAATGGGCGTAAACTCTATAATAAGGGGAGTTATAAAAAGTCTTTTCCGTACGTGCTAGAGGCTTTTGCGGCCAATCCCTCTAATCAGGATGCTGAAAACTTATTGGTGAGCAATATTAACAACGCTACAGTTGCGCATTCATTCTCAAGCGATGAAATTTTGGAATTGCTGGAACAACTATATGCTGATTATCCAGAGTTAAATTCCAATGCTCATCTAGGGTCTTTAAGGATGAATTTGTATCTGGAAGCTATGAGAGATGCTTATATTAAAAGTGAGGTGGAAAAAGCTAAAATGTATAAGAAGCGCTTCGAAGAGAATGTGGAGCAATATAAGTATTCCTACTACGAGCATAATGTAGGTAAGGCTTATTCGCAGGGGGTTTCTTACTATTTTAAAAAGGGGTGGTATCAAAGTGCCCGGCAGGTCTTAAATGAAGGCCTTAAATTTGCACCACACAATCAGGAGTTGAAAATGCGAAAATATTGGCTTGATAGAGCCCAGAATTAGAACGAATTATCGATGGCAAGATTGAAAGACTTCTCCACAATGTACTTGTTGCCTGTTGGGGTTTTGAATTCTCCCACAAAATTTAATTTTTCCATGATAATGACCCCAGGTGCAGGAGTGATCACAAGTCTACCTCTATAATTCACTCTTTCCATTTCATCCAGCCTGTAATTGAGAAAAGTGTCCTCAGTTAGTGACCCAATATAATAGGTTCCTCTTCCGGGGTTTTTATCAAAATATACCTCTATTATATATCTGCCATTGAGGTTTATTTGATCTATACCTTTGACAATAAGTTCTGGATAGTGCTTTTTTAGACTTCCTGAGGAGGTGTATTCCTTTAGCCCTTTTCCGGGAAAATTTTCTTTGAATATTGCTTCGGATTCCAGTTTTCCATTCTCGTAGAATCGTTTGAACGGACCATCCTTAACATCATTTTTGTAGCTAATCTCCATTAATGGGTTACCATTCTTATAATATGAAATGGCTTTTATTTTCTCTCCATTTTCGTACTCAAATGCCTTACTGAGAGTTCCGTCCTTTTTGTATATTTTGGCTACTCCGTGCTTTTGTCGAAGCTCATTGACTGTGTAGATAGATTTCAATTCACCATCTGGATAGTAGTTTTTCACTACGTTATCGGCTTCTTCAGCTATTTTGTTTCCTTTGAGGGAGTTAATCTGATCACAGGAAAAAAGAAGACACAGGACAAGAGGAAGAATGAGATTTTTCATGCTGAAAGAACGTTAATCATGTTATGCGGCATGAATTTATAAAATGATAAAGAAGGAATCAAACTACATAAAATCTATCTCTGCCCGGAAGGGAAACTTCATCAGGTATTTGTGGGCATCACCCACGGTCATTTCCTGATTGATGATGCGGTAGAGTGTTTCGGTAATGGGGCACCTCACCTTATAGGTCTGTGAGAGCTCGTTGATGATCCGGATGGTCTTCACCCCCTCGGCCACCTCTTCCATAGATTCTATGATCTGATCGATGGTTTCTCCTTTGGCCAGGCGATTGCCCACGGTAAAATTCCTACTCAGGTGACTGGAGCTGGTAGCCACCAGGTCACCCACACCAGCCAGTCCCAGAAAGGCCTCGGCATTGCCACCCAGGGCCTTGCCGATGTGTACCATTTCCACGAGTCCGCGGCTGATGAAAAGGGCCTTGGCATTTTCACCCAATTCCAGTCCTGCAATGGTGCCAGCGCCCACAGCGATGATGTTTTTTAAAATACCGCAGAGCTCTATCCCAATGAGGTCATTGCTGCCATAGATCAGAAATCGATCATTTTTGAGCAGGTTTTGACCTACCCGGATCACTTCATCGAAGTGACTGGCTACCACAGTAGCTGCGGGTTTTTTCTCACTGATCTCACGGGCCAGGTTGGGGCCCGCCAGACACCCGATGCGCACCACAGAGCTTTCTTCCTTGATCACCTCACTCATCGTACGCACATGCTCACGGGAGAGGGGATTTTGTGCGTCAATTTTTTTAAGGTCCACGTTCAGATCGAAGCCTTTGGTGCCATGAATGAGGATGTGATAGGGCCTTAGGAAAGGCGCCAGTTCTTTCATCATGGCCCGGAAATTGGCAGAAGGGACCACCGGGAAAATCACGTCGCAGGAGGTGCCGATGTACTCCAGATCATTGGTGACTTCTATGTGGTCATGGAGCTTGTGACCGGAGCTCTCTCGCGTGGAGTTGAGCAGCGCTGCCTTTTCAGCAGTGCGTGCGTAGAGAATCACACGCTGGTTTTTTTCGGCCAGGATGTTAGATACGGCGGTACCAAAGCTACCTGCCCCTATGACGCCTATTGGCTTTTCAGATGTGTTTTTCGAGCCCATAGCCTTCCATTCTGTTGTGGTAGTAATACAAAGTATTCATATCCTGAATGATGATCTTATCGCCCTTTTTGATCAATGGACGCTGAGCATGGTACATCCCCACATTGGCCAGACCGTGTACGATGGCCTCATCGGCTTTTTCCTTCAGGTGCTGTGCCGCACCCACTTTTCCTTTTCTTTCCAGCTTCAGTATGCGCTTGCGTAGTTTTTTCCAGGCTTTTTTAAATTCCTCATAGTCCAGAATGAGGTCTTCATCTGGTAGCCTCAGCAGGTTATACAGATCAAGTTTGGGATTTTTCCGCTCCAGCATTTTGAAGGCAGTATATGCCACCAGATGACTGGCAAAAACCCGGTTGTATTTATGATATTCTTCTACCACCCGCTTGGCCAGGATACGCACATATTCCTGCTCGCGCTGTAGATCTACAGTGATCTTGCCTTGCGAAATAAAATAGTCCTTAGGATCAATCGGCTGATTGGCGGCATCCACACTGTTACCTTCATTGTCTACATAGTTGCCCAGGATGTCCATCCCACGGCCTATACTCACTGAGATATTGGAGCCTTTGGTGAAAAACTTGAGCAGAAACGTAGCAATCTTATAGGATGTTGTAAACTCATCGGCCTCCTTGTAATATCGCTCTTGCCCTGTGCGCTTCAGGTGCTCGTTGATGAGTGCAGGTGCCTCCAGTGTGAAGTGATAGTTGATCACTACTGGCACCAAAAAGATCTTTCGGGCAGGCTTTTCCGGTGTTTCCTCCTGATACATGATCCGCTGCGCCTCTATGGCGGTGCTCATCAGACCCAGTTTTAGTGCTTTTTCTATTTGACCGGAGCGTGAGCGGGTGCCCCCAGGGAAAAACAGACTGTGACAGCCCCTTCTGAGTGCCTGACTGGAGTACGTCTTGAGGGTTTCCAGATACACGGGATTTTTCTTTCTGCGGTCTACCTTATAGGCCCCCAGGCTATTCATGAAGTAGGCAAATATTTTCAGGTTGAAGAGGTTGAGCCCTGCGCCGTAGATGAATGCCGGTAACCCCAGAAACTGAATCACCCAGCCAATGAGGATAGAATCGAGGTTGCTGAAGTGTGTAGGCACCATCACCACGGTGCCCCTTTTGGCCAGCTCGCGAATGTGCTCGGGCTCACCTACTATGTTGATTTTGTCATCCAGGTCCAGCTGTCTGCTGAAGAGTGACGCAAAGCCTTTGACCCTCGTGGCATTGAGCAGCCGTGCAAAGCCAAAGGTGATAAACCCGCGTGCGAAGCGGTATGAATTCTTTTTGAAATTGCCGGAGATTTCTTCAGCATACCGGCGAATGATCTCGGTGAGCAAGCCCTCCTCTACGGCTTTGGCTTCTTCCGGTGGCAGTGCGCTGCTGTCACTGAGCCTGTCCTGCACACTTTTCCAGAATGATTTCTCATCCTTAGGGTCTACCCTCCACGGGTTGGCTTTGATGCGGAGTTTTTCCCTGTATACGGTCATTTCCAGCTCTTCCCGCAGGGATCTGCCACGGGTGATGTGCTTCAGGTTGTTGAAAGACTCGGTGGTTACTTCCTCTATAAATTGCTTTCGGTCCTTGGCCAGCTGCACGATTGGCCACTGCTTTGTCCGGGGTATAATTTCAGAATATCTGGCTTTCTGTCTTCTCATTCACAGGAGATTGTAATCAACTTAATCTACGGGTGCTGTTTTTTATGGATGCAAGTTAGGGATAAATGCTACATCAGTTCTAAAAAGTGGAAGCCTTTACCCACAAAGACGCATTTTCCGCCCACTTTCACTGCTGTGATGTTCCCCTGGCTGTCCACATCCGCATCCAGATGAAGCTTGCTGCGTCGTCCCATCTCACATCCCTGTAGGCTCAGTATAGGTCCGGATACCAGCTGGTGTTTGGTCAGGTAGCTGATGAGCGGGCCGTTGGCAGAGCCGGTAGCCGGGTCTTCCAGTATACCTACTTCAGGGCCAAACATCCGGCCTTGCACATCGCCCTCTTTCACTCCGGTTTTGGTGAAGGTGTAAACAATTGATTTATTGAATTCTGAGCGAAGGTTGTCCCACAGATGCGGTCTGAATCTGATTTTCCCCAGCGCTTCCACCGACTTTAGGGGTACAATGAGCGTGTTGTTTCCACAGGAAACCTCCTCGATGGGCAGATCATCCAGGTCCTCGATATCCAGAGAAAGCAGCTCAGCCACTTGCCAGGCTTTTTCGTTGTGCGTTGGCCCGAAAACGGGTAGCGGATGATGCATCGTGACCATGGCCGGGTGATGGTCTTCAAACTCCACAAACACATCCACAGCACCTATGGGTTGGTTCAGCGTGATTTTTAATGATCCTTCTTTTGCAAGATTATGCATCCTGGCCATGTAATATGCCGTACCTACTGTGGGATGTCCGGCAGTAGGCAATTCTTTTTCGGGAGTGAAAATTCGCATGGAGTAGTTGCTGTTTTCCTTTGGGGGAAAAAGAAAAACCGTTTCGGACAGGTTCATTTCTCTGGCTATCTTCTGAAACAGGTGCTCATTGATTGCACTGGCATCTGGAAAAATCGCCAGCGGGTTTCCACCATATTTTTCGTCTGTAAAGACGTCCAAAAGATAATACTCAGCTTGTTTGATGCTCATAGAGGGATTTGATAAAAAACGAAGTAAACTAAAAAACCCTTTGAGTATAACAAAAGGTTAGATCACAAATAAACAGATTTGTAATGCAGTTGTGAGATGTTAATATTGCAGCTGGATAATTCACATGCCCATACAACTCAAAGATATACAAGAGCCGGTAGCTGCGGAAATGTCAGAATTCGAACAGAAGTTTCGAAAGAGCATGCGCAGCAATGTGATGCTGCTTGATAAAATCACCAGTTACATCGTGCGTCGCAAGGGTAAGCAGATGCGCCCTTTGTTTGTGTTTCTGAGTGCCGGAGCGGCTGGCGGCATCAATGAGTCCACTTATAGGGGAGCTTCGCTGATCGAACTGCTGCACACCGCCACCCTGGTGCACGACGATGTGGTGGATGATTCCCACTATCGCCGTGGCTTCTTTTCAGTCAATGCCCTTTGGAAAAATAAGATTGCCGTATTGGTAGGTGACTTTTTGCTCTCCAGAGGATTGTTGCTTTCGCTCAATAACGACGATTTTGATTTGCTCAAGATCGTCTCCAATGCGGTGAAAGAGATGAGTGAAGGTGAGCTGCTGCAAATGGAGAAGGCCCGAAAGCTGGACATCACCGAAGAAGTATATTATGACATCATTCGCCAGAAAACAGCCAGTCTGATCACCGCTTGCTGCAGGGTTGGGGCCTCTTCTGCCGGAGCAGATCCGGAGGTGATCGAGCGCATGACCCAGTTTGGAGAAAATGTGGGGATGGCCTTTCAGATCAAAGATGATCTGTTTGATTACGGCACCTTCGAAATAGGGAAGCCCACGGGCATAGACATTAAAGAAAAGAAAATGACCCTGCCGCTGATCTACGCCCTTAATCAGGTGGGTAGGTCCGAGAAGAAGCGAATCCGTAGGATGATCAAAAGAAGTGCAGATGAGCCTAAGCTCGTCAACGAAGTAATTGACTTTGTGAAAGCCTCCGGAGGAATCAAGTATGCCACGGATGTGATGACTGATTATCATCAGAAAGCCAATAAATTATTGGCTGAATTGCCCGAATCGACCTACCGGACCTCTCTGGAGCAGCTGGTGCAGTTTACCATAGACCGCACCAAGTAGTCTGATCGGAGAGGTTAAAGTATTGAAATTCAATGCATAAAAATGCGATTTTGGTTTTAAACCCTCCCTCATTTGTTAACTTTGCGCACTCAAACCGGTTGATAAAGTCGGTATAATGTCAGGTTGCAGCTGCTATTGATCCATTCCGGAGTGCCTAGTGTCTTTGTCTGGCCAGATAAAAATTTCAAAAAAACCAATAACAACAATTATGAGTATTGCAAAAGCGAATGATACCGTGAAGGTACATTACACCGGAAAGCTTACTAGCGGACAAGTATTTGATTCTTCGTTGGAGCGTGATCCACTTCAGTTTACCGTAGGTGGAGGCCAGATGATCAAAGGCTTTGACGAGGCTGTAAATGGAATGGCCATCAGCGAGAAAAAAACCGTAACGATCCCTTCAGCGGAGGCTTATGGTGATAGAAATGATGAGTTGATCCAGAAAGTGCCCCGCACTGAGCTACCTGCTGATATGAAGCCCGAGGCTGGTCAGACATTGGTAGCTACCAATGACAATGGTCAGCAGACTCACGTGATCGTGCAAGAAGTGACTGAGGAAGCCATCACCATTGACGCCAATCACCCGTTGGCTGGTCAGGATTTGATCTTCGAGATCGAACTTGTGGAGATCGTATAGTCATCAGAAATATTAAGCGTAATCAAGCCTCATCTGGTCTCAGATGAGGTTTTTTTGTGCGAGATTATCTATTGAGTTATGTTTGAATTGCACTAAATGACTAACTAATGAAGAATAACACAGCCTTATTTGTAATGATCTCTTTGCTTACCATCACCAGCCTCTATGGCCAATATCAGGAACCAACCAAAAGCGCTCAATATGAAGCGGGATTGCTGCTCCAAAAGTTTTCAAAGCAATATTTTGCAGGTACGGCTTTGGTGGGGGGAGGCTATTTATTCACGACCCTTGCTCTATCTGGCAATCAGCCCAATGAACCTATGGTCATCGCTGGCTCCTTGATGGCTTTATGCGGAGCAGTGGTAATGATCGCCAGCCATGGTCAAATTGGCAAAGCCGGAGAGAAGTTGATGATTTCCAGCCAATCACTCAGCTATACAGATCAAAAAGTGAATAGTTTAGGGATAAGGTGGAAGATAGGTTCACGTAAGCAGCATGGTCTCCTGGCGGGCAATTAGGGCCGGATTTTGATGATTTCCTTAATGAGCAACTTTTTCCGGATGCCTTGAAGGCGGGTAGTGGTATTTTCGTTTCCATAGCCTCCTAAACTGTCGCTCGTCGTGAAATCCGCACTCTCCCGCGATATACTTCTGAGTATAGTTGGGATTGTGCAGGAGGTGGGCTGCCAGTTCCAGTCTCATCACATCCTTATAATCCTGAATGGTCAGTCCTGCGTGTTTCTTGAAAAGCCTGGTAAGGTTTCGTTCACTCACACAGAACTCCTCCGCGAGTTCCGAGAGTGTTGGGTTTTCATTGATGTGGTTGATCAGATAGTTCTGCACCTGGTGTATGGTGGGATTGAAATGTGTGCGGTAGTCCAGATAATAACTCTTTTGACTTTCTGTGCCACTTCTGCGGACGTACACCACCATTTCTCGGGCCACATGAGCTGCTGTGAGTGGGCCACAAATTGCTTCAATGATGGACAGGGACATGTCTATCCCGGAGGTCATACCCGCGCTGGTATAGATCCGTCTGTCTTCTTCGAAAATCTTGTTGGCCTGCACCCTGGTTTTGGGATAGGCCTGCTGTATATAATCGATACACTTCCAGTGGGTGGTACAGCGAATATGGTCCAGCAGACCTGCCTTTGCCAGAACCAGCGCACCCGAGCATACAGAGGCGATGGAAACCCCCTCGTGGTGACAATCTTTTAGCCAGGAAAAGAGCCTGGTTTCGGCTTCAGACACGGGCTGCTCCCTATAGCTCGCGAAATCAATGCCCGGGAGAAAAATATAATCCTCCCGGGTGAGTTCCAGATGGGTAAAATCTTCCAGGCCACCCAATTGAAGCCCTTGCTCACTTATCGTGTCGGTTTTTAAACCGGCATACCTGAGTTCAAAGGTGTTTTTATGTAACTGATCAGCCTCATAAAAGACCTGAGCCGGACCTGCCAGATCCTGAAGGTGCACTTTTGGTAATATGAGGAAGACAATTTTTCTTTTACTCATTGACCAGCATATTGAGTTTTCATTTGCTCCAACATCTTGGTGGCATTGGTGTTTTCGGGGTTGAGCTTCAGTGATTTGTTGTAGTACTTTCGGGCCATCGGGTAATCTTCAGATTTCAGATACCCTTCTGCCAGGCTGTCCCACGCATTCCATGACTCTGGGTAGGCTTTTACAATGAGCTGAAAAATACCAAGGGCTGTATCTATCTCTGGGCCGTACAGGTACTTATATCCCAGTATATTGAGTGAGCCTTCACCGAAAATTTTCCATCCGGGGTACTTTTTCTGCCAGGTTTCGAAGGATTCGCTGGCTGCAGCAATACCATTTTCTTTGATGAGATTGATAAACTCTTCCTCGGTAGGAGGGGTGTCATTTTTACCGGTCTTTCGAGCTACTTCCGTCATGCGATCAAAAGGGATAATTGACCATGGATACAGCTCGCTAAGCCGCCTGAATACCATTAGGCTGAGCTCTGACTGGTTGTTTTCCAGCAACTCGTCACCATAGGCTTCCAGCTCACCAAAATCTACCATCTCTGCGGTCACGTTGCTAAGTTCTCTTTCAAAGCCTGAAAAATCCGACTTCATTCCGTCGCGACTTTTGGTGGTGACTGACATGCTTTTGAGTTTTTTGATGGCTTCATTTTCGTAGGCCATGAGCCCCTTGTCTGGCGACCAGTGGTCATACTCCATATACCTCGCTACCCCTTTGGCGGCTTTGAGTCCGGCTATGCGTTGGATCATGTGCAATGCCCCTTCGGTGCCAGAAGACACCCCGCCTGACGTAATAATATGCCCATTGTCCACAAATTTCTCTTCTTCTATGACGGTGATGTTGGGGTATCCGCTTTTCAGCGATGCGATGGATCCGTGGTGGGTGGTGGCTTTGAGTCCATCCAGTAGCCCCAATCTGGCCGGCACAAAAGCTCCGGTACATACTGTCAGCAGGTTGTCGGTTTTTGGTTCCAGCTCTTTCACCCAGGCCATGAATTTTGCATCGTTGAGCAGCACACCGGTTCTTCCTCCCGGGATCACCAGGATGTCGATCGGTGGTGCGTCATCAATGGAGTAATTGGGATTGATGCTCAGAAAGGTTTGGCTGACCACCGGTTCTTTGGAGGGTGCCACAGTGAATACATTAATATTGGCCACATCGTTGGATCGGGCTGCAGCTGCAAATACTTCGCCAGGGCCGGCAAAGTCAAAAAGCTCTACACCTTCGTGAACCACGATGGCCACATTGTAGGTTCTTTTCTGCTGTGCATCAGCCGCACTAAATTGGCTTAATAGTGCCAGTGAGATCAGGTAGTGAAGGGAGTTGGGACGCATATTTCAATAATTTAAGCATTTAAATGAATTTGAAATATGTTTACGGGCATTTTGATTGTTCATTCAATAATGACCCGTATCACCCTATAGTTGGCCGGATACGTCCGATAAGGTCTTAAAAATAAGAAGAAACTCCAAACTGTATCCCCGCAATGGCTGCTGGTGGATTGCCCAATATGTCCTGCTGCTTCATCATGCGATAATTGAGTCGGATGACTGTCTGGGCTGTAGGCCTGAAGCTCACTGCGGGTACAATGGCCCAAATGTCATCGGAGATGTTTTCACCTGTTTCCCGAAAGCTGCCAACATTCCAGTCGACATACTCCAGACGGCAGGCGATATTGAGTGTTGCATTGTTGAACCCCAAAATGGTTCTGGTAAAAACAGGCTGAACAATGTCAATGAATCCTCCGTGTTGCCTGTTGCCAAATTGCTGACTGTATGATGACGGTACGTCCACCCATATCCATGCATATTCGCCTACCAGGTAGGTTTTCGTAAGTGGTAATGTGGCATTGAAGTCCACCGCCCATACATCAAGCCGCCGTTTATTTTCCAGGATAAGGCCATCCTCCGTGTGCGTATTGTAGATACCTCCCATGTAGGAGAAACCAATCTCATTATTCTTGTATCTCAATGCTGTTTTTAAGGTGATCAGAGGCTCGCCATTGTTGGTTTCCTCAAACCGGTCCGCATTCGTTTTGGAGGCAGGCAGAAAGGTTCGGTTTTGATCATTTTCAATGATCGAGTTGTTAAAACCATTGGTGAGGTATCCTTCATAGCCGAATGCCCAATCGTTTTGGTAGTGCTTGCCATAAACACCAAATCCCACGTTGCTCCAGGTGGCAGGTAGCATTTGTTCCGCACTGAGTGGCCTGTCTACAAACTCCCACTTAGGGCCATCGTGGTTTTGATTGAAAGCGCCAATTGGGTTCATGATTACACCACCACGGAGGTTAAACAGCGGGTGAAAATTGAAATCGAGCGCCGCAAACTCTATGGCGATCTCTTTGCCACCCTCTTCCAGTTCCAGTTCGGTTAGAAACTTGATTTTCTGATGTATGGCGGAAGACATGAAGATCGTCAGTCGCGGTATTCTGAATGAATGTCCTTCTGTGAGGCCATCCTCACCCATATACTGATAGTCTGCTTCTATATATCCGCCTACCGCCACAGGGGTTTTTCCCACCTGCAAAAAGGGCCTGTTGTAGACAGCATCCATATTCATACCGGTGATGCTGGAGTCTTTTGGTGCTTTTTTTAGCAATGAGCCATCCACCTGGGCCCAGGTGGATAATGTACAAAAGAGTAAAGTGATGCTGTATAAATGTCTCATCGTAGGTCTATTTTGATTTGGTTGAGGTCTGCAGTGACGGGAAAGATTCTCAGTGGCTGATCCGCAGGTCCGTTTTGTAATGCACCGGTATTGGAAAATTCACTGCCGTGGGCGGGGCATTGTAGTCGGTCGCCATAGGCCTGGAGCTCCGTGCCCTGATGGGTACATCTCATCCAGATGGCGGTATATTCGTTTTCTGAAAACCTGTAAACACATATGGGGTAGCTCAGCTCTTCATTCTGAACGATGATGTATTTCCTGTATTTCTCCTTTTTTTCATTGAAAAACTCACTTAAAGGAATGAGGAGAAAGGAGTCGGAAATGGGAACATTGATGTGCCGCGTGCCTACACAGCCAGCCAGAAGACTAGCGCCGCTCATGAGGCTCAGGCACCCGATTCCGCAGGTTTTGATAAATTCTTTTCGTTTCATACCTATAGAGATTCCAGAAATTTTAAAAGCGCCTCTTGATCACTTTCCGCAAGGGCCTGAAACGCCAGCTTACTTTGCTCTGCTTCACCACCGTGCATATTGATGGCTTCAGCAATGCTTTTGGCCCTGCCATCATGCATCAGGAAGTATTGACCTCCCTGCGAGTTGGGCGATAGACCCAGGCCCCAAAGCGGAGGAGTTCGCCACTCATAAGTCTCGGCGCTGCCTTCAGTGACGCCATCATCCAGCTCAGGGCCCATGTCGTGTAGGAGTAGGTCTGTATAGGGATAAAAAAGCTTGTTGGATAGGGCTTCGATATCTGAGGAGGGTGTCTTCCATTCGGGGATATGGCAGCCTGAACAATTGATGTTTTCGAAGATTTTTCGTCCGGATGTGATGATCGACTCCTGAGCGTTTCTGGGGATAGGTGCCTTGAGTGTTCGCAGGTAAAAAACCACATCTCGCACCGTCTTGTCGCTTACCTCAGGGTCCAGCGTGAGGCCGGTGTAGGTATCTGTGGGCTCGAAGGTAGAGGTGATCCCCATGTCCTGGTTGTAGGCGCTCACGGTCTGGTGAAGGAGGTCCACTGCTGCTGCTTTTTTTCCAAATCGGCCTATGATTTTTCCATTGAGTGGAGAGTGAAACCACTGCTGTTCAAAATAGGGGGGTGGACTAACGTAATTGGGCACTCCGGAGATGCCGTCATTGTCCAGGTCATCGGGATCAGCATTGTCCAGGATTTGCGCATCCGTGATAGCTGAGAGCAGTCCCAGTCCGGTGACGGCCGGTGGTGTGAAATTCATATAAGGTGTGCCTTCTGGAATTCGTTCAGGTTCGAAACCAGGGAGTGCCCGGTGTTGTAGTTGCGGAGCACCGGGTGACTGATGAGGGGTGTCGGGTGCGGTTTGCCCAAACCTGGTGAGGGTGGTGAAGGGATGACCTTTGCCATCACCTGCATGGCAGCTACCACAGGAAGTGGCGACAAAGAGTGGGCCCAGGCCATTTAGGGCAGTGAAGACTTCATCATTAAAAGCGATATCACCCGCAAGGAATTGCCGGTTTTGGGCGGGGGTGAGCTCAGTCATCGGGCCATCCAGTAGTTCACTTTCTTCAGGGGCTGGTGGGATGAGGCTTTCACAGCTTCCCAGTAGGATCATGCAGCAGATGGTGATAAGAAGTTGAGAGTGCTTCATTTTTAAAGTATTTAGAATTACAATATTATAAATTTAGACTTGTCTAAAAAAATAATAAAGCAGATTACTTTAATTTTTTATTGGATATCTAATCGAATGCGATGAGGTTAGAGGGAAAGGAGCCTGGGGGTGAGGGAATTATTTCTCTTTTAAAGACTAATATTATTAGTTTTAATGCTAAAAATATTAGATTTGTGAACTATGAATTCTATTCTGCATCTGGATCTTGATACGTTCTTTGTCTCTGTGGAGCGACTAAAGAATAGTGCGCTTGTGGGGAAGCCTGTGTTGATCGGGGGCACGAGCGATCGGGGCGTGGTAGCGGCCTGTAGTTATGAAGCCAGGCGGTTTGGAGTGCACTCGGCGATGCCTATGAAGTTGGCGAGGGCGCTGTGTCCGGAGGCCATTATTGTGCGGGGAAATTCGGCTGATTACACTAAGCACTCCAAAATGGTAACTGATATTATTCAGGAGGCTGTGCCAGTGCTGGAGAAGAGTTCGATCGATGAGTTTTATGTGGATCTTACTGGTATGGATAAGTTCTTTGGGGCCTGGAAAATGGCCACTGAGCTACGTACCCGCATCGTGAAGGAGTCGGGGTTGCCCATCTCCTTTGGCCTTTCGGAAAACAAGACTGTCTCCAAGGTAGCGACCAATGAGGCCAAGCCCAATAACCATCTGAGGATAGATTACGGTCAGGAAAAGCCTTTTTTGGCCCCTCTGTCTGTGAAAAAAATTCCAATGGTGGGAGATAAGACTTACAGCAAACTGATGAGTCTGGGGGTGCGGAAGATCTACACGCTGCAGCAGATGTCGGTAGATCTGATGGAGCGGGCTTTTGGGGCCAATGGGGTGACCATTTGGCGCAAAGCCAACGGAATTGATTACTCCAAGGTAGTGCCTTACTCTGAGCGAAAATCGATCTCCACGGAGCGCACCTTTGATCGGGATACCATCGATGTGGTAAAACTCAAAGGAATACTGGTGGCGATGACGGAGAACCTCGGGTTTCAACTGAGGCGGGGAGAGAAGCTTACTTCCTGCATCACCGTGAAGGTGCGCTATTCGGATTTCAACACCTACACACTGCAGGCGAAAATTCCTTATACAGCAGCGGATCATGCGCTAATCCCCAAAGCATTGGATTTGTTTGATCGGTTGTACAATAAGCGGTTGCTGGTGCGACTCATTGGGATTCGCATGAGCGACCTGGTCAATGGTTTTTATCAGATCGATTTATTTGATGACAGTGAGGAGCAGCTCAACCTCTACCATGCCATGGATGCCATCCGTGACAGGTATGGGGATCGGTCTGTGATGCGGGCCTCGGGTATGCTGGCCAAGACCATTGGTAGGTGGAACCCTTTCACGGGGGAACCACCGCCGCTGCTCGCCAATAGGAGGAGGTAGAATGTTCTCTCATGGGGACGAGAGATGTGTAAAAATAATTTTAAAACGTTTTATCTTTAAACTAGCATGGCCACTCCATATAAAGTAAAGGAATCCCGAATTGATGATATTTCGCTTCTCGAGCCAGAGGCTATTTACTCCTATGCTGATTATCTGAAGTGGACTTTTGAGGAGCGCGTGGAGCTGATCAAGGGGAAGCTTTTTAAGATGTCTCCTGCACCACGGAGGACTCATCAGGAGATAGATTCCAGGCTTCATGTTGAAATCGGCACTTTTTTGAAAGGAAAATCCTGCCACTTGTATTCTGCTCCGTTTGATGTTCGTTTTCCTAATCTCACCAATGATCCGGATGATCAGACCTTCACGGTTGTGCAACCCGATCTATGTGTAGTTTGTGATCCTGCCAAGCTGGATGATGCCGGGTGCAAAGGCGCACCAGATTTGGTAGTAGAGATTCTTTCTCCGACCACAGCGTCCAAAGATCTCAATGAAAAGTATCGCCTCTATGAAGAGCATGGTGTGAAAGAGTACTGGGTAGTATATCCTGGTGAAAACGTACTGGAGATCTATGAGCTCATAGATGGAAAATACATCTCTCGTGGCAAGTTTGTACGGGAGGATCAGGTGCGATCAAATGTGCTGAAGGGGCTTGTGCTCAATCTGGAGGATGTGTTTGAAGAGGTGGGCTAGATAAAATTTAATCAATTAAGAAAATGGCCACTCCATACAAAGTAAAGGAATCCCGAATTGATGATATTTCGCTTCTTGAGCCGGAGGCCACTTACTCCTATGCTGATTATCTGAAGTGGACTTTTGAGGAGCGCGTGGAGCTGATCAAGGGGAGGCTTTTTAAGATGTCTCCTGCACCACGGAGGACTCATCAGGAAATCGCAGGGGCCATTTTTACGGAGGTGCACCATTTCTTGAAAACAAAGAATTGCAGGGTTTACCATGCTCCGTTTGATGTTCGCTTTCCCAGTAATCAGGGAGATAAGGATAATCAGACTTTTACAGTAGTTCAGCCAGATATATGTGTAGTTTGTGATCCTGCCAAGCTGGATGATGCCGGGTGCAAAGGCGCACCAGATTTGGTAGTAGAGATTCTTTCTCCGACCACAGCGTCCAAAGATCTCAATGAAAAGTATCACCTCTATGAAGAGCATGGTGTGAAGGAGTACTGGGTAGTATATCCTGGTGAAAACGTACTGGAGATCTATGAGCTCATAGATAGGAAATACATCTCTCGTGGCAAGTTTGTGCGGGAGGATCAGGTGCGATCAAATGTGCTGAAGGGGCTTGTGCTCAATCTGGAGGATGTGTTTGAAGAGGTGAGCTAGGATGTAAATGCTAATAACAATAGTTTATTACTAAAATTATTAGATTTACATGTGCTTAATGTCCATTCATATTTCAGTTTCAAATACGGTCTACTATCAATTGACAAACTGATGGAGTGGGCTATGCGTAATCATGTACGCACGCTGGCGCTTACTGATATTAATAGCACTGCCGGTAGTCTGGAGTTTGTCCGTCAGGCGCAGAA
The DNA here is from genome assembly GCF_902506655.1 of Marinoscillum sp. 108. NCBI lineage: Bacteria > Pseudomonadati > Bacteroidota > Cytophagia > Cytophagales > Reichenbachiellaceae > Marinoscillum > Marinoscillum sp. 108. The sequence goes on along the minus strand of NZ_LR734817.1, from coordinate 217,426 downwards.
GCAGGGTATCCGGCCTCTCCTGGGGGTAGATTTCAGAAATGGTGCTGAGCAGCAGTTTGTGGCCATAGCCAGAAATAATGCCGGGTTTCAGTCGATCAATACTTTTTTGTCTAAGCACCTGCATACAGGTGCACCCATTCCTGCTTTCACCGACGAGTTACAGGATTGTTTTGTGATCTATCCTCAGACCAATATCCCCACTCGTGAACTGCAGCCGTACGAATACCTGGCGATAAAACCTCGTGAGGTGACCCGGATCAGGTTTCTGAGTAAGTTGCCCCGCGAAAAATTGATTGCCTGCCCAGTGTATACTTTGCCGGAGGAGGGGGACTTTGAGCTGCACTGTGTGTTGCGTGCCATAGACCTCAATACACTGGTGAGTAAGTTGGCTGACACTGATACGGCGCATAAAGAGGACGTTTTTTTAACTAAAAAACAGCTTACGGACTATTATCAGGAGCTGCCAGAGGCTTTTGAAAACCTGAAAACGGTCATCCAATCGAGCTGTATAGACTTCACTTTGGGGGCTGAAGCCACTTCTCAGAATTTGAAAACATGGACAGGTAGTCAGGACTCTGATTATCAGAAAGTACGGGAACTGAGTCTTGCCGGGTTATCCTACCGTTATGGAGATTCACCCTCTTTTACCATCAGGAGGCGTGTCATCACAGAGCTGAGGGTGATCCGGCAGATGGGTTATTTGTCTTATTTTCTCATCAGTTGGGATATTGTAAAATATGCCCGGGATCAAGGGTATTTTTATGTAGGTCGTGGGAGTGGAGCCAATAGTGTGGTGGCTTACCTGCTGCGCATTACAGATGTGGACCCCATTGAACTTGACCTGTATTTTGAGCGATTTATTAATCTTTTCAGGAAGAGCCCACCAGACTTTGATATGGATTTTTCCTCGTGGGACAGGGAGGATGTGACCCGTTATATTTTTGAAAGGTACGAAAATGTGGTGCTTTTGGCTACACACAGCACCTTTCAGTGGCGGGCGGTGATCAGGGAGGTGGGAAAGGTCTTTGGGGTACCTCCTTATGAGATAGAGCGGCTCCAAAAGACACCTGAGCAGAATCTGGACCATCATGCGCGGCTCATTCTCACCTACGGTGACCGGCTATCGGGTTTCCCCAGCCACCTGAGTGTGCACGCTGGCGGCATCATCATCTCTGAGCGGCCTATCCACTACTATACGGCTACTTCGTTGCCGCCCAAGGGCTTTCCACTTACCCATTTTGATATGCACATAGCTGAAGATGTGGGATTGTACAAATTTGATGTGCTGGGGCAGCGGGGCCTGGGGAAAATCAAGGATGCCCTGGAGATCATTCGTGAAAATCAGCCTGACAGGCTGCCCATAGATATCCATGACATCAAATTATTCAAGGAAGATGAATTGGTAAAGATCAATCTGCGGGAGGCCAAGGCGATTGGGTGTTTTTATGTAGAGTCTCCGGCTATGCGTATGCTGCTGACCAAGTTGCGGGCAGAAGATTACCTCACCCTGGTGGCGGCCAGTTCTATTATCCGGCCGGGAGTGGCCAAGTCAGGGATGATGCGGGAGTATATCTTGCGATTTCGGATTCCCGAAAGGAGGAAAGAGGCTCACCCGGTGCTTTGGAAGATCATGCCCGATACCTATGGGATCATGGTGTATCAGGAGGATGTGATCAAAGTGGCACACTATTTTGCGGGACTCACACTGGCAGAGGCTGATGTGTTGCGCAGAGGGATGTCTGGCAAGTACCGGTCTCGTGAAGAATTTCAGCAGGTACGGGATAAGTTTTTTGCCAACTGTGAGGCCAGGGGGTATGAGCCCGCTGTGAGTGCGGATGTGTGGCGGCAGATCGAAAGTTTTGCGGGCTATGCTTTTGCCAAAGGGCACTCAGCGTCCTATGCCATTGAGAGCTACCAGAGTATGTTTCTGAAGTCGCACTATCCGCTGGAGTTTATGGTGGCTGTGATCAACAATGGTGGTGGTTTTTATAGCCGGGAACTGTATATCCATGAGGCCCGTATGCATGGAGCTGATATCCAGTTGCCGTGTATTAATACGAGTGAAAACGAGACGATTATCAGGGGGAAGACGATTTATTTGGGTCTGAACTTCATCAAAGAGCTGGAATATCATAAGGTACATGAGGTGCTCATGGACCGGCAGAAGAAGGGGGCATTTTTGTCGGTGGATGATTTTGTGAAACGAGTAAGTATCTCGCTGGATCAGCTGAGTTTGCTGATCCGCATTGGTGCGTTTCGGTTTACGGGCAAGGATAAGAAGGCGCTGCTGTGGCATGCGTATTTTCTGCTGGGTAATACAGGTAAGAGTCAGAATAAACCTTCACTTTTCGATCCGCCAGTGAAGAAATATAAGCTTCCTGAAATCGAGCATGAAGCAATAGAGGACGTCTACGACGAGGTGGAGTTGTTGGGCTTTCCGCTGGAGAGTCCCTTTAACCTGCTGAGTGAAAAACGAAATGATTGTGTGCCTGCCAGCAAACTCCCGCTGCATATCAATAAGGTGGTGCTGGTGATGGGCTACTTGGTAGCCACCAAGCATACCAGTACATCTAAAGGTGATCGAATGTACTTTGGGACGTTTTTGGATGAGGACGGGGAGTTTATTGATACAGTGCATTTTCCGCCTGTGGCTAAAAAGTTTTCCTTTACGGGCAAAGGCATCTACCTCATGCGGGGAAAGGTGATGGAGGAGTTTGATGCGATAAGTCTGGAGGTGAATGCTATGAAGCGACTGAAGTATATGACGATGGAGGTGTAGGCTATCAGTAACCCAACTCAAAAGGATTTTGAATCGTGAGGGTGTCGATTTTTTGGCTGTGGGTAAGATCCTCAGATAACAGAGTAGAACAGTTGGCTTGATGAGCTGCACTTACGATCAGGGAGTCCCAAAAGGTGAGTTGATTATTGATCTGTATGTCAATGGCGGTATTTATTGTGGTCATATTATTCACCACAAGTTCGAAGCTGCCGAAATAACTGAAGTAACTTTTTAGTTTTAGCGGGGATACACCAAGTTTTCGGGTGAGCGTATTGTAGAATTCCTGAACTACCTGAGTGCTCCAAACCATTACGTGATCTTTTTCCAGTGAACTGAGTAGTTTGTTACAGTGAATTCTTTTTTCTGGTTCATCAGTGCTGAATAGGTAGATGAGCACATTGGTGTCTATGAACACTTTACCTTTCATAGAGGTCATCTCGGTTGAACGAATAAGACTTTGTCTTTACACCAAGTGTGGTAATAGAATTTTCAATTGCCGGGAAGTCACTGTTTCCTTCTATGGTGTTTTTAAGCAATGTCCTTACCATGTTGTTAATGGTAGTTCCATTTTTTTTGGCGTACTCACGGCTTTTTTGGAGTAGCTCATCGGGTATGGAGAGCGTTATGTTTTTCATGGCACACGTATTATGTGTAAGTTATAACATTCAATCAAAATCAAAGGTTTCCAATCAATAATTTGAAGTGCGTCGGAGTGTTCTCTAAAAAAAAACACCCCCACACTGATCGCAGATCAGCGCGGGGGTGTTTTTCATTTTCTTTGGATTTGATTTATATCGCTTTGCTGGCGATGTACCGTTCTACCAGGTCTTCCAGCACATTAAGGGGTACTGCACCGCTGGTCAGTACTACATCGTGAAATTCGCGCAGATCAAAAGCATCGCCCATCTCTGTTTGTGCTTTTTCCCTAAGCTCAAGAATTTTCAGCATTCCTATTTTGTAAGCCGTAGCCTGTGAAGGCATCACGATGTGTCGCTCTACCATACGCACACACTCCCGCTCACTGCCGGAGGTATTGGTCTGATAGTAGGCTATCCCTTCATCGCGGGTCCATTTTTTGGAGTGGATACCAGTGTCCACTACTAGTCGGCAGGCTCTCCAAAGTTCCATGGCCAGTCTGCCATAGTCAGAGTAAGGATTGGCATACATGCCCATTTCTTTGGGTATATACTCACAGTACAGACCCCAGCCTTCTACATAGGCAGTGTAGCCTCCATATTTTCTAAACTTGGGAATGCCGGTGAGCTCCTGAGAAATACTCCTGTCCATATGATGACCGGGGATTCCCTCATGGTAAGCCAGGGCTTCCATCTCATACTTAGGCATATTCTTCGTGCTGGAGAGGTTGGCATAATAAGTACCCGGACGTGAGCCATCAGGTGCCGGAGCCTGGTAGAAGGCTTTGCCCGCTGATTCTTCGCGGAAAGCTTCGACACGTTTCACTGTAATGTCGGCTTTGGGTTTGGTCAGGAATAGATTATCCAGTTGCTGACGCATGTTGTCTATGATGGTGGTGGCACTGTCTATGTAGGCCACTTTACCTTCGTCGGTATCTGGGTAGTAAAACTGAGCGTCAGTTTTTAGAAATTCGAAGAAGTCCTGTAGCTCTCCTTCAAAATTCACCTGCTTCATGATCTCACGCATCTCGCCATGGATCCGCGCCACTTCCTTCAGGCCTATTTCATGAATCTCAGCGGAGGTCAATTCGGTTGTGGTGGTTCTTTGGAGGGCGTTGTTATAAAAAGCTTCACCATTCGGAAATTTCCAGGCACCGTCATCACTGGTAGCACGGGTCTCCTGCTCCTGAAGGAAAGCAATGAGTTTTTCGTAGGCAGGTTTTACTGTGTTGATCAGTGCATCCTCAGCACCAGCCAAAAGTACTTTCTTAGCCTCTGCATCCAGCTCGATGGACTCCACTTTACCAGAGAAGTCGGCATAGATGGCATTCTGTTCTGCACTTTTGTCTATCGGTGTCCCACTGATGATATTGGCGCATGCTTCCAGTACTCGTGGGTAGACAAATTTGGGAGGTATGATGCCCAAATCTTCCCTGGTTTTAAGGTTGACGATGAGCTGATCAAAAAGCTGATCCACGCCATTGAGTCGAGCCACATAGGCAGCAGCATCACTGGAGTCTGCTATGCTGTGGATGTTGATGAGCATGGAGGCCACCATCGTGTGAGTGCCGCGCATCTGATGTACGGGATAGTTATACTGACGGTATTTGAAATCAGCAATGGAGTTTTCGGCGTCCATTTTGAAAAGATCATAACTGAGTTTGGACTGATAGTCCAGGGCGTCATAGTTGATGCTATCAAGGAGGTATTGGAGGTTAGCTTTGGTGAATTCTAATTCTTTTTGCTCCATCTCGTCGGAGATGTCATCCCACTTACCATAATCTTTTTTGATACCCAGGTAAGATTGATACACGGGATAGCGATCTACCATTTCATCGAAGGCTTGATCGAAAAAAGTGAGGGCTTTTTCTGATTCAGCGGCAATCTCTTCCGATGTGTAGATTTTTTCAGCCTGAGGAGAACAAGCCCACATGGTCACAATGAGTAGGAGCAATGGGGTGTTGCGCAATATTATTTTCATAAGGTTTTTTGATTTAATGAGCTGTAAAGTAATGATTATTGGCTGTTTTAAGGGGCTTTATTGGATGAGTTGATGTGACTTTTTGATGAGTGGTGCAGTTAAAATCTTAGAATTACTATATAAATAGTTGTATTACTATAAATATAGTTATAAGTTTGTTTTATGAAAGCGTTGACCAAGGCAGAAGAACAAGTAATGAAATACCTGTGGAAGCTGGGTAGGGGCTACCTGAAGGACATAGTGGCTCAGTATAGTGACCCTGCTCCGGCTTACACTACAGTGTCCACTGTGGTGAATGTGCTGGTAAAAAAGGAGTTTATCGGATTTGAAACCCATGGGAAGTCTAAGGAGTATTATCCTTTGATCTCCAAGGCAGATTATGCCAAGGAATCGATGCAGGGGATGATGCACACCTTCTTCAATGATAGCCCAAAACAGTTTGCTTCTTTCTTTACACAGGAGAGCGAGTTGAGCATCGAGGAGTTGAAGGAGCTACAGGATATGATTGCAGCAGAGATCAAAAAACAGGAAAAAAATGGCTGATTGGCTGTTTTATATATTGAAAGTGAGTGCTTTTCAGGCGGTGCTGGTGTTATTCTACCTGCTGTTTCTGAGGGGGTTAACCTTTTATCAGTTCAATAGAATATTCTTATTGGGAATCCTGGTGATAGGGTTTGCGCTGCCATTTGTGCAGATAGAGAGTGCCCCTGTCGTGCAGGCCAATCAGGAGTTGGTCACTATGATCGGTACGCGCATCAGTCAATCATCTGCAGCCATGACAGAAGGGGTGATTGTACCCGGGTTTCAGGTGAGCTGGATCTGGCTGCTTTCTTCACTCTATGCCCTAGGTGTGTTGCTTCTTTTTCAACGCTATTTCTCAAACTTTTATAAGATCAGAAAATTCAAATATGGATATCAATTAATTGCTAAGATTGGAGCAATTGAGGTGTTCAGAACACCCTTTGCCCAGCCATTTTCCTTTTTCAGATCCGTGTTTATTCCCGAAAAGGTAGAGCACACTCAGGAGCTGAATATGGTGATGGCCCATGAATTACAGCATGTCAATTTTGGCCATTCTTATGACCGCATGCTGGCGGATTTCATTGTTGTTCTTTTTTGGTTCAACCCTTTCATTTATTTATTGAGAAAGTCCCTGATAGAGGTGCACGAGTATCAGGTGGATGCCGCTGTGACGGCAGATAGTGGAGTGAAGATTCCCTATCAAATGTCGCTGGTGAGTCTGGCTGGTGGTGGCTTCTCTGGTCCGGTGAGCTTCTTCAATTTTTCAACCATTAAAAAAAGAATACAAATGATGAATCGAAATAAATCGAATAAGATCTCCCTGATGAGCCTGGCATTACTTGCCCCGGTGATTGGGGGAATGGTGATGCTGTTTTCATTTGAAATGAAAACGCCGGAGATGATTTTTATACAGGATAATCCCAGCCCGGCATTAGAAGAGTTGGTTCTTCCCGTAGAGGGTGCATGGGTGGAGACACCTTCCATTTTCCCATTGGGAGTGAAGGATGAGAAGGTGAGGGTCACCTCCAACTTTGGTTACAGAACGGACCCATTTGATGAGGCAAAGAAGTTTCATCGGGGAATGGATATCTCAGCGGCAGAAGGAACCCCGGTCATTGCTACGGCTGATGGAAAGGTTACTCTGGTAGACGACCAACCCGACGGCTATGGTAAACATATTGTCATAGCGCACGATGAAGTTTATCAGACCAAGTATGCCCAGCTATCTTCTATGGACGTGAAGGAGGGAGAGACCGTAAAGAGGGGCCAGCTGATCGGGAGAGTAGGGAGCTCGGGAAGGTCTACTGCTCCACATCTGCATTATGAAGTGTATAAAGAAGGGAAAGCCGTGAATCCTGTAAACTATATTGCTGACTATCAGTTTGCCATACAAAAGCAGCAACAGGCCGAAGAGAAGCAGAGAATGGCAGAGCTCAAGAGACAAGAAGCTGAGGAGAAGCAGAAAGTCGCGGAGCTCAAGCGACAGGAAGCTGAGGAGCAGCAGAAAGTCGCGGAAGTGAATCAAAGAGAGGCTGAAGAAGTCCAGAGGGCAGCTATGCAGGAGCAAGAGCTGGCGGAAGTCCTGCGGGCTCAGGCAGAAGCCATTCAACGGGCGGTTGAACAACCTGAGGCAGCGGCAAAGCCGAAGGTAGAGGAAACGCCGAAAGTGAAGGAGAAAAGTAAAGCTAAAACCAAATCGAAGGAAAAGGACAAAGACAAGTAAACAAAGGGGAGCCGGGCACAGCCCGGCTCCCCTTTGTTTTAGGAAAGATTGGAAGATATGGTGAAATAAAAGGTACTGCCGATTCCGGGCTCAGACTCTACCCAGAGCCTTCCTCCATGCATCTCTGTGATCTTTTTGCAATTGGCCAGACCGATACCCTGCCCTTCAAATTTTGATTCGGTGGTAGCACGCTGGAATATGATAAATATCTTTTCGAATTGCTTTTCTTCAATACCAATCCCATTATCCTTTACAGAGAACTTCCAAAAACCCTCCACCAGATGACCTTCAATGCTGATGACCGGCGCCACATCATCTTTTCTAAATTTTATGGCATTGGTTATGAGGTTTTGGAAGAGTTGGCGCATTTCCACAGGATAGACATTGAGATTGGGTAGCTCACCTACAGATATCCGGGCATCATGCACCTGAATCAGGGAATTGAGATCTTCCCGAACGTCTTTGAGAGTTTGATTAAGATTGAGGGGCTCAAGAGTGGGGCTTTTACCCAGGAGGGAATAGTCCAATAGCCCATGAATTAGTGCCTGCATTCTTGCTGCTGCTTTGTCAATAGAGTTGATGTATCTGAGCAATTCTTTGCTCAGCTCAGACTCATGATCTTCCCTAATGATCTCAATGTAGTTGGATATGGTGCGTACAGGTACTTTGAGGTCGTGCGATACTATGTACGTGAATTCTTCAAGTTCTTTGTTTTTAGCATGCAGAACCTTCGCCTGTTCGGTTTTTTTGGCCTCTGTAAGATCCTGGGTGACCCTACCAAACCCAATGTGATTGCCTTCTATATTGTAAATGGCTGTAATGGTCGTTTTCGCCCAAAAGCCCGATTTGTCCTTTCGCACAATCCATTCCTCATTAGTAGCTATGCCGTTTTCTTTGGCCACCTGAAGCTGTTTGTCAGCTTTTTTGGAAGCTTGATCTTCAGCACTGCTAAAGACCGTAATGTGATGCCCGATCATTTCCGTTCCTATGTACCCGTGTATCCGCTCAGCACCGCTGTTCCAGTTTTGGATTTTACCCTCTTTGTCAAGAAAAATAATGGCATAATCACTAATCTGATTGATCATTTTGAGCATGTTATCATGCATGGATTTGTTGGTATCAGCCTCCGCTAGTTTGGGGCGCAAAACGAGAAAGATCTCCAGGGCAATGAATACCAGGGTAATAATCAGTAGGGTCAGTTGGATTCTGGATAGTTTGTCAATTTTGTCATTGACCAGCTCATCCAGTTTGAAAGTGATCTGGTCCATATAACTCAGAAAGAGAGGTTCATTTTCACTTATGGTCTCCAGGTTCAAAGCGATGGCTGTGGAATCCTTCGATAGGTTTTGCTTCAGTAGCTGGCCAACTGCCAGGTCAATTTCATTGAACGATACTTCCAGCTCATCAAAAAGGAGTTTGAGCGCAGGGTAATCATTATTTCGATAGGCGCCTTCCAACTCGTCATGCGACTGTTTCCAGGTTTCCCAGGCATCTTCTAGCTCCACCACATAGGTATCAGATTGGAGACTATCGTTGGTGATGCTTATGGCCAGGCTCAGTCTGGTGATTTTTTGGCTCAGCATTCTCTGCCTACCTGATAGGTTGATCATCCTTGCTGACTTGCTGTCCTGAATGATTTGCTGAAGGTAGACCTGACTCCCCAGAAGAATAATGATGAGGAGGGCCAGGAGGAAATAATACTTGGAATGATGAGATTTGATAGTCGTATAAGGTTAGTGATGAGACTCTCGGTAAAAGTCAGCCTCCGTTCAACTTTTAATAACTCTTGCTCTCAAAATAGAAATTATAACACTCAAAAGGTGCGTTGTTACATTTTTTTCGATGGAAATGTTCCTAGTTTGATTAAAAAACTGAGCGCCAGGTCTCTCCTAACTTCAGCCTAAACCTTAAGAGCTGAGCATTGGTGGCACAGATGATGATCTGCGCTCATAAGGGCTGCCCCACTGCGGGGTTGATCATAATGCCCTGAATAATAGGGCCGAAATAGATAAGGAGGTATTAAGCAAAATCGTTTCTTGAAATAGGAGATCACATGCGCATGATGATCATAGTGACCCTCATGCGCATTAGCTGATCCTTAATGATGTTCCCGAATGATAACTTGTGCTCGTTCGCATGGGGTCATTGATTCCCCAATGATGGCCTAGTCATTGTCATCCTGATGAGCACCATCCTTGCAACATAAGGGTAGATTTTCGTAAGCTTCAGAATCTCTTTGCAGCGTGTCAGCGTGGTAGCCCACCAGAGTGACACGCTTTCTCAAAGTCGTAGGGTCTGTTTTTTTGTTATTGTAAACGATGGTAAGTACTTTGGTGTCAACATCAAGATTGACACTTTTTACTCCTTTCTCAAAAGTAAGATCCTGCTCCAGAGCTTCTTTGCACATTTCACAAACCGCAGAGGTTTTAATCTCGACCTGATAGCCGTCTGATACCTTGATCGGTTCTAATTGTGCCCATGCGGTGACCCCAAAAAATAGACTTAAAGTGATTGTAATTGCAAGAGTTTTCATGATTTCGATAGTGTGTTAATTGAATTTTTATCTTTTAATCTTGTAACGAAAGCCAGCATAAACCATTCTGCCCACGATGGGTGCCCATACCAAAGAAGCATCAAAGTTGCTGCCAAATGGGTTTTCAGGATCAATGATTGGATCATCCTGTTTGAAGTTGAGTAGGTTCTCAGAGCCCAGGTATATATTTCCCCACCTGTACCCACGGCTTATCTGAGCATTGACCAAAAAGAAGTCGGGCGTTTCAGAGGATCGTTGAAATTCACCGGGTTTGTCTGTGGTATTGGGTAATCTTTTGGTGCCAAACCACTGGATGGTGGCATCGGCCTCCCACTTGTCGTATTTGGTGGCATAAGAGGCGTTTAGGAAAAAGCGATCTCTGGAGATAAATGGGAGTTTTCTCAATTGGCCATCAATGGTAGACCTGACGTCATAGTACTTGTAGGCTCCTTTGACTCCCAGAAACTCGTTCACCTGATATTTGGCCTCCAGCTGAAAGCTGTGGGCATACGAGCTACCATCCAGGTTGTAAATCAGCACGCGCTGAGAATTCTGGTCCATGTCATAGATCAGCTGGTTTTCAAAGGTCGTATAGAAATAGTCGGCAATCAGGTCGATCTTTTTACCACCCATCGAGAGTTGCGAAGAAAGGCTCCCACCCATATTCCAGGAAACTTCCGGGTTCAGGTTTTCCATCACCACCAGCTGGCGATTGGAGACCAGGGCGTTGGTGTTTTCAACCAAAGGATTTCCTACCCTGTATCCTCTACCAATAGCCAGGCGCAGGGCTGTCTGATCGGTGATCTGATAGCGGGTGTGAAGTCTGGGTGTGAAGAAAGTGCCGTAGAGGTTGTGAAAGTCGGTTCTCACACCGGCAACTAAGGTAAAATCGTCACCAGGAAGGTAGGAGTACTCAAAAAAGGTTCCGGGCACGATTTCTTGTCTGGAAAATGCTGAGTCTGCATAGCTTTCATCGAAATCATCATAAAGGATACTCACCCCCGTTTTGTACTGATGAAAGGTGTTGCCAATCACGTTTTGATAGATTGCATTCCCATAGAGGGTTTTCTCGGTACCCTGATAAGCGTCTCTTCCAAATCCCGCATCAATGTCGGTGTACGCACCGGAGTATATAAGTCCCCAGCCCTGGTAAGGTTTATGTGGATAGAGAATCCCCGTTTTGCCAAAAAATTCAACACGAGTCGTGTTGTTGGAAAAACCATATTCCGGTGAGGTCTGGAAATCATCTCCAAATCCAAAACCCACCTGACCGCCGGCTTTTTCATCTCTCATGACCTGTATACCTATCTGAGATCTCACCCTCTCGCCCACATATTTATACCGGTTCATCAGGTTGAGTTGCCTTGATTTGGGAAGGTCCATAAACCCATCTTCATTTCCGTCCACTTCATTGCCCAGGTAGTCAGCGTGCAGTAGAACGGCGGTACTCCATTTGTCGGTAAGGTCAGCCGCATGGTTGGCATTCAACTCCACTCTTCCCATAGAGTTGACGTACCCATTGAGGTAGAGCTTTTCGCTGTTCTCTGGTTTTTGCAGCTCCACATTGATCTGGCCGGACATCGATTCATAGCCATTGACCACCGTGCCAGCTCCTTTTCCCACATCAATGGATTGTACCCATGTACCAGGTACATAGCCCATTCCATATCTGCCGATGAGCCCACGTACATGGGGGATGTTTTCACGGTTGATCTGCACGTAGCGTCCATCCAGTCCCAACATCCTGATAGATTTGGCACCACTTACGCCATCAGTGTAGGATACATCCACGGAGGCATTGGTATCGAAGCTTTCGGATAGGTTACAACATGCGGCTTTTGTGAGCTCCGCACTCGTAATTACTTCTACATGGCGGGGCTCCAGTTTGTCCATGAATGTGCTGGAGCCAGTGACCACTACTTCGTCCAGAGATTCTTCAGATGTGGCCAGTATGACATGAATAGGATCACCTGACTGAGCAGCGACTACCAGAGACTTATATCCGGTGTATGAAATATGGATTTGAGATTTGGGGGATTGAAGTGTGAGTGTGAATTGTCCTTCTACATCAGTAATCACTCCATTTTGGGTGCCTTCTTCCAGTACGGTGGCACCAATTAATGGCTCATGGTTTTCGTCTACTACCTTTCCGGTGATGGTTTGAGAATGTGCGCCAAAAGCAACGCATAAAAGTGAGATAGATAAAATTAATAATGATTTCATAGTCTTGATTTGAGTGTACAATAAACAGCAGACGCAATGCGTCGGGCATTCTGTAAAACAGATCAGACTATAAAAGAAAGGATTGCGTGAGCAGGATGATCTCCTGATCAGGTAATGGGGGAGAGGTATCTAAAATGAAGGTTTGTTCAGCTGTTGGTACCACCACCACATGGTACAGGACAAAAGCCATCGCCGGGGTCCCCATCATATCAGCCAGGGTTACTGATACATCAGAGGTATATTGATGGTCGGTTTCTGCAGTTACATATTGATTTTCGCAGCATTCGGGTTCCGAAAAATGCACACCATCTGAGTGCTTATCCACATCCATCATGCCCATGCCACAGTCGAGGTGCTCCTGGCCGAGCATCACCTCACTCTTCACGGCCATTCCCATACAAAAATGGGTGCCGTATGTGAATCCTACATTGCTCAGGAGCAAAATAAGGGTAAGTGATATGGAAATAAGCTTTTTCAACACTTCAAATATACGGAATTAGGCCAAAAGGGATTTATAGAATTACGTCTGTGTGTTATACAATTCCTTTATTGAAAGCAGTTTCAAAGCAGTCAATCATAAAATTGCTTGCACCTTTTTCCTGAGGGGTGTCAAAAATTCACCAACGGATGACGTGAGTCATAAGTGCCTACTGAATGTACACCTTTAGAATTTTGGTGAAGGTAGGACCGTAAACTTTCATGATGTAAAGACCTGATGATAGGGCTTGTATGTCCATTTCAAAGACCTGATTGGCATGGACTTCCGAAAGAACTTTTTCCATCTTCACCCTGCCCTGTTGGTCGTAGAGTACCAATGAGACCTCATTGGAGTAATCGTCATTAGAGACCAAATGAATAAAATCAGAAGCAGGGTTAGGGTATACGCTAATGTCCCAATCCGGATCGATCATACGAACGGAGACGACTTTGCTCATTGAGAAAGCTCCATCATAGTCCACCTGACGGAGCTGATAGTAGCTCACCCCGGGAGCGGGTGACTGATCCACAAGGGAATATTCCTGAAGGGTGGATGAATTTCCTGTGCCCTGTACTTTTGCAATAGGTGTAAAGCTTTGACCATCACTGGATTTAAGTACTTCGAAATAGTCGTTATCCCGCTCAGTGGCTGTTGCCCATTGCAAAATGGCATTTGATCCTTGTTGTTGTCCTTTAAAGCTGATGAGCTCAACAGGTAGGGGGACACTATTGCCTGAGATAGCCCACGGAGAAAATTCTGTCACACCGGGCACGGTCACGGAAGTGGCACCTGAGGTTTGACCAGCTTTTGGAGCTTCCCAGTCGCCATTCCATCGCTGGGCCAATAGGTCGGAGATGGTTCCCACTTCCGCAGCTGAGGCATTGAAGGTGATGTCTGCGTTTGGGCTGGTTGCTCCTGTTAGATTGATCAGGTAGAAGCGATCTACTGTATTTTCGCTGTTGTCAGTACCTCCGTCGGTATTCACATGATCTACTCCTGGAGGCAGGGGCAGGTTGCCGCTGCTGGTGGGATAGGTGGCCAGCGAAACTACTCCGGCATCTCCACTATTAAGGTCAAAGACAAACGGAATGTAATCACCAGATGCATTTCCGAAGGGAAAATTGTATGTTGCCACGTTGTTGCCGATCGTCCAGGCCATTACACTGTTGAATGAGGTGTTTTCGCTCAGTACATAGCCATTGGTGCGAGATACTGCGGTGGATAGTGTATTGGAGACAGATAGTGTATTTCCGTTAAGGTCCAATGGGCCATTGGTCAGAATGAGGTCTCCTGCTATTTCTGCATCCACCGTCATTTGTACATCATTCGCTGATTTGTCTATTTCCAACCCATCAAAAATGGTAGTGGCTGTACCTCCTAGTATGGATGCTCCCGAGCCTTCAAATTTCACAAGCTGGTCAATAAGGCTTACTAAAGTGCCGTTGTTGGTAAAATCGGCTGTAATGTTAACATCAGCTAGCACATCCATGGTGGTTCCCGTGGCGAAGATTAGGTTGTTGAAGTTATTGGCCCCTGATCCATTGATGGCATCTGTGCCACCGGAGCTATCAAATGTGACTGTAGAGGTTTCTCCATTGAAAGTACCATTATTTGTCCATGAGCCGGATACTGCATGGCTGAGTGCTCCACCATTGAGTTGCGCACCCGACTTAATGAGCAAATCCTGAGCGATGGTCCAGTTGGTTAGTGGAGAAAGGCCCGCTGCATGACTATTGGAGACCGTTACCGACTCAAACATCGGATTACTGTCTGTAAGGGTGATGAGACCTGTACCCCCAAACTCCACCTCCTTGGTGGTAGTGAAATTTGTCCCAAGGTTTATGTTCACCGGGCTGGACGGGTTAAAGGTGAGTTTTCCATCGCTTGACACGGTACCATTGTTAGTGAAATTTCCATAAAAAGTATGGTCTAATGGCCCCCCATCCCAGCTAGCTGCTGCTGCCACGTTCATCTCCACCACAACAGTCCAGGGTTGTGAGGCCACAATTGGAGCGGTATTATTAATATTGACTGTAGCAAATTGCGGAGAGGAGGTAGAATTAAAAACCTGAGGGAATGAACCATTAAAATTGATAATCCCTGTAGATGAAGAGGTTATAGCACTTAATAAGCGAAGGGTTTGTGTTTGTGTACCCGCAAAAGTGACAGTTCCGTCAGATATCACAATACCCGAATTGGTAAAATCACCATACGAAACAATTGGAATAACCCCAGCGTCAAAATCTCCGGTGGAGGAAACCTCCAGGTTACCATTAATAGTGGCGCTGCCACTTGCCAGATCATAACTGCCGTTTACCACTATGTCATCATAGGTAATGTCCCCATCAATGGTATTCCCGGTTCCGTTGAGAATCAAGGTACCTCCGGAAGCATTGAAGGTTCCATCCATTACAAAATCGCCACCCAGCGTGAGGGTAGTTGAGGGGGCGGTTAGCGTACTTCCACTGCTCACAGTCAGAGTGCCTGACACACTCGTGGGGCCTACCATTATTTTGGCGTTGCTGCCTCCGCCGGTGATGGTGAGGTTACCGTAGGATACTGGTGGAATAATGCGACTGGAAGTTGTATAAAACTCTATAGTGCTCGTGGGGTCCGTGATCAGATTGGAAAAATTATTGATCTGGAGGCTGGTTCCTCCAAACCGCGCAGATGCTCCAGCTCCCAGAGACACGGTGCCGCCCTCTGTACTTCGGCTCACATCGTAGGTAGATACCTCCACCGCACCATTTTGAATGCTTACATCTCCATTGATGATGAGGTCGTCAAGCAAAGTGAGTGTTCCACTTGCTTTGTTTACACTCAAGTCATTGAAAGTAGTGGCGACCACAGACTGAGCTCCGGAGCCATTGAAATTTACCGTGCCGGATCCAGGGACAAAAGAGCCGGAAAGCACCCAGTTTCCTCCCAGGTTGATAGTACTGGATGCCGGCACGTTGAGGATGGTGCCTACCCCGATATCAATATTCCCTACAACACTTAGAGTGCCTTCCAGGTCTAAATGGCTTGCGTCCGTTAGTGTGAGGTTATTGTTGACAGTTACAGCCGTACTTATGGTGGCAGTTCCGGACGGTTTATCAATGACAAGGTCATTGTAGGTCACTCCACCTATTTCCTGAAAGCCTGATCCACTGAAAGTGACTGTAGAAGTGCCTGGGGTGAATGTGCCACTTACGTAATTGAAATCTCCGTCTATGTTGATGTTCCCTGCATCCGTGAAGGTGATATTGGCCTCAGATTGAGTGAGGGAACCGCTAATGTTAACTGTTCCGGTGCTGATGTTCAGATCTATTTCTCTATTGGCGATCCCATTGCTGAGGACGATATCACTCAGCGTGGTGAGTGTTTGCGCACCTACATTGATGGTGTGATTGGCATCTATGCTCCAGATGCCGTCTATATTCCCCTGCACAATGAGTGTAGCTCCAGCGGCCATGGTGAGCGTACCAGGAGTGGTAGAATTGAAGTAAATTTTTTTGATGTTTTCTGACGTGCTGATGGTGGGTTGGTTGGTAAATATCAGGTCTCCAATATGAACGACATCCTGAATGCCTGGGATGCCTGATGGTGTCCAGTTGTCTGCGGTAGACCAAGAGGTGTCTACTGATCCATCCCAGCTGTAAATGACCAATCCCTCAGAAATAGTCCATTTGTTGAGCAGGTCTGTGAGCCCCGACTTGGCTACCCAGTTGTCGGTATTGTCAAAAGTGGTATTCAGATTGGTAGCATCCACCCAAGTGGCTGTACCTCCATCATTCCAAAAAGTCATCGCTCCTTCCACATTGCCGTTCAGCTCGGCCTGTTCATAGTGCAGGCTCAAAGTAGCGTTGTATGTGGTACTGCCGGTTACGCTGATATCATAGGTTCTATTGATGCTGGCTGCTGAAGCAAAGGTGCTGTTGGGGCCAATGGTGGAGGTCATGGTGATGGAGGTGATAGAACCCGTGATGGAGCTGAAGTTGATAAAACTATGAGGCCCTTCAAACGCATAATCAGTGGACGTGGCATAGGTAAGGTTACGCGTGATTGTTCCGGTGACCAGGCCAGCTCCTGTACGGTTGCCAGTCAGGGTGACCGAATTGGCTCCTGTGAGGATATCACCAGAGGTCATGGTAAGGTTCACGGCGTTGATACTATTATTTAAAGTAATTACGCTGTTGTTCGTTTTGTTGACAGTGAGATCGTTAAAGGTGGTTGCTCCGGTAAGCTGTGAGTCATTGCTTCCATTGAGCGTAATGGTGGAGGTGTTGGCCGTAAAAGTACCGCTGTTGGTCCAGTTTCCACCGATGGAATGTGTAAATGCCCCAGCTTCAAATGTGGTACTGCCACCAAGTGTAAAATCACCATTAATAGTAAGAGCGCTTGAAGGGGTTTTAGTGTTTCCACCTGAAAGGATCAGGTTGTGAAAGGTGGGGAAAACAGTGGATTGGGCTATAGAACCATTGTACTCGATGGTGTTGGGTACGTTGGTGGCAGCGTCAAAGGTGCCGCCAGCATCTAGAGTGGTGGTACCTGCAATCCCCAGGACGGAGTTACTTCCCATCTCCAGACTCCCGGTAGTGGTGATGAGCAGGTCATAAATATTGGCAGTACCTGAGAAGGTGGATGTGCCATTGAAGGTGACCTGGCCAGCTGTGGCTGTAAAAGAACCGGGTACACTCAAATTAGATGAAACGAGAAGATCTCTTGCGGTGGATAGAGAGCCTGTTACTTCTACTCCGGCAAGCTGAATAGTAGAACTACCTGAAATGGTTTTTCCTGTGCCGGAAAATGTAATATTCCCGGCAGATGCGGAAAGAGGACCATTGACGGTGAGGTCTCCGGCTAGTGTAAGGGTACTCGTGGTAGATATGCTACCGGTGCTAATGATGAGGTTGTTGAGGGTGATATTGGATCCGGATATGGTTTTGGAAGTGCCGGTAGTGGTGATATTGCCTGTGCCACCAGCAGTATGTACAAAGCTCCCTCCATTGACAGTTGAAAAATTACCGCAAAGGGATAAAGAGGAGTTTTGATGAAGGACTGTTCCACTACCATTAATGACCAGGTTGCCAAAATTATTGGTACCACTGCCGCTCATTGTTGCCGATGCTCCATTGAAATTTAATGTCCCGCCACATCCATTAAAGGTGCCATTATTGGTCCAGTTGCCGCTGAGGCTATGAGTAAATGTAGAGCCTTCAAAGGTGCTGGAGGCACTCAGGCTTACATTCCCCGCTATGGTCATAGTGTTTAATGCCGTGAAACCCAAAGTGCCTGCCGATGCAGAAGCGGTGAAGTTTCCGGCTATGTTAAGGGTAGTGCCCGGAAGAGTTTTGACCACAGAGCCACTGGAGCTACTAAGGGTCAGGTTTCCATAGGCTTCGCTTGTGACAGTCTGATTGGCTCCATAGTATTCTACGGTGCTGGTGGTTGCCAGCGTATGTGAGGTATAGTCTGCAGGAAAAGTATTAGTACCACCTATTTTCAGAGATGCACCCCCGGCGATGACCAGGCTCCCCCCTGCGGAGTTTCTGTCAGCACTGAATGTGGAAACATCCAATGTACCTCCGTTGATAAGGAGATCGTTCTGAATAGTGGTATTTCCGGAAAGTGTTTTGGTCATGCCTCCGCTAATCTGTAAAATCCGGTAGTTGATGCTGTTGTCAATGGTCTGATTGACGGACGAAGAGGTATAATCAATCAATGATGTGCTTTTGGAAGGGTTAGTACCCCCACTGTTGGTGTAGTTGGTCGCGAATGTGCTGGCCATTACTTTTAGTACTCCCCCGGCCTTGATTTTAATCGACCCTGTTCCGCTCACTGCATAGTTTTCGGTTGGGTTAAAAGTGCCGCTCAGGTCAATGAAGGAGGAGTTGATTATGTTTTGAGCCAGTGTAACTGAACTGCCAGCGTTGATATACAGCTTTTCAAAATTGGTCACTGAAGAACCACCGATGGTCTGTGTGGTGCCCGCAAAATAAATTCTTCTGTTGGATCCGGTGGCAGTGTAGCTCCCAGAGTTGGTCCAATCGCCAACAATACTTAGCCGGCCTCCATCGTCTTCGATGGTGCCATTGCTGCCGATGATGAGATCTCCAGCAATATCAAAACCATCCTTAATGGTCAGTTCGCACGTCTTTGCTCCATTTCCAACAGTGAGGGACTTACAAGCTCCTGTGCCTTTACCCTTGGCCACGGTTGGTTGATTAAGCCCAATGAAGTTCACGTCTCCGATGATAACGTCGGTGGTTTCGTCAGGCACACCATTTGTCCAATTGGTTGATGTCCTCCACTTGGTATCTGTGAGTCCCGTCCAGGAAGTTGACTGACTAAGCCCCAAAAATGGGATTAGGCACAGGGTCACCAGAGTGAAATATTGAACCGGGTAATGAAATGAGAATCTCATAATAGAGTCTGTTTAGCTTCTTTTTATCCCCAATGAGGCAGGTTTCAAATGCTCTCAAGGTGGAGTTTAGGCATGACGACTCTATATGTTGACCAGAATAGAGAGGATCACTGCACAAGTTGTACGTTCATGATTTTAGCAGTTAGTTATTATAATAGCGTTAACTAATATAAAAATAAAAAACTTCAAAGCCATTTTTCTGATGACCTTTCTTGAGCAGATGATCTAATGATTGAGACCTCAAAGCTAGCTAAAGGATAGATTGAATATTACGGTATAAAACGCAGGAATGTGGTTTAGGTGATTCACCTAGGATAATGGAATAGGTCACTCTAGTACCAGGTGATTGACGCTGACCTTACAGTACTCCGTGTGATTTTGATCAATCAGGCGCTCCACAATGACTACTTCATCGTCGGGGAGTAGGTACATGCTTTCATGATAAAATTTGATGAGATCCATGATCTGATAGTAGGTGGCCTGGGAGAGCCTGTACCTTGAATGGTCGAAGCGATCTGTAGCTTCGTATGGGTACGTGGGGGTGTTTATTTCAGGGCTCATACCTCGGGTGTTTGGTGGGTATAAGATCCGAAAGGCAGAACTGATTTCCTATGAGGATAATCAGGCAGGTCGATGATAAACTTTAGATGTATAAAAATCCTTGCGCGACCGGTACACCGGTCGCGCAAGGATTACATTACCATTCAGTATGGAAAATTCCTTCACGGTCTGTGCGTTCATAGGTATGCGAACCAAAATGGTCTCGCTGTGCCTGAATGAGGTTTAATGGCAGATTTCCTGAGCGGAAAGCATCAAAATAACTCACTGCGGATGCCAGCCCGGCCACCGGTATGCCACTGCCCACTGCAAATTGCACCACGATTCTGGCATCACCTTCAATCGTTTTGAGGGTTTTCACAAAATTGTCGTCCAGCATCAGATTTGCCAGGTTAGGGTTTTTATCAAATGCCTTTCTGATATCTTCCAGCAGGGTAGCCCTAATGATACAGCCACCTCTCCATATCTTGGCAATGGTCTCCAGATTGAGGCCGTAGTTGTACTCTTTGGAGGCGGCAGCCAGCTGAGACATCCCCTGAGCATAGGTCACGATGTAGGCAAATTGCAGCGCATGCTCCAGCGTTTGAGCATCTGGTTTGTCATTGCCAAGCGAGGGGGTATGATATACTGCATCCGCATCTACGCGCTGATCCTTTAGCGCCGAGATGGCTCGCATAGTTACCGCTGCATCCACTGTTGGGATAGGAATCCCCAGATCCATCGCATTTTGAGAGGTCCATTTGCCAGTACCTTTCTGTTTGGCTTTATCCAGGATCATGTCCACCAGGTCTTTGCCGGTAAGGTCATCTTTCTTCTTGAAAATTTCAGCGGTGATCTCCACCAGAAATGACTGCAACTCCCCACGATTCCATTCATCAAAAAGATGAGCAAGCTTTTCATTAGAGTAACCAATTCCTTTTTTGGCTACATCGTATATTTCTGAGATCAGCTGCATCAGACCGTATTCTATGCCATTATGAACCATTTTCACATAGTTGCCCGCTGATCCACGGCCCATATACTCTACACAAGGTTCGTCGTTCACCTTGGCAGATGCCGCTTCAAAAATGGTGCGTACATGCTCGTAGGCTTCTTTGTTTCCACCAGGCATGATACTAGGCCCGCGGCGGGCTCCTTTGGCTCCACCGGATACTCCAGCGCCAAAAAAGTGGATACCTTTCTCTTCCAGGTAAGTAATCCTTCGTTCTGTGTCTTCAAAGTAAGAGTTTCCTCCGTCGATGATGATGTCACCCTTTTCAAGATTGGGGAGCAATGTTTCGATAACCGAATCCACCGGTTTTCCGGCAGGTACCAGGAGCATGATTTTCCTTGGAGTCTTGAGTGCTTTCAAAAACGTAACAGAATCAGTAGAACCATTGACATTCACGTGAGCTCCTTCTGCCTTTAGCGCATTCACCTTTTCATCATCCGTGTCCAGACCCATGGAAGAAAACCCATGATCTGCCACATTCAGAATAAAATTTCTTCCCATTACGCCTAAACCTACTAGCCCAAAGTCATATTGATCTGCCATTGTGTTATTATTTTTTATTTTCGTAAAATTTCAAAATCAAACCTATCTGCATGCGAAAATACGATTGATTTGGTGGTGTTTTTAAATTTTTTGGGTCAAAAACGTAAAAACTTTGATCATTTTTAATTTTTCATGTCAAAAATGATAGAAGTTTGTGTTGAAGGTGCGTCTGATGAGCTTGTCATTTGACCACTTGAAATTAAATACTTCCCTATAGATATTCGAAAGAAATGGTAAATAATGATAATCAGATTCTGGTAATTTTCGGCGCATCCGGCGACCTCACTGCCAGAAAGTTGATCCCGGCAATTTATAACCTCTATAAGAAGAAATATTTACCGGAAAAGTATGCTATTGTGGGGGTAGGCCGCTCGGCTTATGACAATGATACTTTTCGAAAAAAGGCGGTTTTCGAAAACGAACATCTGAAGAAGAACGGAGATGACTCCCTGGATGAGTTTGCTCAGTTGGTACACTATCACTCCATGGATACTTCTGACGCTGAGGATTATAAAAAACTGGCCGAGCGCCTCTATTCTATCGATGGATATCATGGGACCAATTGCAATGCCATTTTTTATCTTTCGGTGCCACCGAGCCTGTATTCCGTCATCCCAAAACACTTAGCGAGCGTAGGTCTCAACAAGGAAACCAATGGGTGGACGCGGGTGATCATCGAGAAGCCATTTGGTTATGATCTGGAGTCTGCCAGGGCCTTGAACAAAAGTTTGCTAGAGGACTATCATGAAAACCAGATCTACAGGATTGACCATTACCTGGGGAAGGAAACGGTACAAAACCTGCTGGTCACGCGTTTTTCGAACAGTATTTTTGAACCTCTGTGGAACAGAAACTACATCCATCGGGTGGAAATCACTTCAGCCGAGTCCGTAGGAGTGGAGAAGCGGGGTGGCTATTATGATGGATCCGGGGCTATGCGGGACATGGTGCAGAATCACCTCCTCCAGCTCATTGGCCTGGTGGCCATGGAGCCTCCCGTAAAATCCGATGCACATAATATCCGAAACGAGAAACTCAAGGTCTTTCAGTCATTGCGCCCAATGACCAAAGACGATATTCGCAACGACGTGGTGCGTGGCCAGTACCTGGCCAGTACCATAAAGGGTGAAAGCGTGAAAGGCTACAGGGAGGAGGAAGGAGTGAATCCGGAATCGAGAACTGAGACCTTCGTTGCGCTCAAGTTTTTTATTGACAACTGGCGTTGGGCTGGTGTACCTTTTTACATTCGTTCGGGTAAAAAATTGCCCACCCGGGTTTCCGAAGTGGTGATCCACTTCAAACCCAACCATCATCACCTTTTCATGAACCAGACCGAGGTGAATGCCCAAAACATGCTGGTGATCAGGATACAACCGGACGAGGGAATTCTGATCAAATTTGGGATGAAGGTCCCTGGGGCCGGTTTTAAGGTGAAAAACGTCAATATGGACTTTCAATACTCTGAGCTGACGGATGCCTATGTGCCGGATGCCTATGAACGTCTGCTGCTGGACTGCATGCAGGGAGATGCCACACTGTACGCAAGAGGCGACAGTGTCGAAGCTGCATGGGAGTTTATTGACCCTATACTGAAAGCATGGAAAGAGGATCCTACCATACCTATTTACGGATATCCGGCAGGTACCTGGGGGCCTGAGAATGTAGATGACCTGATAGAAGGGAAAAATATGGCCTGGAGATACCCTTGTAAAAACCTGGCCGATGATGGAATATTTTGTGAGCTATGATGAAAGAACGTAAGGAAATTTTTGCCACGGCTAAAGAAACAGCAGAGGCGTTTGGTGATTACTTGATGAAAGAGGCTGGTGAGAAGTCAGTATTTCATTGTGCACTTTCGGGTGGCTCCACCCCAAAAATGCTGTTTGATTACCTGGCGGCGAAGTACCGGGACTCACCGTTGTGGGACGGAATTCATTTCTACTGGGGTGATGAGCGCTGTGTGTCGCCTGAAGATGCAGAAAGTAACTTCAAAATGACCAAAGAGCGCCTGCTCGATTACATCCCCATCCCGCAGGAAAATGTCCACCGGGTGTTGGGTGAAAACGATCCGGAGAGAGAAGCTGAACGCTATGGTCAGGAGCTACTGGAGTATCTGCCTACACATAAAGGACTTCCCGTTTTTGATCTCATCATTTTGGGCATGGGAGAGGATGGTCACACGGCTTCCATATTCCCACATCAGATGGAGCTTTTGAGCTCTGAGGAAGTGTGTCGGGTGGCGGTTCATCCTGATTCTGGTCAGAAGAGAGTGACCCTCACCGGGCCAGTGATCAACGCGGCGCATGAGGTAGTCTTTCTGGTAACAGGAGCAGGAAAGAAAGAGAAAGTATCTGAAATCTTCAATAAAACAGGTGAATGGGAATCCTATCCCGCAGCCCATATTAGCCCTGTGCAGGGTAGTCTGGTCTGGTTTTTAGATGAAGCCGCTGTAGGGAAATAAAATTGACCCGCTAATTTTATTTAAATTGACTGGATGAAGAGACGGTGCCCCTGAGGCACTGTCTGATCAAACCAGCGATGAAAAAAAGTGTAATTATTTTGGGCGGTGGTGTGGCCGGAATGAGTGCCGCACATGAGCTCATAGAAAAAGGTTTTCAGGTCACAGTCTACGAAAGACAAGAGCACCTGCCAGGGGGGAAGGCTCGATCCATCCCTCTTCCTGAGTTCACACAGGGAAACAATAAAGACCTCTCGGGAGAGCATGGCTTTCGATTCTTTCCCGGATTTTATAGGCACCTTATTGATACCATGAAGCGCACCCCCTCGGGTGATGGCACTCAAAAAAGTACTGCCGACAACCTCATAGAGGCCCCCATCATGATGCTGGCGCGCGCTGGCAAAAAGCCAATTCAGATGCCCAGCGGTTTCCCCAATTCACTGGCAGATCTCCGGCTCATCGTGGAGGCACTGCATGCCGATACCGGTCTGGAAGAAGGCGAAAGCAAGGTTATTCTGGGTAAAATATGGCAGCTGATGACCAGCTCCAAACGGAGGCGGTCTGAGGAGTATGAGCAGATCGGCTGGTGGGACTATTGCGAAGCGGATAAGTATAGCCCCGCATATCGTGAGTTGTTTGTAGACGGACTTACCAGAACGCTTGTGGCCGCCAAGGCCAAAAAGGCCAATACTTTCACCAATGGAAATATTCTGATGCAAATGATTTTTGGGTTTGGAAAACCGCATGAAATCAGCGACAGAATACTGGATGGCCCTACCAATGAGAAGTGGCTCTACCCATGGTTGGATTACCTCAAAAAGCAGGGTGTTGACTATCATTTTAAAACAACAGTGGTCTCAGTCAAAACCCGAGGGAAGGAAATCGCTGGTGTGGAAATCCTTGAAAATGGTGACTTGCAGACCAAAACTGCTGATTATTACCTCTGTGCCCTGCCAGTGGAGCGTGCCGCCAAGGTGCTGGCCACACCTGAACTGATCCACCTGGATGGTAGACTTGCCAATCTCAAAAAACTGAGTAGCCAGGTGGCCTGGATGAATGGGATACAGTATTTTCTGAAAGAAGATGTGAAAATCAATGCGGGACACATTATTCTCGCAGATTCACCCTGGGCCCTCACGGTGATTTCACAAGCTCAATTTTGGGCCGATTATCGCTGGGAGGAGTATGGGGACTCTGAGGTGAACGGAGTGCTGTCTATCGATGTGTCCGACTGGGATGCCCCTGGAGTGGTTTTTGGAAAACCGGCAAAGGACTGTACGGTGAAAGAAGTGATTCTGGAGGTGTGGACTCAAATGAAACAAAACTTCAATGTGGAGGAGGAACTGCTGCAGGATGATAATGTGGCCTATGTGTACATAGATGAGGCCATCATTTTTGATAAAAGCTTTTTTAAGGAGGGCCCCTCCAGCAATCCAAAATTGAACAAGCCGGCTAAATATGGCTCCAGCTTGGTGACTGAAAATGACGAACCACTCTTGGTCAATGAAGTGGGCTCCTGGTCGCTCCGGCCCGAATCTTATACGGCCATTCCCAACCTTTTTTTAGCCTCTGACTATGTGCGGAGTGTTACCAATCTGGCCACCATGGAGGCCGCTAACGAGACTGCCCGCCGTGCAGTCAATGGGATCATTGCACAGTCCGGTGAGCGGGTGCCCCTTTGCTCACTTTGGGAATTCAAAGAACCCACCTGGCTACTGTATTATAAGTGGCTGGATGAAAAACGATACAAACAAGGTTTGAAATGGGGGAAACCCCGGATAAAATGGTATGCCCTTCCCGCCAGTTGGTTGC
The DNA here is from genome assembly GCF_902506655.1 of Marinoscillum sp. 108. Lineage (NCBI taxonomy): Bacteria > Pseudomonadati > Bacteroidota > Cytophagia > Cytophagales > Reichenbachiellaceae > Marinoscillum > Marinoscillum sp. 108. The sequence continues at coordinate 191,784 of NZ_LR734817.1, read as the reverse complement.
TGCGATTGCTCGGAAAACACAAATACCTATAACCTATGATTTCAAAATTCATCAATTTTTTCATTCCCCGCCAGCGACAGGAGAATGCTGAGGAACACCGACAATATAAACTGGTGACCTATTTTGTGATAGTCACATTTCTGTTCGACCTGAATTACATCAGTCTATCATCTACCATAGGTTTTGAGATGGGGATGCGCATCATGGCGATTACAGCCGGGGCCCATCTGTTACAGGCATTTGCCATCCGGTTGGACTGGCCTTTATGGCTGGTATCCAATCTGTATGTACTGTTTGGCGTGTTTGGCGTAGTGGGGTGTACCTACTACTCGGGTGGTTTTTATTCTCCGGTCATTGTCTGGCTGGCATCTTCGCCTATTGTAGCGTTGTTGATGGCTGGTAAGCGATCTGGATTTGTCTGGATGTTTATTAATGCTGCTATGGTGGTGGTTTTTGCCCTGATGGCCAAAAATGGATATGAATTTCCCGTGGACTATGATGCCGAGTGGTCAAATTTCTTCATAGCCAATACATTTTTCGGCCTGGTGATTATCATTTTCGTGGTGGCTCTGGTGTTTGAAAACGGGAAAAATACGGCACTCCGGAAACTGGCTCAAAAGAACATCCTGTTGGCAGAGGAGAAAAAGAAAACCGCCCTCTATGCGCTCTCTCAGGAGATCCACGATAATGTGGGGCAGACGCTTTTTCTGGCTAAGTTGAATCTTTCCACTTTTGATCTGGTGCCTGATGATGAGCGAGAGCGGGTGAAAAACTCTATGGAACTTCTCAGTCAGGCCATTGACAAACTCCGAGATATCTCCAGCACCTTGAATGAGGAAAATATCACCAACTTCTCACTCCTCAATTCACTGAAAGTAGACATGGAAACCATCTCAGGGATAGGTGCCCTTAAAACCAAGTTGGAGGTACAGGGCGAAGTACAGAAACTCAATTCCAAAACAGAATTTGTGTTATACCGGATTGCCCAGGAGGTGATCAATAATGTGATCAAGCATTCGCAGGCGGCTCATTTGCATGTGAAGCTCATTTTCTCTTCCAATCTCCTAACGATGTACTTTAAAGATGATGGGGTGGGGATGAACTCGGAGCAACTCTTGAAGGATGGTCAGGGGATGAGAAATATGCGGGAGCGCACCGCCAGCATTCAGGGGGAGATCAATTTTAGCTCTTCGGAAAATTGCGGTGTGGAGGTGACAGTCAAAGCTCCTTTTTACAGCTAGCACCATCAGCGAGGGTTTCTTACCATTCACCTACGATTCAGGGTGGTCGATCAAATGAAATGACCCCAACCGAGGGAAACCTCGTTCATTGAGTAGGATCAAAGAAATATTATATGAAAAATATCATCATTTTATTGATCGTCCTATTTCAAATCTCCTGCACATCTGCACAAGACAAGCAGGTGGGCGGTAGGTGTGAGGGCTGTGAAGCCCTTTACGAATATGGCAGTCGGTTACTCAATAGTGTAGACACCATACCCGGGTTTGAACAGTCAGCGGCAAAGATGAAAGTCACAGGGGTTATTTATCACAATGATGGAGTGACACCTGCCAAAGACGTGATACTTTATATCTATCAGACAGACGAGCGGGGGATCTATCGGGCCAGCACGGATGCTCAAGGTTGGGAAAGAAGGCACGGCCAGCACAGGGGTTGGATCAAGACTGGAAGTGACGGAAAGTATACCTTTTATACCTTTAGACCAGCTTCCTATCCCAATACCACTATTCCACAGCATATACATGCCACGGTGAAGCCACCAGGCTATACTGATTATTTTATTGATGATTTCTATTTTGATGATGATCCCAATCTGACACCCACACTCAGGGCACAGGATAAGAGAAGGGCCGGATCGGGGATCGTAGCACTGAAAATGGAAAACGGAATGCTCCTCGCGCAGAGGGATATCATTTTGGGGTTAAATATTCCGGGGTATTAGATGCTCAGCCTGTGTAACAAAAGTCACTTTTGGACAGGCTATATCTCTATACTTTTGTTGCTCATTCAAAATACAATACAACAATGGGAATACTAAGCAGCTTGTTTGGCGGAGGGTCAAAAGAACTTCAGGCTTTAAAAGATAATGGTGCAGTGGTGATCGATGTACGTACACCCGGAGAGTTCAAAAACGGACATGTAAAAGGTGCAAAAAACTATCCGCTACAAAATATAGGATCCAAAACCCAGGAAATCAAAAGACTGAACAAGCCGGTGATTCTCTGCTGTGCTTCAGGCATGCGCAGTGGTCAGGCCAAAGGGATATTAAAATCCGCAGGGATTGAATGTGCCAATGGCGGGAGTTGGACGAAGGTAGACAGGCTCTACTCGAACTAAGTCAGCTGTTTGATCTCCTTGTTTTCCAATATGGTTACCCCACTTCCATTTTCGGAAAATCCAAGATTAAAAATAGCCCCAGAAAGCTCTTCAGAAGTGATGGCTCCGCTTGGGTATACCAGCTTGAGCAGTGGGTAAAGCTTGCGCATCAGTCGATAACTAAAGTTAGGTTCATCGCGTGGCTCCACAGGATAGATGTAGGCGGGTCTCAATAGATACAATGGCCCGGAGGCTTTACTGATCAGGTAGTTTTCGGCCATGCCCTTATACCTTGCGAAAGACATTTTGCTTTCTTCTTTAGGATCTGCACCGGCTCCACTGAGGAAGCAAAATGTTATTTTTGGGTTGTTCTGGTAGACAAGGTCCGCAAAAATCCTGGTATAGTCCACGGTGATTTTTTTGAACTCATCATCGGGCACCTGACCGGTATATACGCCCAGACAGTAGTAGGCCACATCCTGATTTCGAAAATATTGGGATACTGAAGAAAGATCCATAAAATCCTGATGGACAATTTCCGTAAGCTTCGGATGACTGAAGCCGGAGGACTTTCTGACCAGGGAAGTGACCGATTTCACCTCGCTTGAGTTGAGGCATTCTCTCAATACGATCCCCCCGATCATACCCGTGGCCCCAGTGATAATGATTCTTTTCATAGAGCCAATAATAGAGCATTTCTTAGTTGGATTTAGATTTTCGGATAAGATTGATGCATTTGGTAGGGTTATTGGTACTCACCCCGTTTGAGTAGTAAAATATAAATCTTCAGTTATGAGAACAAACAGTAGAAATACCCGAAATGCCTTAATCCAGTGTGATCACCCTATTCAGGGACTCCAGCTAATTCGTAAAATGAAAAGAGCGGGCCAGCCTATCCCCAAAACACTCATTCTGAACGGTCCTCAATGCCAGCATACTCTGGATAGAATGCTTTTTAGATTGCAAACTCTTTTGGGAGAGGGCAGCCCAGAGCTGGTAGTGGTTCAGGATTAGTAGATTCCCTTCTTGGATTTTTTGTAGAGGCAGATCCTAAATAGAAAGGGCACCATCAGCAGAGCAAAAGGGCTTTTTTGGAGCTCGAAGGAATTTCCCGGTCTATCCAACTGGTTTTTAGGTTCATTCACCTAAAATTCACGCTATTAGTGAGTTAATGAGGGAATATTTGATTTCAAAAAAAATCAGGTCCTATGAAAAGCCGATACGCCCTACTTCTTGCTTTCGTCCTTACTCTTGTTATACAGGATGCCGGAGCCCAAAAGCTGAAACGAATCAAAAAGACCATAAATGCGGGCTTATATGCTAAGGCGCTGCGCATGATAGACGCCATAGATCAGCCTAAAGAAGAAGAGCATGAAGCACTTCAGTATTACAGAGGCGTTAGCTTGCTTCAGAGCTATCGTCAGGAGGAGGCCCTGGCTGCCCTCAAGAAATCTTCTCCATCAGTGGATGAAAAGTATCCTTACTATCTCACCCTGGCTTATTTACAGAATGACTCTTTGAAGGCCGCTCAAAGTGCCTGGGGACAAGTGGATACTACTCTATTATCTCAGGAAGAGCTGGAGCTACTCACTATCCATATGAACGCTTATGAATCCATCTATCTGAATAGAAAAGATGTGGTGGTTCAAAATCTGGGCCCAACGATCAACTCAGAAGGTCATGAATACAATGCCGTGATCACCAAAGATCAGAAATCGGTAGTCTATACCGTAAGGAGAGCTGAAATGGACGATATGGCTACCGATGGGCTGGCCTATGAGCAAATCCTGAAGGCTACCCTGGATGAAACGGGTTTGTGGGAAAACCCTCAGCAATTTGACAGACAGTCTTCGAAGAAACATCACGATGCCACTGTGCAGCTTTTTGATCACGATACCAAATTGGTGACCTACCACGATGAAGACCTCTTGTTATCTGAGCTTCGGGACGGTCAGTGGTCTATGCCCAAGTCACTCAATATGTTGAATCGGCTGGGTAGTGCTGAGACTCATTGCTCCATTAACGAAACTTTTGATACCATTTACTATGCTACCAACTTCTACTCGGCAAACGGAAATCTGGACCTGTATCAACTAACCAAAGGTGCAGATGGCTCATGGAACGAACCCACCCCGCTAAAGGAGCTTAATACCATTTACAATGATGACTCTCCGTACATGGCTGCTAATGGAGAACTCTATTTCAGTTCCAGAGGGCATAATTCTACCGGAGGTTATGATATTTTCAGGAGCAGGTATGATCGAGTGACTGGAAAATGGAGCAAACCCGAAAATCTTGGGCACCCCATCAATTCACCTTCAGATGATACCTATTTCAATGTATTCGGTAAAATAGCCTATCTGTCATCTGGTCGTACCGGAGGCTATGGCAATATGGACATCTACCGGGTATTCCTTTTTAATAAAGTAAGAATTACTGGCCAGGTAGTGGATGATGAGTCTGACGAAGCCCTACCCGGAGCAGAGGTGATGGTGGAAGGGCCGGACAGTACCTACACCGCCACTACCGATGAGATGGGAAGGTATGCTATGTTGGTTCCTATTGAGACTGTTTTCAAGCTAAGTGTCACTTACCAAAGCCAGCTGGTGTACGCGCAGCAGCAGGTCATAAAAGTGTTGCTGCAGGATCATAACGATAATGTGGTACAGCTGCGGGTGAATAAAGAGGGAGTGAATGGAGATGAGGTGCAGGAGCAACAAATAGCGATAGAAATGCTCAATGATTTCAATGTTGATCCTGAACGTCTGGTGCCGGGGGATATGGCTAAGCCCTTGCTGGCCACCATGAGGGTACATAAGCCTGAGAATCAGGAAGAACCCATCGCTGAAATTCCCATTCCGATCGTTCATTTTGAATTTGACCGGTCAGTGGTTACAGAACAGTACAAAAGCACTTTGCGACTGTTTGCGAATGAAATAAAGGATCGCCCGAGTCTGAAGCTTGCACTGGAAGGCTACACAGATAAAGTAGGAGCGAACGATTATAATAAATTGCTGGCCCTCAAACGTGCCAGTGCTGTGATGGATTTTCTCGTTGCGGAGGGTGTGTCCTCGGATCAGTTGAAGGTCAATGCCCTGGGTGAAGAGAACCCTCTGGAGGATACAGAAGGAGAGAGTCTGCTGAATCGCAGGGTGGAAATCAAGCTGATCAGCTCCTCCAGTGCAGGATTGGTTGCTAATTGAAAGAAAAACAGAAAAGTGCTTTTAAGGAATTTGAGAATGTTTTTTGGACGCTATGATGAATCAATGATGTAGTGCGAGGGTCGGTGTGATGTATTAATGTTGAGGTACCGAATGGACGACTTCAGCGAATATTTTTTCATCATTGCTTAGGCCTGTTGTGTTTTAATTTTTTCACAATGGGTTTGTACTGACGAAACCTTAAATCCAACCTGATGAAATCACCCTTACTGATCGTTTTGACCCTCATTGTAGTGGTCAGCTGCCATCAAAACGACAATGACACGCTTCTTTCTGGTCAGTTGATTGATGCTTATACAAATGAGCCGATAGCCAATGCCAGAGTATTTGTACTCGAAAATGGCCCTGAGACCACCACGGGAGCAAATGGATCTTTTCAATTTTCCAATGATGAAGTGAAGCTACTCGAAGATGTAAGTGACGGCTCTGGTGACTATGCCATTGCAGTGAGTCATTCTGATTACAGACCGAGGGAACTGAATGTGCGCCGTGGAAAAAAGACCCAGGTGGAGATGGCGCCTCTCGCTATTCCTACCTATTTCTATTACCCACCTGTACAGTTGAATGATGGCATTGCCACTGGTACCCTGAAGGATGCTAATATGGATCGGCAGCTGGTTCAGAACCTCATGGAGAAGGTGCAGGGCGATGGTTACAAAGAGATTCATAGTGTCCTGGTTTACCACAACGACATGCTGGTGCTGGAGGAGTATCTTTTTGGAAATAATGACACCATTCAGTTTGAAAACGACATAGCTGTTGATCGCAGTCCGGCACCCATCCAATGGTCAAGAAAAGACAAACATTACGTGGCTTCTGTCAATAAAACATTTACCTCCACTCTAGTGGGCATGGCACTGAATCAATATGGACATTCCGTAGAGGATAAGATTTCGGATTTTCTACCCCAGTATGCAGTGTATTTTGAAGACCCTAATAAAGCGGCTTTAAATTTCGAAGACTGCCTCACGATGACTGCAGGTTTTCAATGGGATGAATGGGGAGATACTGACCTGGCCAGGCTGTGGAAGTCTGATGATTTTGGTGATTTTGTGCTGAGCCGCTCAAATGCTGGTGCGGGCTCGGAGTGGAGGTACAACAGCGCCCTGCCCAATCTGATGCTGAAAGCCGTGGATGAAATGGTGGATGGCGGTGTACGGGAGTGGGCAGACGCCAACTTTTATCAAAAACTAGGCATCCGGGATTATAAGTGGCAGTCGCAGCCGGATGGGTATCCGGAGGGATCCGCTCGTATGTTCATTCGTCCCAGGGACATGCTAAAGATCGGGATTACCTATCTCAACAATGGCCGGTGGAACGACGAACAAGTGATCCCAGCCAGTTGGGTAAGCGAATGCTTTCAGGTGAAAGAGCAAACCACATCAGGAGACTATAGCTACCACTTCTGGATCAGAAACCTGGCAGACACCGAGTACCTCTCGGCGGATGGCGATGGTGGCAATTACATCAATGTATTTCCAAGCCTCGATATGGTGGTTGTGATCACTCAGGGGCTGTACCTGAAGTGGCCTTTGTATGTGACTCAGTCGGATGACATGATGAAAAACTTCATCATTCCGGCGGTGAATTGATTGGGCCCTCCTTTGTGATGGCAAGTTGAGAGAGATAATCGGACGACTCACCTAAGAATATCGACAGTTCACCGGTCAACGACTAACTCTGGTTGGTCAGGTGCGTGTTTTAAATCATAACCAAATCCCAACAACGTTATGAAAAACTATTCACGCATTTTATTGGCTCTCGTTGCCGTATTCGCCTTCACTTTTTCGAATGCTCAGGACCTCCCAAAGACCGGTGCTGTGATCAGAGTGGATGCTGATAAGGTGCAACTGGTGCCAGGTGAGACTTTTGAAACTACACTCACTATCGTACGTTCCAAAGCAGACAGAAAAACAAAATTTGAAACACCGGTGGTTCAGGAAATGGAAGGCTTGCATGCAAGTGTCTCAGCTACTGACCAGGCAGATACTTATTTGCTCAGGCTGACACCCACTACACTCCTGGAGGGTACGCACCTTTTGATTATCAAAGGTTCAGGTCCCAACAGAAGATACCTCACTTCAAAGGCACTGTCTGTGAAGATGACAGATGGGGAATCGCTGGCTTCTGTGGATCAGTAATTTTGTTGTAAATTCAATCCATGAACTGGGCTAAACGGTATGGCTTTAGAATTTCGGCTGGAGTACTCATCTTCTTTTTCTTGCGGCTGGGTCATTCTGAGATTCTCAGCGAGTTTTTTGTTTTTGAGCTGATCGATAAGATACTGCTGGTCTATACCGTAGGGGTAGTGCTGTTCCTTTGGGAGGTTTTGGATCGGGTATTTCTCTATTTTGAAAGGAAGAAGTACGACTATTCACGCTCCGGAGACTTATTGAAAGCCATCCTCATACTTACCCTTCTTACTTTTCCATTGGTAGTCACGGCGAGTGGTATTTCTGAGTTTTATATCAAACCAAGCCTCAACTGTCCGGTGTATGAGGAGGCCATTTATAAGGAAATCGGGCAGGGCCAGATATTTGCCTGGCTCATCATTGCTGCCCGGATTATCCAGCTCAATGCCGTGCAAAGTCGTCAGCTGGAACAAGACAAGGCGCTCGTACAGAAAGAGCTACTTCAGAGTCAATATCAAAATCTGAAAAATCAGATCAAACCACATTTTCTGTTCAATTCCTTTAGCGTACTTCAGTCACTTATCCATGTCAACCCTGCTCAGGCTGAAGAGTTTTTGTCCAGACTTTCAAAGATGTATCGATACATTCTGGAAAGTAGGGAAGAGTCTATGAGTACGCTGGAAAAGGAGCTTGAAATACTTGATCATTATCTGTTTTTACTGAGGGTGCGCCATGAGGAGCGCATTGAGGTCAGTATTGATGTAGACCCGTCCAAAAACAACTTTTTTGTGCCCACTCTCTCCCTGCAGATGCTCGTAGAAAATGCCGAGAAGCACAACCGGTTTTCTAAAAGCGAACCATTGCGCATTCATATCTTCACCGAAGGTGACTATTTGGTGGTTCAAAATCAGGTGAGTAAAAAGGGTGCAGAGGTAGTATCGACCAAGGTTGGTTTGGAAAACATCAGAAGTCAGTATGATCTGCAATCCGAACAATCGGTCATCGTGATCGAAAATGACCAGACCTTCACTGTTAAAATGCCCATACTATCCAGATTTAGACTTACATGATTCATATAGCCATAGTGGAAGATGAGCGCCTTTCGGCAGAACGGCTCAAGGTATTGGTGCAGGAGCTTTCTCCCGAATATTCCGTGGTGGCTCTTCTGGATTCGGTGGAGTCCACCATTCAGTGGCTCAAGGATAATTCTTCTCCGGATCTGATCCTCCTGGACATTCAGTTAAATGATGGCGTGGGCTTTGATCTACTGGCGGATGACCTGATCAGTTGCCCGGTGATTTTCACCACGGCCTATGATGAATATGCGGTGAAGGCTTTTAAATACAACAGCATCGATTACCTCCTGAAACCCATCGACAGGGCCGAGCTGGAGAATGCACTGGAGAAGTTCAAAAAGTATGGTGAGCGAACAGTCAGCCCTGAGGTCAAAGATCAGTTTGGTCAGGTGAGTCGTATGCTTTCAGGAAGCTATAAGAAGCGTTTTTTGGTCAAGTTAGGGGATCGGTTTCAACCCTTTACCGTGGAAGATATTGCCTACTTTGTTTCGCAGAATGATCTCACCTGCCTGGTGACCCGGAGCGGTGATAAATGGCCTATGGATCAGAGCCTGGATCAGCTGCAGGAGTTGATCAACCCACTGGATTTTTTCAGGATCAACAGGAAATTGATCATTTCATTACCGGCGATCAAAGAAATCCACAGTTACTTCAATAGCAGATTGGTATTGAAGCTTGACCCCCATGCAGACGATGAGGTGATTGTGAGCAGAGAGCGGGTGGCCAATTTCAAACGCTGGATGGACTTGTAGACTAGCTTACCAGCTCTATGCGGATGCCCACTCCGAGCATTTTTTCTCCATTTACCCATAGTGCCCGTGTGTAGATAGTGGTTTGATTGATCAAAGCGGAGCGTACCTGCTCTGCCAGTTCGGTTTTCAGGTACCCGATCTGATTTCTTTCCCTGGATAAAACTTTTACTGCATTAGGGTCAAATTCATTTTCGGGTTCCAGCTCCAGAAAAAGGGGATCATCCTCGGCTACTTCGCGCCTGATGATCTCCTGTCTGGAAGTGCCATCCGCATTTGCATGAGACACCCCCACGACCTTGGATTCGTAAACAAACGCTGATGGAATTTTAATGATTTTGGCCATGATGAGATTCAGGATTTCAAAGATAAAAAATCATTTCTGGCCTGCATAACTACCCCGCGCACGGAGAAAATAAATCCAGCTCCACCACTTGCTCAGAATCCATCACTCACCTTATATTTATTGTGAAAATGCGGGTGTAGCTCAGTTGGTAGAGCGTCAGCTTCCCAAGCTGAAGGTCGCCGGTTCGAGACCGGTTACCCGCTCTCTTGGACCTCAGGCTGCTTTTGAAGGGCGAGTGGTCTCACTCATGATCACCGACCTGATTGATTCTTTCCATTTTTCTCCCAGCAGGGCATGGAAACCCGCTTCTGAAGGATCATCATACTGAGTGTCGAAGATCGAGATGGTTTCTGTGTACAGTCCCAAAATATCCTGTATACCGATCAAAATCTGAACCTTGTCTTTTTTCTTATCGAGTTTACAATAGGTAGCATTTCCCAGAGCGATTACTTTATTCACCTCTGCGCCAGTCTGTCTGCTTTGGAAGACAAAAACCTTATGAATGCTGTCCAGCGCCAATGCTTTGTCCCCCCAGACCTCCTGCATGGCAAATTGGAATGCGTGGTCCTGCGACAGGTTCTTTAAGATGTTTTTCATTCTTTTGGTTCGGCTTTGACCGGCCCATACCAGATAAGCGATTGGGCCAAACATGGCCAATGCGAAGATGATGCCCATAATCAGGCTAAATGAGTCCATAATGTTGAGAATTGTTGGTTGAGGAGTTCCTGTCAGCAACAGGAGGTTGTTCTTTTTTTATTTAGACGATCGGATGCACCCAAGGTCACTGATTTAAGCAGTGAATATTTATGACTATCCAGATCAGAAATAGAGTACTACCTTAGGCTGCGCTGGTAGCGCCCTGTAGAGTGCCCGGATGTCATTGGCAGGCAGCTTCAGTCGAATATCGGGCGTGTATTCCTGTCCTTTCAGGCTGACCATCCTTTGTAGCCTGCTAGTCACTGTAGGGCGGTTTTCCTGCCTGAACCTGTACCTTGTCCATTGTTCAGCAAAAGTGGGATTAGGATGCTGCTCCAATATCAAATCAATCCCATGTGCCAGCCTGAGCCTGATATAAGCCGGGTTTTGTATAAGTGTGTCTGGTTCGTAAGCATTGAGGGCCGCCTCCACCGGGTCTTTTGGAGCCTGTCGTTCTACGATCGGCTCCTTCAGGATGGTGGAGTGGATGCTGATAATGGGTACCGGATCAGAAAAGAGGCCCAGATATAGCCTATTGGGTATACTTTTCAGTAGGGCATCATTTTCGATGGAGGGCAATTTGGATGTATGAATGATCACCCCATGGATGGCCAGGTGAATGGAGCTATCACGTAGGTTGACGATCAGGTGAATGGAATCCTCCTCGGCCAATTGGAGCTGGGCTTCCAGAAAGGCCTTTTTTCTGGCCAGACTGCTTACTTCTGATAGCTCATAGGCCGGATCATACTTCTGCATGTACAGACTGTCTTTGGCCTCCAGCTTTTCCTGCCATTGGCGCGCCACACCCGCAGGGGCTACACCCAGTTGGATCAGGAAGACGAGCAAAAGGAAACCGATGATCACTAGTGTAATTTTCATCTTAGTAGATATATACTTTGGAGCCGGTTTTCAGTGATTCGTAGGCCAGCTTCAGGTTGGCGTCATTGAGGCGAATACATCCATGGGTGACGGGCAGCCCCAAAAATCGCTGATAAAGGGTGCCGTGAATGAGATAGCCATCGCCGAGGCCCAGAGCATAATCACCCAGTACACCATATTCAAACCTGGAGGAGTGGTTCATAGAGGGGATAGGCAGACCATCTTCCACAAAGGCCCAGTCTGGTTTTTTCCACACAGGTGCTACGGTTCTCGATCTGATCTTGAACTCTCCTTTTGGAGTTTTAAACATCCACTGTTGATTGTCACCGTTTTTCAGCAAAATATAACTACCGGTACTGCATTTATCAGCATGAATGAGCTCAGACCCTCTATAAAGGGCGAAGGTATTGGCAGCGGTGTTTACGATCATGTAGGCACCTTTTGGGGTTTTTCCGGCCAGTTTCTTTTCCAGCTTCTCCAAATCACTTTGCAGCTGGAGGGTCAGGTCTGAAACGGCTGCTTCCTCCATTTCGTTAGCCGGGGGTGAACTCAGGATGGCCAGCGTACTTTTCTCTATCAGCCAGGGGAGTGTGAGTAGGAGGATAAAGGTGAGCAGACCATAGCCAGCCCAGGTAAGCACCCTTTTGCGGCGATCTACTGTTACCGGTATTTCTGGTACTATTTCTTCTGTCATTTGGAGGAAATTAAAGTTTGAAAAGGGACAAGAGACCCAACGATGACGATGCTGGTACCCACAGGGCACTGATCAAATACAACATCCATGTCGTCGTTTTGGAGCGCGATACATCCATCTGTCCAGTCGGTGCCCTTACCACCATGTCCATGCACCTCTATCAGGCCTCCTATAGCCGCACTGGGCTGTAGGACTCCATTTTTTTTATTTTGGGCAAAGCGTATTTTATCCGCTTCATTGGGGTAGTCCAGCAGGAGGGCCTTGTAGTATCGGGTGTCAGTGCCGGCTTTCTTTTTGACTACCCGGTAGATTCCTTCCGGCGTGGATTTATCGCCCTGGTGGTGTTTATCCCCGATCCAGTTGGAGCTGAGCTCTGAGGTGTAGGTTTTGTGTAACCTTCCATTTTTATAGACCTGGCAGGTGCGGGCATATTTATCTACAATCAGGCAGGTTTTTTTCTGTTTTCTGGATTCTTCAATGGTGGTATTGACCCAATGGTTCCATTCAGGAAAAGCTTTCATGTAGTTTTCCATGGTTTGTTCGGCATAGGTAGTCACCGTATAGATCAGCAGACCGGCACTGTCCAGTTTGCGTTTGGATTCGGGGTAATTTTCTTTTTGAAAAGCGCTCTTGGCCTGATCAAACAATATTTTTCCCAGGGCCAGGTCTGAAACTTGCTGCGCCTTCAGGGGGATGTGGGGGTAGAGCACCTGGAAGCTGGTCAGGTGATCCTGTATCTGACTGATTTGTAATGAAACCTCAGATTTGAGTTTGGCCTGGGTCTCATGGATTTCTTTCACAGAGGTAATGGCCAATAGAGCCGCACGCTCTGCATATGTCCGGGTGAGGTCGTAGTTTCTAAAGAGAAAAATTCTTTCATTTTCCCGCTGCCATAGGGTCATGGCTGAGTCGTAAAGCCTGGTGGCTTCATCGAGGGATGATTGAGCATATAGACCGGAGTTGGTCTTCAATGCAGTGGTAATATGCTGCCTGGCCAGTCCCAGTTGGTCTTCTGGCGAGGGAGATTTGATGAGGTACAAAATGATGGTGGTGGCTGTAAGAAGCATCACAAGTACAGTGATCGACCACTTGAGTGGAGGTTTTGACATCAGGAGCTGAAAAAATGAGGTTTCTCAACAGCATCCAGCGCTGTTGAGAAAACCTCAAATTTTTACTTTATTAACCTCTTTTAGCTTTGGTGTTCGCTTTGTATTTGGCGATCACGTCCTGCAACTCGGTGTTGATAGCCGCTGCCTTTTCCTTGGCCGCTTTGGTCAGGTCCAGACTTGCTAAATACTCACCTTTCTCAAACAGGCTTCCGGATTCTGAAACAGTGCTTTCGATGGTAGAGAGTTCACCCTGTATGGCCAATAGGGCCGTGGTGCCTTCTTTACCTTTTGGAGCCTCTGTGATCAGCTGCTTATTAGCCTCTATCAGAGATTTCACTTCAGCGATTTCCGCTTGAATCTGATTCTTAAGTTCCTCTTTGGTGGTTTCTGTTTCCTGTTTCACCATTGTTGCCAATTGTGCCACAGAAGCCAGACCTGCCTTTGAAGCCGTGAAGTTTTTGAAGAGTTTAGTCTTTTGAGCTTCTACGGTTTCTATCACCGCTTTCATAGAGTCCTCAAGAGCCAGATAGCTCTCAGTTGCATACACTTCTGCACCAGCTGCCTTGGCCTCATTGATAGCCAGAGTAGCCTGGTCAATTTCCGCCTGTGGTACATCCCCACAACTAGTGAATAACACAGCGGCCAGACCGAATGCAGCAAACGCTTTTAAATATTGATTCTTTTTCATTTTTTTCTAATTGTTCTTGTGAAAGATTAAATGTTATATTTCATTTTAGATTGAGACGCACCACCTGCATAAGGTAACTGAGAAATGAAATTTATTTTTTTGAAAATTTTTTAAAGTGGCAATGAGTACCGATTTGGCAACGTGGTCCGATGCAGAGCTGATAGAAAAGCTCAAGGAAGGGAATGCCTCCAGATTTTTTCAGGAGCTGTACGAGCGGTATTATAAGAAGGTGCTGGACAAGTGTTACAGCTTTGTGAAAAACCGGGAAACGGCCCGTGAGCTGGCAGAGGATGTGTTTTCCAAGACTTTTGAGAAAATCGGATCTTTTAAGCAGAAGTCCTCATTTTCTTCCTGGCTATACTCCATTACTTACAACCACTGCATAGACTACCTGCGGGAAAAGAAGAAGCTGCACTATCCTGAGTGGAACAAGGAAAATGAAATTCCTGAAATCATCGATGAGTCCGACGAGGCACTCTCAGAAATCACCTATGAGAATCTGCTACTGATCATGGAGGAGATTCACCCCGAGGAGAAGGCACTGCTGCTGATGAAATACCAACACGACTTATCCATCAGGGAGATCAGTACTTCGCTGAGAATCAGTGAGAATGCGGCTAAAATGCGGTTAAAAAGGGCGCGTACCAGGGTGGTGTTTTTGTACACTCAAAAATATTTAAAGCACGGATGATGGGTTACTTTCCTGGTTATTTCCGTCATTATAAGAAATGTAAGGGCAATGGATGATTTTTTGAAAAAGGTAATTGACGGGAGTGAAGCGACCCCACCAGAGTCATGCTTACTCACTTTTGACAGAAATTTCCCCAAAGCGATCAACATCGACTGGTCGGAGAAGGAGGCGAAATTTGAGGCCATATTTTACCAGGAGGATATCGAATACATCGCGATGTTTGACCAGCAGGGCCTCCTGGAAAAGTACACCATGTACCTGACTCCCGATTTGCTGCCGGTTGCCATCAAAACCCACATGGATCAACTGGGCGAAATTATGAACGCAGTGTTGATCAATGAAGGCAATCAGCTTTTATACGAAGTGATCATCAGGGATGCAAATCTCAAGCGCTATGTGCTCATGGTGGATCAGTTGGGTAAGGTTTTGGAGGAGCGAAAGCTCTGATGAAGGGGTGTTCTGGACAGTAGGTCAGCGCCGTAATCTATTTGGAAAAATAAAGATGAAAAAAAATCCACGAAAGGTGTGACTTAATCGTTATTTCTCGTCCTAACTTTTACAAAGAGAAAACTGACATAATGAAAAGAATTTTTACATACCTCATCCTGCTTCTTTCTGGAATAGGCGTATTGTTGTTTGTGCTCAATCACAACAAAACAAAGACTCAGGATCCCGAAGACGAGGAGGTATAAACTACCTTCGGACCTGTGTGGTCCCTTCCGTAATATCTTTTGAATACTCAGCGAAAACAGTTGGGCCGGGGTGTTTGTTGGTAAAGCAGACTGGCTTGATGCTTTGGTGTGTTTTACCGTGAGTTGGCTTTTGCAAAGTTTAATCCATCAAAAATGAGAGGCACCCCCGCTCTTTAGGGAGTGCATAGCTGACTTTGGTTACCTTTATCCTACAGACAAGACCCTATTTTCAATGAATTATACAAAAGGCTTTATTCTCCTGGTGTTATTTGGCAGCCTTATAGGTGTCACGACTGCCCAGAGCAACCAGACCGTTACAGATGCTGCGATCAGCAAAATGATTAACGCTTATAAGTCGGATCCCAAAGGCCCTTATAAGGACATCCGCTGGTTTTGCAAAGATGGCTCCACAGTGGCTCCGCAGGAGCGATGCCCCGAACCCGGAGTGCAGCGGGCACGGTATAAAGACGAAGTGGTGGCTTTGGGCGCGAGTCATCATATTTTTTTAGGGCAGATCCTTTCTACCACGGCGCACGAGGATTTTTGGGACTCAGAATACCAGGGGTCTCGGATGAAACAATACAGTCTGGAACAATACCTCCGGGCCAATGATGGCGGTTGGATCAACAGAAGAGCGCAGTTTTATCGTGGTGCTTTTCAGGCTGAGGATGAGGAAGCCTGGGGCCTGGCTTACCTGCAGTGGTTGCTCGAGGATAAAAGCCGGCTCGTAGGTCAATTCTTTTTGATCCGCCAAAGTGCAAAGGACATCCCGCACTCAGGCGACAACAACACTGCTCAGAGTGTCAGAGCCATTTCCAAGGAAATTTCTGATGTGTATAATCCATTCATGGACCTGCGCGTGAAACTGCACGGTCAACCGGAAGAATCCGACATACAAAAAGTACGGGACTTTCAGGCCGCACATTCGGCTAAGCTGAACGCTGAGCTCAAGGAGAAGTTCACGAGCCTGCTGGCCCAGATGGAGATTTTTTATCAGCCTGTGGCCATCAGTGATTTCAAAAGCCTGGCTAAAAAGGTGCCTAATAGCTTGCCGGCAAATGGCACACTGGTTGACTTTATGGAGCAGTACAGCCGAGCCAGGACCAGCGGGGATCGCTGTGAGCTGATCGCCACGACAGGCCTTGCCTTACGTCGGCAGATCGTCAATCCAATGAAATCAAGTGCTCGCCTGGCACTGATGGATGCTTCCATCAAGATGGAGGCCATGCTCATCAGAGAGTCAGTGCTGTGGAGGCCTGAGACACTTGCAGAGCTACTCATCAAATCTAAAACCCTGGCTCAGGCAGCGACTGGCTTTGGTTACCTCGAAATCTGGGAGTGGGAGACGCTGGATGCCAATCTAATCATTGTCGCCGATGGTGAGATAACCCTGAAGGAACTTGGAGATGACCTGGATCACCTTCGGAGGTCGGTAGAGTGGAGCGCCGGGACGTTTAGAGCTACTTATCAGGAGGTGGTGAAGCGTTATGGTTCATTTGAGCCTCTGGCCAATGGCTTCATCGACGACCGGGTGCGGGCTTCGTGTCTGTTGCAGCTGGGGAGCAGCGTATCCCTTTTGGGTGATTTCTTTGCCGATCAGGCGGGATTTTCAAACCAACTGTTGGGAATCAAAAATCAAAGTGCTGCCCGTGGACTCAACCCCGGATATGCCATGGGCGAGTTGGTGGTGACCAATCAGTCTCCAGAGGAGATAGAGGTGTCTGGTGATAAAATCTATGTATTCAACAGGCCTCCTGCCGACCTGAAACCGGTGGCGGGTATTGCCACGGTCACGGAAGGCAACATGGTCTCGCATGTCCAGCTGCTGGCCCGAAACCTGGGGATTCCGAATGCCGTGCTGTCCATGGAAAACCTGACGGCTTTGCTTCCATACAATGGAAAGAAGGTGTTCTACGCGGTTTCGAATAAAGGCACGGTACTGATGAAGCTGGCCACAGAGATGACTCCTGAAGAAAAGGCCCTCTTTGCCAAAAAGGTGAGAAACGAAGAGAAAATAAGTGTACCCGTGGAAATGATGGAGCTGGATGACGCCAGAATCCTGAACCTGCGGGACGTCAATGCCTCCAAGTCGGGCATCATCTGCGGCCCCAAAGCGGCCAATTTGGGCCAGCTGAAGCAGCTTTTTCCCGATCATGTGGTGAATGGTATTGTCATACCTTTTGCCATTTTCAAACAGCATTTTGACCAGGCGATGCCAGGCCAGGGGATGAGCTACTGGCAATACCTGAAAGCCACATTTAAGGTGGCGGGTGAAATGAGTACTGCCGGATCCACAGATGGTGAAGTGGAAAAGTACGTGATGGGCAGGTTGGAGGTATTGCAGGTGGCTATCAGGCAGATCAAGTTGATGCCCGAATTTGAGGCTGCTCTCAATGCGAAGTTTAAAGAAGCATTTGGGGTATCGCTGGGCAAGGTGCCGGTTTTCATCCGTAGCGATACCAATATGGAAGACCTCAAAGACTTCACCGGGGCGGGCCTCAACCTCACACTCTTCAATGTGTTGGATGCGCAAAAAATACTACAGGGGATCAAAGATGTATGGGCATCACCCTATACCGAGCGCAGTTATAAGTGGCGCCAAAAATATCTCCTTAATCCTGAAAACGTGTTTCCTTCCATCCTCATCATCCCCAGTGTGGATGCAGACTGCTCAGGTGTGCTCATCACCAAGGGAGTGACCACCGGAAAGCCAGATGATAACACCGTGGCTTTCAATAGAGGTGTGGGTGGTGCTGTGGAAGGGCAGGCAAGTGAAACCTGGCTGCTGGAAGCAGACAGAACCATCCTCTTGTCGCCCTCACGCGAGCCGGACTATACCTCCATCCCTGCCACGGGTGGCACCCTCAAAAAGCATACTACTTTTGAGGAGCCCGTGCTGTCAGAAGCCAATTTGGTGAGCCTCGGGGAAATGGCCGAAGCCCTGAAGGAAAAGCTGGGCGAGATAGGGATGAAGAGTCCTTATGATGTAGAGTTGGGATTCAGGAAGGACAAAATATGGCTTTTTCAGGTCAGACCATTTGTGGAAAACAAACGGGCAGCAGCGTCTGAGTTTCTCAGATCGATCACGCCTGTTTTAGCAGGGGATCAATTGATACCATTAAATACCGCCTTATGAAACTGACTATAAAGATTGTGCTTTCCGGGTTTTTAGGATGTGTGGTGCTTACTTCCGCCGACAACCTCTACCCAATAGATGGATATGAGCTTACCGGGATTCGCAGACTGAAGCGCCTGGAACTGATCATGGCTGGTGAGCTCAAGGAAGGTAAACCCATTTCTGGGGCTCAGAAGTCTATCAGCGACATCAAACTCAATCTTTTGGGTGCCAAAGGCGATAGTCTGGAAGCGTTGCCTGCTACGGATGCAAAATTTCAAAAATCCGTCAATGCACTTTTTCCGAATCTGGACGAAAGCTACTCGTTGGCCCTGCTGGACATTACTCCCGGTAGGCCGATGCGCTACGCTTCCCGAAAGGAAAATCTACAGTACCAGCCTGGTAGCGTAGGAAAAATTGCTGTGGCCACAGGCTTCTTCGCTGAACTGTCCAAGATTTACCCTGACTCTTTTGATCAACGAAGAGCACTGCTGCGGGATCGTTCGGTACGGGCCGGAAAGTGGGCCATGTATGATGAGCATACAGTTCCGATTTTTGATTTGGAAACCAGAAAGCAGGTGAAGCGAACCGTGGTAGAGACGGACGTGTTCTCACTGTACGAATGGTTAGATCACATGCTTTCTGTGAGTAACAATGGCGCTGCCAGTGTATGCTGGCGTGAGGCCGTGCTGATGCGGGTATTTGGTAAAGACTACCCCACACTCACAGAGGAACAAGCCGATGAATATTTCAGAACTACCCCCAAATCACAGCTCAGTGAGATTGCCAATTCGGTAGTCAATGATCCACTGAGGGCCCTGGGTATTACCACTGACGAATGGCGTTTGGGGGCATTTTTTACGAAGGGTGCGGGTTCTTTTATTCCCGGAAAGGGAGGGAGTATAGGTACCCCTTCAGGACTAATGAAATACCTGGTAGCGATGGAACGTGGCCAGGTGGTGGATTCTGCCTCCAGCCTCGAAATCAAGCGCATGCTCTACATGACCGATCGCAGGATCAGGTATGCAGCAGCTCCCCAACTGGCTACTGCAGCGGTGTACTTTAAATCAGGTAGCCTGTATAGCTGTAAGCAAGAAGAAGGATATCAGTGTGGTAAGTACATTGGCAACGTGAATAATTATATGAACTCCGTAGCCATTGTGGAGCATACCGATGGTACTACCTATCTGGTGGTGCTGATGAGCAACGTACTCAAGAAAAACTCTGCAAGCGACCATGCAGCTTTGGCTTCCAGCATTGACCGGATCTGCAAGTTGAAATAGACCTCTTTAGGAGGTTTTCGCTTGCTGCCCGAGGATTTTCGCTGCCTGTTCTCTGATCTTTTCGTGGTGGCTGTTGAGAAATGGCCGTACCATCTCTTTGTATTCCACTGAGCCAACGGCCTCTATGAGTTTGAAAACTGCCAGTTTCAATTTGGCATCACGCCCATCCAGTAGCATCACCAGGCATTTCTTTTCATCGGGTACAGTGACCTTCAGGTGGTCAATGATGTCTTTGCTGAGAACATCCAGCATGGCACTCTCTGCGATGGGGAGCAGCGCTTTTTTAAGTGTGGGCTCCAGTAGGTTATCCAGGTATTCTACAGAGTTGAGTCGTACGTGCTCATTGACACTCCTGATACCTTCATAGGCCGAGATGATATCATCCGGAGGGTACCTGAGGCCTATGAGCCGGAAAATCCGCTCCAGTGTGCCGTCCAGCCGCCTTTCCAGCAGGCTGGTGAGCTGGGTGCGTGCTTCTTTTATCTGTGCCGACTCATGTACGGGTAGCAGCTGACGCTGTTTGTAAAACACTCCAAGGATATTTTTGTAGACATTGCATTCGTCTATGACGTGACCAAGAATGTCCTTTTTGTTAATCCGAAGATGAGGAAAATCACGCTGGAGTGCATTGAGCGACCTTAGTGCCTCCAGACGTAGCATTACGTCATTGGTATTGAGGAAGGAGAGGAGTACTTTCACCGAAGCATAGGCATCTATGCGCTCCAGTACTCCGGGAATCATGTGGGTGACTTCCGCACGTGTCGTAGCATTGCGGACCACCCGGTCCAGCTCCGGGAGGATGCCCACACCATAATTGAGCAACGCCAATTGGGCATTTTTTCGGGTTTCCCGGGGTACCAGAAACTCTGCAAGCCGCTCTATAAAGGTCACATTCATGGTGAACCCTGCCGCAAGGATGGCCTCATTGATCACGCGAACTTCCTTGTCGTCCATGAAGCTGCGGATGATGGGATAAAAGGCGGGAATATTGGCATGACCAGCCGCTCTGAGGATCATTACTTTATAGAGGTATTTCTCCTCCGGATTTTCAGAGAGACCGATGTAATCGATCTTTTCGTGAATACGCTGCTCCACCTTCAGCAGGCGTTTCATCTCTTCATTGTTTCGTGCTTCCTCAGCCAGCCCTACCAGCGCCGCACCGCTGATGGTAGGATCGCTATGGGTCAGGTAGTTATGAATGAGGTTGATTCGCTGTTCTTTGGTTTGACGCAGGAGCTGGGCAAACGCTTTGTACCGCACTTCCTGATCAGGATCAGAGAGGAGGCCCTCCAGAACCTGCGGATCCACCGTTTTTTCCAGATAATAAATGGACTGCAATGCACGGGCTCGTACAATAGGGGATTGATGAACTAAAAACTGACTGACATTATCGAAAAGCCGTTTGTCAGGAATCTCCCGCACCTTATCCAGCACGTAGAGAATTTGCTGCTCAGTGCCGGTTTCCAGTGCACGTTTGAGTCCGTTTAAAACAGAAATATTGCTGTAATCCGGCTGCACATTCTTCTTGTCAATCTGCGCAAGTTTAGATTTGAAAGAGTTGAGGTATTCCTGCCTCACTTTGAGTGCCACCCAGATCCAGATGATGAGAATGAAAATGGTGAGGATACTCACCGCTCTGACGGACAGGTCAAGGCCATTGATCAGGAAAATGAGCATCAAACCGGCCAGTCCTGTGGCAGCCAGGTCCACGAATACGTCTATGAAACTTTTCGTCTGACTTTTAATACCTGACGGAATGGGTAGTGCCAGAAGCTCTGTAGCGGATTTATTGACCGACTGCTTCACGGATACTTCCCACAGCCTGGTGAAAATCCCCGCCCAAAGCACGGGCGCGAAGAGCAAAAGAGAAGACCCTAATAGAATACCACCGGGCAAAGCAAACAGGGAAGTGCCTACGCCATAGGTACCCACTATTCGCCGGGTGAGAAAGAGCTGTATGAGCAGGGAGACCACATTGAAGGTGGAAAGCCAAAATCCGAAAAAGGATGTGAGCTCATCCGGATCATCAAAGGACTGGACCGCCACACTGCTAAACTGAAACTCGATGAGTTTGGAAACAATCACGCCAATGCCGATGATCAGCGCGAGGTAGGTGAGGTGCTTCGACTGGCGGATGAGCCAGATCGGGTGATCACCAAAATCCTTCATCCGTTTTTTCCGTTGAAAGCGGGTCAGCTTGGGTATGTGTCGTGTCCAGATCACATTGTTGAGGTAGATACAGACACACAGAAGGCCGGCACCAAAAAAGATCAGGTTGGTGCCTTCTATGTAATTGGCCATGATGGAGGTCATGTATCCACCAGCCACACCTCCGGCAATGGGGCCTGCGCCAATAAAGCTAAAGAGACGCTTGGCCTCTCGCGCATCAAAAGCCAGGTTGGCCATGATCCAGAACTGAGAGGTGCTTAGTACGGCGAAGATGGCCACGATGACATAGAGCACATAGAGCACCAGTGCCGGTGAAATGCTGAGTTTAAGCAGTATGCCAAAGAATGTCAGCAGGATCACGGAGATCAGCAGGGTGGAGTTGGAAATACGCCGAAGCGAGCGGCTACCCAGCGCTCTGGAGTAAATCATGGACACCCCCATGGCGCTGATGGCCACCATGAGAAACATGAGGGGCAATTGGTCAACGCCCATCATGGAGAGGAACTGGGCGTTGACTACAGGTTTTATGACCAGGAGTGTGAATATCAGCAGGAAAATATTGAGCTGCATGAGCAGCACCCGCTGGTATTCTCCTTCACGTACATCAAAAGTCCTGAGTAAAAATGCTTTTATAAGATCTTTTGACTGCTCTAACAATTTTTAAATTTTCGGTTTTAATTTTTTATCCACTTCCATGATGAGTTCACGCATGATCTTTTCACCATCTTCATCCTCTACCAGGGCCACCAATATATACCTTCTCCACGTAGGACCCCAAACGAGTGCTGAGTCAGAATGATAATTTCTCCACGATCCTGATTTTCGGAAAACCTGTGCCCGTGGCGCCACCTGATCCAGGGTGTTGACAAATTTATGGTGCAGCATGGGATCTCCTAAGTAGGCGAGCATTTGTTTTGAGCGCTCATAGTTCACGAGCTGCCCAAAGGCCAACAGGTAATAGTACCTGCACACCTGTGTGGCTGTGGCACCATGGCTGATGTTTTTCAGTGGATCGCCATTTCTGGGTCCCGTGCTGGCGTAGCGCTTGCCTACCCAAAGGCCACCCCCTTTTTCTTCGTCGTAGAAGTCGTATTTGGGGTCCTGCATTACTTCAGCAATCTTATCCAGACCTACCCGGTCTATCATCCTGGTGGTGGCTGCATTGTCACTCTTGGCGATCATCATGCGCATGTCGGATTTTATCTCATCGGTTTCCTCCAGCAGCCCCTGATCGATCGACTCTGTGGCTGTCAGCAGTACGGCTATTTTGGGGAGGCTGGCAGCATACATCATATCGTTGCCATTGACCCGGGCAAACTTCACGTTGTAGGAGTCCCTTAAGTCCACGAGTCCGATGCACATCTTCTTTTGACTGGCCAGCGTCGCCCACTTTTTATTGGAAGCAATGATGCCATCCAGGTCTTTTTGCAGGGAGCTGTTCAGGAGTGTGGTGAGTGGACGGATCAGTGAGTCATTCATCACGATCGGCAGTCCGGCGGGCTGCATCTCAGCCCTGTTTTCGGCGGATGAGGACCGGGAACTGTTGGGGAAGTTGATGAACCGCATGAAAATACCAATGGTGACAATTACACCCAGTGCGACCAGAAGCCTCTTTTGGACGGAGAGCTTCTTTCCTTCAAATGAAATTGAGTTTTTTGTGGTTTCCATCACCTCGGCTGTTGCTTTTCTAAAGGTAATAAAGAGATAGGTAAATGATTTCCAAAATCACTCGACCTGATGTTCGATGTTTTCAAATGGGTGCTGTTTCTAAAATAGACGTTCATAGAGAATCTTCCCTGGGGTGGATTGACTTCCTTTCAGAATCAGGGCTTATGCCGTGTATATAGCATTTTCCCTATGTCATTGCCCAAATTGATGATCCTCAACGTATGGACGATCGGGAATGTTGTGCTTTTGACCGGTCGGTAAAAAATAAAATTTCAGCGCCCTGAAATGGTGTGATTTAGGGCCTTTTTGGCCTCATGCTAGGGAATAAAAGTCCGATCTTAAGATGCTTTGAATGGCATTTTGTATGATGTTTCCAAGGGTCAGAAATACCGATTCTCATCCCTCAATCGCCCAGCCATTTTCTGAAATGGCTTGCCTTTTCGGCACTCACTACCACGTCTTCTTCCAGTTTGGGATTCAGCTCTATCAGGAGCTTGCCTTTGTGGTATCGGTGTACCGCCGATATGGACCTGAACTGTACAATAAACTGCCGGTTGGCACGGAAAAATTTATTGGGATCCAGCTGCGTCATGAGTTCATCCAGGGCCTGATCCAGCAGGTAGGTTCGGCCCTGGGTAGTCGCCATGTGTACCACGCCATGTCGGGTTTGAAAATAGGCCACATCCTCTGTCTCCACTGAGACCAGTTTGTCTCCAACTTTCGCCAGAAAACGGATTTTGTAGTCTTGCCCGCCCAGCTTTACATTTTTCAGGAGCTCGCTCATATCCACCCCTCCGCCGAAGACCCTCTTCATTTGCTGGTATTTGAGGAGGCTCTTTTCCAGGTCTTCTTTTTTGATGGGTTTCAGCAGGTAATCAATGCTATTGACCCGAAAAGCCTTCAGCATGTATTCGTCAAACGCGGTGGTGAAAATAACGGGCCTGGTAATAGGCACTCGATCAAAAATATCGAATGAAATGCCGTCACTCAGCTGGATGTCACTGAAAATAAGATCTGGAATGTGGTGGTTGTTAAACCATTTTACACTTTCCTCCACACTGTCCAGCACCTCCACGATTTCAATATCCGGATTGATTTCTTCGAGCAGCTTTTGTAACCGACGAAAGGCCGGTGCCTCGTCTTCAATGATCAGGACCTTCATACGGCGATGTTTCGGTTTTCTATCAGGTCGATCAACGGAATAGCAACCATGTAGTTTTTGGGGGTGGTGATGATCTCAATTTGCCTGTTGCCCAGGTATTCATAGCGTTTTCTGATATTGGCCAATCCGGTTTTTGTGGACTTCTCGATCACCGGACGCTTTTGCAGATTGTTCTTCACTACGATGGAGGATCCGTTCTCTACATACACATCGATGTGGAGCGGATCGGCTTTGGACACCACATTGTGTTTGATGGCATTTTCTACCAGCATCTGTATAGTCAACGGCGCAATGCTGAGGTGCTCATATTTCTTGTCTACATTGAAGGTGGCTGTCAGGTTATCCGGAAAACGCATTTTTAAGAGGTACAAATACGATTTGGCAAAGTCCAGCTCCTCATGGAGATGTACCAGGTCCCGTTCTTTGTTTTGCAAGATGTAGCGATATACTTCAGAGAGTTTCTGTGTGAAATCAATAGCCACCTGCTGGTTTTCCGCGATCAGCGTGGTGAGGGTATTCAGGCTGTTGAATAGAAAATGGGGGCTCATCTGGTTTTGCAGCACCTCGAATTGGGTACGAATCTGCTGATTTTTGAGCTCCTCATTTTGTTGGATAGATTCCTTCCATTTTTCA
This sequence comes from Marinoscillum sp. 108, assembly GCF_902506655.1. NCBI lineage: Bacteria > Pseudomonadati > Bacteroidota > Cytophagia > Cytophagales > Reichenbachiellaceae > Marinoscillum > Marinoscillum sp. 108. Next base: position 166,444 of record NZ_LR734817.1, on the reverse strand, counting down.
AAGAAAAAGACCGTTTCGTAGATCGTGCCAATGATAATTGCCAGAATGATGTTGAGCATGAAGTATTCTGAGCAGGCCAGGAAAACCCCACTCAGGGTATATTCCACCAGACCAAGTGCCATTTTGAAGGGAATCCCACCGATGCTCATCCAGACGAAGAGCGCCATGTAAGTGAGAAAAAGTCTTTTGTACGTTTGGCTGATCTCCGGAAACACTTTGCGAAACCACATAAAGAGGAGATAGGCGCCGTTCCAGTAGATGGCCGTGAAAGCCACCGAAACGAAGTAATGTGACCAAAAGGGTAGGGCGGCAGCTGGTGTTCCTTCCTGCTCTGTGAACATCACCAGAAACCCGACGAGGAAGATTCCTACCCAGCGCACGTGTATTTCCCTGATTTTGAAGTTTTTCATAAGGATCCCTAAAAACTGATATAAAGCTAACCAGAATTTGAAAGGCTGGTTAACGAATTGCCCCTGAGGCCGTATTTGTGTGCTTCGAAACCGGAAAATCACGGGCCGAACCCCGATGATCTGTCGTTGTGATATGCAAACCCATTTCATAGGGCCATATACACGGTTCACCTGATTGCTTTATGGACTCACACGGAATTGCCTACCAGGCATTTCTCTACCCCCGTAGATTCGAACAACTGAACCAAAACACACGCTTATGAATACGCTTACTATTCGCAATCAGACTGTAAAGATTTTAATTGGGATCGCCCTGGCCCTTTTTCTGGTCTCCAATTCCTTTGGGCAAACGCAGGTGATCAAGGGAAAAATCATCGACGCACAGGCAGAATACGAACTCATTGGGGCCACGATCCTCGTGCTGGGGAGCGAGCCGATGCTGGGCACCATCACGGATGTAGATGGAACCTTCCGACTGGAAAATGTACCTGTAGGAAGGCAAACCCTGGCCGTGCAATATGTGGGCTATAAAAACCAGACCATCCCCAATGTACTGGTGACGGCAGGTAAGGAGGTGATCCTGCAGATCAAGTTGGAGGAATCGGTGGAAAACCTGGAAGCCGTGGTGGTGACCGCCAGTGCCAGCAAAGACCTGCCCATCAATGAAATGGCAAAGGTGAGTGCCCGCACGTTTAGCCTGGAGGAAACCACCCGCTTCTCTGGCGGGCGAAACGACGTGGCTCGATTGGCCACTTCCTTTGCAGGGGTGAGTGCACCCAATGATTCGCGAAATGACATTGTGGTGCGGGGAAATTCACCCACCGGTCTGCAGTGGCGGATCGAGGGGATTCCTGTGCCTACCACGAACCACTTTGCTACGCTGGGGGTAACTGGCGGGCCGGTGAATGCGCTTAACACCAACATTCTGAGAACATCAGATTTCCTGACGGGGGCTTTTCCGGCGGAGTATGGCAATGCCAATGCGGCCGTTTTTGATGTGAATTTCAGAAATGGAAATGCCGACAAGTTTGAATTCACCGGACAAATGAGTGCCTACTCGGGCATGGAGCTGATGGCAGAGGGGTCAATCAACAGGGAAAAGAATTCTTCCTTTGTAGCCACCTACCGCTACGGCATAGCCAGCCTGGCCGCCACCGGTACCAGCGCTGTGCCTTATTATCAGGATTTTTCCTTTAAGGTGAACCTGGGGGAAACCAAAATCGGGAAATTCGAAGTGTTCGGACTTGGTGGCTTGAGCAGCATTGATTTCAAAGGCGACGAGGTGAAAGAAGGAGACCTGTTTGCTGACCCGGCCGTGGATGCCTACATCGACAATACCCTGGGGGTAATAGGAATGTCGCACTTGATGCGACCTAACAAAACGACGTACATCAAAACCACCGTAGGTGCATCCACCACTCAAAACAACTACTACCAGGACAACTTGCTGAAAGACAATGGCGGAGAGACCGTTGGGAAATTCAGGGCAACGAACGTGGAGACGGCGGACAGTCGCTACACCCTCTCCTCGGTGGTCAACAAAAAGTTTAATGCCCGGTGGAACCTTCGGGCCGGCTATCTGGGCGAGCTGTATCATGCAGATTTCCTCTACAACGACCGGGACAACCGGGCCGAAATACCGGATGAAAACAACGATGAGATCCCGGACTATTTCATTCCGGTGCGCAATGTGAGCGAATACTACCTGCTGTCGCGGGTTTTTGGTCAGGCAGAGTATAAGCTCACTGACAACCTGAGCACCACCTTTGGGGTGAGCACCCAGTACCTCGGTCTGTCCGAGAGGTTTTCCGTAGAACCACGGGCGGCCCTCAGCTATCAGTTCACCCCCATTCAGCGGATCAGCCTGGCCTATGGTCTGCATTCGCAAATGGCCCCTTCGCCCATCCTTTTCTTGCAGGAAGAAACCAGCCCCGGTGTATTTGAGCGAACCAACAAAAACCTGGATTTTATCAAAAGTCATCATTTTGTGGCGGGGTACGACCGTAACCTGGGCAAAGACTGGCGATTCAAATCGGAGATCTATTACCAGCACCTGTACAATATCCCGGTGCAAAGCACCCCGAGCAGCTATGCCATCATCAACGAAGGGGCGGACTTTGTCTTTGACGAAAGAGGCTCGCTGGTCAATGAAGGAACGGGAAGAAACTATGGCCTGGAGCTCACACTGGAAAAGTTCTTTTCGAACGACTACTACCTGCTGATGACCACCTCGCTGTTTGACTCAAAATATAGCGGGAGCGACGGGATTGAGCGCAGCACCAGCTTCAACAACCAGTTTGTGTACAATGTACTTTTCGGAAAGGAATGGAAATTTGGGCCAGCCCAGCGAAATGCCTGGACGTTTGACACCAAGTTTACAACCTCTGGCGGCAAGCCCTATACGCCTGTGGACCTGGAAGCTACCCGGGCCAATGCCGGACGCGAGGTGCGGATGGACGAGATAGCCTACAGTGAGCGATATGCCAACTACTTCCGCTGGGATGTGAAATTTGGGGTGCGGATGAACAGCTCCAGGCGAAACATTTCCCACCAGTTTTTTGTGGACTTGCAGAACGTGACCAATCGCAAAAATGAATTTGTGCGCCGCTACAACGAGGTGACCGATGAGGTGAATTCCATTAAACAAATCGGCTTTTTTCCTGATGTCATGTACCGAATTCAGTTCTAGGTCGAAAATGGTTTTATTTTTTGGACTAACTGTTCTATCTTAATACCAAGGTCCCAACCAGCGGGAGAACAGATGAGGCTTGTTTCAAGGGGGAAACTACCCGAGAGACAACCTCATTTGTATTATTGAGCCTTGGATTTTTCAAATCTGTATACCAGACCTGCTTTGAATTCAAATTGAAGTGGTAAAAATTCATTCGAATCATTACGTTGATATTGCTCACGCTGGGGCATTTGTGGATTGTCCGTCCTTTGACCAACAAATTTGTAATTCCAGATTTTGACAGGAACAGCCAAGTTTATTGCAATGTTTGGATTCACCTTTATGAAGAGATTGGCCAAAATTTCCAGATCAGTGTCAAGGATAGTCTCTGCCGTCTTAAAGGCAGAAATTCTTGGCTCCACTACTTCTCTGTCGAATTGAGGATTGATTCCTACACCCAAATAGGTTGAGATCTTTTCATTGTCAGATACTCTGAAGCTGTACCCAGTTCGAAAGGAGCTTGTAAAATTGAAAGTATTTTCTCCACCAATTACCTGAGAATCCCCAACGTCATTCGTATGAGTTGTCTCCGTATCTTTACTTCCAATGCTAAACTTCCCCGTTTCGAAAAGGAAAAAATGACCCGACTCTTTAAAACTGAAAAAGGAGACTGTGGGAATCTTATACGTGTCAAATTGCTTTTTCGAGGTACTGTTTACCTGGCCGCCTCGGGTATCAGAATCATATTCCTTCGAATATTCAAGTAGTAGTACACCTCCTACGCCGACACCAATTTGTTGACTATAGGCCGATGGCAGAAATTGTAGAAGCAGGCTAATCGCAATAATTAGATTTTTCATGAATAACTATTTAGTGAATTCAATCTAATTCAGATTCATTTTAGCTGAGCTAAAATCCATGAATAATTAGCCTGTAACCAGCCTATCAAAGTAGATGAGGCTTGTGATTAGCTAATTGAGAATTGCAAAGGTTCAAGACAGCCGTGCAGTGTTTGAAGAAGGCCGTGCAGCGTTCCAAGAAAGCCGTGCAGTGTTCCAAGACGGCCGTGCAGTGTTCCGAGATAACCGTGCAGAGGTTTAAGACGACCGTGCAGCGTTCCAAGATGGCTGTGCAGAGGTACAAGACAGCCGTGCAGTACTTCAAGAGGACCATGCAGAGATCCAAGAAGGTCGTGCAGTGCACCTATGGCCAGCAATGGTTTGATCAGGATAGAAAATCTGCTAGATTTGGTAGAGAACGGTTGACTAATGATCACTGGTGGTTGTTAGCCTGTTGTTATGATCAATTTCTGAAATTCAATAATCACCTCAATATGAAAAAAATTATTTTAACACTGGGTCTTGCATTGACAGTAATGACAGTTCTAGCTCAATGGACAGATAATGGAGGTTACATTACGACCAATGACAAAGTTGGTATTGGTTTAAACCCATCTGCTCAATTTCAGATAAGGGCAGGGACATCAGCAACAAGTTATTTTAATGGTGCAGCGATATACAATAATGCCGGAAACGCCATAAGATCCTCTTTATCGGTCACATCAGACGACAATGGTCGAATCAACCTTTATAATAACTCAACGAGTCTAAAAGTCTTGATTAACAGTTATGGTGATTCCTATCTTAACGGAGGAAGTCTTGGTATTGGGACAAACTCACCAAATGATGGTCTTGTTCACATTTACAGGAATGCTACTACTGGAGGAATTGGATCAGTTAATACAGCCAATGCTGGACTAAGAATTCAAGATAATGGATCAAGTCTCTACATCGATGGGAACACATTATACACTAGCGGTAATATGGTCTTGGGCACACTTAACAACACCACTTTTTCTGTTGGAACTAATGACACCGAAAGGCTGAGAATAGACTCTAACGGAAATGTCGGTTTTGGAACTTCATCTCCTTCAAATTCCTTAGTTCATATTTATCGAGATGCCACAATTGGAGGTATTGAAACACCAAATACTTCAAATTCTGGATTAAGAATCCAAGATAATGGGCATAACTTATACATAGATGGGAATTCACTATTTACTACTGGTAATATGTTTCTAAGTACCATTAATAATACTTTCTTCTCTATCGGAACGAATAATTCCGAAAGGATTAGGATTAACGCTAATGGGAATGTGGGAATTGGAACAATTACAACAGGAACACATCGACTTGCGGTCGAAGGCTCAATTGGGGCAAGAGAAATTAAAGTAGAAGCTAATGGCTGGTCTGATTTTGTTTTTGAGAATGACTATGACTTACCTACTCTTGAAGAGGTGGAGCAACACATAGACGAAAATGGTCATCTACCTGAAATCCCAAGCGAAGCAGAAGTAGCAGAGAATGGTATCAACTTGGGAGAGATGGACGCTAAACTACTTCAGAAGATAGAGGAACTAACACTTTATCTAATTGAACAGAACAAGGAACTCAAGACCGCTCAGACTGAAATCCTTGAACTGAAAAAAGAGGTTTCTGCCTTGAAAAACGAATAAAAGATCATAACAAAATGTATAGTGAATACGCTTTTGAACTACTTTCAACTTTCACTGCAATTCGATACTGTCGAGCTATAGGAAAGTGTGAGCGCACTCACCATACATAGACGTTAGATTCCAACCTCTCCAGTCAAACTGAATTGAAACAGACTCTCAAATATCTCCGAATTAATAGAATATTTGAATTCCCTGGTAACGTTCTGTCATGATTTTTGGTTACTTTTCATCAAGGAAAAGTAACAGCCTGCCCGGCTTGAGGGCACCCTATAGCCTACAATGGTTTGTTTGGGAGGGAAAATCTGCTAGATTTGGTAGAGAACGGTTGACAGCCAGGGGGTTGTTGGTCGGTTGTTGTGATCAATTTCGGAACTTCAAAAACTCCTCTTTTATGAAAAAGTTCTTTTCAATAGTAATTACAATCTTTATTTCGACTTATGTGTGGTGCCAAACAGAAACAATTGATAATGGTGATCTAAAGTTTACAGGTAATCGAGATAATGTAATTTCACTGAATGGTGATAATACTACCAATAAGCCGATGTTAGTGATAGGTGAACAACAGCTCTATGGACTAGGATTTAAGTGGAGTAGTGTTTTGGATTTGGATATTGTGCAATTCGACAATCAAAATTTTTTTTCAACCTCTCCCACCAAACTCGGACACTTCAGAGTCAGAGATAAAGTATTCTATTGGTCAGGAAATGTTGGAATAGGGGTTGATCAACCCTCCAAAAAGCTTGATTTGGCCCTTGGGAACGATTCGGATTTTTTAAGAGTTAGAAGATACTCAACAACCGGGCGCTCACAGCTGGCTTTGGCTGATGAAAGTGCTCAAGAAATCTGGAGATTCGGGATGACAGGATCTGGTAGTACCAATTTTGCTTTTTGGGACGGTCTTAGGGATGTTATCACTATGGAGAGACAAGGTGATTTACTTTTTAATCCAGTAAATAATATTGGTATAGGCGATACAAACCCGAGTAAGAGACTAACTCTAAACTCTGGTGATATGCTATTCAATGGCAATAGAGATAACATCTTGTCTGTAAACGGCGATGACACTTCGAATAAACCAATGCTAGTTGTTGGTGAGCAACAGAGCTTTGGTGTTGGATTCAAATGGGATAGTGGGCTAAATCTGGATATTGTACAATTTGATAACCAAAATGTATTTACGACAACAACTCCTACTAAACTTGGGCATTTTAGGGTTAGGGATAAAGTGTTTTTCTGGTCTGGGAATGTTGGAATAGGTACTGATTCTCCTGATTCGAAACTCTCTGTTAATGGTACTATTCACACTAAGGAGGTAAGAGTTGATTTGATTGGGTGGTCAGATTTTGTTTTTGAGAATGACTATGAACTCAGAACACTTGAAGAAGTCGAACAACATATAAATGATAAAGGTCATCTTCCTGAAATCCCAAGCGAAACAGAAGTAAAGGAGAACGGAATCAATCTAGGTGAAATGAATGCTAAGATGCTTCAGAAAATCGAGGAACTGACGCTTTATTTAATCGAGCAGAACAAGCAAAATCGATCTCAACAAGCTAGAATCGAGCAACTAGAACGGAAAATTTCTAAACTAGAAAACAAATAAAAGATCATAATAGGGCTAAGCCCAATCACCTTTCAACCCAAACCTCAACTTTCAGGAGGGACGGCGTGACAGAATTCCGGGCGTGTGAGGGGCCCGATCATGATCGGATAGGGGCGGAAGTGATCATTCTGTCATGATTTTTGGTTACTTTTCATCAAGGAAAAGTAACAGCCAGCCCGGCTTGAGGGCATCTAATCAACAGCAACGACGAACAAAATTACCATCTCGTGTTGCAGCCACCCCGAACAAACGAAAAATGGAGAGGTTACGGAACTTCCTGAAGGAATTTAAAATCTCGCCGTAAATAAATAAACCATTCTTTATCGCTCCCGTTACCCCATGGGGTTCTGAGGGTTCAAAATCTTCTGGCTTTGCTACCAGATGGCCATCAGGCATTAATACCATCAACAAAAGTTAATATCATGAATGACATAAAGTATCCGAAATCCTTTTCGCACATTGGGATTACTGTGCCTGACATCAGGAAAGCGGTAGATTTTTATCATAACGTGATGGGATGGTATGTGATAATGCCACCATCCACCGTAAAGAAGGAAAGGGAAACAGCCATTGGACAGATGTGCATTGACGTTTTTGGAGAAAATTGGGAGGAGTTTGAAATCGCGCATTTGTCTACCTCTGACGGAATCGGGATTGAGCTATTTTCTTTTCCCCACGGGATAAAGGAAGCCCCTGAGTTTAACCCTTTCAATACAGGGCTTTTTCACTTTTGTGTACAAGATCCTGATATCGAAAATCTAACCAAAAGGATAGTTGAGTCTGGCGGAAAGCAAAGAATGCCGATCAGAGAATACTACCCCAATGAAAAGCCTTATAAAATGGTCTATGTGGAGGATCCATTTGGAATCGTGTTTGAAATATATACCCACAGTTATGAGTTAACGTATTCTTCGGGAGCCTACCAGGAATAGAACACATACATCAACGGGGCCCAACCTTTTTGGTGTGGTTCTCCAACAAGCGAGACAAGGATTGATGGTTTGGCAATTTGCAATGGGGTGTACAGCCATATAGACAATCATGGTTTACTCAGGAGTTAAAATTTACTAGATTTGGTAGAGGACGGCTGGCAGTCAGGGGGTGTTGGCCATTTGTTACCACACATATTCAGTACACATGAAGACTCTACTAACTATATTGTTCATTTCATTCTTCAACTTTCTGAACGCCCAAGACGTACCAACTCTCAAGCCAACAATCGGAAAGATGCTTGATTTCGGTCCAACTATTCAAAAAGAATGGGCCCTAAGAGACAAAGCACTGGAAGATTTGAATGAGGGCAACAGATCGTGGGAAGAACTAACATCCGAAGAACAAGCGACCTTTGAAAAGTATGGTGAAGTCTATGAAAACATGTGGGATATTGTTGGAGGTGGATGTAGTTGGTATTGCGGAGGTGGACTAGATACCCAAACTGCTTCATCCGAACTTTCTGCACAGGGCACCAACACATACATCGCCAATAATGCTCATGATTTGAGCTATGAAACAGCTTGGGTTGAAGGAGTTCCTGGTTATGGAATAGGCGAATATCTCGAATATCACGTTAAACCTGAGAATCCTAGAATAACCGACATAATAATTGTGAACGGTTATGTCAAGAGTGATAATGCATGGAAGAATAATTCCAGAGTCAAAACCTTGAAAATGTACATTGACAACAAACCATATGCAGTACTAGAACTTGCGGACACCAAAGCAGAGCAGCATTTTAAAGTTGATCCTATTGGTTACAACGATCGACATAACTTCGAGCAACTTAAGAAAAAATCGAGCTTTACAATGAAATTTGAAATCTCAGAAGTTTACCCCGGTGCAAAGTGGGATGACACGGCAATAACCGAAATTTACTTTAACGGAATTGACGTCCATTAACGTATGGTAACAAGCGTAGCTGTTGTACAACCCTTCCAAAACCTAAAAATCATCGGTCAATTTTCAATCGGAACCTTAACTCCAGGCGGGACGGCCCGACAGAATTCCGGGCGTGCGATGGCCCCGATCATGATCGGATAGGGTCGGAAGTGATCATTCTGTCATGATTTTTGGTTACTTTTCATCAAGGAAAAGTAACAGCCTGCCCGGCTTGAGGGCACTTAATCAACAGCAACGACGAACAAAATTATACTCCGCCCTTATTGTAGTTGCCCCGCCTAACCGAAAAAATGGAGCGTAGGTTACGCAACTTCCCGTTAGGAAAAACCTTCTGCTCACTTTGATTTCCAATACTCCAAATTGACGCCCCCAGCTCCGCTTAAGGAATAACCCCAAGCGGATAGCGGTAGTTGGTATGCGAACCATTCGAGTTCTTATGGTCGATCACATAGATGTGCACATAAAGGTTATTCCCACTTTTAATGTCCTTCCCGATAAGATGGGTACTGAAGTGCGAAGTAAGTGAGGGCTGGCTGGTATGGCAGTTATTACAGTTGATCTCATTCATAGCACTGTAGTACTCGTGTTGTCCGAAGTTATAAATTGCCCCGGCATTCACATCCACCGTGGTAAAATTGAACGATACGATTGAACCCAGGTCTTTTGAGAAAGTATGCACGTCGAATTCCACGCTGAGGTCTTCTGTGCGTGTTAATTTTGGGTTGGTGATAAAAGCATTATCCGGAACCATGGTAAAACTGAAAGTGTGATCGCTCAGAGTGTTGCGGTCTCCCTTGTCTTCTACCTCCACATATAATTGGATCAGGTTGTCGCTGTTGGCGTAAATAATGGGAGACAGCCCAAAAAGGGTGTCTGGTACATCATCATAATAGATCGGGTTGTCGTTGAGTTCCAGGGTCACAGTGCCAATCCCTGTTACGGTTAACCTTTTCCCATTTTTCTCCGGGTCTGACAGCAGGAAAACCATGTAATCGGCATACCCAATGGAAGTGATGTAATTCACTGTATTGGCTTGAGGGTATAGGATCTTGATATTGGCCGGGGTGTTGTCAATTTCCTTGTTGAACAAACCATCTTCCTTGCATCCAAAGGTCAGGAGTAAGGAGACCATCATGATCATGTTGAAGTGAGCGTATCTTTTCATTATGCGATTTTTTATCCCGCTAGAGACGCTGTTCGGTCAAAAATGGTTGCAAGCAGGTGATGAAAGGCTAATAGCGGTGATAAGTTTTTCTGAACTAATTTGCTTTTGAAACCTAGCCTTATGTCTCAAAAGATAAAAATCAGCCCTGAGGAGCACCTCAGACATTCCTTGTATGTTCATGATCTGCTGTCAGATTATGAGCTGGAGGATGTGTGGCGTTTCCCCGTCATTCTCCAGTCTGAGCACTCCCTCGATCAGTTTCTAACGTTATTCAGATCTGCCGGAGACCAGCTCTCTGGCAAGGGCCTTGCTGGCCTGCTGTTTCGGTTCAGGCTGTTTTTAGGAAAGCTGTTTCACTGGGATGAGCAGCAGCCGGTAGATCACCTGATTCCGGGCACACTTCGTCATCGGTATGCCGGGCGTGAGCAACTGACCTTTGAGGAGCTACCCGATCCGGGCACGGGTGATTTTATCCCGGTCTATCAGTTGGAGAACGAATTTCTCTCCGAAATTGCCAATAAAACAGTAGAGGCTGCCCTTCACATAAGTAGGGTGCCGCAGGATGGCGCCTGGGTGGTTCACATGGCTGTGTATGTGAAGCCAAAAGGTGGTTTTGGAAGGTTTTATATGGCCCTGATCAAACCCTTCCGGCTGTGGGTAGTGTACCCGGCCATGATGCGGGCGGCAAAGAAAAAATGGGAGAACTTTACCAAAGAGTCAAAAACGTGATCAATCATAAATGAAGCAAATAAGTGTCATCAATTCGATAGAGGTACCTGAGGGGTACGAGAATGAAGCCTTAAAAATCAGGGATGCCTACATTGAGTATTTTAAATCAAAACCCGGATTTGTAAGCTCTACCTTTTACCGGGCTATCAATGCCAATAACAAGTTCAACTACGTCAACATAGTGGTGTGGGACTCCTATGAATCATTTGAATCCGTAGTGAACAGCGGATTTGAAAACACGGAAGGACTTAACGAGGATAACCGGAAAGTGCTGGGAAAAGGATTCCCACCTCCCATAAAGGTTTCGCCAGGTCAATTTGAAATCATCAGGAACGATTGAGTATGCTTAACCATGATCAGCCCGGGCATTGTCACGCTGATTTCTGCATTGTTATCCCTAGCTCCGATATTGTCGCTCTGAGCTGGGCATTGTCACTCTGAGCTCCGTCGAAGAGTAAGACAATACCAGATAGCGAACCTGAAAACTCTTGACCGGATGAGATTCCCGCCTGCGCGGGAATGACGGTTTTCAACAACTATAACAGGTTCTTCTCGATGTTGACCTGGGTATCTGATAAATAAAGGCGTAACTGAAAATGACATTTTCAATTCGACGTGGCTCCGGCATTATCACACTGAGTCTGGCTTGTTGTCCTGATCTCGGCATGACATTTTCACAGCAAAATGTCTTTGGGCATTGTCACTCTGAGCTCCGTCGAAGAGTAAGACAATGCCGCCACCCAATCTCCTTTTATACAGATAAACCCACCTTTTATGTAGATTTATATGGGATGATCTACACGGTTTACATTCTACGATGTGCTGATGGTACCTACTATACCGGGGTAACCAATGATCTTGATCGTCGTGTTTGGGAGCATCAATCGGGTCATGATTCTAGGGCTTATACATTCAGGAGGCGCCCGTTGAAGTTGGTTTTTCAGGAGCATTTCCCAGATGTCAATCAGGCCATTGCTTTTGAGAAGCAAGTAAAGGGATGGAGGAGAGCGAAGAAAGAAGCATTGATAGCTCGCCGGTGGGACCTGCTTCCCGAACTTTCGATAGCTTATATCAGAAAGTGAAAATGTCTGATGCTTCGACGGAGCTCAGCATGACATTTTCAATCGACGTGGCTCTGACATTATCACACAGAGTCTGGCATGGGTATTCTAATCTCGGCATGATATTTACACAGCAAAGTGTCTTTAGGCATTGTCACTCTGAGCTCCGTCGAAGAGTAAGGCAATGCCGCTAACTTATCATCCATATGTCTGTGGTCCGACAGGCTCCATGACAGAAGGGAAGACAATGCCACTATCGACTCGTGGCCCCTAGTGCTTTTTGATCAGCTTTCGTGTTTCTATTACCTTCTGATCAGTAGATAGGATTTTCACGAAATAGAGTCCTGCCGGCAGACCGGATACATCGAAGTGTTTAGTAACTCCTGCTGACTTTTTCATCAGCTCTACACCTGAGAGACTGTAAAGTACCACCACTTGCTCATGGGCTTCTTCTACCGTGAAAGTATCCGAAACGGGGTTAGGGAAAACATTGAATCGGCCCTTATCCCCAATACCTAAAATGACTTCATCTCCTTCGAATATTCGAAATTCAGTGAGGCTGACCCAGGCTCCAGTGTATCCCGAAGCCCCTGTGACGGTGATGCGCACATAACGTGCCTGGGTTGGAGAAAACTCGTCGGTTATCGGAGCTTCTACACTGCCTGGTGTGGTATTGGCCGTGCGATCTACCACCTGGGTATAGGCATCGGCCTCAGATTTTTTCACCTCTATGAAGTACTTGTAGGCCCGGTCTTCGTAGAAAATCACTTCGGTTTTCCCTACTGCTTTTACCTCTCCCAGATCCACTTCCAGCCACTGAGGATAGACCTGTGCAGACCAGCGGGTGAGCGTGTTGTTATCAATGGCTGCAGCGGGCGGATTTTCTGGCTGTGGCACTTCAGAGGCGCTGGCTGTCTGATTGAATGCCAGATTGCCGGGTACTTCTTCCTGGCCTTCACTTACCGGCGCTTCACCGGCCTCAGCTTCTATGGCGTGCGTAGCACTTAGCCATCCCACAAAGTGGTCTTCACTGCCATCTTCGGGGCGATTTTGGGCGATCACATAATACTGGACTACAGGCACTGGTAGCTCCAGCTCGGTGTAGCGCTTGAGTAAAATCTCATAAGGAGCACTGTGGCGGGCCCATTCCGAACTGCTGTGATAGCTAGGAGAGGTCTGACCCAGTACCGAAAGGGTGTAAGTCTCCGCACCAGTGCGTAACCGGGCATCCGAATGTGTAAATAGGCCCTCATCACCCTGCTGATAGGCTACCTCGGCACATTGTGCCAGCCCGATCAGTACATACTGTGAGTGCACAAAGTCGCGGGTCAGCTCCGGGATTTGGCCTGTGGTACTAATGTCGTCAATCTGGCCGGTTACATGATTGTAGCCTTCATTATATAGCGCAGCGTCATTCAGGAAGACTCCTGCCGACATCAGTGAAAGATCTTTGGAGATCAGCCAGTTGGCCGTCTGGTAGATAGGGCCATTGACGTAGACCAGTACCTTTTGCACGAAAGTTTCAAAACTCGCAGAGGACCAACCGGAAACTCCATTGTCATAGTATTTCAGTATTTCTGCTCCAGCTATCCATATCGGGAGGGCCCAGGAGGCTTCCAGTGTAGGTTGGTTGGGTTTATTCTCTTCCGGGATCAGCGACTCAAAGGTATCCCCCCAGGCATCTGCAATTTCTATGGCCTTGTCGCGGTGAGCGTCATCTCCGGTCACCACCCACTTGATGGCGTGGATGTACAGGGCATGAGCATCCTGGCGAAAGGCGCGCTCCTCATCTCCCACTCCAGAGGCGATTACATGCACATTGGCGTATGGAGTAGGGGTATAGTCAAGGTTTCCCAATGTTTCGTCCGCCATTCGGGCATAGCCTGCCACCTGCGGGTGTCCATTGCTTGTTTGCACTGCCTCTTTCAAGGCGTCCAGCTCGACCTGACTGCTGAGTACTCCCGGATGGGCAAAGGAGTCCGGGGCTTGTGCATTGGTGTATTGCGCTACTGCGAAAATTAGGGCGATGATAAGTATTGATCGCTTCATTATTTGATGCTTTTAAAATGTACAGTTGAGTGATTGATTCTGCCGGCGACAATTGAACAACGGCATGGATGACTAAATGTACAAGAGATCAGCCCTTACAAAGGAGTCACTCGCTTCCCACATGGGAGTTTTGGATGATTGTAGACCTATAAGTGTACTTCTCTTGCCATGGAGAGTTCCTGACCTGATATCAGGGTAGTGGGAAATGAAAATGTCTGATGCTTCGACGGAGCTTAGCATGACATTTTCACAACAAAGTGTCTTTGGGCATTGTCACTCTGAGCTCCGTCGAAGAGTAAGGCAATGCCTGATATCGGACCTGAGAAATTCTGACTGAATGAGATTCCCGCCTGCGCGGGAATGACGGTGCTCAATGACAATAATAGGTTCTTTTCGATATTGACCAGAATATCCGATCAAAATGCGTAACTAAAAATGACCTTTTCAATCGACGTAGCTCTGGCATTATCACACAGAGTCTGGCTTGTTGTCCTGATCTCGGCATGACATTTTCACAGCAAAGTGTCTTCGGGCATTGTCACTCTGAGCTCTGTCGAAGAGTAAGGCAATGCCTGATATCGGACCTGAGAAATTCTGACTGAATGAGATTCCCGCCTGCGCGGGAATGACGGTGCTCAATGACAATAATAGGTTCTTTTCGATATTGACCAGAATATCCNCGGACCTGAGAAATTCTGACTGAATGAGATTCCCGCCTGCGCGGGAATGACGGTGCTCAATGACAATAATAGGTTCTTTTCGATATTGACCAGAATATCCGATCAAAATGCGTAACTGAAAATGACATTTTCAATTCGACGTGGCTCTCGCATTATCACACTGAGTCTGGCTTGTCATCCTGGTCTCGGTATGACATTTTCACAGCAAAGTGTCTTTGGGTATTGTCACTCTGAGCTCCGTCGAAGAGTAAGACAATGCCTGATATCGGTCCTGAGAAATTCTGACTGGATGAGATTCCTGCCTGCCGAGAATGACGGTGCTCAATAGGTTTGAACTGCGCGAAGAGTAAGGCTTGCTATGAAATCCTTAAAGCTATTTGATTAAGACTTCAAATAGGCAAGTGTAAAAAAAAGGTCGCTCCGGACCACTCAGCGAGTCAGTCCAAAACGACCTTCTAATCTTTAGGAGGTTAACCTTGGTCAGATCGCTGCATTTCCTTTTTCGCCGGTGCGAATACGAATGCATTCCTCCAACGGAACCACAAATATTTTACCACTGCCCACCATTTCCCCGTCATTGGATTCGGTGGCTCTGGTGATGGCATCAATGGTTCTTTCTTTGAATTCGTCATTTACAGCAATCTCCAACCGGATATTTGAAACCATGGTAGGGATGACCTTCTGCCCACGGTAAATCTCTTCGGTGATTCTCCTGCCATGACCTGATACGTTGCTTACCGTGATTCTGGCAATTCCGGCCTCAATAAGTGACTCCCGGACCTGATCGAGCTGATTTTCTCTGATGATAGCAATTATTAGTTTCATAGGTTCGTTTAGCTAGGGTTAATCATTCCATATCCTTTTTCGCCATGGTAGGAGCTGTCCAGCCCTTTCATTTCGGCTTCTTCTGTTGCCCTTAGGGGAACTATCTTATTCAATACGAAGAGGATCAGTAAAGTGCCCACTCCGGCATATACCAGGGCAATAAGAATGGCCAAGGCTTGCACACCCAACTGGTCTATGACACTCCAGGTACCCCCGGCCAGTCCGGCAGCATCTTCCATCCAGCTTTCGCGAATGAAGAAAACAAGCAGCAATGCACCTACGATACCTCCCACTCCATGGATACCAAAGGCATCCAGGGTGTCGTCATAGCCGAGTTTATTTTTGACCATAATGGCCAGGTAGCAGATACCACTGGAGAAAATACCCAAAGCAATAGCTCCCATAGGCTGCACCACACCTGCGGCCGGTGTAATGGCCACCAACCCTGCCAGGATACCCGATGCAAATCCAAGCGCCGTAGCCTTGCCCTGATGAAATCCTTCAATTAATATCCATGCGAGGGCGCCTGCCGCCGCTGCGATTTGGGTGACGGTGAGGGCCTGAGCAGTACTCAATCCACTTTCTATACTACTGCCGGCATTGAAGCCAAACCAGCCGACCCAAAGTAAGCCTACACCTATCATGGTCATCACCAGATTGTTTGGCTGCATGGGCAGGTGTGGATGTTGCTTTCTGGCGCCCAAATAGATCGCAGCCACCAGCCCGCTAATCCCTGCGCTGATGTGTACCACGGTGCCTCCTGCAAAATCGATGGCTCCGTCTGCTCCCAGGTTGAACAGGTACCCGTCTGAAGCCCACACCCAGTGACAAAGGGGATTGTAGATGAGTATGCCCCACACGGCAATGAAAATGCAGTAGCCTTTAAAAGAGATGCGTTCAGCAAAAGCCCCTGCAATGATGGCAGGAGTAATGATGGCAAATTTTCCCTGGAACATGGCAAATACATATTCAGGAATACCATCGGTGATGACGTCATCAATGCCTCGAAGCAGGAAATAATCTGAGCTCCAGCCAAACCAGCCCCCCAGTATGTTTGGGCCAAAAGCCATGCTGTATCCACAAATGACCCAAAGGAGGGTCATGATGCCCATGGCCGTGAAGCTGTGCATCATGGTGCCGAGTACGTTTTTGGTTCGGACCAGGCCGCCATAAAACATGGCAAGTCCGGGGATCATCAGCAATACAAGGGTGGTGGACGTCAGCATCCAGGCGGTGGCTCCAGTATCGATGGCTGCTTCATCTCCTGCAAAAGACTGATAGCCAAAAAGAAGGAACATCAAGGAATAAATCTTCTTCACAATTAAGAGTAAGGTTGATTGATAAATGTTTATGCGAATTTGATAAAACTGGAATAATATTTCGTGAATTCTTTGAACAGATTTTCAATATTTTGATAAATCTCTGTGTGTAGAGCGAAAAATTGGGAACCACTTATGTAGGCATTATTACCTGAATTGGCATGCTCCCGAACTTTCGATGGCTTATCTCAGGAAATGAAAATGTCTGATGCTTCGACGGAGCTCAGCATGACATTTTCAATTGACGCGGCTCCAGCATTATCACACTGAGTCTGGCATTGTTATTCTGATCTTGGCAGACATTTTCACAGCAAAGTGTCTTTTGGCATTGTCACTCTGAGCTCCGTCGAAGAGTAAGACAATGCCGCCAACGCATCATCCACCTGCCTGTGGCTCGATAGGCTCCATGACGGAGGGGAAGACAATGTCGCCAGCGAATCGAGAGTCCTGACTAAATGAGATTCCTGCCTGCGCAGGAATGACGGCTCTCAAGGGAGAAACCAAGTCTTTTCAAGATTGACTGAGTATTTGATAATAGCACTGAAAATGTCTGATGCTTCGACGGAGCTCAGCATGACATTTTCAATCGACGTGTCTCTGGCATGATCACGCTGAGACTGGCATTGTTATTCTAATCTCGGCATGATATTTTCATAGCAAAATGTCTTTGGGCATTGTCACTCTGAGCTCCGTCGAAGAGTAAGACAATGCCGCTAACGCATCATCCCTCTATCTGTGGTTCGAGAGGCTCCATGACAGAAGGGAAGGCAATGCCATCATCGGATCGAGAGCCCCTGACTAGATAAGATTCCCACCTGCGCGGGAATGACGGTTCTCAAGAGAGAAACCAAGTCTTTTCAAGATTGATTGAGTATTTGATAATAGCATTGAAAATGTCTGATGCTTCGACGGAGCTCAGCATGACATTTTCAATCGACGTGGCTCCGGCATTATCACACAGAGTCTGGCATTGTTATTCTGGTCTCAGCATGACATTTTCAATCGACGTAGCTCTGGCATTGTTATTCTGGTCTTGGCAGACATTTTCACAGCAAAGTGTCTTTGGGCATTGTCACTCTGAGCTCCGTCGAAGAGTAAGACAATGCCGCCAACGCATCATCCATCTGTCTGATGGTTCGATAGGGTCCATGACATTTTTACCGCTGAAGTGGTTTGGCCAGCCAGAAGATTACAGCCCCCTGGCTGGTGTTTTTGTTGTGTAGGTTACTGACTTAAACGAAAATAATCTGAACACCACTCTCCTGTGCTCGGCCGTAGAAGTCACCCACCGTGAGTACTTCATCTACTCCTTCCCACAGATCTTCCCTTTTGAGGTGAAACATCTCCATGGCGAGTTTACAAGCAAAGATCTTGCCTCCGGATGCTTTGTAGATTTCGAGAAATTCACTCAGTGGTGGAATGTCCAGCTTGTCCATCTCTTTTTTCATCATATTGCTGGCTAGCGACTCTATACCAGGCAGCCCACCCAGCATGGTGGGGATGTGCAATCCGGGGTTGCCGACAGTAGCCACATGCAAATGATCCATTTTCTTGGGCTGGAGCATTTCTAATCCAAAAAAGGTACAGAACAACTCAGACTCAATGCCCTCCATTCGGGCACCATTGGCCAGGATCAAAGCCGCATAGACTGAGTCGATCGTGGCTTTGGACTGGATGATCATGATCTTTTTGAGTTGCTTTGCCTCTTTCTTTTTTTCAAGTACGGGGGTTTCTAGCGTTTCCATGATTCTGTTTTTTTGGTGAGATTAAATACAACTGGCAGGCTTGGGAATACCGGCAATTCTGGATGCCTTTTTGAGGGGGCCTTCAGGGAAGAGTTTGTAAAACTCAGCGATATCCACTACCCCAGATTTTCCGATTTTTCGGATGGATAGGGCCGTGCCTTTGAGCTGCTCGGCGCGGAGATACTCCAGTACTTCCCAGTGTCTGTCGGCCAGATCTATCTCTTCTTCGCTCGCTATTTGTCTTGCGATTGCCTTATTCCATTGGTTCATGTCCAGTAAATAGCCTTGCTCATTTACATTCACAGGCATATTGGCGATTATAGTTTCCATTTCTTCTTGATTTTAAGTGTTAAACAATTTCTACTTTTTTGTCTTCTGTTTTTTTGCCCTTCATACTCATCTGCGGAGTGATGAATGGGATACTGCGGCCTTTCATGAGCATATTCCAGTAGATCCATCTAAACCCTAGTTTGCCCATATGGTTGAGTTTATTCTCTTCCAGTAGTTTTAGAGGACCGAATCCGTCGATCGGAAATTTTCCCGGTAGGGGCTCTGTGTCATAGTTGAAATCGATCAGCATGGCCTTGCCGTTGCCTGTTTCCACAAAACAATTGGCGTGCCCGTCGAAATCCTCTGCTGGTGGCATTCCATCAATGTATCGCAGGATATTCTTCACGAGGACTTCAGATTCAAAGTGAGCGACAGACCCTGCTTTTGATGTAGGGAGGTTGGTCGCATCGCCCAGTACAAAGATGTTCAAAAAGGCTTCAGACTGCAGGGTGTGTTTGTTGGTGGGTACAAAGTTTAGGTCATCACCCAAGCCTGACCTGAGCATTAGGTCGTCACCCATATTGGTGGGCACAGTCACCAGCAGATCAAAAGGTACCTCCTTCTCATCCCAGGAAACAATTTTCTTATTTTCATTGTCCACCCGGGCAATGGCAAAATCCGGGACGATGTTGATCCCTTTTTCCTTGAGCAGGTAGCCAAGTTTGGATGCGGCTTTTGGTTTGGTAAAAGCACCATCCAGCGGAGTTACATAATCTATGGTCACCCGATCGCGGATGCCTTTGTCCTTAAAGTAGCAGTCTGCCAAAAAGGCGAACTCAAGCGGGGCTACAGGGCATTTGATGGGCATTTCGGTAATGTGAACGACCAGTCGCCCGCCATCCCAGTTGTCAAGTTTTTCGCGCAGATTACTGGCTCCCTCGAAGGTGTAAAAATCAAACACAGACTGATGCCATTCCGGGCCATTCATTCCTTCTACTTCTTCAGGGGCTATGCGGCTACCAGTGGCAATGATCAGCAGGTCGTATGCAATGGATGTGCCGTCATCCAGGATGACTTTGTTTTCATTGCCTTTGATTTGCTCAATGCCCTGTTGAATATATTCTATTCCCTTGGGGATGTATTCCGTGATGGATTTGAAACAGTCCTTTGGTTCGTAGATCCGAAACGGAAGGAACAGAAATCCCGGTTGATAGTAATGTTTCTCGCGTTGATCCACCATGGTGATTTTCCATTCCGGAGGCAATTTTCCAGTGAGGTGATTGGCCATCATAGTGCCGGCTGAGCCAGCGCCCAGTATCAGTAGATTTTTCATAACTCTTCGTTTGAAATGTATTACAAAGCTGGTGCCTGTGGCGTTGGGATGAAATGATGGATGTCAATGAATAAAGTGATTAATGATAGGTTTCCAGGGTTATTGGTGGAGCTGACAGCTCACCGGCGGGGTGCCTGCTTCCCGAACTTTCGATGGCTTATCTCAGAAGTGAAAATGTCTGATGCTTCGACGGAGCTCAGCATGATATTTTCAATTGACTTAGCTCTGGCATTATCACACTGAGTCTGGCATTGTTATTCTGATCTTGGCAGACATTTTCACAGCAAAGTGTCTTTGGGCATTGTCACTCGGAGGTGGCTGTGTAACGAGCCAGGCATTGTCACTCTGAACTCCGTTGAAGAGTAAGACAATGCCGCCAGCGAATCGAGAGCCCTGACTAAATGAGATTCCCGCCTGCGCGGGAATGACGGTTCTCAAGGGAGAAACCAAGTCTTTTCAAGATTGATTGAGTATTTGATAGAAAGCCGCACTGAAAATGTCTGATGCTTCGACGGAGCTCAGCATGACATTTTCAATTGACGTGGCTCTGGCATTATCACAAGAGTCTGGCATTGTTATTCTGATCTTGGCAGACATTTTCACAGCAAAGTGTCTTTAGGCATTGTCACTCTGAGCTCCGTCGAAGAGTAAGACAATGCCGTCAGCAAATCGAAACCACTATCTGCATTGTGTAGAAAAAATCTTTTTTAGAGTTTCTCTGCTTTCGGAGGCTAAAAAAAATTCTTTTTTGAGCCGCGCAGATTTGCGAGGGGTAATTTTTTTTGGCGGTTCGTGTGAATGAATGGATAGTCGAGGACAGTGAGAAAATACCATAAATGAGGTATTTGGAATAACTGAGAGGATTTGTAATTTCATGAGATCACCAATCTTTAATCTTTTTATGAAACCATTACTTTACATTCTAGTCCTCAGTTTGTTATGTTCCTGTGAACAAACACCTTCTCAAAATGCTGCCAATGTTAGTCAAATCAATGGGCTTTACGTCTTTATTGAGAGCCAGCCTCAGTCCAGCTACGATTTTTTAGGTGAGGTCGCTAATGACTTTGGAGATCAAATGAAGGAAGCAACAGATAAAAACAAGAAGTTTGGAGAACGGCTTTTGGGGGCTTTATCCACCACTGTCGAAAACGTGGATTTTGGGAGCAAACTTGAAATGATGATTGAGAAGGCCAAGAAGGAATACCCTACGGCCAATGGGATCATTATTGAAGGGAAGATGAATAAAATCAAGGCTATTTTCCTTAAATAATTTGAAGTATGAAAAGCACGATCTTGCTGATTCTTATGTGTACTTTTCTCTCGATGATCTCATGCGGTGAAGAAGAAACTTGCTGCAAGACCTGCTCTACGGGGAAAGCTTGTGGTGATTCATGCATTTCCACAGACAAATCCTGTGATGTAGGACCTGGGTGTGCATGTGATTCATGAGGGTACATGTTTCTGCCCTAAGCCTGAATTACATATCCGAGTAAATGGATGGTTTTATTTCTCACTCCCCATTTGGGATGACCAGCAGGGGGACTTTGGTTTTCAGGCTCACACGCCGTGTATTGCTACCCTTGAAAAGAGACGCTAGAAAGCCGGTTTTGTGCGGTACCATCACCAAAAGATCAGCATTGTAATGGTCCACTTCCTGCGCTATGCCTTCGGCGATGGTCTCGTTGCTCACAGTGCTGTAGGTGTGCGGGATGTCTTTCAGAATGGTGTTGGCCGCATGGATCAGGTTTTCCTCATTTTCCGGGTGATCTTTTTTAGGATGAGTATCCACATGAAATACCTCTAGCTGAGCCCGAAACTTACGGGCAATCTCCTTCATCAGGTCCAGCTGATTGTGTTGACCCAGGTACGATGGTTCATAGGCATACAGTATTTTTTCGATGCTACTGAATGTTGCCATTCGGGGCACTACCAGTATGGGAGTTTTGAGGTGCTTGATGGCCGCTGTGGTAGTGTTTCCCAGAAGCTCATAGGAGAACACATTGCTTTCCATACCGATGACTACCAGGTCCGGGTGACGGTCTTTTACATAGTGATTGAGCCCCTCTATGGTGTCATCCGTTTTGCTGACCCAGCTGACAGGAATGTTATATTTCTGAGCGGTCTCGTCGCTCAGGTCCTGAAGCTGTTTTTCATTGTTTCTGACCAGCCTGTCCAGAACCTCAGGCCCCACCATGCCATTGATAGCATGGGTACTCATGTGGTAGGCATTGAAGAGCACCAGGTCAGCATCTACGGCGCTGGCGAGTTTTGCTGCATACCCTAGTGCGTTATTGGCTGCTGCTGAAAAATCCGTGGCAACAATTATCGTTTTCATGGTTCTTTGATCTTTGGTTTTGTAAAGCAATCGCTTTTGCCCCGTTCGGCGAGTGATGAGGATCAGTCCGACGGATGATTTTTATTAAAAAAGTATCACCACATCGCATCCTGATATCCCATGCCTACAACGATCGTCATGGTGTGATTTTTTGCTGCACCCATCAGCATCAGAGGTGCCGGACTGACACCTCTCTACCACTTTCTCCCACCACATCCACCAAATTTTCTAATCACTCCACTTTGCCCCACTGTATAGACTATTGACTGCTATTTTGTACAATTCCAGCTTAAAGTAGACCAATTCTACGTCCTGTCATCCAGTGAGTTAACCTGCTTATTCGCCACATTGGTCGAAAAATCGACGATTATGGCCTAATTTCAAAGTTTTTATAAAAAGTGGAGTAAAGTGGGGGGATGTGGTTGACTTTGTCATACTTTTTGATACATTTGTATTGGTGGTTTATATTTTTCTAGCTCTGTGAGAGCAGAGCAAACTCAGACATGGCTTTTTTTACAAGCGAGTATGAGTGCAAATTGGATACTAAGGGTAGGCTAGTCTTACCTGCGAAGATTAAGTCTAGTCTACCCGAGGTTTCCACGCACGAACTCATTATCCGAAAAGGATTTGAGCAAAATCTGATCCTGTATCCAATGTTAGAATACAAAAAGATACATGCCAAGATAGCTGCGCTCAGTGAGTTCAACGCAGAGCAGAGAAAGCTAAAACGCAACTTCTTCAGGAGTATCCAGCAGGTGGATTTGGATAGTGCAGGACGATTATTGATCCCCAAGCAGATGCTCGCTCATGCCGGACTAGACAAGGAATTGATCCTGATAGGGATGGGCAATTACATTGAAATGTGGAACCCTCAGCATTTTGAGGAGCATCAGATAGATGATTCGGAAGAGTACTCGGCGCTGGCCCAGAAATATCTGGACGAGTAAATGAGCACCTATCACACACCGGTCTTATTGGCACAGTGCATAGATGCACTCGATATCAAACCCGATGGAATCTATGTAGATGTCACCTTCGGTGGCGGGGGACATTCCAGAGAAATACTCAGCAGACTCGATACGGGGATGCTATATGCTTTTGATCAGGACGCTGACGCAAAAGCCAACGCCGAAGAATTTCGGCAAAATCGTTCTTTCACATTTGTAGA
Source organism: Marinoscillum sp. 108 (assembly GCF_902506655.1). Classification (NCBI taxonomy): domain Bacteria; kingdom Pseudomonadati; phylum Bacteroidota; class Cytophagia; order Cytophagales; family Reichenbachiellaceae; genus Marinoscillum; species Marinoscillum sp. 108. Next base: position 142,670 of record NZ_LR734817.1, on the reverse strand, counting down.
ATCCAACTTCAGACACCTGAAAAGGCAGCTTCGCTTTTATGGAGTGAAGCAGGTAGATGGCATTCTGGCTGATTTGGGAGTATCGTCCCATCAGTTGGACGAAGGCCAGCGGGGATTTTCCACCCGCTTTGATGGAGCACTTGACATGCGCATGGATCAGGGAGCGGCGGTCACCGCCCGCGACATAGTCAATGACTATGAGCAGGATGACCTCATTCATATCCTCAGTGCCTATGGTGAGATCAAAAATGCCCGAACGCTCGCGGCAGCCATCATCCGGGCCAGGGGTGGTAAGCCCATCACCAGAAATGAGGAGCTCAGGGAAGTAGCCCTGAAGGTAGCTCCCAGAGGAAAGGAAATGAAGTACCTGGCGCAGCTGTTTCAGGCCATCCGCATAGAGGTAAACGATGAGATGGGGGCCCTTCGGGAGTTTCTGGAGCAGACCGCAGAGGTGATCAGGCCGGGAGGTAAGCTGGTGGTGATGAGCTACCACTCTTTGGAAGATCGCCCGGTCAAAAACTTTGTGAACACGGGAAATCTCAAAGGTCACGTGGAGCAGGATTTTTATGGCAATGTGATCAGACCCTTCACTCCGGTGACGCGCAAGCCGATCATACCGGACGAGGAGGAGATCGAAAGAAACAAAAGAGCACGCAGTGCAAAATTGCGCATAGCAGTGCGCAGTGAAGATAAAAAATAGAAAATACCAGATGGTCTGCGCGAGCAGGCCCAAAGAATAAAAACATGGCAACCAATACGTATAAAATACCAGGCAAATCTTCGGGCAAACAGGGGAGCTTCTTCACCCTGCTGGAGCGGTATTTACCAATGGACGAATCATTGGCGGAAGTGATCCACGTACGTTTTCTCCCACAAATTCTTTTCATCTGCGCACTCTGCATCGTCTACATAGGCAGCAGACACTATGCGGAGAAAAAGATAAGAACCATCAGCAGGCTGGAAACCCAGGTAGAGGACCTGCGTGCAGATTTCACCACACTAAAGGCCGATTACAAATACGCCAGTAAACAGTCAGAAGTGGCCAAACAAGCCCGGTCGCTGGGTTTGGTAGAAAGTGATGTTTCACCTTACAAAATCATTGTCGCCGAAGAATGAGTATCAAAAAAGCCATATTGCTCCGAGTCAGGATCGCATTTATGCTGGTATTCTTGTTTTCTGCAGGGATACTTTTTCGCATTATCACCGTGCAGTATGCAGAGGGTGATAAGTGGAGAGGGTATGCCGAGACCATGGGCTTGCAGGTGATGAAAGTGAACGCTACGCGTGGCAACATTTATGCAGACGACGGCAGCCTGCTGGCAACCTCCCTGCCTTTCTATCAGGTGGCGTTCGATCCTTACCTTCCGGGAAAAGAGCTTTACAATGCGCACATAGATTCTCTGTGTTACCTGCTTTCGGATTTTTATGGAGATCAGTCGCCGGCTCAGTATCGCCGCAAAATAGATGCGGCACGGAAGGAGCGGAAGCGATATATGGTGCTCAACCGGCAAGAGGTCGGGTACCAGGAGAAAAAAATGATAGAACGCTGGCCTATCTTCAGAGAAGGGCGGTTGACAGGTGGAATTATCTTCGAGAAGGTGGAAAAAAGATTTCTGCCTTTTTCGCATTTGGGATATCGAACAATTGGCACGGTCAATTCGGACAACCGTGGGGTAGTAGGGTTGGAGTACAGCTTCAACCAGGAGTTGGGTGGCCAAAACGGAGAAGCACTGTTTCAAAAGATGGCCGGAGGGGGCTGGAAGCCGGTGTATGATGGCTCGGAGATTCGTCCCAAAGACGGTTACGACATTCAGACTACCCTCAATGTGAACCTGCAGGATGTCACTGAGTCGGCACTCTACAAGGCACTACAGCGCCATCAGGCAGACTACGGTGCGGTAATCCTCATGGAGGTAAAAACCGGCGAGATCAAGGCGATTTCCAACCTGAGCAGAAACAGCAAGGGAGAATACTACGAGCGCTACAACTACGCCGTGGGTAGCCAGGGCGCCCGCGAACCGGGGTCTACGTTCAAGCTGGCCAGTATGATTGCCTTGTTGGAAGATAGCAACATCAAGTTGACAGACACCATCGATACAGGCAATGGGGTGATGAAGTTCTTCAATGAGACCATGAGGGATCATAAGCCCGGAGGCTACGGCATCCTCACCGTGAAGGAAGTGTTTGAGAAAAGCTCCAACATCGGTACAGCCAAGCTGATCACCAGGCATTTCGGAGACAATCCCTCCAGATATACCGATTACATCAAAAATATCGGGTTGGATCAGCCGTTGGGCTTTCAGATGGTCGGCGAAGGCATTCCTTACATCAAGGATCCCTCGGACAGTACCTGGAGTGGGATTTCGTTACCGTGGATCTCTCATGGCTATGAACTCAAGATGACCCCTCTCCAGACGTTGACTTTGTACAACGCCGTGGCCAACAATGGAAAGATGATTCAGCCCATTATCGTGAAAGCGGTGAAAAAGGCGAACAGAAACATAGAGAAGTATGAGCCCAAGGTGCTCAACGCAAAGATTTGTTCCAAAAGCACCCTGCGGGATGTGAGACTGATGCTGGAAGGGGTGGTAGAACGAGGTACTGCTTCCAATATTTACAATGAAAAGTATAAGATCGCTGGTAAAACAGGGACTGCCAAAAAGGTGGTAAATGGTCGCTATACCAATGCCTATTATACCTCGTTTGCCGGGTATTTTCCAGCGGATGATCCAAAGTACAGTTGCATTGTGGTGATCGATGACCCCAAGGGCTATCAGATCTATGGGAGCGATGTGGCGGCTCCGGTCTTTAAGGAGATCGCAGACAATATCTACGCTCTGGAGACCGAGCTGCATCAGGAGCTGCCGGATCAGCGCACGCAGTTTGCAGGGATTTTCCCCGTGATCAGGTCTGGTAAGCAGGACGAGCTGAAAATGATCGCCAACGAATTTGGCATATCCAATCATTCCCAAACGGATGCCAGCTGGGTGACTACCGATGTGGTCAATCATTCGGTGTTTTGGGAGGACAATACACCCAAGGCTGAGCGCATCCCGGATGTGCGGGGCATGACTTTAAGAGATGCTATTTACCTGCTGGAAAATGCAGGACTGAAGGTCAGTGTGCAGGGCAGAGGCCGGGTGGCCAGGCAGTCCATTGTGCCGGGAACGAAATTTTCGAAAGGAACTAACATAAAGCTGGAGTTGAGTTAATGAAGACGCTGAAAGACATATTATACGGAGTATCCCTCACTGAGCTGCACGGCGATCGTGAGCGGGAGATCTCGTCTTTGGCGTTTGATTCCAGACGGGTAAAAAAGGGTGGCCTGTTTATCGCCATTAAAGGACTGAATGTAGACGGACACGATTACATAGAAACAGCAATAGATCTGGGTGCAGTGGCCATTCTTTGCGAAAGCTTACCTGAGAAGAGAAAGAAGTCAATAACGTACGTACAGGTGGATAATAGTGCTGCTGCGATGGGAATCGTGGCAGCCAATTTTCACGATAACCCTTCCCGGAAACTTAACCTGGTAGGGGTGACGGGTACCAACGGCAAAACCACGACTGCTACTTTGCTATTTCAGCTCTTTCAGCAGCTGGGCTACAAAGTAGGCTTGTTGTCTACCGTGGAAAATAAGATTGACCACAAAGTATTGGATGCGCAATTTACCACACCTGATAGCCTGCAGCTCAATGAGCTACTGGCTCAGATGGTGAGTCAGGGGTGCACGCATTGTTTCATGGAGGTGAGCTCTCATGCGCTGGTTCAGCATCGCACCAGTGGGCTACAGTTTGCCGGAGGCATTTTCACCAATATCTCCCATGATCACCTGGACTATCACGAAACCTTCGAGGCTTATATCAAAGCCAAGAAGATGCTCTTCGATAAGCTCCCAAAAGAGGCTTTTGCATTGGTGAATGCCGATGACAAGCGGGGGATGGTAATGCTGCAAAATACCAAAGCAGAAAAGAATACTTATTCACTGAAATCAATGGCAGACTTCCGCGCGAAGATTCTGCACAATACCCTGCAGGGGTTGGAGTTGGATGTGGATGGAATCAGTGCCTGGTTTAAACTCATCGGGGACTTCAATGCTTATAACCTGCTGGCGGTTTATGCGGCAGGAGTACTGCTGGAAGAGGAGAAGGAAGAGGTGCTGACTGCCTTGTCGCAGATAGATGGTGCCCGTGGGCGATTTGAGCAGGTTTATAATGGCAACAACATACTCGCCATTGTGGATTATGCGCACACCCCGGATGCATTGGATAATGTGCTACGGACCATTGACAAGCTACGCACCAGGCAAGAGAAGGTGATCACCGTGATCGGTTGTGGTGGAAACCGCGACAAGACCAAGCGCCCGGAGATGGCACGCATTGCGGCAGAGTTTAGCAATAAGGTTATCCTCACTTCGGATAATCCACGGGACGAAGATCCGGCGGTGATCCTGGAGGAAATGATGAAAGGAGTGCCTAAGGTGGCACAGAAAAATACGATGATTATTCAGGACCGGAAAGAGGCCATACGTACGGCTTGCAATCTGGCAGAGAAAATGGACATTATACTGGTGGCTGGCAAAGGTCACGAAACCTATCAGGAGATAAAAGGAGTGAGAAATCACTTTGATGATAAAGAAATATTAAACGAAATGTTAAATGGCCAATAGACCATGTACTATTCAGCCATTGACCATTTTTAAAAAAAAACTATTGACTAAATAAATGCTGTACTACCTGTTTGACTTTTTAGATAAACAATTTGACCTGATGGGGGCTAGCGTATTTCGCTACATCTCCTTCCGGGCGGGTATGGCTGCAGTAATTTCTTTGCTCATCACCATCGTTTTTGGCAAGCGGTTTATCAATGCGCTCAGAAACTTTCAGATGGGTGAGTCCATCCGTGACCTGGGCCTGAAGGGGCAAATGGAAAAGCAGGGCACACCGACTATGGGCGGGATCATGATCATCTCCGCGATCATCATTCCTACACTGCTTTTTGCACAGATTGGCAATGTCTATGTGCAGCTCTTGCTGATCACGGCACTTTGGATGGGGCTCATTGGTTTTACAGACGATTATCTCAAGATCAAGAAAAAGAATAAGGACGGGCTAAAAGGCAATTTCAAAGTAATAGGTCAGGTAGGGCTGGGCTTGCTGGTAGGCCTGGTAATGGTGATGCACCCCGATGTGGTCATCCCCGAACTGGGTGGTATGGGCATCGAGGATAGCAGCTCCATCGTCACCACCATTCCGTTTTTCAAGGATAATGAATTCCAGTACGACTGGTTACTGCCCTATTTTCTGGAGGATTATACCTGGCTGATTTATGTGCTGGCGGTGATTTTTATCATCACCGCAGTGTCTAATGGCGCCAATATCACTGACGGACTCGATGGGTTAGCGGCGGGTACTTCCGCCATCATCGGTCTTACGCTGGCCATTCTGGCCTACCTGTCAGGTAATGCGGTCTTTGCTGAGTACCTGAACATCGCCTTTATTCCCAACTCAGGTGAGTTGGTGATTTTCAGTGCGGCTTTTGTAGGGGCCTGTATTGGTTTTCTATGGTACAATTCATACCCCGCACAGGTATTTATGGGAGATACAGGCAGCCTGTCACTGGGGGCTATCATAGCCGTATTGGCTTTGGTCATCAGAAAGGAGCTCCTCATCCCGATATTATGCGGCATTTTCCTGATCGAAAACCTGTCGGTGATCATTCAGGTGTCTTATTTCAAATACACGCGGAAGAAATACGGAGAGGGGCGAAGGGTTTTTCTGATGTCTCCGCTACATCACCATTATCAGAAAAAAGGATGGCATGAAGCCAGAATCGTGACCCGGTTTTGGACAGTCGGCATCCTGCTGGCTATACTCACTTTGGCAACGCTTAAACTTAGATAAACCGATATGACTCTGGAACAACTCTCTCGTCTCAACGAAAAATTTCAGCAGAAAGCCTCTGGTCTGGCAGAACTGCTACCGGGCAGCAATTTGCTGACCTTCTCTACCACCATCATCAGGACCACCAAAAAGCTGGATGTGGTGCTAAAAAAGGTGTTGAATGCCAAATCTGAGGGGAGCTTCTACACCCAGATAGAGGCCATGGAAGAAGAGATGGATGAGTTGATCTTCATGATGGACAGGTTGGATGAAGCGAACCGCAAAAGAAACATAGGCACCATCACGGATGTGGTCAAGGCGGGGTATGAGTTGGTGTCTCTTTATTCATTGTGTTGCGATCAGATATTGGAAAGAAAAACTAAAAAACAAGACGAAATTGAATGAGTAAATCTATCGCCATATTGGGAGCAGGTGAAAGCGGAATCGGTGCAGCCATACTAGGGCTGAAGCACGGATACCGCGTCTTTCTGTCCGATGCAGGAGCCATTTCTGCGGATAGAAAGCTCGTGCTGCAATCTTATGGGATAGCATTTGAAGAAGGAGGACACAGCGAGGACATCATATTAGCTTCAGATGAGGTGATCAAAAGCCCGGGCATTCCGGATAAGGTACCCATGATTCAGGCGTTGGTGGCAAAGGGAATTCCAGTCATATCGGAGATCGAGTTTGCTTACAGATACATTCCTCAGACTGCCAAAGTCATAGCCATTACCGGTACCAATGGGAAGACCACCACTACACTGCTCACTTACCACATCCTGAAGTCTGCAGGGTTGAAAGTGGCTCTGGGTGGCAATGTGGGTGTAAGCCTGGCCAAGTTGGTGGCAGAAGGCGATTACGACTATTACGTGGTAGAGGTGAGCAGTTTCCAGTTGGATGGCATTGTGAAATTCAAACCCAATGTGGCGGTGTTGCTCAATATCACTCCCGATCACCTGGATAGATATGATTATGACTTTCAAAAGTATGTAGCCTCCAAGTTCAGGATTACGGAGAACCTCAGTCATGAGGAGTCATTCATCTACTGTGCAGACAGCGAGCCGGTGACAGAGGAAGTAGCTAAACGCAAAATAGAGGCTTGCCTTTTTGCGATTTCTGCTACAAAAAGCCCGAAATGGGAGGCCTACATGGATGATGAGCACCTCATTTTCAATTACAGGTTTAAAGAGAAAGATAAGAAACATACCATCCCCGTATCAGAAATTTCCCTGATCGGTAAACACAATATGATCAACTCTATGTCGGCGGTACTTAGCGCCCTTACCATGGAGGTGTCCATTGAGCAGATCCTGAAAGGCCTCAAAACCTTTGTGAACGCCCCGCACCGGCTGGAGTTCTGCGGAGAGATCGATGGTGTGCGCTTTATCAATGATTCCAAGGCTACCAATGTAGATGCGGTCTATTATGCATTGGAAGGTATTCGTCAGCCGATCGTTTGGATTGCCGGGGGGATAGACAAAGGAAATGAATATGATCAGATCGCTGCGCTGGTAGCAGACAAAGTAAAGGGATTGATTTGCCTGGGGGTCGACAACAGCAAGCTTACCGGTCGCTTTGGCAGTACGGTAGAGACCCGGGAGACGCGTAGTGTAGAGGAGGCGGTGAATTTAGGATATGAAATGGCCGCCAGTGGTGATGTGGTGTTGCTGTCGCCTGCCTGTGCCAGTTTTGATTTATTCAAAAACTATGAGGACAGAGGTGACCAGTTTCGGGTAGCGGTGAAAAATTTGAAAGAGACTAAAAGAGCAAAAGTATGAACGTGATCAAAGATTGGGCATACAAGAACTTAAAAGGCGATCCGGTGATTTGGTTCATCGTGTTTCTGCTGTCTATGCTGAGTATTTTGGTGGTGTACAGCTCCACAGGTAGCCTGGCTTACAAAATGATGGAGGGCGATACAGAGTATTACCTGTTCAAGCATTCCGCGCTGGTCATGCTGAGTTTGCTGGCCATGTGGGTGGCTCATAAAATTGACTATCGCTACTATGCGAAATTGTCCCGATTGGCCCTTTGGTTGTCATTACCACTGCTGCTATTTACCTGGCAGTTTGGTACCAATATCAACGAAGCCTCCAGGTGGATCACCATTCCATTGATCAATCAGGCTTTTCAGCCTTCTGATTTGGCCAAACTGGCGTTGGTTATCACCCTGGCCAGTATGCTTTCCAAACGTCAGAAGAGCATTGACGATTTTCAGAAAGCCATCATCCCTGTTTTGGTTTGGATAGGTCTGATATGTGCACTGATTGCCATGACCAACGTGTCTACGGCCATATTGCTTTTTGGCACCTGTATGCTGATGCTTTTCATCGGACGGGTGCCTATGAAGTACCTGGCCATACTCATGATTATCGGGGTGATCGCCGGAGGACTGGCACTTACCTTCGGACAGCGGACGGGTACTGCAGTGAGCAGGGTGCAGAGTTTCTTCGATGAGGACGAAACACCCTTTCAGGCTAAGCAGGCGTACATAGCCATCGCTACCGGAGGGCTCACCGGCAAAGGCCCGGGGCAGAGTGATCAAAGAAATTATCTACCTCATCCCTATTCAGATTTCGTGTTTGCCATCGTACTGGAAGAGTATGGGCTCATCGGAGGCATTTCGGTGCTGTTCCTTTATCTGGCACTACTCTATCGGGGTATGAAGGCAGCGGCTGAAAGTCATCGGGCTTATGGCGGATTGTTGTCGGCCGGGTTGTCATTTGCTCTGGTCATGCAGGCCATGGTCAATATGGGTGTGGCGGTAGGTTTAGGGCCTATTACAGGATTGCCCTTGCCACTGATCAGTATGGGAGGTACTTCACAGCTCTTTACAGGTCTGGCACTTGGGATCATTTTGAGTGTGAGCCGTGGTGAAATTGATGACATTGGTTCGCCACTGGCGAATAATTTTAAGGCAAAGGAAAGAATTAAAGAAGCAGCATAATCGAAAAGCAAGAGACATATCGTCATTTACCATTGCGGATCATGATAAGTGGAGGCGGCACAGGCGGACACATTTATCCTGCGATCTCCATTGCGCAGGCCTTGCAGGACATGGTACAGGATGTGGAGATTCTGTTTGTAGGCGCGCAGGGCAAAATGGAGATGAAGAAGGTGCCCGAAGCGGGATTTCAAATCGTAGGACTTTGGATCAGTGGCATTCAGCGGAGTTTGTCTGCGCAGAACCTGATGTTCCCCTTCAAAGTGATTTCCAGCTTGTTCAAAGCTTTTGGTTTGATCCGTTCATTCAAACCTCATGCGGTGATCGGCGTGGGTGGGTATGCCAGTGGGCCTTTGCTCTATGCGGCTTCCGCCAAAAAGGTGCCCACACTCATTCAGGAACAAAACTCCTACGCCGGACTGACCAACAAATGGCTGGCTGGCAGGGTGAATAAGATTTGTGTGGCTCACGATGGCATGGAAAAATACTTCCCGGCGGATAAGCTGGTAGTGACAGGAAACCCCGTCAGAAAAACCATTTTGCTCAAGCCGGACTTGAAGCCCTCTGCCTATGAGTTTTTTGGATTTGATTCATCCAAAAAGACCATACTGATAGTAGGTGGCAGCCTCGGTGCCCGATCCATCAACGAATTTATTTTGGCCGGATATGATCGCCTGGCGGCCTCTGGTTATCAGGTGATCTGGCAGACTGGTGGATATTATTTTGAAGAGATGAAACGGAGGGTCACCAACCCCTCTGCCAACATCCTCTTGAAGGATTTTGTACGGGAAATGCAGTATGCCTATGCAGTGGCTGACGTGGTGATTTCACGGGCCGGTGCCTTGTCCATTGCTGAGCTGATGCTCACGGGCAAGCCGAGCATCCTCGTACCCAGCCCCAATGTGGCAGAAGATCATCAAACCATCAATGCCATGGCACTGGTGGAGCGGGATGCCGCCGTGCTGGTAAAAGATAATGAAGCAGCTGAAAAGCTGATTGACACGGCATTTGCACTCATCGAGGATGAGGATCGAAAGCGTGTATTGAGTGAAAATATTAAGGGAATGTCTCACCCGAATTCGGCTAAGGACATTGCCAACGAAATATTGAAAATGATCGCATGAAGCTGAAAGACATACAGAGCGTATATTTTATTGGGATCGGCGGCATAGGCATGAGCGCCATCGCCCGTTGGTTCAATCAGCGAGGTGTGAAAGTAGGTGGCTACGATCGGGTAGATACCAACCTTACCACACGCCTGTCTTTGGAAGGCATGTGGGTGCACTATGAGGACAATCCCCGCAATATCCCTGCGGAGTTCATGGACAAGGAGAAAACCCTGATCATTTATACTCCCGCTATTCCGAAAAAACACGAGGAGCTGCGATACTTCCAGAAGAAGAAGTTTATCGTAATGAAGCGCTCCGAGGCACTGGGGATCATTTCCAAAAGGCACTATACCGTAGCTGTGGGGGGCACACACGGGAAGACTACTACCTCGTCTATGGTAGCGCATCTGCTTAATCAGTCAGAGAAGGGCTGCTCTGCTTTCATAGGGGGGATTATGACTAACTATGACTCTAACCTGATAGTGGGTGGGGAGGATGCTCCGGTGGTCGTGGAGGCCGATGAATTTGACCGGTCATTTCTATGGTTGTCTCCCAACTACACCGTGGTTACTTCGGTAGATCCTGATCATCTGGATATTTACGGAGATGAGGAACAGATGAAAGATGCGTTCGGTGAGTTTGTGAAACTCTCTGGTGAGGATGGTAGCACATTGATTCATCATGCTGCGGCAGAGAAGATCAACATGCACCTTGAAAACCTCTACTATACTTACGGAATCGATAAGGGCGATATTCAGGCAAAGGCACTCAGAGCCGTCAACGGAATGTTTGTGTTCAATTATCATGGCAATGAGGTCATCAAAGACCTGACCCTGTCAGTGCCAGGCTTTCACAATGTGGAGAATGCCGTGGCAGCGGTGCGGGTGGCGCTGGATTTGGGCATGGACCCTGAGACCATCAAGGCAGGTATTGCCAGCTATAGAGGTGTGAAGCGACGTTTTGAGTACATTATTAAGGACGAGAAACTCACTTTCATAGATGACTATGCACATCACCCTACGGAGATCACTGCATTTCTTAAGTCTGTAAAGGCGCTGTTTCCCAGAAAGAAACTGACAGTCATCTTTCAGCCTCATTTGTTCAGCAGAACGAGAGATTTTCAGACTGGTTTTGCGGAAAGTTTGTCTCTGGCAGATGAAATAATCCTATTGGATATCTATCCGGCTAGGGAAGAACCGATCCCCGGTATAACTTCGCAGATCATATTCGATAACATCACCAAAGAGCAGAAAATCCTGTGTGAAAAATCCGAGTTGATGGAGGTGATTGCCACCAGAAACGTGGAATTACTTTGCACCGTTGGTGCCGGAAATATTGATCAGGAAGTGCCAAAATTAAAGAGTTACTATCTAAAAAAATACCAGATTGAGTCGTGAGCTAAAAACCATATTGTTCCTTTCTGTTTCGGCATTCATCATGCTGGTGATCATTGGATTTACCGGGGTGAAAAATGGCGCCAAACCGGTGAATAATGTGCTGGTGAATATCCAGGATCAGAATGGAGATTTCTTTACAGACCAGCTGGAAATTATGAGTTTGCTGAATGCGGGCAATACCGATTATGTACTGGGTCAGTCTATTAGTATGTTGGATCTGAAGGCTTTAGAGTTGCGCGTGGAGGCGAATCCTTTTGTGAAGGAAGCGCAGATCTACAGAGATGTAAAAGGGAACCTCGTCGTGAACGTGGAGCAAGCTCAACCGATCGCGAGAATTTTCAATCGGAATGGCCCGGACCAATACATTGATGCGGATGGCACCCTGCTGCCCACTAATGCACGACATACCGCTCGTGTGCCTATTCTCGAGCTCGAGCGCTCCTTTAGCTGGGCTGAAAATATTACTGAGACGGATTATGGAAAGGATATACTGAAGATGCTGAAGTATGTGGAGAAGGATGAGTTTTGGAGAGCACAGATTGCACAGATAGTGATCGCCAGAGATGGAGAGCTTACGTTGCTCCCACAGGTGACCAAGCAGGAAATTAAATTCGGAATGCCAGATGACCTGGAAGGGAAGTTTAAAAAACTTAAGATTTTTTACAAAGAGATCTTGCCAAACAAAGGGTGGAATACCTACAGTTTGGTAAACCTCAAGTTTAAGGATCAAATCGTCTGTGAATAAAAATATGAGTCTTCGGACTGAAACTGAAAATTGCTAAAGAAATGGAAGATAAAATCATCGTCGGACTGGACATAGGTACCACCAAGATATGCGTCATCGTAGGGCGTAAAAATGAATTTGGTAAGCTGGAGGTGTTGGGCATGGGCAAGGCAGTATCTGACGGAGTGATCCGCGGTATTGTCACCAACATTGACAAAACAGTGAATGCCATTGAAAAGGCTGTTGCAGAGGCCAGTGAGCAGTCGGGTATTGATATCCGGGTGGTCAACGTTGGCATTGCCGGTCAGCACATCAAGAGCGCTGTGCATCACGGATCTATCACCCGCGATAGCGACGATGAGATCACCGTGGAGGATGTGAACAGACTTACCAATGATATGTACCGTATCGTGATTCCTCCGGGGAGCGAGATCATTCACGTGATGCCGCAGGATTACATCATCGACTATGAGGATGGTATCAAAGATCCTGTGGGAATGTCTGGGGTGAAGATGGAAGCAGACTTCCACATCATCACGGCGCAGACCAACGCCATCAATAATATCAATAAGTGCGTGCGCAGAGCAGGCCTTGATATCGAAAATCTTATCCTGGAACCTTTAGCATCCAGTTTGGCAGTGTTGAGTGATGAAGAAAAAGAAGCCGGCGTTTGTCTGGTGGACATAGGTGGTGGTACTACCGATATCGCAGTATTTTATGATAATATCATACGTCACACTGCAGTCATTCCATTTGGTGGCAACATCATCACTTCAGACATCAAGCAGGGCTGTATGGTGATGGAGCACCAGGCTGAGCAGTTGAAGACCAAATTTGGGCGGGCCATTTCTGAAGAGGCCAATCCAAATGAGATTGTATCTATTCCCGGATTGAGAAACAGGGCACCAAAGGAGATTTCATTGAAAAATCTGGCCCATGTGATCGAAGCTCGTATGGAAGAGATCATAGAGATGGTGCACACTGAGATTATCACTTCTGGGTTTCATAAAAAACTGGCAGCTGGTATCGTGGTGACTGGCGGTGGCTCGCAGCTCACCAATTTGCAGCAGTTGTTTGAGTATATGACTGGGCTGGATACACGCATTGGTTACCCCAATGAACACCTCGGCAAGAGCAAGGTGGACGCAGTGAAGAGTCCGATGTATGCTACCTCCGTAGGTTTGGTGCTATCAGGCTTTAGGGCCATAGACATCAGGGAGGACCGATATAATGAGAAAATTGCTAAAGGCAAGGCCTTGAAACCTCGCAATAAGCAGGGAGCTAAGTTTTTTCAGAATATTCTGGAGAAAACCAAGGGACTTTTGATCGATGATATCGATGATGAAAGGGATTATTAATAAGATAGAGTATTTGAAAATTGATAGAAGTGCTGTTCGTCATTCAGCCTTCGAATATTAAACGATAACGTCATGGCAGAAAATATGTATCAATTTGATTTACCCTCGCACCACAAATCCATCATTAAAGTGATCGGAGTAGGTGGAGGAGGAAGTAACGCCGTAAATCACATGTATAACCTTGGAATCAAGGATGTAGAGTTTGTGGTTTGTAACACTGATATTCAGGCGCTGGAGAGCAGTCCGGTACCTAATAAGCTTCAGCTGGGGGTAAACCTCACGGCTGGCCTGGGAGCAGGAGCAAATCCTGAAAAAGGTAAACATGCAGCGCTCGAGTCTACAGAAGACATTCGTGAGATGCTGTCTGAAGATACTAAAATGGTGTTCATCACTGCCGGAATGGGCGGTGGTACAGGTACAGGGGCCGCTCCGGTGATCGCACAGATCGCCAAGGAGATGGACATCCTGACCGTGGGTATTGTCACAGCGCCCTTTATGTTTGAAGGGCGTAAGAAAATTCAGGCCGCTAATGATGGTATTGCTGAGCTAAAAGCCAACTGTGATACCGTTCTGGTCATCCTCAATGACAAACTGAGGGAGATTTTTGGCAACCTGCCGATCAGAGAAGCCTTCGGTCAGGCGGACAATGTATTGACCACTGCGGCCAAAGGGATTGCTGAGATCATCACGGTGCCTGGTTATGTGAATGTGGATTTTGAGGATGTGAAAACCGTGATGAAAAATGCGGGTGCCGCTGTGATGGGCTCTGCACAGACACATGGTGAAAACAGAGGCCGACGTGCCGCTGAGGAAGCCCTCAATTCGCCACTGCTCAACAATCAGAATGTGAATGGTGCTGACAAAATCCTTCTCTCCATCATGTCCGGTGAGGACGCTGAGTTGCAGATGGATGAATTGGCAGATATCACAGATTACATGCAGGAGTTTGCGGGTGAGGATGCTGAGGTGATCTTCGGTCACGGCGTGGATGCCGACCTGGGCATGAACATACGGGTGACGGTCATTGCGACCGGATTCGGTGGTGTACAGGAGATCCAGCCTATAGCCAGAAAGCAAAACACCACACCAGCACCTGATTCCAAGCGTGTTTACGATTTGGAGTCATCGCGTCAGATCAAGCTGTTTGACAGTGCCAAGGACGATGAGGAGGATGAAGACGATTTTGAAGAGAAGAAAGAAACGCCCAAAAGGGATAGCTTCACATATGATTTTCTCAAAGACGAAATCAAAAAGGCCGTAGAGGAAGAAGATGAGCTGGATGACAATGACTTTGAGTTTGACCTGGGAGGCGGCTATGAAGTGTTTGATGAAAGTGACGAGGAGGAGGAAGATGAGAAGGAAGCAGACGACGATTTTTTCTCAATAGAAAGCCTGGAGCGCAATCACAGCCCTTCTAAAAAGCTGGAGTTGATGGAGCAGCGCAGAAAGCGTGAGCAAATGTTGGAGGGAACCAGTAAAGAAGATCTTTCGACCCAGAACTTTAAAGAGAAGTTTGATGTACCCGCTTACGAGCGTAAAAAGGTGACTTTTGCGAAAGTTCCACACAGTTCTGAGCGCAATATTTCAAAGTTCAATCTTACGGATGATAATCAGATACTTGGAAACAATAAGTATCTCCATGACAATGTAGATTAAGGCAGTTTTCTGCACATGACGAGGGTTGCCCAATTTATTGGGCGACCTTATTTTGTATAAAACACAGGAATGCTTGATTAAAATATTTCAATTGAGCCTTCGTTTTATTAAACTTGGACTTGAGTACCTTAATATCTTAGAAAATGAAAAAAGCGTGGGCCAACTTTGTTAAGACTTTTCAGCCAAAATACAGCGTAGTGGTGAATATGTATCATGTGGTGCCAGGCACCCCGGTGAAGAAACATGCTCATAAGCATGAGTTTGGAAAGGGCGAGCTGGATGAAGCTTCTATTTTCTTCCACAAAGTAGTTAAGAGGCACTCTCAGTTGGGTTTCCCAAATACGGAGGTGCAATTGATCAAGGGTAAGAAAACGGTGGTACAGGCGAAAAACTACGGTCCTGTGGAACTCGTGAAGGGCCTCAATGTCCAGAGTGCTTGACACATAGGATAGCATAAAAGCATTTTGAAAGCTCCCGTTGGGAGCTTTTTTTGTTATCGCCCTCTTTTTAATTGGCTCCCTTCAAGTGTTCAGTTACCACACGATAGATATTCAGGACGAGGGTCACCCCAATGAGTACAATGCAGCCGATGTAAAAATAGGGGGGAGAACCGAGCGGTTTAGGGCTGAAGAGCCGACCCACATAGGTCTGGAGAAAGATGATTTCGAGACCTATCAGGAAGACCAATATCCCCCAGTAGAGAGGTGTGGAGAGTGTTTTTTTGCTGAAAAGCAACCACGGGCTGATCATGAGTGCGACATACAGCAGAGCTGGTAAGTGATTTTTTAGGATGAATTGCCCGAAATTTTCTGGTTGCAGGTTGGCGTAGAGAAACCCAAAATGAATGAGATGGTTGACTGCCAGCAAGAGGATCAGAGTGATCAGATGTAGTCTTTTGAAGGCTGAACGATAGATTTTGCGCAGACCAGTGGCACCGATCCAAAGGAGAATAATGGTGATGAGTACAAAGGACGTTCTTGCCGAATACCTGGCAGATAGCTGATAGAGTGCTTCTGGTGTATTATTCAGTACCCAAAAGTAGATACCGGTTTCCCATAGAATAATCAGCATAACAAGAACGGCTATTTTCCTGAACATACTCTTATTCCAAAATATCCCGAAACTCTGTAAGCGCAGTACTGTTTCCTATGACAGTCAGGGTGTCGCCCAGAAGTAGATGTGTGTCTCCGTGTGGGATAAAGACTTCATCATCCCTGCGCAGGACCACTAGGGACCCTGAAGGGGGGAATGCCACTTCCATCACCTGTTTTCGGTGTAGTTCTTTTCTTGTGAGGAGTATTTCCTCTATCCGGTACATACCAAAACTTTCCGACAAGGAGGTAAGTGTTTCAGGTCTCACGATCATGTCTTCTACATAGCCGGCAAGCAATTCATCAATGTCTATCAGTTTTAGATCTGATTCGGTATCCACAAGTTCATGTGAAGCCGACTGTTTCCTCAGTATGATCTTACTGTGATTCAATTTGTTTTTGACATACAGTGCCAGTTGCTGGTTGAGTTTTTTGGACTCCGTAAGCATAATCACCAGGTCAGGGGTGCGGATATCCAGTTCACCGAAAACAGAAGTATCCAACTCATCCACAGCCCATATATTGAGGTTTTTTTGTTCAAAATCAGGAATAATTGCTTGATTCTGAATGATCGTCAGGCATGGGATATCGTGCATTTTCATGCGCTCGGCAAGTAGTAAACTGGCCTTGCTGCCACCGAAAATATAGATGCTATAGTAGAGGTCTTCTTCCTGGCTGAAGAACTTATAGGCCAGAGGTGAGAGTAAACTGGTGAAAATGGCCGCTGCCACGATGGCGGCATTGTCTGCGGCAGTGATCACCTGCAATGACAGACCTATTTGCGCGGCAGCTATGGTCAATCCCATACGGGCGGTCAGTAATACTCCTCCGGCCAGTGCTTTTTTTAATCCAAAAACTTTAATGAGGATAAGGGCGGGTAACACCTGGGTAGCAAAAAAGCCCAGCACCAGGGTGAGTACAAAAGGAATGGATTCGCCAAATTGGCTCAGTGCCGACACATCCAGTTGCACCCCTACCATGATGAAAAATATGGGAATGAAGAAGCCATAACTCATGCCGTCCAGCTTAAATACCAGTGCGGAGCGTTCTTTATTGATAAACAAGCTGAGTAGTACGCCGGCAAAAAAGGCGCCCATAGCCAGCTCCGTATCTATGAGGTAGGCAATGAGCACAAAAAACAAAAGCAAAGCCACTGTGCCCCTTACTCTGATCTGGCTGGCGGCATGCTCCAGGGTGTAGAGTACCTTTTGGAAGGTGCGTACTTTGATAAGTCGGCGACCGATGACATAGGTGAGTATGAATACGATGAAGATGACGGTAAAAAGCAAGAGCTCCACCTGAAAGCCATTTTTCAGCACCCCGGAATACACCGAAATAAGGATGATACTCATGATGGTGGCAATAGCCCCTTCCATGAGCATGATCTGCCCAAATTTTCGTGTAAGCTCGCCTTCAGATTTCAGGATGGGTACTGTAATGCTCAAGGCAACAGTGGGGAAGAGCAGAATGTAAAATATCAGATCGATTTCGATAAACTGACTGATGAGCCATGCCATTGGGATGGACAAAAACAATGAGCCGAAATAGATAAATAAAGCCACGAGCAGGGAATTACTCAGGATATCAATGATCCTGATCCGTCCCTTGGGTAAAGAGGAGATCATCTTTGGGACGTCAATCTCCAGGCCCGATAGGAAAATTAAGAATAGAAAACCTGTACCTGCCAGGAAATCCATCAAAGGCGTGGGTTCGATCAGATCCAGTACATAGGGCCCTACAATCACCCCCATCACGATTTCCACAATCACTGAAGGTACCTTGCTCACTTCCAGCCAGGAAAGTATGAGCGGAACGATCCAAGCGATTATGAAAATGACAAATAAAGGCCAGTAGTTGAAGAATTCCATGTAGTATGACTGCTATTTTGTTGAAAAATAGGCAAAAAATATCATGGACATATCAAATTGGACCTACAAGTTGATGGGCCGTCGATGATATCCCCGATAGCTCAATCGATTAGCGCGCCGTGATTAAGCGGTGGCTAACTTTTTGTCATAGGATCCGGTACCTAGCTGGTGTAGCAAAGAGAAATGGCTCCTCAGGGCATCCAGAAAAGTTCTGTGTTGGTGATAAGGCACATCATACTCCTCTGCCGTTTGCTTCACGATGGCAGAGATGTGTCTGTAGTGCACATGGCAGATGTGTGGGAAAAGGTGATGCTCTATCTGAAAGTTCAGACCTCCTACAAACCAGGAGAAGAACACACTTTTGTTGGCGAAATTGGCCGTAGTTCTCAGCTGATGAACCGCCCAATTATTTTCTATGCTTCCGTTTTCATCGGGCACGTAGAAGTTAGTTTCGTGAATCACATGGGCAGGCTGAAAAATAAGGGCAAGGAACAATCCACTGATAAAATGCATCAGCAAAAAGCCCAAAAGCACTTGCCACCAGGGAAGCGCAATAACGATGATTGGTAGCGCCAAAAAGATGGCCAGATACCAAACCTTATTGAAAATTACTTCAGCCAACGCTGAAGCAAATGTGTAACCTTGGGGGGCTAGCAGGTCTCTTTTATGATAACGGATGACTTGTTCAAAGTCTTTGCTCAAAAACCAATAAATGGTCATAATCCCATAAAGAAAAGGGGCATAGAAGACCTGAAATCTATAAATGCTTTTGCGTTCCTGCGTAGGCGAAAATCGCATGACACCTTCTTTTGCAATGTCCTCATCATGGCCATCTACATTGGTAAATGAATGATGCAATACATTATGTTGAATCTTCCAGTTGGTATGATAGGCACCAAGAAAATTTAATAGATAGCCCAACACATTGTTGACGTGCTTGTTTTGTGAATAAGCACCATGATTGGCATCATGCATGATGGATAGACCTATACCTGACATTCCAATGCCCATCAGGGTCCACATGCCGATAACGCCCCAAAGGGAGGTTACTACGCCGGTGATCATCAGGATCATAGGAGTAAAATATAAAGCAATCATGAAAGCTGTCTTGAATTTCATTTCAAGGTTGGCGTGACGAGAGATATTGTTCTCCTTGAAGTGGGCGTTAACGCGTTTTCGTAGCTCTTTGAAGAATTCAGGACGATCCTGAGCGTTAAACTTAACCGAAGGTTGACTCATATTGAAGGGTTTAAGACCCCAAGATAACTCTTAATGCCAGTATTTAAATGAAATATTTGGTTTGTTATTAAAAGCTGATGGCATTTATACGCCGGATTAACCCATTTGTGAGGCCAATAATCTTCGGTGATAGTTGACCTGACCAAGGTGGTAATTGAGGTGTCCCTCCAAATGCACAAGAAAATGGAGGGTAGTCATTGGTTTCCCGAAAACTTCTATGGGGTATATATCATTTAATTGCTCATCATTCAGCTTAGTAAGTGTAGCAGAAACCACCGCAATCGTTTCCTGAATGTCCTGAAGGATTTTGGCTTTTGGTACATTCCGATCAGAGAACTCTGCTTCCCTATTCCTCACATAGCCGGTGTCTCCCAATACCGCCCCAATGAAGTGCTGAAGGTTCCCAACCAGATGCAAGGCCAGATTGCCCGCAGAGTTAGTGATACCGGGAGCTGTTTTCCAAAGATCTGATTCTTCAGAGTAGCTGTCCACCTCTCTGATTAATATGTTAAGGTCTTTTTCAAACAGGGTAATGAGAATTTCTTTCATGTGTTTAGCCAATTGCGTTTTTTAGATCTTCTATGAGGTCTTCAATGTCTTCTATCCCTACCGAAAGTCGGATGAGGGAGTCAGTAAGTCCGGCCTCCAGTCTTTGTTCACGAGGAATGCTCGCGTGGGTCATGCTGGCAGGGTGCCCGGCCAGAGATTCCACTCCACCCAGAGACTCTGCAAGGGTGAAAACTTTGAGGTTTTCCAATACTTTGAAAGCGGCAGCCTGACTGTCGTCTGCCAGCACGAACGAGATCATGCCACCAAATCTCTTCATTTGCTTTTTGGCCACTTCATGGTTGGCATGGTCTTCAAATCCTGGCCAGTACACGTGCTTCACCTTCGGGTGGTCCTTTAGGTATCTGGCTACTTGTTCCCCATTGTCACAGTGTCTGTCCATTCGTACATGCAGGGTCTTGATGCCTCGCAATACCAAAAAACAGTCCTGTGGGCCCGGTATGGCTCCGGAGGAGTTTTGGACAAAGCCAATTTGCTCATCAATTTTGGGATCGTTGGATCCCACAAAGCCCATGACTACATCAGAGTGGCCTGCAATGTATTTGGTGACCGAGTGCATCACCATATCTGCTCCCATGTCCATGGGGTTTTGCAGGTATGGGCTGGCAAAGGTGTTATCTACCACTGTTTTTGCGCCAACAGATTTGGCGAGATTCACCACCGCACGGATATCCACGATGCTCATCATCGGATTGGTGGGGGTTTCTATCCATACCAGTCGGGTTTTTGGGCTCAGTGCTTTTTTCACCGACTCGAGATCCTGCATGTTCACAAAGGTGAACTTCAGGCCATAGCGCTCATATATTTTCGTGAAAATCCTGTAAGTGCCACCATAGAGGTCGTTGGTACTTACGATTTCGTCTCCGGGTTCCAGTGTCTTCAAGATGGCATCTGTGGCACCCATTCCTGAGCTAAAACATCTGCCAAATTGGGCATTTTCAAGGGCCGCCAGATTAGCTTCCAATGCCGTTCTTGTAGGGTTCTGCGTTCGGGCATATTCATAGCCCTTATGCTGCCCGGGAGAGGCCTGTGCGTAAGTAGAGGTCTGGTAGATAGGTGTCATGATGGCACCTGTGGTAGGGTCGGGCTCCTGGCCGGCGTGTATTGCTTTGGTTCCGAATTTCATCGCTTATTGTTAGGGTCTTTTTTGGGTACGAGTTGTTAGGCAGCAAAGTTAGAAGAATACCTGACTTCCTGAAGGGAATGTCGGGAAGTGGACGGGAAGTTTTTTTGAAATCAGAACCCTGAATGACAACTTTTGCAATGATTATTTCGTAAAGCACTTAAGTTGCAAAATAAATAACTCACTATCTTGTAAAACACTTAAATATTGTAATGTCATAATGAATTAGGTAAATGTTGGTTTACAATATTGAGTGCACCCCCGGTTTCCGGGGGTGTTTTTTTTGACCCATCCTTTTTTATACAAAACATGAAAAAATAAAACCTATCAGGACAAACTTCGTATTTGTTTTTTATACATTTAAGGAAGTTATAAAACTTAAGCGGAATGAAAGGAACTAATTTGGGTGAATTTGAGGAGGTGGTGTTGCTGACCATTGCCTCCCTGATGGATGAAGCCTACAGCGTGAATATAGTAGACGAAATTGAGAAAGTGACTGGCCGGGCCACTAAGTTGGGAGTGGTGCATGCTGTGCTCAAGAGGCTGGAGGATAAAGGGTATATTAGTTCAGAGCTCGGAGAACCTACCAAGGAACGAGGCGGTCGACGTAAACGATTTTTTAAGATTTCTCATTCAGGAAAAGTGTCTTTATTGAAGGCCAGGGAGCAGCGGGATCAGTTATGGAACACTATTCCAGATGTGGTTTTTGAAGGATTGATATGAGCAGACAAGAAACCCCTCCCAAATGGCTCGACAGGTTGCTGGGTTGGTACTGCCGACCAGACCTGCTGGAAGATTTGCAGGGAGACCTGCACGAATATTACCATCGAAACCTGTCAAGAGGCAGGTTCAGGGCCAATTTTATTTACGTGATAGATGTCCTTAAGTTTTTCAGGCCCTACACAATTAAGAAAAACCAAACACTTCATTCTTTCAATCCATTTTTTATGTTGGGAAACTATTTCAAAACCTCAGTGCGTAGCCTGGCCAGAAACAAAGTGTTTTCGGCAATCAACATTGTGGGGCTCGCCATATCAATGTCTGTGGGCATTCTGATGATCACCTACATCAATGAGCTGCTTAGCTTTGATAAGTTTCATCAGAATGGTAACCGGATCTACAGGATCCTCACTACCTACAAGGGTATCACGAATAACGAATCCGTGGACCTGGCGTCTACTTCCATTTTTATCGGCCGGAGACTGCAGGAGGACTATACAGGGATAGAGCAGCTGACTATTTTGAGGAGGAACTTCTCAGCGGATCTCAAAACGAGCGAGAAGATCATTAGTGCTGAGGGACTCTGGGCTTCTGAGAATTTCTTTGATGTATTTGATTTTGAGTTGGTAGCTGGCAACCCCGCCACGGTACTGCACGATCCCAAATCAATAGTCATCACAGAGTCACTGTCCAAAAAGTTGTTTGAAGAGGGTGAACCCATAGGGCAGATCATAGAGCTGGTGGGACAGGAGCGCTATGGGTTTCAAAGTGGGACCATTACCGGGGTGGTGAAGGACCCGCCGGCAAGTTCTCACATGCAGTTTGAGATGTTGGGTTCCCTAAGTACGCTGGAGCATTATGCAGCAGGACAAGAGGGAGAATCTTTTCTGACCAGTTATAATAGCGTCTGGATGAATTATGTCTATGTGCTTTTACCCGAAAATCAGCGCGTGGATGTGATAAAGAAACACCTGGATCAGATTGCAGCTGAGGAAGGAGAAAAGTATGACCGTTTTTTCATCTCCTATGAGCTTCAAAACCTACTGAAAATAGTGCCGGGAAGAGACCTGTCTAACCAGATAGGGCCAACGGTGAGATGGAATATGATCTATTTGCTGGTAGGGCTTACTTTGATTGTTATTTTGTCTGCCTGTTTCAATTATACCAACTTGTCAATTGCCAGATCACTAAGAAGGGCAAAGGAAGTAGGGATCAGAAAAGTGGTTGGAGCCGGACGCGCACACATTCTTACACAGTTTGTTTTTGAAGCCATTTTGGTGGCTGTGGTGGCCTTGATGATGGGCTACGGTCTGTTTCTATTAATCAAGCAGGAATTTATTCATCTGTTTTTCCAAAATCAGGAGATCACACTGGATTTTCAATGGATCCATCTTGTCTACTTTATGGCCTTTGCACTCGTCATTGGTGTGGCGGCTGGTATTTTACCCTCTGTATTTCTTTCCGGCCTCAAAGCCCTGAAAGTATTTAAAGACCCTGGTAGCATGAAGCTCTTCGGAGGAGTGAGCCTGCGCAGAATGCTGATCGTGTTTCAATTTACCTTATCCATTGGTTTTATTATTGGGGCTACCATTTCCTATAAACAGTATCAGTTTGCAGTGAATTTTGATTTGGGCTTTGAGACTAAAAACATCCTGAATATTGAGCTCCAGGGCAATGACGCCAATATATTGATCAGTGAGTTTTTGAAAATACCCGAGGTGGAAGGTATCTCCATGTCAGGTATGCTCCCTGCCACTGGAGAAGTGTGGGGTGATGAGGCCAAATACAAGGACCCTATGGACTCAGTGAATATCCACGTCAACTATGTGAGTAAGGACTATTTGGGTTTGCATCAATTTGAATTCTTAGCTGGCGGCACCTTCCCACACGATCTCAAAAAGGATGAAGACCCCAAGTTTACCATTATCAATGAACGACTCATGCGGCGCTTTGGGATGGAGAGCCCTCAGGAAGCCCTCGGCGAAGTGCTGACGGTAGATGGCAGCAAGAAAGTCCAAATTGTGGGCGTAGTGAAGGACTTTCAACATCAGAGAATTACAGAAGGGCATGAACCGTTTGCTTTTTTGCAGGGCTATGAGGACTATCAGGTGCTCAATTTGAAAGTGGCCAGCGGGGATATGGTAGGGTTTATGACGAAGCTGGAAGCCGTGTGGAAGGCAGTCGATGCGGTCCATCCTTTTCGGGCCGAGTTTTACGACGATAAGATACAAAAGGCCTATACCCAATATCAGACCTACTTCAAGGTGATTGGATTTCTGGCTTTTCTGGCAATTTCTATCGCCGCACTTGGACTGCTCGGCATGGCTATTTTCACTACGGAGACACGCATGAAGGAGATTAGCATCAGAAAAGTCCTCGGCGCTACCGAACAGCACCTGATCTATATTTTATCCCGTGGGTTTGTGGTGATGTTGGTGGTTGCTTCTCTCATTGCTGTGCCCACTACCTACCTGCTCTTTGAGCACATGGTATTGAATGACCTGGCCAATCGGATTGTCGTCGGTCCATTAGAACTTCTTTCAGGAGTAGCGGTCATTTTCGCAGTGAGTATGTTGACCATTGGGTGGCAAACCGCCAGGGCTGCGCGTACCAATCCGGCTGAGATGCTAAGGGACGAGTGATTTTTCCATGTACTACAGAAGTTAAAATCCGCTCAGGCGGATTTTTTTGTTTGTGATGGTTATCTTTATCACCCCTTCCAGTGCACACTCTTTTAACGCCATATGAGAATATACCTTTGTGCGCTATTTGTCGCATTGATCATTTTACCCCTAAGAAGCCAGAACATTGATAGCCTAACGCATGAACTCAATCGAAGTGAGGGATCTGTGAGGATGGACTTGCTATTTCAGCTCTCCGAGGCTTATATGTATCAGGATTGGGAGATGTCCCTGCAATATGCACGTGAAGCCGCCAAACTCGTGGAGGAAGAAAAGGATTCCAAAAGAGCGTTTGAATCGGCTTATGTATTGTCCAGGGCACTTGAGGGGTTGGGGAATTATGCCGAGGCACTCACCTACGGCAAACTGGCTGAGGAGTTGGCCCAAAATGACGTAGACAAAGCAAACATCTTACATCATCTGGGCCATACTTATGAATCGCTCTCCGAGTTTCAGAGCGCATTGGACTACCAACTCAAGTCCATTGAGCTAAGAAAGAAAAACGGAGATTTGAAAAAGCTGGCCAATGCCTACAATTCATTGGCGTTTGTGTACAAGGGCATGTCGCTTTACGATAGGGCCATTGTGACTCTACAAGAGAGTTTGTCGATCAGCAAGGGGCTTGGTGATGCGATGGGTGTTTCAAAGGCCACCTTCAATATAGGCCTGATGACCATGGAGATGAACCGACATGCCGAGGCGATACCCTTCTTCAAGAAGGCCATGGCTGGCCTCAATGAGGAGGACTTCCCGCATCAGTTTAGTTACTATTATAACAATATGGCCAACTGCTTTGAGAAGCAATTGCACATCAACGCCGCTTTTTATGATTCGGCGTTAATCTACGGCAAGAAGAGTCTGGCGATCAAAAAACGGCTGAATAACCTCCGTGGCGTAGCCAATTCGCATAATACACTGGCAGCTACTTATGAGCGAGCGAGTGATTACAAAAACTCGTACTATCATGCCACTGAAGCCCTTAGGTTATCAGATAGCCTCGATTTCAAACCCATTAAGAGAAATGCCCTGAGCTATCTGATCACGGCGGAGTTGGGGTTAGGCAAGACGGAGTTTACCAATGACCACTTCGAAGAGTATATCGATGTGGTGGAGGAAATCAACGAAGCCTCCTACTCACGGACACTGTCTGAAATGGCTTTCAAGTACGAAACAGATAAAAAAGAGGCGGAGAATTTACTCCTCAGGACAGAGGCGGAGCAGCATAGGCTCGTGAATATCTTACTCATCATTTTGGCCACAGTGCTGGTGGCCGGGTTAGTGCTCCTGTTCTATTTTTTCAGGCTAAAGCAAAGGACCAATCAAAAGCTAAGTGCGGATAAAAAGCTGATAGAGGAGCAGGCAGAGAAGTTGTCAGAACTCAACGACCTGAAGTCGCAATTCTTTGCCAATGTAAGCCATGAACTTCGAACCCCGCTCACATTGATACAGGGGCATGCTGAAGATGCCATGAATGTGAAAAAGCTGCCTGCACAGGCCTCAGAGCCTCTCAAAAAGATCAAGAGAAATGTACACCAGTTGGCAGTCATGGTGAATGATTTACTGGACCTTTCCAAAATTGAGCTGAGGCAAAAACTGGTCACAGTGAAACCAGTGGATGTAGATGGTTTGCTCAAGCGAATCTGTGGTGCTTTTTCCTCCCTTGCCGAAAGCCGACAGATTTCACTTGCTTATACCAGCAACCAGCATGAGGTCACAGCCGCAATGTTGGATGAAGCACAGTTCGAAAAAGTCATCAATAACCTCATCTACAATGCATTTAAGTTTACGCCAGCAGGAGGCTCTGTAAAAGTGATAATGACCCGGGTACTGGAAGGTATTGAGGTGACTGTTGCAGACGATGGTACTGGAATCAAGCCGGAAGAATTGCCGTATGTCTTCGATCGCTTTTATCAGGCCAAAGATCAGATGTCTACCTCTTTTGGATCCGGGATGGGGCTTGCCATCTCCAAGGAGTTGATCGATATGATGGGGGGGCAGCTTTCTGTGACCAGTGAGCTGGGAAAGGGCAGCACGTTTAGAATGATTTTGCAACCAACCGATGAAACTCCGGATGCCCTTGTGGGTGATAGTCACCAGCCTGAGGTAGTCTCTTCTGGAGACCCACGGCTGGATACTTTGGAAATACCTTCGGATACCTCCGTGATGGTTGTAGAGGACAATCCGGACATCAGGACCTATCTGGCCACCATTTTGAGGGATCATTTTCAGATCATGATGGCTGAGCATGGGCAGGATGCTTTGGATCAGTTGGAGCGTGAGAGCCCCGACCTGATCCTGACAGATGTGATGATGCCAGTGATGAATGGATGGGAATTTATTGAGGCTTTGCAGGAGAAACCCGCTCTGGCTAAAATCCCCATCATCGTGCTCACCGCTGTGGCCGAAAATCAGGAGCGGATCAAGGGACTCAGAATGGGAGTAGATGATTACATCCTCAAACCGTTTGAAGCCGAGGAACTCCTGATAAGAATTTCCAATGTGGTAAAAAACCTGCGCGAGCGCATCAAGTGGGCCAAAGAATTCGAAGAGGAAGATGAAAAAGTCCAGCTTGGTGACCAGCATGATCTGGTGCTCAATATCAGAGAATATGTGAAAGAGCATGTTGCTGAAAAATCCCTGAATGTACTGCAGGTGGCCATGCACCTGGGGCTGAGTGAGCGTCAGCTTTACAGGAAAACAGCAGAGGCAGTGGGTATGTCACCTTCCAAGCTGATTCAGGAAATCAAACTTCAGCATGCCAGGGAGCTGCTGATCAGCAATAGATTTGATAAGCTTTCACAGATCGCCGGAGCGGTGGGTTTTGATTCTACTTCGCACTTTTCTAAACTTTATTTGGAAAGGTTTGGGAAAAAACCAATCGATTATTTCTCTTAGTGCTCTTTAACCCGGAGGGATGAACATCAAGCCAGCAGACAGACTTGCGCAATTTTCAGAGTATTATTTTTCAGCAAAGCTGAGGGCCATTCGTGAGCTCATCGCACAGGGGAGACCTATTGTCAACCTGGGAATCGGTAGTCCGGATCAGATGCCTCATGCCGGGGTGATCGGGGCACTTCAGGAAACGGCCCAGTCTGGCGACTCACATGGTTATCAGCCTTATCAGGGTTTACCTGCACTCGGAGATGCCATTAGGGAGTTTTATGCGCGTGCATACCAGGTGAATGTTGAAGACAAGGCAGTACTACCCCTTTTGGGCTCCAAAGAAGGAATCATGCATACATCCCTGGCTTACCTCAATCCGGGTGATCAGGTGTTGATTCCCGCTTTGGGTTACCCCACTTATACTTCCGTCACCAGAATTGTTGGGGCGGAGCCTGTCTACTTCCCTCTGATGGAAACTTCCGACTGGGCACCCGATTGGGAGTTTTTGGAGCAGTTGGATTGCTCCAAAGTGAAAATACTATGGATTAACTATCCTCACATGCCCTCTGGTACCAGAGCGGATAAGGCCTTATTGACCCGGTACGTTGATTTCGCCCGATCACGAAACATTCTCCTCTGTCATGACAATCCTTATAGTTTCATATTGAACGACAGTCCTCTGAGTATTTTCAACATAGAAGGGGCCGAGGAGGTGGCCATCGAACTCAATTCTTTGTCTAAATCCTTTAACATGGCCGGATGGAGAGTAGGCTGGGCCATGGGGAGCGAGAAGCTGATACAACCGGTTCTCCAGATTAAGAGCAATATGGATTCCGGGATGTTCAAGCCCGTGCAGTTGGCGGCCATAGAGGCCTTAAACCTTGATCGCAGTTGGTTTGATGGACTGAATGATCAATACCGGAAGCGGCAGCTTGTTGGATTTAGGATCATGGACTTACTCAATTGTCAATATTCGGATCATCAGGCGGGTATGTTCGTTTGGGCCAAGGCACCCAATGGTGATGGTGAAGCATTTGTAGAGGAAATCCTGGATCGGTATGATGTCTTTATGGCGCCGGGGTTTATCTTCGGAGAAGCCGGAAGATCATATATTCGCCTGTCGCTTTGTGCTTCGGTAGAGTTGTTGGAGGAGGTTTATAATCGCATGTCATGAAAGTATTATTTGTAGGTACAGGATTAATTGGAGGCTCCTTTTCACTGGCAATGAGGGCTGGTGGCTTTTTATCTGAGGCTGGCGGCTATAGCCGCAACCCTGCCAATCTTGACCGATCCATTGCGCTGGGGATCATCGATCAAAAGTTTGACACCCTTGAGTTGGGGATTCAGTGGGCAGACTGGATCATTCTTTCCATTCCTGTGGATGTCATTAGCAAGCAGCTTCCCGGGATTTTGGATCAGCTTCGATCAGGACAGGTGGTGATAGATTTTGGGTCTACCAAAGGCAAGATATGCGAGGTAGTGGCTGACCACCCCCATAGGGCACAATTTATTGCAGCTCATCCCATAGCCGGTACAGAGTATAGCGGTCCTGATGCGGCGTTTGCCACCCTTTTCGAGGAAAAACTCATGATCATCTGTGAGGGTGATAAAACCGCAGAGAAATCCCTCGCTTCCTTCAAGAAAGTTTGTCAGGGGTTGAAGATGCGCCTGGAACTTATGGAAGCGAAGGCTCATGATCGTCATCTGGCTTATATTTCACACCTCAGCCACATTACCTCATTTGCCCTGAGCAATGCCGTACTCGACAAAGAAAAAGATGGCGACATCATCCTGGAACTCGCTGGTTCCGGATTTGCTTCCACCGTTCGGTTGGCCAAGAGCTCACCAGAGATGTGGGCTCCCATTTTTATGGAAAACAAAGAAATGGTGTTGGAGGCGTTGAGCAATTTCCTGCATAAGGCTGAAGACTTCAAAAAAATGCTTGAGGAAAATGATGCCTCCGGGCTGCAGAAGTTTTTGGAGTCAGGAAGAAACATTCGAAGGGTCATCAACTGAAAAATTCCATTTTTTTGGCATCCAAAACTCCCATAAATAGGGTATTTATTGGTTGATTTCTCAGTTTAATGGATTTTATTGAGGGTTTCTGTTTTATATTTCGTTTTCACCGCTGGACGAAAGATGAAGTTACTCTGTAAAGTAATTATTGTGGTAAGCCTTTGTGCTCTATCCACGTACTTTTCATGGGCAGGCGTTTCCCAAAATGCCCTTTCTGGTCTGGACATGACCAGAGACTCTTTACGCATAGCGGAGGTAATTGTGAAGGTAGAAGGTGCTTTAAAGGCAGGCACATTATCCGCAGACAGTGCTTCCAGTTTCTTTTACCACTTAGCCAAACAATATCAGGAGGCACATGACTTCCAGCAGGCTCGCACTTATGTCAAAAGGTCCCTGTCGGCATTGAACAACCAGGAAAATGATGAACTTGTGGCTGCTGACCACCTATTACTCGCTGATATGGCGATGGAAGAGGATGATACTGCAATTGCTCTGGAGTTGTTATTTGCTGCGCTGAAGATCTACGAAAACCTGGAAGATTCGGTCAATTATTTGCTTACCCTCCGCAAAGTTGGCGTAAACTATGACTACATCAATGACCATCCTACAGCCCTTCAATATTACGAAGAATGCATTGAGCTGGCTCAGAAATTGGGCAGGCAAGACGTGGTAGGTGCGTGTTATAACACCATTGCAAGCATCTATTGTACGGAGGGAGATGAGAAAAAGGGAATAGAGATGTATGAGAAAGCGGTTCGCATTGCTCAAGAAACAAATGATAAGGTGCTCCTTCACAAACTGTATCACAATATGGCTCTTACCTATAAAGACCTGGAGGTGTTTGGTGAGGCCATGGGATACCTGAAAAAGTCGCTGGTGATAGCCGGTGAGTTAGAAGACCCCAAGTGGTTTGGATTTAGCTATCAGGCCATGGGGCACTATTACTATGCCTTTGGGAAGTACGATTCTGCGGAGTATTTTATGAAGCAAGCACTGGCCATCGCGGAGGAGATTAATAACACGCAGATTCGTGTGAATGCCTGGGATGTGCTGGAGCAGGTATATAGCAAGACGGGGCGTTATAAGGAGGCATATGATGTTTTCAAGCTCATTAAGGCAGAAGATGATTCCATCTTCAATTTGCAGAATACCCAGTTGATAGAATCCATCAAAGCCAAATACCAGGCCGAAAAGCACGATCGGGAGTTGGCCGAGAAGAATCTCCAGTTGCAGGAGGCGGGTTACAACATGGACAGGCAGCAGAATATGCAGACCGCCCTGGTAGTGGTGGTGGCCATGCTGGTCATTATTTCATTTCTCATCTATAGAGGTTACATGCTTCGAAAAAGGGCCAATGATCTGCTTCGTCTGAAAAACAGTGAAATAGAATCACACATGGCACAGGTGGAGAACCTCAACCAGACGAAAAGCCGGTGGTTTGTGAATGTCGCCCACGAGCTGAGGACACCGCTAACATTGATTAAGGGCCCCGTGAACCGGGTCATTGCAGAGTACGACCTGCCGGATGAGGTCCGGGAGGACCTGATGATGGTAGAAAAGAATGCCAACAGCCTGGCCAATCTGGTGAATGAAATTCTCGACCTTTCCCGACTGGAGGAAGGGGAGGTGAGCCTGAATGAAAGCGTTTTCAGCCTGTGTGAACAGGTTTCCACGATTGTAAATTCCTTTGCTTCAAGGGCTGAGCAGCTGGGAGTGGCACTCAATAATCGGTGCCCCGAAGATGCCTACATCAAAGCTGACAAGGAGAAGCTCAATAAGCTGATGGTCAATTTGATTAGCAATGCGCTCAAGTTTACCCCCAATGGTGGTGCTGTGGAGGTGTTGGTGCAAATGAATAAAGGATTGGAAATTTTAGTGAAGGACACTGGGTCGGGAATCAGTCCACGGGATTTGCCCTATGTTTTTGATCGGTTTTTTCAGTCTACGGATCCTGAGCATCAGATGCAAGGGGGGACGGGTATAGGTCTGGCACTTTCTAAGGAAATAGCCGAGATGCACGGAGGGGAGTTAAAAGTGAGTAGCGAGTTGGGTGTGGGCAGTGTGTTTACCTTGTCCCTTCCAGCTCACATGATCGTCACGAAAGCAGAAGCGGAAGTGAATTTGAATGAAGAAGAGGTTCAGACTGAGGTGACAGAGGTCCTATTGTCTCTCGATAATCGCCCGAGTCTGCTACTGGTAGAGGACAACAAGGATATGAGCAGTTATGTGGCTTCCCTCCTGGTGCCTCATTTTGAAGTAGTGGAGGTGGCTAGTGCGGAAGAAGGCCTGGAGGTACTGAGGACTCAAAACATTCGCTTCATAGTATCCGATGTGATGATGTCGGGAATGGACGGTTTCTCTTTTCTTCGTGCGGTCAAGGCCGATCCACTCTGGAGGCACCTGCCTTTTATACACTTGTCAGCCCTGGCAGATGACAACCTGCGCAAGGAAGCATTGCGAATCGGGATTGATGACTTTCTTACCAAGCCATTTGATCCGGAGGAGTTGATCATCCGGGTGAAAAATCTTTATGACAATTTTCTCAGTAGGATCTCCATCAATATACAGTCAGATGAGGACTCCTATGATGAGCGCATCATGAAACGTTTGAAGAAGGAAGTACTAACGAATATTGAAGATGCCAACTTCAATGTGCTTCGCCTGGCCGATGGTGCAGCTATGAGTGAGCGTCAGCTTTATCGCTACCTGAAAGGCGCCACGGGACTTACACCCCTTCAGTTTATTCAGGAAATCAAGCTTACCAAGGCCATAGAGCTGGCTCGAAAGAAAGTGTATTCCAGCACCAATGAGTTGGCGTCCGCTGTGGGCTTCAGGCAGGCTTCCTACTTTTCTACCCTTTTTGAGCGGAGGTACGGCAAAAAGCCGAGCGCTTTTCTTAAGTCGTGACTCTGAGCCGATCGGATACGGCCTTGCGATAGGTACGGCTAATCGGAATTTTCACTTCTCCAATCAGGAGTTCCTCTTTTCCAAATTCAGAAATCTGCAGTTGATTGACGAGGAAGGATCGGTGCGTGCGGATAAATCGCTCTGGTAGCTGATCATGAAGTTCACTGATTTTCTCTTTGGTAATGACCACTTCACCGGTTGTATGAATTTTCACATAATCGGCCAGGCTTTCGATGTAAAGGATTTCATCCAGTGCGAGTGCCCGATTTTTGCGATCTACCCGAACGATGATTTGCTCCCTTTCATTTTTCTTTTTGGTATGCTCCATCTTGGCCAGCAGGTGTTCATTGCGCTGATATCTCCTGATCAGGAGTATGAAGGCATTGAGGAAAACGATAAAGTACAGTGTGGAAGTGAGCAGAAATAAATTGGTAGAGTAAGGATTGAGGTTGGCATAAGTATAATTGGCCAGCACTATCAGTGCGATGGTCAGTACGATCATCTCCAGATAGATCGAAAAGATGAGGGTATAGGCAAAGTATAACCCAAAGAGGACGTATCTTCTGGTGAGGAGGTAGGAGGGCACCAGAAAGTAATTGAAAAAATAAGAGGTGGCCAGTGCCACAGGCAACAGGAAGGTGACGAAGTAAAAGGCTTCAATGAAGTCACCGTTGGCCTGTCCAAAAGTGATCACCAAAAAGAGGGAAACGGTGCTCCAAAAGATGAGGTGTTGGATGATTCGCATACTTTCAATTTGGCTCCAAATTCGTCAATTTTGATGAAGGAAGCACTTTTTGTCGATGAAATACCGGTTTCGACATGGATTCTGCATTGGATGAACGTGGAGCATGAACCTAGCTTTGAACCATGATTTTGTTTCATCTAAACACGAAAAATTATGTTTGAATTATTTATGATGGGAGGTCCACTTTTTATGGGGATCATCACGGTTATTTTCATCGCAGCCCTGGTGGTGTCGGTGAGGTCAGCATTGTTCATCTTCGGAGGAGCGTCGGTAGCGTCAGATCAGCTCTTCAGGCAGCTGGGTTATATCAAGTCCATTGGGCTCTTTGCACTGGTGATGGGTGTGCTGGGGCAGATGATCGGGCTGTATAGTGCCTTTGCAGCACTGGAGCAAATGGAGGGAGGCGTATCTCCACAGTTGTTGGCTGGAGGGCTGAAGGTATCTTCTATTACCACCTTGTGGGGATTGCTGAGTTATGGGATCACTTTACTTATTTATCTGATCTTATCGGCTGTAGCCAGGTCCAAACAGTCTTGATAGAAATAACCCCCCGGGTGGTTCAGACCACCCGGGGGTTATATTGAGCTTATTCTTAATTATCTGAAAGTTTGACACTTTCATAACCCACAGACCTGAGTATCACCTCGCTGGCAGGGTTGATTAGTTTCAGTCGGAAAGAGCCATCTCTGTCGGAGACTGTACCGGAGGTAGTATTCTTCTCCACAATATTTACTCCTGCAAGGGGCTGGCCATTGGGAGCATAGACCGTCCCAGTCCAGACTCCTTCCTGAAGGTTGGCATTGATTTTCATTCGATCATTAACATTTTCCACTTCATTGATGATAATAGTACCCTTCGACTTTCCGCCGTTGGCTACCCCTTCATTATTGAGCTTGAAGATCAGCGGCAGTACCATACGCACCCGTACTTTTTTGCCACGTTGCTCTCCTGGGATCCACCCGGAAGTATTGGTCATCACTCGCTCAGCTTCGGCATCACATCCGCCTCCAATTCCTTTCAGTGTAGTGACTTCCGAGATGGTGCCATCCGGTTCCACAATGAACTGCACATACACCCGCCCTTCTATTCCGGCTTTCCGAGCTTCCAGCGGGTACTTCATCTCTTGCCCAAGGTATTGATAAAAGGCATCCATACCGCCAGGGTAGCGAGGTTGGCTTTCTACCATGGTAAAGACCTCACCGTCCATCTTTGATTTCTCTGCTACATAGTCAAAGTTGGTACCATCTTTCATCATGGCTATGTAGATGGTATTATTGGTTTTATCAATATTCATAGAGTGGATAAGCTCTTCATCAATATCCTGAAGTCCGGCTATATCAGACAGATTGTCTCCTTCTTTTGCTTCCAGTTTGATAAAGGCCAGTTGCTCCTTCATTGGCTCAAGATCCGCCTTCATATTGTCTGGGAGTTGATCAAAGGAGATGGCATTGCTCTGCTCACCCATTTTTTTGATTTCTCCATCCAATTGTTCATTACAGGCAAAGGCGATAGCGAGAATGGCGCATAAGGCCGTGAGTGCGCCCACTTTCCAGGGCTTGAGTTGTGTTACTTTACGTTTCATTGCTTTGAGTCGTTTTAAGATTAAACCATCATGGAACGAGCTGGCCAGGCTCAAACCATTGGATTTTAGAATAGAACTGATCAGTATAGATGAGTACTGGTCCATGCTGTATAATTTCAGTGCATAGGCATCGGCCTGGTACTCATGTATTTTCTTAATTTCTTTTTGAATCCACCAGGCACTGGGCAACCACCAGAAGCAAGCCCTGAAGAGCTGAAGGAACAGAATGTCATAGCTATGCCCCAGTCTGGCGTGTGCAGACTCGTGGTTGAGCATGGGGGTAAATTCTTCCTGATCGGATGAAATGGTATGATCCATAAAGATCCGATTGAAAAAGGTAAAACTCCCCTGAATGTTGGATGCCCGATAGACCGGAATTCCATCTACCACCTGATACTCGCTGTGTCGCTCCAGGCGCACGAGGTAGATGATTCCTCTAGCGATTTGCACCAAAAACCAGATACTAATCAGTGCATAGAACCATATGGCGAAGGAAAAGTCGTAGCTGGAAGTGGATTGAACAGTGATCATTGCCGGGTTAAGCAGATAGGTGACCACTTCTGCAGACGGTGAACCTTGCTGAGGAGCAAAAAGGGCAAGAATAGACGGAAAGTGCAGGAGTGGGACAATCATGGAGAGGAGGGTGGAGCCGAGCAGATAGGCCCGGAGCTTGCTGTAATCAGATTCCTCCCGCAGAAAGATGAGATAGCCCACCGTGAGGATGCTATGAATGATAAATAATTCGATGAGGTAGTTGATCATGAGGATTTCTTTTTGAGTTGATCAAGGAGTTGTTCGAGTTCATTCACACTCAGATTCTCCTCCTGAGTGAAGAACGAAACCATTTGCTTATAAGAACCACTAAAATATTTCTTCACAAAGCCCTTCATGAAAGTCTTAGTATAGGTCTCTTTGGTAATGAGAGGTGAGTATTTATGCGATTTACCGTGCGCCTCATGGCCAACGAAGCCTTTCTGCTGCAAAATTCGCACGATGGTGGAAACCGTGTTATAAGCAGGCTTTGGTTCTGGAAGATGCTCAATGATCTCTTTGACAAAGGCGGATTCCAGTTGCCACAGCACCTGCATGATTTCCTCTTCGGCTCGGGTAAGCTCTTTGATGGGTTCCTTCATAATTCTTCAAACTAAGATTATAGTTCAAAACTATATTTTTAGTTTGAAGAAAGCAATATGTTTCAACTAATATTTTAGTTAAAACTTCTTTTTAAGCTTTAAAGACCTCTGAACTTACTTTTTTGAGAATAGAATTGAATTGATACGGCTCCTCCAGACTGGCATAGTGGCCGCATTTGTTGATTTCGAAAATCTTGGTGATTCCTTGCAGTCCACGGATGTAGTTGACATTCACCGTAGGATCCTGCACACCCTGTATGACATAGACTGGCCTGGAGTCACTGGCGATGATGGCTACTTCGTCATGTAGGCTACCTTCCACCATGGCTCCGTTGTAAAAAGTCGAACGGAACGAGGGATCCGTCTGTATGAAGTCATCACGGAGCAGCTCGCGACCCGCCGGTCCATAGGTGGCTACCGCCATGGTCTCGTCCAACTCATCATCTGTATAGTCTGCTTTGAAGTAGGTGTTGAGTGCTTCGCACGGTAGGAAGGCCTCTTCTGCATTGATTGGTTTTTTGAGGGGTGGAGTCCCGAAAATGACCAGACCTTTACATTGTGGAAGCTCTGGTAGTATTTCTATGGCCAAATGACCACCAAGAGAATTACCAATGAGGAGAAAAGGTTCAGTGACTTTTTCGATGATGAAATCGATCACCATTGTTCTGAGTGTATCGATAGCATAGGACTGGGGATTTTTTGGAGAGCCTCCATGTCCGGGCAAATCCATCCTAATTAAGGTATGATCAATACTTGACGAGAAGGTCTCATTAAACACCTTGGATGAGCTCGAGTTGCCATGGAGGAAGACCATTGTTCCTTTTCTGGTTCCCTTTTTAAGTTCAAAATGTAAATTCATCTACAGAAATTTTTGCCCTAACCGAGTTAATTTAATAAATTCAATGTAAACCCCGAAACTCCAGTATACCCGTGTCTAAACTGAGATCGGATGGCCTATTCCACTGAAACTGAGTCTTTTCATTATAACCAGCTACAGGTACAGCAGTTGCAAAATCTGTATGTCGCTGATAGGAACCGCTTTTTGGAAGTGATTGATTTCTTTCCCCTCATGGTATCCAGTAATGATGTAGATGGCTGGAGTTTCCGAATGGTGAATCAGTCTTTTGCTGAGTATTTCGAGAGGGACAAGCAGTTTTTACTAGAGGTAGACAATGCGTACTCCACTAAACTGGTACATCCTGAAAGCCTTGCGTACATCTCACAATTCTTAAAAAATCATCCGTATGAGTCGTCAAAATCTCAGGTGATTACTTATTATCAAAATGTGAGGAAATCCCGGGATCGGGAATACGCCTGGTTTTTGACCTATAAAAAGTTTCTGGATAAAGACCATTACTTCAGCCTGTACCACACGCTCACAGAGTTGGGCCGGACCGGACGTATCCTGCGCGATTTTTTGGGAGAGGTGCCGGTTTCCATCACCAATTACCTTCGTTACCAGAGTTTGACGAATCGTGAAAAGGAGGTGCTGAAGCATGTGGCCCGGGGCACTACCAACCAGGAAATAGCGGAGAAACTGGTGATATCCAAAGATACGATCCGTACGCATCGGAATTCCATCTGGAAAAAATTGGGAATCAAACGCGTACAGGATTGCCTCATCTACGACATGTTCTTTGGAGAGTGATTGCTTTTCCATTTCTCAGATCAATCATTACTAAATCTCTCATTAAGCCACTTTTTGTAAGCCTTGGCTAAATTCTTCTTCTTAAAATACGCTCTTGAGCGTATTGATTCAAAGGTTCTATAGGGTCACCTTTGAAAGAGCCTTAGATGACCTTATGTATTTACCGATTTATAGGTATTGATCTGGTTATGAGGCTGTTGTAATTTTATTAACATGTTGAGGATGAATATGTGATTCACTCCGACCAACTGTGTGTCCAAACCAACCGCCTTATGAAACTACTTATCTACATTCTGAAAATGACCATAATCTCCATTGCTCTACTGAGTATTAGAGAGGCGAAATCGCAAACCAACACCAGTGATTCCCTGGCCCTGGTGGTACTTTATAACAGTACCAATGGCCCCAGCTGGACCAATAGTAATAACTGGCTGGCTGGCTCTGTGGACACCTGGCACGGAGTGACTGTCAGTGGAGGAAGGGTGGTATCTCTTGATCTTTCAGACGATGGTACTCTTTCTTATAATGGTAATAATCTGACGGGTACGATACCTGAAGATGTTGGAAACTTATCAGAACTTACCTTTTTGAGTATGGCCGGAAACGCTCTGACCGGCACCCTTCCAACCACGCTGGGTAACCTTACTAGCGTTCAATACATGTACCTGAGTACGAATAGCCTGTCAGGGAGTATCCCCCCTGAATTAGGGAATATGACTAGTTTAACAGCATTGACGCTCTTCGATAATCAGCTCACTGGTTCCGTCCCGGCCGAATTGGCTGATGCGACGGCATTGGATCTGCTTTACATTGGCGACAATAGCCTCTCCGGAGCACTGCCATCAGCGCTTGGGAATCTAGACATGATCAAATTTGATGTGCGCAACAACCTGCTGTCAGGAACCATCCCTTCATCTTTTTCGAATTGGATCAATGTAGAGGAATTTGGACTGTTTGGAAATGATTTTGAAGGGCCGATACCCTCCGGTATTGGGGCAAGCCTGATTTTTTTCGACATTAGCAATAACGCTTTTAGTGAGCTCCCGACCATTACAGCATCCTCAGCGACTACTTTTAATGTATCCAACAACCACTTTACGTTCGAGGACCTGGAGCCTAATGAGTCAGTCATTACTTTAAATACCGGACAAAAGGCCTTTGGTAATGAACAGTTCCTTTATACTGATATAGGCGCAGATACCTTACTGAGCCCACCACTTCCAGGAGTTGGAACCAGTGATTCTTACTACTGGGAAAGGGATGGTGTGGTGATTTCTGGAGCGACAGAGTCTACTCTTACTTTGACCAATCTGCAAGCATCCGATGGTGGCGAATACGTGTTATATGTTACCAATAGTCAGTTTCCGGGACTTACACTCAATAGTGAGCCGCTGAACTTGTGGGTGGGCCCATTGGGTGATAGTTGTGAAGGTGCCATTGAGGCCACATTGGGTACCAATACTACTGCTTCAGCCCCACGATGGTTTTTCTATTCACCTTCTGTCTCCTACGAAAAAGTGCTGATTTCTTCTCTCGGTTCGGGAGAGGATACATATCTGAGGATATACTCGGCCTGTGGTGGAGACCTCCTGGCAGAGCATGATGACATAGACTACCCCACGTATCCCGAATCAGAAGCTGAGCTCATTCTTTACGATAATGATACTATCTGGATAGAATGGGTGGATCAATATTCTTCCAATGGATTTGACTGGACAATTACTGCCGGAACGTTTTCAACAACCAATGTGAGTGATTCCCTGGCTCTGGTAGCTTTTTATAATGCCACGGATGGTACTAACTGGTTCAATAATAGCAATTGGTTATTAGGGCCGGTGGAGACCTGGTTTGGGGTACAAACAGCCTCCGGGAGAGTTACTGAGTTACAATTGTCCGGAAACAATCTGGGTGGAAGTCTTCCTGATGAGATTGGTGATTTAGACCAATTGCAACGTCTCAACTTAAATATTAATGGCATTACCGGGGCGGTACCAGAGAGCATTGGTAATCTTATCAATCTTGAAGTGCTTGGATTAACCAATCCCATAAGCTCGTTGCCAGAGTCCTTAGGAGAACTAAACAGCTTATGGGGGTTTAACATGGCGAACTCTCTGGTGACAACCATACCTGATGGACTATGGAGCCTGCCCAATCTCTATGATGTGAGGCTGGTAGGTAATGCCCAATTGGAAGTTACACTTCCTGATACACTCGGGAAAAATGATGCCCTTGACTTTTTCTGGTTAGATGGTTCGTCCCTGTCTGGGTCACTGCCTTGCGGTGCTGATAATACCAGCCTTCGGGTATTGAGGATCCAAAATATGCAAATGGCCGCTGATTTTCCCATAGGGATTACCCAAATTCCTAGTTTGCAGGAATTGAGTCTGGCGGGAAATGGGCTCACCGGATTGATACCAGAGGAGCTGGGAGGTCTTACCGGGCTCCTTCATTTAGATCTGGGTTCGAATCAATTTTTTGGCCCAATCCCCTTGGCGCTAACGGAACTTACCAGCCTCAACTACCTCAGTCTCTTTAGCAATCAGTTATCAGGTGGTATTCCCCCCGAACTGGGTTGGATGGTTTCCCTAACTGATCTAATATTATCTCATAATCCTTTAGGGGGAACAATCCCTCCAGAATTGGGGAACTTAACCAACCTGACCTTTTTGGGACTCAGAGCAGATGAGCTCACTGGTACCATTCCGCCTGAATTATCAGCCCTCACCAACCTGAATGTTTTCAGTGTCCGGATTAACCAATTGGAAGGAGATGTACCCTCAGAATTGGCTAACCTCACGCTGCTTGATGAGATTCACATTGAAAGCAATTTGTTTACAGGGTTACCTGATTTGTCAGCTCTCAGTCCTTCTGTTTTTACGGTTGCCAATAACTTCTTCACCTTTGAGGATTTGGCACCCAATATAGGTACCATGACCTCCTATTCTCCCCAGCAGTTGGAAGTACCGGCTTATGATACCATATTGGCAGCTGACTCAGAATTGATCATTTACTACCCCATTGCCGGGGTAGGTAACACCTATCAATGGATTAAAAATGGTGAGCCCATAGAAGGTGCGGTGGCTGATAGCCTGGTTTTGACAAATGTATCTGGTTCAGACAATGGAATTTACATCCTGGAAGCCAGGAATGAGAGCGTACCGAATCTTACCCTAACTACCGATCCCTTCTACGTGACCATTGAAGGTACCGGAAACGAATTGACTGAAGGCCCCGAATGGTCATATGCTTATGCCTTTGGGGAAACGGGGGCCAGAAGTAATACCGCGGGAATGGAAGTAGATGCAGCGGAAAACCTGCTGGTCTATGGAAGCTCTGAAGGAACCACTGATTTTTTTGGTCAATCAATAGAAGGCACCGGAGCTTTCTTAGCCAAGTTGGATGCCAATTATAACATCCTGTGGCTTACCCACCTGGCAGGCGCGAGTGCAGGAGCGGGTATTGGTGATAAGTTTGTGCATGATAAGTTATCAGGTGCAAATTATGTCATAGGGCAGCGCGGATTGGATGAGCTGGTTATTCAGGATTCGGTGATTACCTCTTCCGTTGGATCATATAATTATTTTATTGCCAAGCTCTCCGCTTCGGGCAGTTTTTTGTGGATCGAGGAGTTTCCCGCACAAATTACCCTGGATGACCTGACCATTCTGCCAGATGGGGTGCTATTATCAGGAATATATCCGGCTGGTTCCCTCGTTGTGAACGGAGAGACCATGATTAATCAAGGTTCAGAAGATTGCTTTATGATCAAGTATGATGCAGATGGAAACAGGGTGTTTGTGCGTACCGTGGGAGGATCAGATATAGAATACCTCTGTATTACTGCTGCGGATCAGGAAGGAAATATCTACCTGGCCTCTGAGGCTACTTCTCAGGGGGTTACCATGGAGGACGGGTCACAGTTTCCCATGGCGGATGGTGACGGGAATGTATTGGTGGTGAAATATGACCATAACGGCACACGTATCTGGCAGGATTCTTACTCTGGAAGTTCGACTACA
This sequence comes from Marinoscillum sp. 108, assembly GCF_902506655.1. NCBI lineage: Bacteria > Pseudomonadati > Bacteroidota > Cytophagia > Cytophagales > Reichenbachiellaceae > Marinoscillum > Marinoscillum sp. 108. The sequence continues at coordinate 101,378 of NZ_LR734817.1, read as the reverse complement.
GATTATTCCAGCTGGCCTACGTCACTTACGATAGACCCCTTTGGTAACCCCGTGCTCAAAGGCTGGTTTGGGAAGAAGCATGGCTTTGGCACCGATACACTTCAGAGTCCTTTCAATTACAACAAATTTCTGCTACAGCTTTCTCCTGAGGGCACCGTCAATTGGGCAAAGGGAATAATGGAGCAGCAGTATGGTTTTGGGTATAATGAAATGGAAACAGATGCAGAGGGAAACATCTATGTCATCTCCGATCAGCGTGGCGATTTGTACATAGAGAACGCGAAGTATCCGTTGATAGGGAATCAGGACGTATACATCATGAAGTATACCCAGGATGGAGAGGTGGACTGGATCAAAAATGCTACGACAACCACCGGGTCGTCTTCTTTGGGTGTTTTGGCTGTGGTGGAGGAAGATAACCTTTATCTGGGAGGATCATTTTCAGACCCTGCCTTTACGCTGGATGACTATACACTCTCTTCTTCAGGGATTTCTCATGGCTACATAGCATCCATTGGAGCAGCAAGTTTGATACCTGACTCCATCACTTTGGTGGCTATCTATGACGCTACAGGGGGTTCCGACTGGCTGAATAATGACAATTGGCTTTCGGGATCTGTAGATACGTGGTATGGAGTAGAGGTTCAAAATAACAAGGTGATAGGCCTTAATCTGACTGGTAATCAACTGAATGGAGTGATACCTGCCGAAATTGGTCAGTTAGTAAATCTGAAATCTGTAAACCTTGCCAATAACCAGCTGAGCAATGTGGATGATAGCATCACTACTTTACCGAACCTCAAGGCGCTTGACCTCTCGGGTAATGATTTGGTGAAATTACCAGCTGGTCTGGAGAGCATGTTATTGGATTCATTAGCCGTCAGTCATAACCAACTGGATTTTGGAGCGCTTGAGGCACTCAGCGGGGTGCTTTATGAGTGGTCATATGCGCCACAGGATTCTGTCGGAGTGAGGTTGGATACTGTAGTGAGTGTTGGGGAGGATCTGATTTTGATAGCAGATGGAGGTGGAACGGCGGACAGTTACACCTGGAAAAAGGATGGCGATATTTTGGTGGATCAGGTCATGGATTCCCTCAAATTGTTGAATCTGACTATTGGTGATCGGGGTGTGTATGCCTATGAGGTTACTAACTTATTGCTTCCGGACCTCACGTTGTATGGCAGGGAGGTTCAGCTGGAGGTGTCTTCGCTGGAGGATGATTCTTTGGCCTTACTGCAGATATATGATGCCCTGGATGGCGCCAATTGGACGAGATTGAACAATTGGCGATCAGGGGCACCTATAGCGGATTGGGTGGATGTCACCGTGAAAGACTCGCGTGTCATTGCGGTAGATCTCTCTGAAAATAATTTATCGGGTGATTTTCCTGAAATATCCAGCGGTCTGGTAGGACTGGATACCCTTGATATCAGCGGCAACCGCGTTATTTCTCTACCCGATCTTTCCGGTCTTGCTTCCCTTCGTGAGTTAGACGCCTCTCACAATCGGCTCGGATTTGCTTCGCTAGAACTTAACCAGGGCCTGAGTAGCTTGCTTTATACTCCACAGGACAGCATCGGCATACGGGTCGATACACTAGGACAGCAGGGCAGTGAGTATCTCCTGACCAGAGAGATTTCAGGATCTGCCAATAGCTACACCTGGTTTAAGGAGTCACTTTCAGATGGTGGAATTACCGAGCTGGAAAACACTGGTCCCACACTGACAATCAACGTGAATGGCTTTGGTGATGAAGGAGCTTACTATGCAGAGGTGACCAGTTCGATCGTGACAGATATAACACTTGTGACTGAGCCAATTATTTTCAAAGTGTCTTCTCTGGAAAGGGATTCTACGGCTCTGGCTAATATGTACGCAAGCATGAATGGGGCGAGCTGGGCAGGAGAGGCCGCTAATTGGCCCAATGAATCGACAATTCACGACTGGTTTGGAGTGATCATAGAAAATGAACGGGTCACCGGACTGGAACTTCCCGAGAAGGGATTGACAGGCGCCTTAGGTAGGGATATTCTGGATGTAGCGGGCCTGGTTTCAGTGGATTTGAAGGACAATAGGATTACTGCTTTGCCTGATTTCTCGGCCCTGAAAAACCTTACTTCCCTGGATGTCACGGGCAACCACCTGGAATTTGATGACCTGGAGAAAAATATGGACGTATCGGGGATCGTATATGATTCCCAAAGACCCATAGGGAGCTCCGCGCAGGAGATCATTCCGCAGGGGAGTGATTACGAGGTGATGATCGCTGTAGGCGGGACGGCCAATAGTTACGAATGGACACTAACCAATCACCTGGGAGCCCATCCGGTAGAGGATGCCACAGGCACATTGCAAGTAAGTGGGATCACCTATGAGACCATGGGTGAATATTACCTGGAAGTCACCAGTAGCTTGGTGCCGAATCTCACTTTGACGAGCGGAGTGTATCAAATACTGGCCAGTGCTGACCTCACTTTCAACGCACTCGACCTCAATGGGAATCCTTTTGTGGAAGGAACCGGTTATGCGCTGCGGGTCAACGCTCCCGGAATTCCTTATGATACCTTGGGAATCGTGAGTGGAGCAGAAGCGGGATTCGTGTTTGATGATCTGCTTCTGGGCGACTACCTGATCTCTGTGGAGCCGGAAGATCTGGAAGAGTTTCTTCCTACTTATTACCCCGGCACGGATTTGTGGGTGGAGGCACAGGTATTCAAGTTGAGAAATGACAGCACTGAGGTACTCAAAATGGGCCAAATTCCACCGGAGCTGCCTCCATTGCCAGAGGGAGGTGTGGTGACAGGAGATGTGGGTACCACCCTGGGAGATGAAGAAGAAGGAGGACGAGTGGAGGCCCGAAGGAAGGTTAAGCGGGCGGGTTGTTCCCTTCGCCGGTTCGTGAGGAGCGGCCGAATAGATCAGGATGGCACCTTCGTGTTGATCGCTTATGTGCAGTCCGATGATGAGGGCAGGTTTACCTTTACCGATCTGGAGAGTGGTTTGTATCGATTCAACGTGGAGTACCCGGGTATACCGATGGATCCGAATTCCTTCGTGGAGTTTGAAATAGGTGCAGATGGGATGGAGAGAAACACCTTTGTATTGGAGGCTACAATCACTGAGAATGGGATCGTAGTGAAAAGAACGAATGTTCTCGGTTTTCGCAGAAAATACTTCAAAGACCTGGAAGTATACCCCAATCCTGTGGAGGACATGCTGACCATTAACTATCGGAACCTTGTATCGCCGAATGTGGCGGCCAGGCTCATGGATATGAATGGTAACCTGATCGAAGAATTAACCCTGAAGAATGGGTCTGAGCACAGCGTTGAGCTTCAAATGAACCAGCTCCCTGCAGGTGTGTATCTCCTCAACTTTGTAGACAGGAGCTCCAATAAAGGCCATATTGTGTCTTACAGGATTATTAAACAGTAGGTGTAGCTTGTCATCTAGGGCAGCTATTGACGAATTTTCACCGTCGTAGCGCAGCAGCCGGCTCCCAGGGAGCCGGTTTTTTTTCTGAAAGTCTTCAGTCACCCTAGTGGAGCAGTAACAAACACAGCACTCTCTTTCTAAGAGAAAAATTTTTTCTACGTGCTCTGAGGCAACAACCGTTGGTGCTTTGCGTCTGCTATCAGTTTTATTTTCGGGGTACCTGATGGTCCACCAAAAAAAGACGACCTTTTAACTTGGAGACGCCGATATCTTTAACCTGTCCAACCAAAAAAAGACGGCCATGTTTCCCAAAAAGACCGCCATCTTTTCAGAAAAGACGGCCATCTTTTCTCAAAAGATGGTTATGTTTTCCAAAAACATGGCCGTGAAATAAAAAAAGGTGGCTATGATTTATCTAATCGATGGTTATGACTTCACAGAACTCGACGATCAGGGCGCTCAGGGTCAGCTCGGAGGCCTTTGCTAAGGTTGTTCTTAGCCAGGAATAACTTCAATATGAATCAGAAAGGACGGGCCATCTTGACACACCTAATGTAACGCTCTCTTTTTCTCATCAAGGAGCCTTTAGCTAAGCCGGACAGGTCCACTGGGTCTGATTCTCTAATCATGAGTGATTTTTTATTACTTGGATTACCACTTCACAGCCACCTTACCAATGGATTTTCTGCCTTCCAGGTAGGCATGAGCATCTGAGAGCTGAGTGTAGGGGTACTCTTTGCCTACTGTGGGTTTAATGGCACCAGATTCTGCCAGGTCAATGACCGCCCGCAAAGAGCGCTGAAAGGCTTCAGGTTTGTGGTCAGCAATGCGGAGCATATTGATGCCAATAAGTGCAGTAGATTTAGTCACAAATCCGATTGGACTCCACCACCCAAATCCGAAAAGCAGTTTGAGCATTTTGATGATATTACCTCTGGCTTCTGTCATTTTGGAGGCTCCATAGAGTACGAGTCGTCCTCCCGGCCCCAGCAGTTTAAAGTCTTTTTTCACATAGTCTCCGCCAATGGGATTGAAGGTAGCGTCTAATTTTCGTCCGAAACCAAGTTTTTCTACTTCGGTCTGATAGTTCACTTCGCGGTAGTTGATGGGGTAGTCCACTCCAAGTTCACGGAGGTATTCCATCTTTTCTTCAGAACCGGCGGTGCCAAAGATCACACAACCCTTTCTTTTCAATAGCTGGACAAGGGCCGTGCCCACTCCCCCTGCGGCGGCATGTATGAGTACATGATCACCCCTGTAAAGGCTCACAGTCTCTTCAGCCGCAAAGTAAGCAGTGATGTACTGTGTGGCCAGGGCGGTGGCTTCTCCCACACTGAAGCGTTCAGGTATTTTGGCTACAGCCATGGCAGGAGAGATCACATGATCTGCGTACCCACCAAACCTCGTGAATGCCAACACTCGCTCGCCTATTTCAAACCCCTCTACTCCGGCACCGATGGCTTTGATGCGTCCTACATTTTCATAGCCTATGACCGCCGGAAGCGGTGGGCAGTCCCGGTAAATACCCAGCCGGGCCATGACATCAGCAAAGTTGAGACCGAAGCCCTCAGATTCAATAAGCAATTCACCACTCTTGGGTGTAGGCGTGGCCTGTTCGCGGAGTTCAAAGGCTTCATCTGCAGCTCCGTTTTTGACAAGGGCAAAGACTCTCATGAGCGGTTAATTTTTAGGTGTATTGAAATGATCATTCATTCTGGCTTCCAGTTCTGCCGTGCCGGCATAGGAAGGTGACAGTGACTGCTGTCCGGGAAATTTTTCCATCTGCAGGGTTTGTGTGGGGAAAGCGAAATTGACACCAAGCTTTTTACCCAGTTTAATGATCTCGATGAGCACTTCATGTCGGGCCTTCAACTCCGCTGGCCAGTCCGGAACCTCAAAGAAGATATAAAACATGATATTGAGAGAGAAAGTGGCCATGTCGTTGAAATAGATATTGTAGTAGTCTTTTCGGGTGTCCGGATGATTTTCTACAATCTTTCTCAGGCCTTTCACAAAGGTTTCTATCAGTTCGGGAGGGGTGTCGTAGGTCACCGCTATCTGGGTGTAAAAGCGGCGATATTGGCGCATGCCATGATTATCTATGGTGCTGTCGGCCAGTTTGCCGTTCGGCACGTACATCAGCGAGTTTCTAAAAGTACGGATTCTGGAAGACCTGAAACCCACTTCTTCTACGCTACCATCTATTTCGCCCGAGGTGATCCAGTCACCAATCTGGAAGGGCCGGTCGATGAAGATCATCAGCGACCCGAAGAAATTTTTGATGGTATCCTGGGCAGCCAGGGCAAAGGCCAGTCCACCAATGGAGAGCCCGGTAAGTAGCGGGATGATCGGAATATCCAGGTTTTGAAGGATGAAAAGCGTACCCACCCCCACTACGAAGGTTTTGAGGGTCTTTCTGAGCAATGGAACGAGCTGGTCGTCCAGAGTGCTTTCGGTCCGACGTGCCAGATTTTCCAGGTACATGGCCAGTATATCCACCAGCCTGTAAAACACAATGGTACCAAAAAGGGGCAGTAGCGCCCTAAGGATGAGCATGGACCAGTGAGCCACATCTGGCGGAAACTGCAATACAGGCAAGAAGACCCGGAGTAGCAGAATGACCACAAAAATACTGATTGGTCTGGCCACGGGAAGTAAGAAGCGATCAGCCAGACGTTCGTACCCTGCATTTAGTAGCATGCGGGTAATGAGTTGCTCAAAGAGAAACGTAAATATTTTGTGAATGACGACACAAAGCAAGGCAAGAATGAGCATACCCAGATACTGATACAGGTACAGGCCCATGATCTTGCGGGTACCCATTTTGGGGAGTAGTTCCAGTAGCTTATCCGTGCCAAACGGGAACACTTCATCGTGAAGTTCGTCTATTGAGCCAATGGAGGATTTGGAATACATCCATTGATTGCCCTGCTTCTCGAGGAAAATCTCTGGACGATCTTTACTAATCACATATTGAGCCCTGTTTCTTGTACTATCCCGGTAGTTAGGGTTTCTCGGCAACTCATCCATGTTGATGTAAGTACCTTCTCCGTCCCAGATTTGCTTCAGCTTGATGGCACTCTCAATAGCATCTTCTTTTTTGATACCTGAAAGGCCAAAAGGAACTGCCGCCAGGTTTTCATTGTAATGATCCTCCTGTAAGTAATAAAGGTGAGTTCTCACTGCGGCATATGGAGAGGATAAATCCACATAAAGCGAGTCCTGAGAAAACCCCCAAAAGGAGATGAAACAAAGTCCAACAAAAAGCAGTTGTTTGCTCATATTAATCTCGTTTTTTGGGGCAAAGGTAACCGTAAAATCCTTTTACCTTTGAGCCCTTTGTAAAAGCAAACTGAATTTATGAGTAATCCTTTTTTATCTGCATACAACACCCCTTTTGAAGTCCCGCCTTTTCATTTGATCAGGAATGAACACTATATGCCTGCCCTGAAACAGGCCATTACTGAAGCCCGTGAGGAAATTCAAAACATTGCCGAATCTACTGATCCAGCCACTTTTGAAAACACCATAGAAGCGCTGGAAAAGTCCGGAGCTCTTATGGAGCGGGTTACTTCCGTTCTGTTCAATTTGAACTCCGCTGAAACCAATGACGAGCTGCAAGGGGTAGCTCGTGAAGCCTCACCCTTGTTGTCAGAGTTTGATAATGAAGTGAAACAAAACACCCGCTTATGGGAGCGGATTAAGACGGTTTTCGAAAACCGTGAGCACCTGTCGCTCGACGGAGAACAATCGATGCTGCTGGACAAAACCTATAAAGGTTTTGTGAGAAGTGGCGCCGACCTGGATGGGGCTAAAAAAGAACGTTACAAGGAGATTTCTATCGAGCTTTCCAGGCTTTCACTTCAGTTTGGTGAAAACCTGCTGGCTGAGACCAATGATTTCCTGTATTTGGTGGAGAGTAAGGACGATTTGGCCGGCTTACCAAAGGATGTCATCAGCAGAGCTGCCAGCACGGCAAAACAGAAAGGACATGAAGGGAAATGGGCCTTTACGCTTCAGGCGCCCAGCTACATGCCGGTGATGGAATACGCCGACAACCGATCACTCCGGGAGAAGCTTTACAGGGCCTATATGTGCAAAGCCCTGAAAGGAAATGAACGGGATAATCAGGAGATCGTACTGCAGCTGTCCAAGCTGAGGGCTGAGAAGGCACAGTTGCTCGGGTACGGTACCTATGCTGAGTATGTACTGGAGGAACGAATGGCTGAATCTCCTGCCAGAGTTGAGGATTTCTTAAATGACCTGATGACGCGCGCGCTCCCCAAAGCAAAGGAGGAAGTGGAGGAGCTGCGTGCTTTCATGCAAGAGTTGGGTGCTGATCATGAACTTCAGCGATGGGATTGGGCTTACTACTCAGAGAAGCTCAGAAAGAAGAAGTATGATCTGGACGATGAACTCACCAAGCCCTATTTTAAATTAGAAAATGTGATCTCCGGAGTTTTTCAAACCGCAGAAAGGCTTTTTGATATTTCTTTCCGAAGAAACGAAGAAATCCCGGTGTATCACCCTGATGTTCAGGCTTATGAAGTGTTAGATGGCAAGGGGACCGTCGTTGCGATCTTCTTTGCAGATTTTTTCCCGAGGGATGGTAAACGTGGAGGCGCATGGATGACCTCTTACCGGGATCAGAAGAAAGTAGGAGGGGAGAAGGTGATTCCGCATGTATCTATCGTGTGCAATTTCACGCCTTCCTCAGAGGATGTGCCTTCCTTGCTCAAGTTTGATGAGGTCACCACCCTCTTTCATGAGTTTGGACATGCGCTGCATGGTATGCTGGCAGATACTCGCTATGCCAGTTTATCAGGCACTCACGTATACTGGGATTTTGTGGAGTTGCCTTCACAGATTTTGGAAAACTGGTGTTATGAAAAAGAGTGTCTGGATCTGTTTGCCAAGCATTTTGAAAATGGAGAGCTGATACCAGCAGAATATGTGAAAAGACTGAAGAAGAGTGCTACATACCATGAAGCGTATGCCACAGTGAGGCAGTTGAGTTTTGCCGCATTGGATATGAACTGGCATAACATTCCCTTTGAAAAGGCAGGGACGCTGGCTGATGTACGGGCAGTGGAGAACGAAGCGTTTGCTTCAACCGATTTGTTTCCGCCAGTGCCAAACACCAATATGAGTGTGCAGTTTGGGCACATTTTCGCAGGAGGATATGCGGCCGGATACTATAGCTACAAATGGGCAGAGGTTTTGGATGCAGATGCCTTTTCCGTTTTTCAGGAGAAGGGCGTGTTTGATAAGGCTACGGCACTATCATTCAAAGAAAACATCCTTAGCAGGGGTGGTACCGAACACCCGATGACTCTTTATAAGAAATTTAGAGGGAAAGCTCCTGCACCCGATGCGCTCCTGAAGCGCGCAGGATTGGGTTAATATTTGATCTCGCTGTAGAGGGTTTTACCCTCTGCTCTGAGGGTCTCCTGAATATCTGCCACAAGGCTGTCCAGCTCGTTTTTGAGTTTTTGTATTTCCTCTTTCATCATTGGAGAGGGACCAAAAACCAGCTCTTTTTCACTTGGTGAGACGAGCTTCTCACGATAATTTTTATCAGTGATAATGCGGTTGAGCTGTGCAGACACCACACCAATCAGACTGAGTGAGTACTCAGGGTTAAATTTGAGTTGCTTCTCAGGTATGGCATAGAGCATGGAGCCAATCTGATAGTTATTGAGGCCAATGGGTTCGTGAGCATCCCGTTGCAGGGTGCAGAGTAGCCGGATCATCTTTTTCAATCCGCCATTGCACCGTGTGTCTTTGGAGTTGATTCGGGCAATGTTCAGAAAGGGGAGATACTTTCTACGAGTTTTTTTAGCCAGGTTGTATTCGCTGATACCCCGGTCTATTTCCCTTTTAGAGGTCATGTATTCCGGATTTTGCAGCCAAATTGCCGGGAGTATTTTCACTTCACATGTGGGCTTCATGGTTCTTAACCTGATGTCAAGCTTATTGCTATAATCTACTTCTTTGAATGACAGGTCGCCCGAGAGTACTTCCAGGATTTCTCTTGCCATTCTCGATACGGTGTTCCATGGTTTGTTGTCAGTGGGTTTGGCCAAAACTAAAAGTTCCACTCCCCCATAGAGAACTACATGGGTTTCTGTCTGAATAGCCCCTTGATAACGAAAATCAACGCTCAAGTTAATGGCGGAGAAAGCCTTTTCGATTTTTTCCTGAATTCTCTTGGTGATGTGGAAGGTTTTGTAGGCGTAGGAAGGGTCAATTTCCTGCATGCCTTCCAGTGCATATTTCAGGCAGTCGGCGTATTCACTTTCTTCAAAGGCTTCGGAGATTATTGATTCCCGGAGTGCTTCGTCATATCTTCTTCCGAGAAGATTTTCCAATAAAACACTATAATCTTTGTTCATAGGAGGCCGTGATTCCAAGCAAAATAAGTATTAAGGGTGAAAATATGAATTTTAACTTAATAAAGTAGCATGAAAGACCGTCTTTGGCGCAAATTGAAGCTTTTGGTCTTGTATCGCCTTGGGTATATGGTATAAGCAGTTGGATGTTTTTTTGCAGAAAAATAGGAGGGTGATGAACTGAGAGTTGTTTTTTAAGAAAAAAAATGTTTTTCTTTGCATTCTTATGAAGCTGATAGCCGTCATATCTCGTACCCGATTCTGCTAATTCCTTAGCAGTGCTTAGGGGTTTCCCCCTAGTTGAGTTTTTCCAATTTTTTACATCGTATTATCATTTATCATGTCTGGAGCTATCAGTAAATTTCTGAGAATATTCAAATTATTTATCGCTGCCTTAAAGGGAACAGAAAGTGAATTCACCTCTGGCAGTATTAACAGAGCCATTTTTTTATTGTCAATACCCATGATTGCAGAGATGGTCATGGAATCTCTCTTTGCAGTAGCGGATGTTTTTTTCGTGTCGCGGGTGAGTGTCAATGCCGTGGCAACAGTGGGACTCACCGAGTCTGTACTGATGATCATCTATTCTGTGGCCATCGGATTGAGCATGGCTACCACGGCCATTGTGGCACGCCGGGTCGGCGAAAAGAAGTTCAAAAAAGCGAGTGATGCCGGATTTCAATCTATTTTTCTGGCGGTCATCATTGGTGCCCTTTTAGGGGGTGTAGGATATATCTTCGCTGAAGACATCCTGGTCCTAATGGGAGGGAAGCCAGATCTGATCGCTGAGGGATTGGGTTTTACCCAGATTATGCTGGCAGGTAACCTGAGTATCTTCTTGCTTTTTTTGAATAACGCCATATTTCGTGGCGCTGGGGATGCTGCCATTGCTATGAGGGCACTGTGGCTGGCCAATGGGCTCAATTTGATCCTGGATCCGCTGTTGATTTTCGGATGGGGACCCGTGCCGGCTTATGGAGTGGAGGGAGCTGCCATTGCTACTACATTAGGGAGATCAATAGGTGTGCTTTATCAGGTGTATCACCTGATGAATAGGCGAGGTATTATCAAGATTGGTTGGGCCAATGTGGTGATCAGGTTCAAAACCGTAGTGGAGCTCCTGAAGATTTCACTAGGCGGAATGGGCCAGTTTCTGATTGAGTCTGCCAGTTGGATTTTCCTGGTGAAGGTAATGTCCTTATTTGGTGCCGAGGCGCTGGCGGGATACACCATTGCCTTTAGGGTGATTGTATTTACCATTCTACCTTCATGGGGTATGTCCAATGCTGCAGCAACTCTGGTGGGGCAAAACCTCGGAGCTTCAGCTCCCGATAGGGCTGAGGAGTCTGTGTGGAAGACGGCTTTTTATAATATGATCTTCCTGGGGTTAGTGTCTGTGGTGTTCTATTTGGCTGCAGAGCCCATAATAGGCATTTTCACCGTGCAGCCGGGAGTAGTAAAGATTGCCGTATCCGCTTTGCAGATCATCTGCTTTGGGTATGTGTTTTTTGCTTACGGTATGGTGATAAGCCAGGCGTTTAACGGCGCTGGGGATACCAGAACCCCTTTGATTGTCAATTTCTTTGTCTTTTGGGTGATACAAATCCCGCTGGCCTATTGGCTATCAGTGTATCTGGACTGGCAGGCAAATGGAGTCTTTTTTACCATTGCATTTTGCCACTCTTTGCAGGCAGTCATCAGCATCCTGCTCTTTCGCAGGGGCAAGTGGAAAACCATGATGGTTTAGAATGACACAGAGATGAGTTCCAGGTTTCTGTCTACGGCACGGTAGATCTGGAACTCATTTTCATACTGCATGACCGAAATAGGCTGAGTAGCGGTAAGGGGTCTCCCGGTGAGCAATTGACCCTCTCGGTCATAGAGATAGAGGTAGGATCCACCCGGATCCACAAAAACAATGAATTCTGTACCTGCTCCCAAATGATAGTACTGATGATAAAGTGGAGTATTGGAGAAGTAGTTTTTCTCAAATAAAACCAGACCATTTTCATCAAGTACCTCATAGCTATTTTCTGTTCTGCGCAAAATAACGTAAGCATCGCCGGTCACGTCTTCAATGATCTGAAAATCGGTTTTTGCACCGGGTTTGTACAATTGCTCCCGCCGGGTAAGTCGGCCTTTCAGGCTGATTTCCATTAACTCACCACTGGTGGTCAGCAGGGTAATCGTGGATTTATCGAGGCTGTTGGCACTGCTCACAAACAGGTCGTCGGATATTTCCGAGTTGGTCTCGAGGGGGAAGCTGGCATAGTTGTCACCTTTTCGGTTGAGGACAAAGAGCTTACCATCTTTACGGATAGCAATGATCACATCTTTCCCATCTATCCTCCGATGCAATGGTGCTTGCACGAGGGGTTTTTCGAAGTTTTTAGGACTCCAGCCTGGCAGGGGTTTCAGGTCTTTGTCGGTGAGGTACATCAGGCCTTTGTCATCAGTGATGGCATACCGGTAATTTTTCGTGTTGTCATAATCAATGATGCCGAAATGCTCTATTTCCTTTATTTGAGCAAGTTTTTTAGGAAATTCGGGGAGGTAAGCCCCTGTGCGATCCAGTATGTGCACGGCCTCTTTCGTGGCGAAAATGTACTGTAGTTTTCCATTTTTATAATAATCAATTTGCCTTACATCACTGATGATGGGCGCTGAGATGGACTTATCCCAGATGACCGAAAAATCGGAACCAATGAGGTACACATTATTAGCAGTATCCTGCACAAATACTTCTTTGAGTTTGTTATTGTGGTTGGTAACAAGCCAGGGTTTGGTTTTGATAAAATCAGGAAGGGTGATAGACCTCAATGTTTTGATGCGTTCGGGTATACTTCTGTTTGGCAGGTTTGGCTGATAAATGGTGAGGTTGGTGTAAAATTTATCATCCACTGTGCTGAACTGAAAAGCCAGAAACTCCAGATTTTTAAAGGAAAACTGATGCTCAGCGAGATAGTCTTTCCACGATGGCTTCAGGCCGTTTAATAGCTGATTCCACGCTCTTGGTGTATTCACAAACAAGCTGAAGCTGGCCTCTTTATTGGTTTGATCCAGAAAGTGACTGATCCGAAGGGACTTGGTCCATGTGCCCTCATTTTCTATGGAGATGGTGAAATTTTTGAGCTGTTGAAGGTTGTTGCTAAACACCAGATTATTGCGATACTGGAGGTAATAGGAATCTTCAAAACCTCGCGCCAGGTTACCCAATAGTGCATAAGGAAAGTTGGCAACGGGAAGCTTACGGATTTCATAATCACCGTATTGCTCATGATACAGTGTGTCGCCGGTGGTGAGCATATGTCGCTCGCCTGCTGAGTTGAAAAACTTAAGGGCTTCACCCATGTCGTTCACTTCCAAAATCAGAAGTTGGTGATGTTCGCCGGTAGCGGCTGATTCCATCGTGATCAACCCTATTTCTTCATCCATCAGGTTGAAGGTGTAGTTCACATCAAAGTCTGCGTCCTTCAGGAGTTTGGCTTGGTATTTTAGAACATCAGGTGCGGTGGCTTGATAATACTGCTGGAGAGATGTGCCCAATGCAGCAGGATCCTTTGTACTGAAGTGGTAAAACCAGGATGCTTCAATGGGAATGATATTGGCAATGTCAAATTCTGCTCCGGAAGAAGTGCGGAAATTACTCAGAAACTGGGTTGGCTGATCTACAAAAGAAAAGCCGGTAAGGTTGGCAGTTTTATCTCCCACTTTGAGATCCAGAAAAGCCGATTTACCCAAATCCAGGTTGGTGGGATCTTGAGTGAAGATATTGATGAGCGCTGGAACCCTTTCTATGTTTAGGTAGATGTTACCATGATCTCTTTCGAGTTTAGTGAGGCGTTTCAGCTCTGGATTTTTCTGATCAAATCCCGTGGTTTCCTCATAGGAGACTGTACGGATAGCATCTTCCACCAGAAATGCGGAGAAACTTCCGATGAAGTAGTTCTTGTAAAAAATGTAAGTAAAACTATTGTCGGGGCCATCACCCACCAGTTCGGTGATGGTAAACCCTTCGTATTCTCTCGTGCGCTTCACGTAGTTGGCATCCTGGAAATGGGCCTGAGCTTTGCTAATGAAAGTTTGCTGCGAGAGGTTTTGAATCTCTACCACAAAGAGAAAGTCAAATGACTTACTGGAGGTAATATTGAGGGAAATCAGCAATGGATTCTCTGCAAAGAAATTTCGGAAATTTCCCTTGCCAGCCAGGCTGTCCAGCAGGTCTATGTTTTTGTCGATGTTCTCGACTTCCTGGAGGTAGCTGAGGTTTTTCCAGATGCTTGTTTGCTTGATTTCCTCCAGTGAAACCAGTGGTGTAGAGGTCTCATAGACCAGAACGGAAGTGCCCGGCACAAAAGACCACAGGGTGAGGTCAGCGTTTTTCACCCATTTGTCATAAGTGAAATATCCGGCACCCAGGAGTAATACAATTGATAAGAAAAGGAGAAACCGCTTCAACAGATCGCTGATTTTAGCACGAAGATACTAAGGAATCATTTGAATTTAAACGCAATAAAAAACCCCGAGGATATCGGGGTTTGAATTTTTAGTTTTAGGTGAAACTGGAGGAGAGAAACTCCCGGTTCAGCCTGGCTATGTTGGTCAGGCTAATTTCCTTGGGGCATTCTGCCGCACATGCACCAGTATTGGTACAAGCGCCGAAGCCTTCTTCATCCATTTGTGCCACCATTTTCTCAGCCCTCATCTTACGCTCCACCTGTCCCTGAGGCAGCAGGGCAAATTGGGAGACTTTGGCAGAGACAAAGAGCATCGCAGATGCGTTTTTGCATGCTGCTACACAGGCACCACAGCCGATACAAGTAGCTGCATCAAATGCATTGTCAGCATCTTCCTTATTGATCGGAATCGAATTGGCATCCTGAGTGTTTCCCGAGGTGTTCACCGAAATATACCCACCAGCATGCTGTATTCTGTCAAAAGAGCTTCTGTCCACGATCAAATCCTTGATCACCGGGAAAGCCTTGGCTCTGAATGGTTCGATGTACACGGTGTCTCCATCTTTGAATTTTCTCATGTGGAGCTGGCAGGTGGTGATGGCTGAGTCCGGACCATGCGGTTTTCCGTTGATCTGAAGAGAGCAAGCACCACAGATGCCTTCCCTGCAATCATGATCGAAGGCTACGGGATCGTCTCCCTTGCCGATAAGCTCATCGTTGAGAACATCAAGCATTTCCAGGAATGACATATCAGGGGACACATCCTTGATGTCATAGTTGACAATCTTCCCTTTATCGCCGGCGTTTTTCTGACGCCAAATTTTTAGTTTAAGGTCCATAATTCGGTATTTATTTTCCGTAAAGTGCCTTGCGGCTATTACTTGTAACTTCTTTCTTTTACTTCGATGTTTTCGTATTTCAACTCTTCTTTGTGAAGGACAGCATCTCCGGGTTCGCCTTTATATTCCCAGGCAGCAGCATATTGAAATTCAGGGTTTCTTTTAGCCTCTCCCTCTGGAGTTTGGTGTTCTTCTCTGAAGTGCCCACCACAAGATTCCTCACGGTGTAAGGCGTCTTTGGCAAACAATTCACCCAATTCAAGGAAATCAGCTACTCGTCCGGCTTTGGCCAACTCTTCATTGTATTCGTTGAGCGTACCCGGGATTTTCACATCCTTCCAGAAGGCTTCCCGGATTTCTTTGATTTCAACCATCGCCTCTTTCAACCCCTGAGCATTTCTGGCCATACCTACTTTGTCCCACATTACTTTGCCCAGCTTCTTGTGGAAGTAATCGACTGATTTAGTACCCTTGTTGTTGATGAGCCTCTCCAACTGATCCCGTACGCTTTTCTCTGCTTCGTCAAACTCAGGGGTATCTGTTGGGATTTTCCCTGTTCTGATGTCATTGGACAAGTAGTCTCCTATGGTATAGGGCAATACGAAATATCCATCAGCAAGCCCCTGCATCAGAGCTGAAGCTCCCAGTCTGTTTGCTCCGTGATCTGAGAAGTTGGCCTCACCTATCACATAACAGCCCGGGATGGTGGACATCAGGTTGTAATCCACCCAGGTACCACCCATGGTGTAGTGCACCGCTGGGTAGATCATCATGGGCATCTCGTATGGATTGTCATCTACGATCTTCTCATACATCTGGAAAAGATTGCCGTACTTAGACTTGATCACTTCCTTGCCCAGGTCGGTCACCACTTTTTTGTCATTTTCATCGAGTCCTTTCAGGTGAGCCTGCTCTTTGCCATACCGCTCTATGGCTGCAGCAAAGTCCAGGTATACGGCTTCTCCGGTGGCATTCACGCCAAATCCGGCATCACACCTTTCTTTGGCAGCTCTTGAGGCCACATCACGAGGCACGAGGTTACCAAAGGCGGGATATCTTCTTTCCAGATAATAGTCCCGGTCTTCCTCAGGCAGGTCTTTAGCTTTCAGCTTTCCGGCCCGAATGGCTTCTACATCTTCTTTCTTTTTGGGTACCCATATTCTGCCGTCATTCCTCAATGATTCAGACATGAGGGTCAGTTTGGATTGGTGATCACCGGATACCGGGATACAGGTAGGGTGAATTTGGGTATAACATGGGTTAGCAAACCAGGCACCTTTCTTGTGAATTTTCCAGGTGGCTGACACGTTGCTGCCCATGGCGTTGGTGGAGAGGAAAAATACGTTACCATATCCACCGGAAGCAATCACTACAGCGTGAGCAGAGTGCCTTTCTATTTCACCTGTTACCAGATCACGGGCAATGATACCCCGTGCTTTTCCGTCTACCATGACCAGTTCCAGCATCTCATGGCGGTTGTACATCTTTATTTTCCCACGGGCTATCTGCCTGTTCATGGCCGAGTATGCACCCAGTAGGAGCTGCTGACCCGTCTGACCTTTCGCATAGAATGTTCTCGACACCAGTACTCCTCCAAATGATCGGTTATCCAGTAGCCCACCATAATCACGGGCAAAGGGTACTCCCTGAGCTACACATTGGTCAATGATATTGGCAGAAACTTCGGCCAGTCTGTAAACGTTGGCCTCACGAGAGCGGTAATCTCCACCCTTTACAGTATCGTAAAATAATCTGTAGGTAGAGTCACCATCACCCTGGTAATTCTTAGCTGCGTTGATACCACCCTGAGCTGCAATGGAGTGAGCCCTTCTGGGGGAATCCTGAAAGCAAAATGTCTTTACGTTATACCCAAGCTCTGCAAGGGTGGCTGAGGCTGAACCTCCTGCCAGTCCGCTTCCAACAACGATAACGTCGATAAGGCGTTTGTTGGCGGGGTTAACCAGGTTGATATGATTTTTATAATTTGTCCACTTATCTGCAAGTGGGCCTTCTGGTAGTTGAGAGGGAAAATTAGAACCTATTTGCATGACTTGATTAGTGATTGATAAAGTGATAAAGAGCGATCAAAACGAATCCTATTGGGATAACGATGGCATAAGCCTGAGTGAATTTTTTGATGGCCGGGGTAAACTTGTTGTTGATCCCCATGGACTGAAGCGATGACTGAAAACCATGCAGCAAGTGAAGGGCTAACAGCACAAAGGAAATCACATAGGCACCGACTCTTAGTGGATTCTGAAACTTGTGTACCATTTCGCCATAGTAGCGGTCGGTTACTTCAGGCAACTGAGCCACATATTTGTAATTGATCTCCGGAATCCAGAAATCGATGAAATGGAGAGCCAGAAAAGCCAGTATTACCAGCCCACTGTAGATCATGTTTTGAGACATCCATGTCGCATTTCCAGTGTCTTTTTTAGCATACTTCATGGGGCGAGATGCTCTGTTTTTTGCTTCCAGCACAAACCCCATCACAAAGTGAAACACAACAGCAAAGATCAATACCGGCTGAAGCAGAAATTGCACCACCGGATTGGTACCCATGAAATGGGAGGCCTCATTAAAGGCATCTGCACTGATCACCGAAAGCATGTTGGTCGTCAGGTGCATTAGCAGGAATAAGACCAGGAATATTGCCGAAAGGGCCATAGCAAACTTTCTGCCTATGGTACTCGAAAAGGTATTGGAAAACCAACTCATATGATTATCTGAATTTCTAATTTATGTCGGATTCAAAGGTAGTCCCCAAGTTCCACCCAAACAATCTACGGCCTTATTTTGAATCTGTCTAAATAACTTAGTTTAAGTTCAGTTAGGGGTTATTCTCTAATTTAACTGTTTTGAATGGCGAACCCTGTGTTTATCTGAGATGTTTGAAGAATCAAGAAAAATATTTATTGCTTTCATGCTGTCTGTGATAGCGTATACGGCAGGTGCTACGCACATTGCTGGTGGGTACATCAGTATCAAAAAGGTGGAAGGTACTACTGTCACATTCAGTGTCTGTGGTTTTAGTGACGCAGCTTCCTCTGTCCACTTTGGGAGCGGAGTTTTGTCTTTCGGTGACGGAGCAGTCAATAGTGCGGAGGTGGTAGTGAACCGCAAGCCGATATCAGATCATCATGATTTGGTTGCCTTTGAGGTGTCACATACCTACGCTGCTCCCGGAGCGTACAAGGTGAGTTATGTGGAGAACCACCGGACTGAAGGAGTCATGAATGTCAATAACTCTGGCAATGAAAGTTTTTATATAGAGACTACTTTTTTGATCGATCCGTTTTTTCAAAACTCTTTTCCGGTGTTTGATGCATCGCATTTATTGCTAGCTGCCAACGCGGGTAGGTTTGCTCAGGCCTTACAAGTGAATGATGCAGATGGGGATTTGCTGGTCTTTAGTTTGGTTACACCGAAGAAAGGGAGGGATATGCCAGTATCCGGCTATCATTTTGCAGGAGCTGCAATGGACCCTTTTACCGGTAATATGTCATGGGATGTAGGGGATCATCCCTCTGGACATGAGCCACTTTATACTTTTGCCATCCAGGTGGAGGAGATGAGAGAGCAGGAGGGAAGTTGGTTTACACTGAGTCAGACGATTTTGGATTTTAATGCTGAAGTCATCGCTTCTTCACTGGATCACCCAACTTTAGAAGGCGTGCTTTCAGTGTGTGATGCGGAGGAGTTTTACCTGAAGGTGCAGCAGGTAGACCAGTGCTCTTTACAAGTGGAGCTGCCTTTTTATCAGTTGTTGGATGGGAGTACTTCTGCTTCCCTGAATGACCTATCTATTCATAAAGACACCATTTTTTATTTTGATCTGATTCCATCCACAAAAAGCTACGATTATGGGCATATCAGGGTCCACTCCGAGGGTTATGTCCAGAGTAGGAATGTTTTTTACAGTCAGGATTGTGAATCATTTACAGCGATCAGAAGTGTGGTGACTGGTGCTCCACCCCATTCGGAAGATATTTCTGTGTATCCCAATCCGTCGGATGGAGATTTTAAAATAAACGATAGATCAGGCAACCTTTCCTATTATAAAATCATTACCCTATCGGGCAAACAGATTTATGCAGAAATGGTCCAAAATCCTTTAGTATCTTTAAGCCATCAAGGTAATTTGCAGCCTGGAACTTATATTATCCAATTTTTCGATGGTTTTGATCGTTTGATTGGGGTGAAAAAGTTGCTAATTGTTGAATGATTTGAATGAAGAATAGCACGGTTAATCCTTTCGTTATCAAAATAGCTTGCTGGCTCATCCTGTTGGGTTTGAGCATCAGTAGTGCTTATGCCACTCACATTCGTGCAGGTGAAATCACCGCCAAGCGAATCAACAATCTCACGTTGACTTATGAATTTACTTTCACCGGATATCGGGATTCCGGATCGGTCATTCATTTTGGTGATGGTATTTTTCGGTTTGGCGATAGCGAAATTCAGGAGCGGGGTTTCAATATTGTGGAGACGCCTATCGACAATGAAATAGAAATGGTGCAGTTCAAAGTGGTGCATACCTACCAGGCTGCCAACTCCTACGTGGTGAGTTATGAAGAGAAGTTTCGCAATGAGGGAATCATTAACATGGATAATTCAGTGAATACCACGTTTTATGTGGAGTCCATGATTGTGATCGACCCTTTTTTCGGTTTGAATAACACGCCTGTGCTTTTAGTGCCCCCTATAGACTTTGCCGCAGTGGGTGCCAAATTTATTCATAACCCCGGAGCCTTTGATCCGGACGGAGACAGCCTTTCGTACAAATTTGTAATCCCTAAGCAGGCCCGTGGTGCCGAGGTGAATAACTATCGTGTTATGAATGCTCCCGAATTTTACACCATCCCCAATCAGGGCAATGAAGCGCTGAATGATTTCGCTAAACTGACAATGGACCCGGTGCGGGGAGACCTGGAGTGGGATGCTCCGGGCGACGTGCTGAATCAGGGAGATGTGGCTGAATACAATGTGGCCTTTGTCATTGAAGAGTGGCGGCAAGTGGCGGGGCAGTGGTTTAAGCTTGGGTATGTGACCCGAGATATGCAAATCATAGTGAAGAAAACAGATAATGAACGCCCGGAACTGGAAGTGCCGGAGGATTTGTGCGTAGAAGCTGGAGAGACTGTCAGCGAGATTATTCAGGGTACTGATCCTGATGGACAGCAGGTGAAGCTTGAGGCCTATGGAGGTCCTTTTGAAGTGAATGGTAGTTCAGCCACTTACAAGCCGGATCCTGCCACCTTTCAGGGCCCCCCAGGTTTTTTATCGTTTGAGTGGGAAACAGAATGTGGCCATGTGCGCGTGCGACCCTATGAGGTGCAGTTCAAGGTCACCGATAACCCAGATGTAGGGCCTAGATTAGTGAATTTTGAAACCCTATTGATCACTGTGGTGGGGCCTTCTCCGAAAGGCCTGGAGTCGAGTCTTCAAACAGGAAAATCCATCAGGCTGAAGTGGGATAAATATAATTGTGTGAATGCCGAATCTATGCAGATATGGAGGAGAGTGGGGGAGTTTGAAATAGAGGCTGACGAGTGTAATGTAGGGATGCCTGCTAATTCGGGCTACAGACTGATCGATGAAATCCCCATGCTGGATCCCGACACTCAAAATCCGATCACAGAATACCTGGATAACAACGATGGGAAAGGTCTGGCTCCCGGCGCGAAATATTGCTACAGGTTAGTCGCTACTTTCCCTTTGCCGGGTGGTGGTGAGAGCTATGTGTCTGAGGAAGTATGCGATAGCATCGTCATCGATGCACCAGCCATCACCAATGTGGACGTGCTCACTACCAGTGAAACGGATGGAAGGATTTTGGTCCGCTGGGCTCCGCCGTATCAGATAGACCAGATACTGTACCCTCCTGACTATAAATATGATATTTTCCGTGCGGAGGGTTTGAATCCCTCCGCTACCAAACCTTATCAGCTAATAGCATCAGGTATTACCGATACGGTGTTTACCGATATTGGCCTCAATACATTCGCAAATGCTTACCATTATTTTGTACGCTTTTATGATGCCGGGGGTGTGCTGGTGGACTCATCAGCCACAGCCAGTAGCGTGCGGTTGGCCCTGAGGCCTTTGTTGAAGTCAATTGAGCTCAATTGGGCAGCATCGGTACCCTGGTCCAATACTGTTCAGGATTATCCATACCATTATATCTATAGGGATCAGGTAGTGAGTACGGATCTGGATCAAATGGTGCTGATAGATTCTGTGGATGTTACATCTGAAGGTTTTTACTACCTGGACAATGGTGATTTTAATGGAGAGGTGCTGGATGAAGACATAGAATACTGCTATGCGGTGACTGCTCAGGGCTCTTACTTCAATCCTTTGCTTCCAGAACCCTTGATCAATCGCTCCCAAATAGGATGTGGCCAGCCCAACGATACCATTCCACCTTGTTCACCTCCGGTGGTGACCATTGCCGATCAAATGGATTGTGCGAGTATGTTGGCCAGTCAACCTTGTGGTTCTAATAACTATACTCAGAGTCTGAGCTGGACATCTGACGAAAATCCGGATTGTGATGATGATATCTCCTTCTACAATGTGTACTTCACGCCGAGTGGTCGCGAAGAAGACTATTCAATCATTGCTACCCCGTCGGATACACGGTTTGATCATACGGATCTTACCTCTCTGAAGGGTTGCTACAGGATCTCAGCTGTAGACAGGTCTGGTAATGAGAGTGAGCTGACAGAGGAAATCTGCAATGACAACTGTCCGGTCTATAAACTGCCGAATGTTTTCACTCCCAATAATGATGGCATCAATGATGTTTTCAGTCCACTTTATAAAAAAGGACTCAACATTGCCAGTTTCAACGATGCGGATTGTCCCAGGTTTGTCCTTCAGGTAGATTTCAGGGTTTTTGACCGATCGGGATCGGAGCTGTATGTCTACAATTCATTTGAAAACCCGGAAGGGATTTACATTAATTGGGATGGAAAGAACAAATGGGGACAGGAGCTCCCCGCAGGGGTTTACTATTATGTAGCTGAAGTCACTGTGGATGTGCTAAACCCTAAAGACACCAAATGGACGTTGAACGGTTGGTTGCAAATTCTGAAGTAGCAGATACTCCCATTATCTTTTTTGACGGGGTGTGTAATCTCTGTAATTCCGCAGTGAATTTTGTAATAGACCGGGATACGGACAAACAATTTCATTTTGCTTCGCTTCAGTCTGACTTTGCCAAAGGGAAATTGGACCAATATCAGGTGGATCCATCTTTGCTTCAGAGCATACTTCTACTGAAAAAGGGTCGATTATACCACAAAAGTGGTGCAGCGCTGGAGATAGGGATGCTTTTGGGAGGTCCATGGCGTCTGCTCCTGGTTTTTAAAATCATTCCGAAGTTTATCAGAGATTTCATTTATGACTGGATTGCCAAAAACCGCTACCGGTGGTTTGGAAAGCGGGAAACATGCCGGGTGCCTACGCCCGATTTGAAGGAAAGATTTCTCGATTCTTACTGATGTTTCGTAGCTTTGCCCGCTTAAATAACCAATCAACTCAAAACGTAACATATGAAGTCATTTGTATTCCCTGGGCAGGGAGCACAGTTTCCTGGTATGGGGAAGGATTTGTACGATAGCAGCCCTAAGGCTAAGCAACTCTTTGATCAGGCTGATGATGTTTTAGGTTTCAAACTTTCAACGATCATGTTTGAGGGTACGGCCGATGAGCTCAAGCAGACCAAAGTGACACAACCGGCCATTTTTTTACACAGTGTGGTTACCGCTTTGATTTCCGATGCCTTCGAGCCAGATATGGTGGCCGGTCATTCCCTCGGGGAGTTTTCAGCACTTGTGGCCAATGGTGCGCTGAGTTTTGAGGACGGACTCACATTGGTGTCTAAGCGAGCAATGGCAATGCAAAAGGCCTGTGAGCTGCAGGAGTCCACGATGGCCGCAGTTTTGGGGTTGGCTGACGAGGTAGTAGAAGAGATTTGTGCAGGCATCGATGAGGTGGTCGTTGCAGCCAATTACAATTGCCCGGGTCAGCTGGTTATCTCAGGCTCCATCAAGGGTGTGGAAATAGCTTGCGAGCAACTGAAAGCCGCTGGCGCAAAAAGAGCGTTGATATTGCCGGTAGGGGGTGCCTTCCATTCGCCTTTGATGGAACCTGCACGTGAAGAACTGGCGGCGGCCATTGAAGCCACGACTTTTGGCGCACCCAAGTGTCCTGTTTATCAAAATGTGGATGCCAAGGGGCATATTGACATTATGGAGATCAAGTCCAATCTGGTTTCTCAGCTTACTGCACCAGTTAGGTGGACACAGAGTGTGAATGCCATGATCGCAGACGGAGCCACGTCATTTGTGGAATGTGGTCCTGGAAAAGTGCTACAAGGATTGATCAGGAAGATAGATTCGGGAGTAGAGACTGCCAGCATCTGATGCGACACCTCCGTTCCATATCACTAATGATTTCTATTGCCTTGCTTTTGATCGTGGGAGGGTGCCGAAAAGGCCCCTCAAACTCGATAGATAAAAGCAGACAAATCAAGAAAGGGAAACCGATACCTTGCCCAATCAAAGACTGTTGATGCATAAGATTACCATTGCCATAGATGGCTTTTCGGGTACAGGAAAAAGCTCTACCGCTAAAAAAGTAGCCGGTGAGCTGGGCTATACCTATATAGATAGTGGAGCGATGTACAGGGCCACCACTCTCTATTTTCTGGAACAAGACGTTTCTTTGGATGACGCGAGCCAGGTTGAGCATGCTTTGGACACACTGGATATTCGCTTTGAGGAAGGTCATGTGTTGCTGAATGGTCTGGACGTATCAAATGAAATTCGCACCATGCGGGTCAATGAGCATGTGAGTGCGGTAAGCACTATCGCAGTGGTGAGACATGCCATGGTGGCCCAGCAACAGAAAATAGGAAAGGGCAAAGGGATCGTGATGGACGGAAGGGATATTGGTACGGTGGTGTTTCCGGGTGCTGAACTCAAGGTATTTATGACAGCCGATACCAGGATTCGGGCTGAGCGGCGCCAGAGTGAATTAGCAGAAAAGGGCATCATTGAGGAACTTAATGTGATCGAAAATAATTTATCACAGCGTGATGAAATTGATTCCACAAGGTCTGAATCCCCACTGCGGAAGGCAGAGGATGCTGTAGAAATAGATACCTCAAATTTGACTTTTGCCGATCAGGTTCATAAAATTGTATCCCTAGCCAAAGAGAAAATCCATGCAAGTTGAGATAGATCCACATTCAGGGTATTGTTTCGGAGTTGAGTTTGCCATACAAATGGCCGAAGACGAAATGGAAGGCGGGCAGGAGCTCTATTGTCTCGGGGATATCGTGCACAATGCCATGGAAGTAGAGCGCTTATACGCCAAGGGTTTGAGAACCATTACCAGAGAAGAACTGGAGGAGTTGCATGACTGTAAGGTGCTGATCCGGGCACATGGTGAGCCACCAGAGACTTATGAAACAGCTCTGAAAAACAACATTGAACTGATTGATGCCTCCTGTCCGGTGGTATTGAAACTTCAAAACAGAATTAAGCACTCCTACGACAAAGCCGTGACCAGCAATGGTCAGGTGGTCATCTATGGCAAGCCGGGACATGCCGAAGTGATCGGACTGACTGGACAAACCAATGATGAGGCGATTATTATCACCTCAGAGGAGGATTTGGATCAGATTGATTTTGCCAGACCAGTCACACTGTACAGTCAGACCACCAAAAGCACCAAGGGCTTTTATCACATCAAGGAGCTGATAGAGGAGCGAATTAAAAAGGAAAAGGGTGAGTTCACAGTAGAGGACTTTAACGCCAATGACAGCATCTGCCGTCAGGTTTCGAACAGGGAGCCCAAAATGGTGGAGTTTTCCCATAAGCATGATGTCGTGCTTTTTGTTTCCGGAAAGAAGAGTTCCAATGGCCGAGCTTTATATAATGTATGTCTGGAAAATAATACCCGGAGTTACTTCATCGAAAATGAAACTGAGATCGACCTGGATTGGATTCGTCAGGAGGATCGGGTGGGTATTTGTGGAGCCACTTCTACGCCCCGCTGGTTGATGGAAAAAGTAGCGGATTTCTTACAGGCGCAGGAGCCTCAGTTGGCAGGAGTCTGACTCTTTTCCTGATGTGGAAAAACAGTTTTCTATTGATGCTGCCAAACATTTCATTTGAACATTTTTTTTGTATTTTTGCTCAGATTTTCAAGTAGATCGCAACTATACAAAATGTCGAAAACGATAAAGCTAAAAAGAGGTTTTGATATTAACCTGGCCGGAAAACCGGAAAAGAAAATCTCAGAGTCTTCTCATTCAGAAACTTACGCTTTAAAACCTACCGATTTCATCAACATGTCCAGACCAAAACTTTTGGTCAAAGAAGGAGATACTGTGAAGGCAGGTACAGCCATGCTATACGATAAAATGTCGGAAGGTGTGAAGTACTGCTCTCCTGTAAGTGGTGAAGTGGTAGAAATTAAGCGCGGAGAAAAGAGAAAACTACTGGAGATAAAGATACTGGCAGACAAAGAAGTGGTTTTTGAGAAGTTTAAGACTTTCTCAACTTCTGATCTGGCTAATTTGTCTAAAGAGGAGGCCCTCGAGCAAATGCAGGCAGGTGGGGTATGGCCAAATATCATCCAGAGACCATTCGGAATCGTAGCCAATGCTGAGGATACTCCCAAAGCGATCTTCATTTCGGCATTTGATACCAATCCACTGGCACCAGACGTGGCCTTCCAGTTGGGCGACAAAGAAAAATTCTTTCAGGCAGGGCTGGATGTTCTCAGGAAATTGACACCCGGTAAGGTGCACCTCAATATCAATGGGCAAGCTGAGGTTCCTCAGGTTTTCGCTCAGGCCAATGGTGTAGAGCTGAATAAGTTTTCAGGGCCTCACCCTGCTGGAAACGTAGGTGTGCAGATTCATCACCTGGATCCAATTAGCAAAAAAGACATTGTGTGGACAGTGGCTCCGTACGGAGTGGCTCAGATTGGCCAGCTGTTCTTAGAAGGAAAATATGATGCATCTAAACTCGTGGCGGTCACAGGCTCTGAGGTGAAAAACCCAGGTTATGTAAAGACTTACTCTGGTGTGATGCTCGAAAAATTATTTGGTAGCGAAGTACCTACTGGTCATTTGCGATTTATTGCAGGGAATCCTTTGACAGGTGAGAATTGCGGTAAGGCAGGTTATCTCGGGTATTATCATAACCAGGTCACAGTTATTCCTGAAGGAGACTATGAAGAGTTTTTGGGATGGATCAAGCCATCTACCAAAAAACTGAGCTTTCATAAAGCGATCGGTCTACTCTCATTCCTGAGCAGAGGAAAAGAATACACGGTTGACACCAATACACACGGAGAAGATCGTCCATTTGTGGTTTCCGGAGAGTTTGAGAAAGTCCTTCCGATGGACATCTTACCTACTTATCTTTTCAAGGCGATTATCTCGGAGGATTATGATGACATGGAGGCACTTGGAATCTTTGAACTGGTAGAAGAGGATGTGGCCCTGTGTGAGTTCATAGATCCTTCTAAGAATGAGATACAGAAGATTTTGAGGGAGGGTATAGAAATGATAAAAAATAGCTAATCATAAACATGAAGCCATTACAAAACCTGTTTGATAAACTAAAGCCAAATTTTGAGAAGGGCGGAAAGTGGGAGAAATTCTACACTTTGTACGAAGGGCATCGTACCATCGCATTTGCACCTGACCTCACCACTGGCAATAAAGGCACGCAGATTAAGGATGCTGTGGATTTGAAGCGTATCATGATCACTGTGGTGATTGCTATGATTCCCGCCCTGCTATTCGGTATGTGGAATGTTGGACATCAACATTTCATTTCTGTGGGTGAAGATGCTGTTTTATTGGATAAGCTATTGATTGGAGCTATTGCGGTAGTTCCTATTCTTATCGTTTCCTATTCAGTGGGTTTGCTTACAGAATTTACCTTTTGTGTGATCAGAAATCACCCGATTAGTGAGGGTTATCTGGTTACTGGTATGCTCATAGCCTTGATCATGCCTCCTACCATTCCTTTATGGCAGGTAGCCCTGGCCACCATTTTTGCGGTGGTGATCGGCAAGGAGGCCTTCGGTGGCACCGGGATGAATATCCTGAATGTGGCCCTTACCGCAAGAGCTTTCCTTTATTTCGCTTACCCATCTAATATTTCGGGCGAGGTATGGACTTACTTTGGAGATAAGCAGCCTGTGGATGCTTACAGTGGGGCTACTGTTTTGGCTTATGGAGCTACAGCTGTTTCTAACGGCACCAATATGATGGCGGATATGTCGGCACATTGGTATGACGGGATGTATTCCTTCTGGAATCTATTTATGGGACTGATCCCGGGATCCATCGGGGAAACTTCTACCTTAATGTGTCTGATCGGAGCGGTGATTCTGATAGGAACTGGTGTGGGTAGCTGGAAAATCATTGCCAGTGTATTTGGTGGAGCTTATTTCATGGGAGTGGTATTCAATCTTGTAGGATCTAACTCATACATGGAACTTCCCGCAGAGTACCATTTGGTGATCGGCGGTTTGGCCTTTGGAGCGGTGTTTATGGCAACAGATCCTGTATCTGCTGCACAGACTGAAGTGGGCAAATGGATTTATGGTTTCCTGATTGGATTGCTTACAGTGCTCATCAGAGTGGTGAATCCGGCTTATCCTGAGGGAATCATGCTGGCGATTCTGTTTATGAACGTTTTCGCTCCACTTATTGATTATTACGTAGTAGATGCTAACAAAAAACGAAGATTAAAACGTGCAACGGTCTAATACATACATTATCTTATTTTCGATTGTCCTAACAGTAGTTTTGGGCGGTCTGCTGTCACTTGCCTCCGTAGGACTTAAGCCTGCTCAGGATAAACAGGTAGAGCTGGATACCAAGAAGAAGATTTTGGGAGCGGTAATGGATATCTCATCCATCAAAGAACCCAACGAGCTGCTTGCCCTCTATGATCAAAAGGTGCAATCCCTGGTTGTGGATTATAATGGGAATGTGGTGACTCAGGATGCCAAAGGAAATCCTGTGGTGGCAGAAAAGGTGAGCATTCAGAAGAACTATCGCTTAGCGGCAGAGGATCGTTTATATCCCGTGTTTAAGTTCATGAACGATCAGGATCCATCCAAAGTAGAGGCGTACATCTTTCCGATGTTTGGCTCAGGGCTCTGGGATTGGATTTCCGGTTATCTGGCTGTGGGTAGCGACTTGAACACCATCCGTGGTGTGGCCTTTGATCATAAGCAGGAAACTCCCGGACTTGGCGCCAGAATCACAAGTGATGTAGTGCAAGAGCGTTTCGAAGGGAAGGAACTTTATAATGATAATGATGAACTGGTTTCTGTCAAAATGGTGAAGGGGGAGGGTAATCCTAACCTCACTGCTCATGAGGTGGATGGAATGTCCGGAGCCACTTTAACCGGGAAGGGTGTAAATGAGATGATGGTTAATTACCTCACTTGTTATCAGGGATATATTAAAAAAGTAAAGGCTAACGGAAGTAGCGTAGCAGTTAATTAATTTTCAAATAACTCAAATTATGAGTACTGAAGCATTAGAAGCACCAGAAGTAAAAGAGGAAGTAAAACAGCCTGCCGAAGCGCTTTTTTCAAAAAGAAGAAGACGAATTGTGTCGGATCCCTTGAACGAAGATAATCCGATCACCATTCAGGTATTGGGTATTTGTTCAGCCCTGGCCATTACCATCAAAATGGAACCCACATTGGTGATGTCTATCGCAGTGGTATCTGTTATAGTTTTTTCTAACCTGATCATATCACTTATGAGAAACCTGATTCCCGGGCGGGTCAGGATCATAGTTCAGCTGGCGATCATTGCGACGCTCGTAACTTTGGTGAGTGAGGTACTGAAAGCTTATTATTTTGATATGTATAAGGTACTCGGAGCCTTTGTTGGACTGATTATCACCAACTGTATCGTGATGGGTAGGTTGGAAGCATTTGCCATGGCCAACAAACCTTATGATTCTATTCTGGATGGTTTGGGAAGTGGATTTGGTTATGCCTGGATCATCCTGGTAGTAGCCTTCTTCAGGGAACTCTTTGGATCAGGTTCGATCTTCGATTTTAAAGTGTTTGAGGCGATTGGACTTCCAAATTTCCCAACAAATGGTCTCATGGTGGATTCCATAGGCGCCTTTATGGTATTGGGAATTCTTATTTGGGTCCAGAGATCAAAAACAGGTTACGTAGAACACTAAGCTAAAAGACATCATGGAAATTTTTAATATAGCACTCAAAGCCACTTTCATTGACAACATGATCTTTGCCTACTTTTTGGGCATGTGTTCATTTCTGGCAGTTTCTAAGAAAGTTTCTACGGCCTTTGGTCTTGGATTGGCTGTGATTTTTGTTTTGACGATTACAGTTCCTGTTAACTGGCTTTTGCAAGAATATGTCCTCAAGGAAGGTGCTTTAGCCTGGTTGGGTTCTGATTTTGCTACGGTGGATTTGACATTCCTTCAGTTCATCATGTTTATCGCTGTAATCGCCTCTATGGTACAGTTGGTAGAAATGGTAATCGAGAAGTTTTCTCCATCGCTTTACGGATCACTGGGTATTTTCCTTCCGTTGATCGCTGTAAACTGCGCCATTCTTGGAGCTTCGTTGTTTATGGTACAGAGAGATTACACCATCGCTCAGGCCACTGCCTACGGTTTTGGTTCAGGGCTAGGTTGGTTTTTGGCCATTATTGCATTGGCAGCCATTCGCGAAAAGTTGAAATATTCAAGTGTGCCCGATGGATTGAAAGGTTTGGGAATCACGATGCTCATCACTGGTTTGATGGGATTGGCCTTCAAGTCGTTCATTGGTATCGCACTTTAAGAGATTCATTTAAGAAATTCAAAGGGCTTTGTCGAATGCGACAAAGCCTTTTTTGTTTTAACTTCATCCCTAAAAAGCAGCTATGTACATTCAATCATTACTAAGGTATTTCCTGAGAGGCTTGTTGCTGGTTACGCCAGTTAGCTTGACCGTTTACATCATCGTAGAGATGGTGAAGTGGACTGATAGTTTGCTTCCCATCAGTATTCCTGGACTGGGCATGATCACGGTGCTATTTGTAACAGCCTTTATCGGCTACCTCGCCAATACACTTTTTGCTAAGCCATTTTTTGACCTGTTCAATGATATCCTGAAGAAAATACCGATTGTGAGCTTTCTCTACACGGCTATTAATGATCTGGTGACGGCTTTCGTGGGGGACAAAAAGAAATTTGATACGCCTGTGTTGGTCCCTTTTGACGAGCATGGCATGCTCTATAAGCCTGGCTTCATCACCCAGAAAGATTTATCTGAAATTGGCCTGCCCGGAATGGTAACCGTTTACCTACCACATTCGTATAACTTTTCCGGCAATGTTTTCATCGTGGATAAGTCGAGACTAATGACCCTTGAAGGCAGCAATACTGAGCTTATGAAGTACATTGTGTCAGGTGGAGTATCTGGTGCAATCAAAAGAAAGCCATAAAATATTTGGTGATTAAAATAAAAATAACTCCTTTTAAGCTTGCTATTGGTTATTAATAGTTGATAATTTTGTCTTAAGAATTAGATACGAGTTGAAAACTTATATACACATATCGTCTTACTCTACCCCGAGGCTAATGTCTCCCAGGCGCTCTGCCTGATATGTTTATATAGGACACTTACGCAGTGACCTGCCCCTCGCTAAAATTCTTTATTCACCTATTCTTTATTAAAATGGACAAATTTGTTGTATCGGTCGCCGATGCATCACATATACATTACGCTGAGCAAATCTGCGATATGATTGCTGACAGTGCCGAAAAAAGAGGTACTGGCATAGCCAGAAGATCTACTGAGTATGTTCAGGGAAAGCTGGCTGATGGTAAGTCGGTAATTGCCCTGACCAAATCGGGTAAGCTTGCTGGTTTTTGCTACATTGAAACATGGGGCCATGGAAAATATGTGGCCAATTCTGGGCTCATTGTCAATCCTGATTATAGGAATAATGGGCTGGCTCAGGCCATCAAGGCAAGGGCCTTCAAACTTTCCAGAGAAAAATACCCGGATGCCAAGCTGTTCGGCCTCACTACCAGCATGGCTGTCATGAAAATCAATTCGGATCTCGGTTACCGACCGGTTGCTTTTTCTGAGCTGACCGACGATGAAGCGTTCTGGAAAGGCTGTAGCAGCTGTGTGAACTATGATATTCTCACCCGGAAAAATCATCAGCACTGCCTGTGCACAGGTATGCTCTACGATCCTGAGGAGAAAAAGCGTAAATGGAAGCAGCGCAGTAAAAAGGTGCAGGAGAAATTAATGATGTGGAAACAAAAAGTACAGATTAAATGAGTGATCAGAAAAAGGTATTGTTGGCTTTTAGTGGTGGATTGGACACTACTTATTGCTCACTCTACCTCAAAGAACTGGGATACCAAGTATACACTGTCACCGTCAATACCGGTGGATTTACAAAAGAAGAGTTGGATAAGCTGGAGGAACGCTCCAGATCATTGGGGAGTGAATCTCATTCCAATGTGGACGTAACCGAAGAGTTTTATCAAAAGGCCATCAAATACCTCATTGCAGGAAATGTGTTGAAGAATAACACATACCCATTGTCAGTGAGTGCTGAGCGGGTTTTTCAGGCTACCGCCATTGCCAAGGAGGCCATTAGGCTGGGAGTGGATGCCATTGCTCATGGAAGCACCGGAGCTGGTAATGATCAGGTACGTTTTGATATGATCTTCAATATCCTGTGTCCTGAAAAGGAGATCATTACCCCGATCCGTGATAAACGACTTTCGAGAGAAGAGGAAATACAATATCTGATTGATCACGGAGTGAGTGGCAACTGGGAAAAGTCCTTGTATTCGGTGAATCAGGGTCTTTGGGGTACGTCTGTTGGCGGCAAGGAGACTTTAACCTCCGATCAGTTTCTTGCGGAAGCAGCTTTCCCGAGTCAGTTGAAAAAGACTGGTGAAGAAGTGGTGGAGATTTCTTTTGAAGGAGGAGAACCTGTTGGTCTGAACGGCAAGTCCCTTACGCCGGTGCAATGTATTGAACAGCTCAATACCATCGCAAGCGCCTATGCGCTGGGGAGGGATGTCCACGTAGGGGATACCATCATCGGCATCAAGGGGAGAGTAGGCTTTGAAGCTGCCGCCCCGGTCATCCTTATTAAGGCACACCATACGCTCGAGAAACACGTATTGACTAAAAACCAGCTTTTGATGAAGGATCAGTTGTCATTGACTTATGGCAACCTGCTGCATGAAGGACACTATCTTGATCCTGTCATGCGTGATATCGAATCGTTTTACGACAGTACCCAGAAGTACGTGACCGGAACAGTGAAGGTGCACCTGGCACCTTATCGGTTCTATGTAGTCGGTATTACCTCTGAGCATGACCTGATGCAATCCAGTTTTGGTAAGTATGGAGAAATGAATAATTCATGGTCAGGAGAAGATGTGAAGGGTTTTTCTAAGATCTTCGGAAACCAAAACATGATCTATCACAAAGTCCACCAGACGGATGAGTAAAATCAGAGTAGGAATTTATGGAGCAGCCGGCTATACGGCCGGTGAGCTGATGAGATTATTAGTTCATCACCCAAATGCGGAGGTGGTCTGCGCTCAAAGTGAGAGCCAGGTCGCGAAAAAGGTCACCGAAATACATACAGATCTGATTGGGGACACCAATCTGGTTTTCAGTGCCCATTTGGACTATCGAAACCTTGACGTGCTCTTTTTGTGCAAAGGCCACGGAGAGTCGAGGGTGTTTCTAGCGGGCAATCCAGCCCCTGATACGGTCAAAATTATTGACTTGAGTAATGATTTCAGACTAAAGGATGATGCTGACGGTTTTGTCTATGGCCTTCCGGAACTTAATGGGCCGGCAATCCCAAAGGCAACCATGATCGCTAATCCCGGTTGCTTTGCTACCTGTATTCAAGTGGGGCTTTTGCCTGCGGCTCAAGCTGGAATAATCCAATCTGAAATTCATACCACAGGGATCACCGGCTCTACAGGTGCCGGGCAGTCTTTGTCACCTACCTCTCATTTCTCCTGGAGAAATCAAAACATGAGTGTCTACAAGGCCTTCACCCATCAGCATTTGGATGAGATCGGTGAGAGCCTGACACAATTGGCAGGGAAGAGTCATGTGGTGAACTTTATCCCTTTTCGAGGTAATTTCACAAGAGGAATAATTGCCACGTCTTATTTTGAAACGGATGCCTCCGAGGCTGAAGCTTACGCCCTTTATGAGGCATTTTATAAGGATCAGCCGTTCACCCATGTGACCAATAGAAACCCTGACCTGAAAATGGTGGTGAATACCAACAAGGCAGTGGTTTATCTGAAGAAGGAAGGCAACAAGCTTTTGGCGATTTCGATGATCGATAACCTGCTCAAAGGTGCCTCTGGCCAGGCTGTTCAAAATATGAATCTGATTTTTGGGCTGGAAGAAACCGCAGGCCTCAATCTTAAACCAACCGGATTTTAAAAAAAAATGGAATTAACGGATAGCAATATTGCCATACTAGGGGCAGGTAATCTGGGGATTGCCATCGCTCAGGGAATAGTGGAGGAGCAACTAAAGGAGGCTGGGCAGATATGTTTAACACGTCGTAACCTCGATCATGTGGGCTATCTGAAGGCTAAGGGGTTTCAGGTGTCCAGTAACAACCTGGAAGCAGTCAAGCAAGCCAAGATGGTTTTGCTGTGTGTTCAGCCCAAGCAGTTGCCCAGACTTCTGGAGCAGATCAATCCGGGACTGACCAAAGATCATCTTTTGGTTTCGGTCATCACCGGGGTTTCTATTGCGGAGATCAAGAGTCATTTGAAATTGGAAGTGCCGGTGGTTCGGGCTATGCCCAATACAGCCATTGCCATAGGCGAGTCTATGACGTGTATTTGCTCTGAGGATAGCAAGGACGATGCGTTGGCTGTGCAGAAGATTTTTAATGCGCTTGGAAAGACCCTCATCATAGAGGAGAAGCTGATGCAGGCTGCTACGGTACTTGGTGCGAGTGGCATTGCCTTTTTTATGCGTTACCTTCGTGCTGCTACTCAGGGTGGTGTGCAGATGGGTTTTCATTCTGAAGATGCACAGATGATCGCTGTGCAGACCGCCAAAGGCGCTGCATCCCTGATATTGGAAAATGGTCAGCACCCCGAGGTGGAGATTGATAAGGTAACCACGCCGGAAGGCTGCACCATCGCCGGACTGAATGAAATGGAACACCAGGGGCTGAGCTCTGCTTTGATAAAAGGCTTAATGGTGTCTTACGAAAAAATCAAAAACATTAAATAGCATGCGACATTTTACTTCTGTAAATGATGTAAAAGATCTCGATGGGTTTGTGCAAAAAGCACTTGCTCTGAAGAAATCCCCCTTTGCGCATAAGCATCTGGGAGAAAACAAAACACTAGGGCTCTTGTTTTTCAACTCCAGCCTGAGGACCAGAATGAGTACTCAGAAAGCGGCTGCCAATCTGGGGATGAACACCATGGTGATGAATGTGACCCAGGATTCGTGGCAGATAGAAATAGAAGATGGAGTGGTCATGGACGGTGGCAAGGCTGAGCACATTCGTGAAGCGGCCGCTGTGTTGGGACAGTATTGTGATATTCTGGGAGTGCGTTCCTTTCCGGCATTGCGAGACCGGAAGGCTGACTATAGCGAGAAGATCATAAAGGCATTTATCCAGCATTCCGGCGTGCCTATTATTAGCCTGGAGTCGGCCACACTGCATCCTTTACAGTCTTTTGCTGATTTGGTGACTATTTCTGAGTTCAAAAAGTCACCTAAACCGAAGGTGGTTTTGTCATGGGCTCCGCACATCAATGCCTTGCCTCAGGCGGTGTCCAACTCCTTTTCGCAGTGGATGACTCACGCTGATGTTGATTTTTCTATTGTGCAACCCAAGGGATTTGAATTGTCAGATCAGTTTACAAAGGGAGCCAAAATCTATTATGATCAGGAAGAGGCTTTTGAGGGTGCAGATTTTGTGTATGTCAAAAACTGGTCATCTTATAAGAACTACGGCGAGGTGGGCAATTATCCTAAATGGATGATTGATCAGTCCAAGTTGGCCAATACGAATCATGCGCGGGTAATGCACTGCCTGCCTGTGCGAAGAAATGTGGTGATTGCCGATGAGGTGCTCGATTCTAAAAGTGCCATCGTGATCCACCAGGCGGCCAATCGAGTGTTTAGCGCACAGGCTGTCCTCAAAGAAATGTTGGAAAATCTATAGAATATGAAACAACCACTCAATGTCATCAAAATAGGCGGCGCGGTGATCGAAGATCCTGAAAAGCAAAAGGCTTTTTTGGACGGATTCGTAGCACTCAAAGGTCCCAAGATACTCGTGCATGGGGGAGGAAGAATAGCGACCGAAATAGGTGAGCGACTGGGCATGGAAGCCATAATGGTGGAAGGCCGTCGCGTGACGGACGATGCCACCGTAGATTTGGTGACCATGGTGTATGGAGGTCTTGTAAATAAGCAAATGACCGCCAAACTCCAAAGTTTGGGAGTCAATGCCATTGGGCTGACAGGAGCAGACGGATCGATCATCAGGTCGGTCAAGCGGCCCGTTACCAATGGAGTGGATTATGGTTGGGTGGGTGATCCCGTGGAAGTTAATGCAGACTTTCTTACCAAGATGATTGAAGTCGGAGGTGTGCCGGTAATTGCACCGCTAACCCACGATGGCGCCGGGCACATTCTCAATACCAATGCAGATACCATTGCCGGCACCATTGCACTGGCCATGGCGGAGTTTTTTGAAGTCAACCTGGCCCTCACTTTTGAACTGGATGGGGTGCTGGCCGATGTGAACGATCCTGAGTCTTTGATCAATCCATTTAAAGAATCTTTTTTTATCGAAATGAAAGAATCCGGCGCTATTCATAGCGGGATGATTCCTAAATTAGAGAATTCATTCAAAGCTCTGCACAGCGGAGTGAAGGGTGTGAGAATCTGTAAATACGATCAAATAAACTCAAACCATGGCAGCCTCCTTCAAATATAACACGGATCAGCTCCATAGTGAGGCTGTGGACTTGCTTAAGCAGCTCATTTCTACACAGAGCATTAGCAGGGAGGAGGACAAAACGGCTGATCTGATTCAAGGATATTTCGAGGAGCAGGAAGTCCCTACAGAAAGAAAGGGCAATAACGTATGGGTGAAAAATCAGGATTTTGATGATTCGAAACCTACGGTATTACTGAACTCGCACCACGATACCGTCAAACCCAACGCCGGATACACAAGAGACCCTTTTTATCCCTCTGAGGAGGATGGAAAGCTTTTTGGACTTGGGAGCAATGATGCTGGAGGAGCACTGGTGTCACTGATCATGACCTTCATGTATTTTTATACGCAAAAGGACCTGAAGTACAATCTGATTCTGGCGGCTACGGCCGAAGAGGAAATTTCTGGGCCGGGAGGAATCAAAAGTATCCTGAGAGAATTGGGAGAAATCAGCTTTGGAATAGTGGGGGAGCCTACCGAAATGGACATGGCCATTCACGAAAAAGGGCTCATGGTGCTCGACTGTTACGCCAGGGGGGTGGCCGGACATGCCGCTCGCGATGAGGGCGAAAATGCCATTTATTTGGCAATGAAAGATATTGAATGGTTTCGTAACTACCAGTTTCCAAAAACATCTGAGACTTTGGGACCGATCAAGATGTCGGTGACCATGATATCTTCAGGCACTCAACACAATGTGGTGCCCGATACCTGTCATTTTGTGGTGGACGTGCGCACCACTGATGCCTATAGCAATGAAGAAACCCTGGAACTGATCCGGGCACAGGTGAATTGTGAGGTGCAGGAGCGCTCTACACGCCTACAACCATCCGGGATCACCAAAGACCATGAGATCGTGAAGGCTGCTGAGGCACTGGACACAAAGTTTTTTGGTTCGCCTACCATGTCAGATCAGGCATTGATGCCCTTTCCAACGGTTAAGATTGGTCCGGGAGACTCCAACCGCTCACATATGCCCGATGAGTATATTTTCGTCGAGGAGATCAAAGAGGGCATCATGGGATACCTCATGCTGCTCAATAAGCTTTTTAAATCAAATTAATATCAATGAAACTTTGGCAGAAGTCTACAGACGTCAACAAGAGAGTTGAGGCATTTACTATTGGAAATGATCAGGAGCTCGATTTACTCCTGGCACCCTATGATATTTTGGGATCATTGGCGCACATAGAGATGCTGGAGAGCATCGGGCTGCTTACCGGGGAGGAATTGAAGGTACTGAGTGCGGAGTTGAAGCAACTTTACCAACTGGCCAGAGCAGGTGAGCTCACCATTGATCCGGGCATGGAAGATATCCATTCTCAGGTGGAGTTTTTGCTTACCAAGAAACTGGGAGAGGTGGGTAAAAAAATCCACAGTGGCCGATCCAGAAATGATCAGGTGCTGGTGGACCTTAAAATGTATTTCAGAGGTGAAATTGAGGAGATAGTAGGGCTGGTAAAATCGCTTTCGGATACACTCCTGAGTCAAAGTGAACGGTATAAAGATGTTCTCATTCCGGGGTATACTCACATGCAGGTGGCCATGCCTTCTTCTATCGGATTATGGTTGGGGGCTTATGCCGAGAGCCTTTCTGATGATCTCATAGCTTTGAGGGCGGCTTTTGACGTTGCCAATAAGAACCCACTCGGTTCTGCCGCCGGGTATGGTTCATCGTTTCCAATTGATAGAATGAAAACCACAGCGTTACTTGGCTTTGAGGAGCCTAACTACAATGTGGTGTATGCACAAATGACCAGGGGTAAATCCGAAGTGGCATTGGCTACTGCGATGGCCTCAGTGGCTGCTACCCTGAGTAAATTAGCCATGGATGTCTGTTTATATGCCGGCCAAAATTTTGGTTTTTTATCCTTTCCGGATGAGCTGACTACTGGTTCAAGTATTATGCCGCATAAGAAGAATCCGGACGTATTCGAATTGGTAAGGGGACGGTGCAATCAGCTGCTAAGTTTACCCAATGAGCTGAATCTTATTCTCAGCAATCTTCCGAGTGGTTATCACCGCGATCTTCAGCAACTAAAAGAACACTTGTTTCCTGGCATCCAGACCCTGAAGCAGTGCCTGGATATTGTGGATTTTTCGCTCAGTCAGGTGAAGGTAAACCCAGACGTGATCAATGACAGCAGGTATGATTACCTGTTCACGGTAGAGTTGGTCAATCAGCTGGTACTGGACGGAATGCCCTTTAGGGACGCTTACAAGGAAGTAGGTAAGCGGGTAGAAGAGGGTACCTATCGGCCAGATCGGGAGATAAAACATACTCACCTGGGTAGCGTGGGTAATCTGGCGAATGATCAGGTGGCCGAAAAAATAAAAAGGGAACTAAGTAAGTTCCCTTTCATCCACATAGGTGGGTGTTTTAGCAGTCTGACTGCTTAGTCTATCTTTAGCTGAAAGTCGAATGGAATTCGCAAGGTGCTGGCTACTGCCTCGCCTTCAATGTTCCTTGCGGGTTCGAATTTCAGATCATTGAGCGCTAGCTCAACCGTTTCTTTTAGTTTGCTACATGGGTATGCAAGTGCTGTAGTATTTGAAATATTACCTTCAGCGTCAATCTCCAGATACATAATCACGGTGCCTTCAATGCCACTTTCGTTGCTCATTGTAGGGTACTTGATACTTTCCGCCACTTCGTCCAGATTAATGGCCTTTGCCTGTAGGGATAGATTAGAATCAGAGGTGGCAAAAGCTAGTACTGCAACTGTTAATAGAGCAAGGGAAAATATGTATTTTTTCATGTGATTATAAATTGATGTATTACTTAATTGATATGGTAATGTTAATCAAATATTAATTAATTAACAATTACGTAACATTAAGTTTTTGGGGAAGAGGAGTGCGCGTCATGTTCGCTATTTGACGACTAATTTTCTTCTTCAGGAGCGATCAAGACCACCCCTTTGCTATCTTTAAAAGTCCATGTCAAAACCATTCCATATTTACCGGTCAGGAGCCGGATCAGGTAAAACTTTCACCCTGGCCAGATCTTATCTGACCATTGCGTTGGGGCGCCCAGCCGCTTTCCGACATATTCTCGGTGTGACCTTTACCAACAAAGCCACCGAGGAGATGAAGAATCGGATCGTGGCCATCCTCAAGACCCTGGCAGCAGGAGAGGCTCACCCCATGGAAGCAGATCTCTGTGCCGATCTTGGAATTGGCAAAGGCGAACTCCAAAAGCGT
The DNA here is from genome assembly GCF_902506655.1 of Marinoscillum sp. 108. Taxonomy (NCBI): domain Bacteria; kingdom Pseudomonadati; phylum Bacteroidota; class Cytophagia; order Cytophagales; family Reichenbachiellaceae; genus Marinoscillum; species Marinoscillum sp. 108. The sequence continues at coordinate 61,975 of NZ_LR734817.1, read as the reverse complement.
GCTTCTGCAACGTTGAGCGATATCCTGCACCAGTATGGCCGGTTTAGTATTGTCACCATTGACAGTTTCTTCAATCAGGTAATCCGATCCTTTGCCAGGGAGATGGGTCTTCAGGGAACGTTCACCATAGATCTGGATCAGAAAACAGTCCTGGAGAGAGTGATCGACAAGATGCTTCAGGAAATAGGCGAGGCGGACAAGAAGCAGCTACGGAGCTGGTTGACTGAGTTTGCGGAGTTCAAGGTGGAAGATGGAAAATCCTGGGATTTTAGAAGAGACATTACGGCGCTTTCCGGAGAGATACTGAAAGATGAATTCAAAAAACATTCAGCGGCGGTTTTGAAGCTCAGTGAAACTCCGGGGTATTTTGACAAGCTGAAAAAGGAGCTCAATGAGATCAGATTTGGTTTCGAAAACCAGGTCAAAAGGTTTAGCAGGGAATTCTCCGAATACCTGGAGCAGGAGGGGTTGACTGTGGGTGATTTCTCCCGTGGAAAAGGAGGTCCTGCCGGACTATTCCAAAAATTGGAAGCGCTTGATTTTGAGATAAGCGAACCCAGGCGGGCGGCTATGGATAACCTGGAGGCATGGCTGACAAAGCCAAATTTGAAGAAGGGACACCTGAATCATTATTTGGAGTCCTTCATTCTGCCGAAGTACAGCCAAACGATCAATTATATAGATCAGCATTTTGTTCGCTATGCCTCCAGCCTGGAAGTGCAGCGTTACCTCTTCACCTTTGGTATTCTGGCGCAGGTCAATAAGTACATTCAGAACTATCGGGATGAGAATGACGTGATGTTGATCGCAGATTTGCCGGATTTTCTCCATCAGATTATTAGCGATAGTGATACCCCCTATATCTATGAAAAGGTGGGCTCCAACTATAGTCATTACCTCATCGATGAGTTTCAGGATACCTCTGCTTTTCAATGGGAAAACTTTATGCCACTGGTGAAGAATACCACCGATGAGGGTAATTTCAGCATGGTGGTCGGGGATGTAAAGCAATCCATTTACCGCTTCAGAGGAGGTGAATGGGAGTTGCTTCAAAACAGGCTAAAAGACGATATTGGCGACTATCATGTAGAAGCGCATAATCTGGATACCAACTGGCGGAGTGATCAGCGGATAATTGACTTCAATAATTTCTTTTTTGAGTCAGCCAGAGATTTTTCCAAAGACCATTTTTTTAATCAGACAGATAACGTACTGGATCCGGTATTGAAGCAAAGGGTTGCTGACCGTGTGAGTGAGGTATTTGATACCTTCTCTGATGTGGCTCAAAAGGGCTCAAAAGAAGAAGCTGTGCCCCAGGGCAGTGTGAGCCTTGAGTTTATCTCTGACGATGATACTGGGGATGATGAGAAATGGGCAGATGAAGCCATCACCCGGACTATTCGCTATGCAGAAGATCTGCAGAGAAAGGGCTACGAACTGAGGGATATGGCCATTCTGACGAGATATAGTAGCGAGGGCAGAAAGGTGGCTGACGCATTTTTGGCATTCAGGAATTCAGAAGAGGCAGATCCTGACTTGAAATATGATGTGGTGAGTAGTGAGGCCCTGTACCTCACATCCAGCCATCTGGTCAGGTTTATTGTTTCACTCATCAAGTGGCTGAACGACGAGAAAAACACCATTGTTTTGAATGAGTGGCTCTATGAGTACCGAAGGTACATTTCACAGGAAGAGATTACTGAGAGTGGGATATTTGCCTCTTATCGGGAATGGAAAGAGGTTGTACCCAATGAGTTTATCAAGCACAAAGAATATATGAAAACACTCCCGCTCTATGAGCTGGTGGAGGGTATCGTGCGGATTTTCGAATTGAATACATTCAAGCAGGAGTTCACTTATTTGCAGGGTTTTCAAGATGCGGTTCTGGATTATTCCAAAAATGAACGCGGGGATATCCCTTCATTTCTAGAATGGTGGGAAGAGGTGCGAAAAGAACGGGCCATCCAAATCTCAAATGACAACAACGCCATAAAGATCCTGACGATTCATAAAGCCAAAGGCCTGGAGTTTCCTGTGGTGATTTTGCCGTTTTTGGGATGGGGGTTTGACCATGATGGCACCAAAGACAACATTTTATGGTGCGAGGGTGCTCTGGCTGATGCCCCTTTTAACAGGCTGCCGGTGATACCCCTGAAGTATAGCTCCAAGCTCGCCAATACCTACTGGGCCGAGGCGTACTATCAAGAAAAGTTAAAGGCCTATCTGGATAATTTGAACCTTCTCTACGTAGCTTTTACCAGACCGATAGAGGTGCTCATTGGCTTTGCTAAATTACCGAAACCCAAGGCGAAGTTTGGAAGCACCTATGATTTGATGCACCCATTGCTGAGTGACACTGAAGGTTGGGATGAGTCTGCAACTGCCTACCGCATAGGAGAAATCCCAGGTAAGGAAAATGTGCGTCAGTCCACCCTGGAGTTTGGTCTGACCGAATACCTCTCCACCCCGTGGCGGAGCAAGGTGAGCGTACAAATCAAAGGATCCGCCGAGCTTAGCGAGGCGGTTTTTGTGGATGCCACTTTGCAGGGAATCAGAATGCACGAGGTGCTCAGCAAGATTCATTGTACCAGTGATTTGGACCAGTATGTTGACCATTCGGATTACGAGCAGCTGAAAACCATTATTTCGCACCCTGAGCTCGCAGACTGGTTTGACCCTCAATGGATGGTGGCCAATGAGGTGCCCATATTGCTCCCCGGAGGGGATTTTAAGCGAATAGACCGGATCAATAGATCAGAGAAAGAAACCATTGTGATAGATTTCAAAACCGGGACCAAGCGGAGCAAGGACAAAAGTCAGGTGGCAGAGTACATTCGTATTTTGAAGGAAATGGAGTACCCTGGTGTGCGGGGTTATTTGGTTTATTTGAGTGATTTAAGTGTGGAACCGGTATGAAAATGGATCAGGAAAAGAAGCGTGCGTCACCCACTTTTATCTCAGAGCTGGCCGACCGGATTCTCAAGGAGAATGATGGGAAACTTGATCAGGTGACCGTAGTATTCCCAAACAGGCGGGCAGGATTGTTTTTTCGTCAGTCGCTGTCTGCATTCATCACCAAGCCTATTTGGATGCCGGAGGTGGCTAGCATGCAGGATTTTGTGGGGCGGTTTAGCACCGCCAGATCCATAGAGACCCTGGAGGCTATTTTTGTGCTGTTTGAGGTGTACAAAACCCATCAGAAAAATGAGGAGACCTTTGATCAGTTCTTCTTTTGGGGCGAGATGATCCTTCGGGATTTTGAAGAGATCGATCAGTATCTGGTCAATCCGGAGCAACTTTTTACGAGCATCAAGTCTCAGAAGGAGCTGGATGAGGAGTTTTATTTTTTGGATGAGGAGGACAAACGTATCATTCAAAGTTTTTGGTCCAGCTTTTTACCCAAGACCACCAAGAGTCAGGAAGCCTTTCTGGAGACCTGGAAAATCCTGCTGCCCATCTACACGGAGTTCAAAGCCACTTTGCGCAAGCGAGGGGAGGCCTATGGAGGAATGATCTACAGAGAGATCACGGAGCACCTGTCTGAAACCCAATTGCGTACAGGCCGAAAGGTGTATTTCGCAGGATTTAATGCCCTCACCCATACAGAAGAGAAGATCATCAAGCACTTTGTGCAGGAAGAGAATGCACAGGTGATTTGGGATCTGGATGACTATTACTTCAGCAACCCTCGGCAGGAAGCCGGTTTTTTCTTGCGGGATTATAGCAGTGACAGTGTGCTGGGAAAGACCTTTCCGAAGGATTTGCCGAAGCGATTCGAAACCGAAAAGTATATGGATGCCACAGGGGTGTCTCTCGAGGTGGGTCAAACCAAAGTTTTGGCGGAGACTTTGAAAGAACTGGCTGCTTCTCCATCTTTTGATCCGCAACGCGCGGTGGTGGTGCTCCCAAAGGAGCACATGCTCTTCCCCACCTTGCATGCCATCCCGGATGAGATTGATAAGGTGAACATTACCATGGGTTATCCTTTGAAAGATACGCCGGTTTACAGCCTGCTGGAGAGTGTGCTGTTGCTTCAAAACATGCGAAAGGATAACCTGATCAATGGTACGTCTTTTTACTACAAACCATTGATTGAGCTGCTGGAGCACCCGCTCCTTTATGTGCTGGAAGAGGAGCCCATCAAAAAACTGGTGCGTGAAATCAGGAGCCGTAACAGGATCACCCTGTATCAGGAAGAGATTGTCTTAGAGCACCCCATTTTCACCCTGATTTTCCAAAAACCAGAGAATGCCTTTGAATACCTCCTTTCTATTTTGAAGGAGCTTTATGCCACGTGGAAAGACAAGAGTCATGACCTGGAGCTTGAGTTTATCAGCAGATTTTATCTGCATGTAAGTCAGCTACATGAGATGATGGGCGAACGGTCAGAGGGCCTGAGCTATGATTTTCTCATCAAGTTATTCCGAAGGCTGGCACGAACATTGAAAATTCCTTTTACCGGCGAACCTTTGAACGGCCTACAGGTGATGGGTATCCTGGAGACCCGAAATCTCGATTTCGACCATGTCTTTATTCTCAATATGAATGAAGACAGCTGGCCTGCGGCTCCCCGGCGTGGATCTTTTATTCCCTACAATATCCGAAAGGCCTTCAATCTCCCGGTTTTTGATCATCAGGATGCTATTTACGCTTATCTTTTTTACCGACTGTTGCAGCGAGCTAGTCATGTCCACTTCTTTTACAATACGGTGGCAGAATTCAACGTGAATGGAGAGCTGAGCCGGTTGGTGCAGCAGCTTGAAGTAGAATCGAAATTTACGATCCACAAGCGCATACTGGCTAGCCCCATAAAAACCGAAGCGCCTAAACCCATTTTGATTCAAAAAAATGAGGTCATTCTGGGTAAAATGGAACGTTATCTCGAGGGTTTTGAAGGCGATCGTGAAACCAGACCATCGGCATTCACACCCAGTGCCATCAATACCTACTTGGATTGCAGGCTGAAGTTTTACTTCAAATATGTGGAACGCCTCTACGAACCTGATGTGGTGCAGGAGGAGATGGACCCCATGGTGTTTGGGAACATTCTGCACGACAGTATGGAACTACTTTACAAGGAGTTTATCAAGCGTGAAAAGCGTGATGTCGTATATCCGGAGGATCTTTTTTGGATTCGAGAAGGGGTGCGGGGAGCCATCAATAAGGCGTTTATCAAACACTATGGCATTAAGAATGAAAAGAAATTTCAGCTGGAAGGCCGGTCAGTCATAGCGGCAGATATTCTCACCAAATTCATTCATAAAATACTTGAATACGACAAGCAGTACGCTCCATATCGCATTCTGGGGCTGGAGGCCGATAGTCGGGATGGCTACTCCATTGATTTTCCGGTGGAGACCGGAGGTAAGACCAGGCATATAAAACTCAAAGGGATCATCGATAGGCTGGACATCAAAGAAGGCAAGGTGCGAGTGATAGATTATAAGACTGGCCGGGACGAAAAGGTCTTCACCACAGTGCAATCTCTGGTAGATCGTGAGGACAAAAACCGCAAGAAAGCCGTTTTCCAGGTGTTTTTTTACAGCTACCTATTTAAGCAGAAATATACCGGGGACTATGAGCTGATAGAGCCGGGTATTTTCAATAGTCGCGACCTTTTCAGCAAAGATTTTGAATGGAAAGTTTTTGATAACCAGCAGAAGACAGGGGTTTCTAACTTTGATCAATATGAGTCCGAGTTTGAGCAGGTATTGAGTGAAGTGCTCACGGAGATGTATAGTGCGGAGCAACCTTTTGATCAGACCACAGATCACAAGAAATGCGGATTCTGCCCGTACAGGGAAATTTGCGGGAGGTAATGAAACCCGATTGATTAAAGCGGTTGTGTACGTTCGGATTTACGTTTAACTTAACCATAATTGCACATTTTTTATTCCCTGGGAGGATTGAATGAAGATTGAATGAATAAAATCAATGATTTAGGATCCCGATCAGACCGCAATACGGTGTTTAGTCGTGAACTTCTGGCGGAGGCCGATGATGAGAAGCTCAAGATGATCGTAGAGGAGGCCGCTCGTGACCTCAACACCCCGATAGCCCTTGTGACGCTTGTGATGGAGCATGTTCAGTTCTTCAAAGCCCACTATGGTTTACCACAGGACCTGGCGGCTATGCGAGGGACTGATAGGGACATTTCTTTTTGCCAGTTTGTGGTGGCTACAGGTGAATCTTTCGAAGTGGAAAATGCTCTTACGGATGACAGAGTTCCAAAGGAACTGGTGGAGCAATATGATATTCGTGCGTACATGGGGATGCCGGTCACCATCAATGATACGGTGGTAGGTTCACTCTGTGTACTCGATACCAAGCCCCGTAAATTCACAGAGACCGAGCGCAATGATTTAAGAAAACTATCGATGCTGGTGAATGGCAGGCTTTCAGCGCTGGCCAGTCGTAGGAATCAATCCAATGCCATGCTTTTGGAGCATGCTGCTTTTCCGGCCCTGGTAGAACTGCGGGGTCTTCTCAAACCGATCAGATCCGGAATTGACGTTGGACATGCCACCATTTTAGAATTGAGCACTTTTTTGCGAATAGCAGAGCGTTCGCTATACGGACGCACCTTCTCCAAGGAGGAGATGTTGAAGACATTGTCCCGAGCCAAGGAGGCACTGGATAAATATCAGAACGGGCTGTATGATATCACAGTAAGTGTGGATGATGCAGAGGATTCCATCGATGCCCTGGAGCACGTGTTTCATTCATCTACCACTACTTTATTATCAGAAATTGCCATCTCTGGTCGTGAGCTCGCGAGACACAGCACCGTACAAAGTGGTGGGGTGCTCTTACCTGAAATAGAGGAGGATATTTTTGTCTCCACTCCCAGACCATTCGGAGTTTCGCTGTTGGCGATGACACTCTCCATGTTTGCCTCCAGAATGGTCAATTTAAGCCTCCATGAAAAGATCCGTATCACCATGGAATCTGGTGATTCCAATGCTGCTTTGGTGCTGGAGGCCAGGGGCATGCCCGAGGCGGAACTGTTGGAGATAGTCAAAGAGCTGAAAACTCATACTGATGAGGACCCAACCGTATCTGTAAGAATGGAAGATGGCCGGGTTATGCTACTTTTCTCAGTGGTAAAAACCCGGCAATAACCTGCCGTGCTATGGAACTAGTCTTCCTTGCCCCAGGAATCAAAGATTTTTACATCGGTCCACTTGTCCTTATTTTCCTCGATATACTTCAGATGGGCCTGATGTTTTTGGTATATATCCTGATCCTCCTTACTGGCAAAGGTGACCACCAGGCTGACCGAATAGGTGTTGTTTACCACTTCGCGGGGAGTACCGGCAGGTTCTCCCAGATGGTAGTTGACGATCTCAGGTACCTGCATTAGAAAGTTTTCGGTAGCCCGCTGAAAATCAGCGATATCCGTCTCTGGCTTGAGCCAAAAGAAGACCATATGGATAAAACGGCCATTGATTACTTTGTCTTTTTGTGTGGCTTTTAGAATGGTGGGCATAAGGCTCAAACCCGCTAGGGATAATAAGGATTTATTAAAAAACGATCTTCTCTTGTTCATAGGGTTGGGTTTTTGAAAACAATTTAAAAATTTTTGATCAGTCTCGGGCTTCCTTTTTCAGGCGATCTGAAAATTGCTTCTTCACCTTTTCGATCTTTGGCCTGGAGACATTCATAATGTATGGATTGAAGGGGTGGTTTTTCTCATAATTTTGATGGTAGGCCTCTGCTTCATAAAATGCTATGTAAGGGTTTAGCTGGGTGACAATCTTACCTGAATACCGCGACTGAAGCTGAGCCATCTTTTTTTCTGCGTGTTCTTTTTGCTCTTCATTGTGATAAAAAATGGCGCTCCTGTATTGAGTGCCCACATCAGGCCCTTGTCTGTTGAGTTGGGTGGGGTCGTGTGCCGTGAAGAAGATGTCCAGAAGGGTACTGTAATCAATGACTTCCGGGTCGAAGTAGATTTGAACCGTCTCAGTATGTTCGGTCCGCCCTGAACTCACCAGTTCATATTTTGCAGTGGAAGGATCCCCTCCGGCGTAACCAGACACAGCTTCCTTCACCCCCATGATCTGCTCAAAGGATGCTTCAATGCACCAGAAACAGCCCCCGGCAAAAGTAGCAGTATCCAATGTGGAATAGTTCCGGTCACTCACTTGCTGATCGGCCTGTGAAGCACTGCTGTTGCCATTGCAGCTCATGGTGAAGGACAACACGAAGATTAAGAATAAATTTTTCATATTAATACTGTTTATGATACAACATTGCTACGCAAAAACAGTTTATATCGATGAAACCGACCTGGAAATTGGAAGGTAAATGTAGCCGCAGCTACATTTGAAAAAAAAGTTGAAACGTTGTGAACCAAAAGCCAACATCCAGAGTTTAGGTATAGAATTCGATCAAAAACATTAAGGTTAGGTTAGGCGGTGATAGATGGCGCGGCTCCCGAGAGGGGGTCGCGCTTTTCTTTTTCACTCACTCAAGGTGCAGCCAGCGGTTTCTCCTTTTGATCACTGCTTTCTTGAGTTTGTCATTGGAGAGATAGGAGAGTGTTATTCTCGGATCCTGCACTGTTGTGAATGTTCCCGTTTTTTCCTTACCAAACTGCTTATAAGTCACCGTATATTCTTTTCCTATTTCCAATGAATTAATGACTCTGTTGAGGTCGCTGGTTGTACTGATCTCTCTTCCATTCATAGTTAGGATCTGATCACCTTTTTCTATACCAGCCTCATAGAAAGCGGTACCACGCAAGATGGTGCTTTGTACATAACCATCATCGTCCAGTTTAGGATTGCCAAAGTAGGCTGAACCTGGGTTTTGGAGGGACATTTTGATGCCAAACTCTGCGAATAGTGCTTCAAAGTCGGGAAGGTTGCTGTCATAAATTTGACGCTCGAAGAAAGCTGCCGCAAATCCAGGGTCCCTGGTCAGCTCGCCCAGTACTTTTTGCAGGTCGGCCATAGTGTATGGAATCTCCGTCTGCCCAAACTCCAGCCATACTGCCCGCATGTACTCATCCAGCGTTTTATCATACTTCGTACGCAGGGTGAGGTCAAGTCCCAGCCCCAGCACTGCACCATAGCTGTAGTAGCTAATGAAGTTGTTGGCGTAGTTGGTCTCATCATTGGCTGTACCGGCGTCCGTAAACGGTGCATTGTGACTCATCTCTATCGGTCCTCTAAAGGAACGCCCCGGGCTGTTGAGTACATAATTCAGCCCACCTACAAGCCCTTTGATGTATTGCTCTGGCTCCAGTATTTTGGCCCGGGTCAGTACCAACTTCTCGAAATAGGAGGTGAAGCCCTCACCAAACCACAGTGCCTCCGATAGATTGGGTACATCGAAATCAAAGGGTTCTAATGAGGCAGGTCTAATTCGTTCGATATTCCATGCATGGAAAAACTCATGAGCAATGGTACTAATATATTGATGAGCGTTGGCCCTGAGACTACCCGTGCCAGTGCAGACAGTAGAGTTTCGGTGTTCCATCGCATCTCCATCTACCCATGGGTTGTAGGCTACCAGAAAGGTGTATTTGCCAAAATCAAATTTTGGTAGGGAGCCATAAATCTCTTGCTGTTTCTTTACCACCTTTTTTACCCATTCGGTATAACTGTCCAACTCGGCTTCCGTGCCTTCATGCATCATGGCTATCTCTATTGTTTGCCCTTCTACATCCCAACGCCTCCATGAGATTTCACCCACCAGGGTAGGGCTATCATAAAAGTAGTAGTAATCAGGCGCGCTGAAAGTAGAATCATTTTTTTTGATGAGCTGAGTGGCCACCTCCCATTCGGGGTTACTGGCAGGAATAATGAGCTCTATTTCCCGATCCTGAAGTTCCGGAGCATAGACAAATGTAGGAGGCATGTTCATGTGGATCTTTTTGGCATCTATGCCCATGTAGGTGCCATCAGCGTGGTTTCCGTAGAGGGTGTATGCAAAGTTCACGATGCCTTCAGTTACAGGAATTTCCCAGGAAAAGGGAGTAATTCGTTTTAAGGGCAGTTGATTACCTGCGGCATCAAAAGCCATTTCTTCATAAACATTTTTCACAAAGTTGTGTGCGGCATACCTGCCGGGTGAAGCATTTGGCATCCTGATTTCCAGGGTTTCTCCTGTGAGATCAGAGAAGGTTGCGGTGATGCGAAGTTCATGATGATGTATGTTGTCCAGCCCAAGGCTGTAGCGGACGGGAGTTTGAGCTTTTATTTGACTGAAGCCAGTAAGTATCAACAGCGCAAAGAGTATTCTGAGCATATGGTCATTGGAGTTTTTGAAGGTTCGAATATACTAAAATGACAAAAGTAGGTCACCCAAACGATAAGGGTATTTGATCCGTGGGCCAGAGTAAATCATAATCTCTTTAGATACTTATCGTCATGGAGAAGGTAAACTCAAATACCTTTGCGCCATGAATAATCTATCCGTGGAAAATCTGGCCAAAAATTATGATGAACGCCAGCTATTTGAGAATCTAACTTTTGGACTGGAGCAAGGCCAAAAGGCCGCTTTGGTGGGAGTGAACGGTTGTGGGAAGTCCACCCTACTGAAGATTATTGCGGGGATAGAGCCTCCGGATCGTGGGGAGGTGTCTTTTAGAAAAGGCGTGCGGGTGGCCATGGTGCCACAGAGTCCGGAGTTTGACGACAATGACAACATTGTACAAGCGGTTTTTGCTGAAGATATTGAAGAACTTAATGTGATCCGGGACTATGAGATAGCCATACACAAGGCTACCGTGGATCCTGAAAATGCGCCTGACCTCACAGATGTTCTGGAGCGAATGGATCAGCTGAATGCCTGGGATTATGAAAGTCAGGTAAAGCAATTGTTAGGCGAATTGGGGCTGCATGATCTGGAGCAAAAGATGGGTGAGCTATCTGGTGGGCAACGAAAGCGGGTGGCTTTGGCCCGTGCGCTAGTAGTGAAGCCGGATTTTTTGATTTTGGATGAGCCCACTAACCATCTGGACCTGGACGTGATAGAGTGGCTGGAAAGCTACCTGGCTACAGCCAATCTTACCCTTCTGATGGTGACCCACGACCGGTACTTTCTGGATAGAGTGACCAATGAGATCATGGAGATTGATCAGGGCGAGCTTTTTAGATACAAAGGCAACTATCAAAACTTTTTGGAGAAAAAGGCCGAGCGCGAAGCACAGGATGCTGCTACGGTAGATAAAGCCAAGAACCTGCTGAGAAAAGAACTGGAGTGGATGCGCAGGCAGCCGAAAGCCAGGGGCACCAAGGCCAAGTATCGGGTAGATGCTTTTTATGAAACCAAAGAAAAAGCCTCGAAGGGAATACAGCGCGCAGAGATGGAGGTTAATCTGAAAGGTGAGCGTCAGGGTAAAAAGATTCTTGTGATGGAGCACGTTTCCAAGCGGTTCGACAAGATCAAAATCCTCGAGAATTTTGAGCACACCTTTCAGCGGAAAGAACGAGTGGGTATAGTGGGCCCTAATGGCGTGGGTAAATCCACCTTTCTAAACCTCCTGATTGGCAATATATTGCCGGATAGTGGCAATATGGAATTGGGGCAGACCACCAAGTTTGGCTACTACACCCAGGAGGAGCAGATATTCAACCCCAACAGTCGGGTGATAGATGTGATCAAGGAAGTGGCAGAGGTGATCAAGATGGCTGATGGTTCGGTGATCACTGCTTCTCAGCTCCTGAATCAATTCTTATTTCCTCCAAAAATGCAGTTTAACATGGTGGGTAAGCTGAGTGGAGGGGAGCGCCGCAGACTGCAGCTGCTCCGCGTGCTGATGAACAATCCCAACTTCCTGATTCTCGATGAGCCTACCAACGATCTGGACCTGATGACCCTGAATGTTCTGGAGGATTATCTGGACAATTTTGAGGGTTGTCTGATGATTGTTTCTCACGATCGTTACTTCATGGATAAACTGACTGATCACCTGTTCATATTTGAAGGGGAGGGACAAGTGCGAGACTTCCCGGGTAACTATACCGACTTCAGGGAGCAAGGGGGAAAACTGGCCAAAAAGGAAGAAGCACCTAAAAAGTCAACGGATAAGAGTCCTGCACCTGCGGAGCCAGTGAAAACCGAGAAAAAGAAACTATCCTACAATGAGCAGCGCGAATACGATAAGCTGGAAGGAGAAATAGCCAAACTAGAAAAGGAAAGGGATGCCAAAACAGCGCTGATGAATCAAAAGACGGATTTTGAGGAATTGCAGAAGCTTGCTGAAGAGCTGGAGGCCATCAGGGATTCCATTGAGGAGAAAGAAATGCGCTGGCTGGAGTTGTCTGACAAGGCCGGGGTTTAAATCATTGGTTATGAAAAAGGGCCCATTCCGGTAGGAATGGGCCCTTTTTTTGTCTCTGGTTGTTTTTTGTCTCTGGTTGCGCTTAGGATTGTGCCAATGATGTTCGCTTTTGGAAATACACATAAGACACTGCCAGAACGCCCAAAAACACTATAGGACCTATAGAGGCTGCCAGGGGATCACCGCTGGAGAGATGCGCATAGAATGCCGACACAAAAGTGAGGGCAAACCCAAAGTAAGCAAACTCCTTAAGCCTGGTGGGGACCATAGGCAGAATCAGGGCCAGGGCACCCAGTACTTTCGCAATGCCTAGCTCCACTCTGAAATAATCCGGGAAACCAAGGTGCGTGCTCATGGCGTTTTTCACGTTTTCGTCTGTGAAATAGGAAAACGCTGCAAAGAGCATCATCAACGAAATGATTCCGGTGGTGGCCCAGTAGATAATTTTGTCTTTTTTCATCTTTTTGTTGAATTTGAATGAGTTATGAAGAGAAAAGGGAGCTGAGTCTGTACCTGAGTCTCATTTTTCTCGTTTGTATCTGTTTAATACGGCAAAACTAAGAATGCTGCTATATATTAGTAACCTATTTACTGTAGTATATCACTATACTTTTGTATAGTAACCTGAAAATCAAGTATATGAGTATAGTTTCAGAGTTGGAGGAAGTAAAGAGTTGTTCCTCGCATTTCGTACTGGCGATCAATGACACGCTCAATGTGATCAGTGGTAAGTGGAAGCTACCCATCATTGGGTCGCTGATGTATGGCAAGAAGCGCTTTAAGGAATTGGAGCGCGATATTGCTAAAATCACCCCCAGAATGCTTTCCAAGGAGCTAAAAGAGTTGGAGGTGAATGGAATTGTGAGTAGAACGGTGCATCCAACGACCCCTGTTACGGTGGAGTATGAACTGACCGCCTCCGGTCGGTCACTCAAGCAAGTACTGGAGCCGATGGTGGAGTGGGGAGTGCAGCACCGCAAGCGTATTTTTGGGAAATGATCCCACAGATTTGCCCCGATGAGACGGGATGCGAAAGTGAAAAAGCGGCACCAGATTACATCTGATGCCGCTTTTTATCGCTGAAATTAGGATTGTAAGACGGGTCCTGACGAATGCTCCCGTCCTGCGTGAAGACGCTTTCATTCAGATTCGAAAAACGAACGACTCAGTCCAATAGATGCCATCAGGAAAATCCAGGGAAGTACCGGCAGGAGAAATCGCCCATCCCAATTCTCGGAGGTGAAGCTGATCATTAATATCTGGCTACTGATGAATACGGTGATGAATGCCTTGAGTGGGTTCATTTTGACTGATTTCCATCCTCTGATACTGAAATAATAGATCGGGTAGAGTGATAGCACAATGATCAGATTGTGTATGATGGAAAAGTAAGGTTTTACATGACCCAGATAGAGTAAGCCTTTGATAAGAGACAGCTGAAGGAAGTAGAGGGGATTGTAAACCATGAAAGAAACAAGGCGAACCAATGGTTGCAAATCTGTGTCGGGGATCTCCAGCGATTTTGGAGGTGTAAGGATGCTACGGCCTGGATAAATGATTTCGGCCTGTGAGTAGCTATTGATAAACGAAGACACATAATCCCTCAAAATAAAGTTGAGTAAAATGAGGAACCCTGCAAGAACGATCAGGCCAATGCCGATGCGATAGGGAACGGGAGTGGTTTTTACGCTGGAGTGAAAAAGCATAGCACTCAAAAGGGACACCAGAAAGAGTGCCCCAACAGGCCTGATAAACGCTGTGAGGAGGATGAGTATGAATGCACCCAAATATTGTAAGTGATGGTGTGAAAAATAGATGGCATATACAGACAAGATGATCAAACTTGTAAACAGGGAATCTGTATAAAGGATCATGGTCCACTGGTGAATCTCCAGCCACCCGATGTAAAGTAATGTGGCGATAAATGCAGACGACTCTCCTCCCCAGAGCTGAGCCAGGCGATACAGTGTTGCAGCAGCCAGAGCAGACGCCATTAGCTGTATCCAAATGATCACTTCATATGGTGCTCCAAACCAATGGATCAAGGCCAGCAGCGAGGAGTATCCACTATACCAAAAGGTGTGATCTGAGGGCCATGCACCCGAGCTGATGGATAATGCATCGGTCATATACTCTTTGGTATCTACGGGGGTTTGTATACCAAAGAGCAGGTAAGCAATTAGTTGTGCCAGCAACCAGAGGAGTATAAGCAGCAGACTTGATGCTTTACTTTCTGCGAAAGCCTTGAATGCTCCGGATGCTTGTGGCGAAATCATTAAGTTTCCGACATGGGTGGTATAGGCAGGTCATGTTGTCTGAGAAAGGAGAGTTTGTCCCAGTATCCGCGCTGAAGCTGGATTTTTCCCTCAATCACCTGGAAAAATCCACAGCCTCTCAGGCCAAGAGGGTCTTTCCATTCCAGGATGGCCCACTCACCATCCTCGAGTATTTGCTCCACCACACAGGTCATTTCTGCCTGTGCAAACTCTGACTTAAACATTTCGTAAATGGCAGGCTTACCGGAAATGGGCTCATTGGCTACCTGATGGTTGATGGCATCGTCATGATACAGGTTGGCAAGGCCCTGGGCATCCGCGGTATTGAATAAATCCACCCATTTTTGTACAAGTGCTTTGGGTTTGATCATCGGAGGTCAGTTTAGTTGTGAAATGGCGTCCTCATAGAGGTGTTCCAGCAAATACTCCTGGCCTGCCAATTCCCCAAAACGTAGTTCAAACTGGATCAGAACAGGGTCCAGATTTTCGATTTTGTGAGTTTCCATATCAAAGTATAAATCCAGGATGTTGGTGATGGTTCTGTCTGTGATTACCTCCTGCATGAGGTAAACGTATGTGAGCTTTTCGGTCGTTTTGAAATCAAACTCAGAGATAATGCCAGTGGTCTTTGAGGTCTCCCAGGCGGTATTGATCATGATTTCGTTGATCAGGCTTTGGCCATTGGTGAGTACTCCAAAGTTGAAAAACGGATACTGTCGCAACTGCTGCTTCAAAGTGTCGTTTTTACCCTCGTTCACTTCACTGAGCTTGTCCCTGATGGCCGAGTGCCTTTCTTTCCAGGTTTGTACAATGGCCAGGTTTTGTTCTAGCTCTTGTTTGATACTCCTGAGCGCAAACTCTTTCTTCTGATTCGTCTGATAATCAGTGTATAGTTTATTGATGAGGAGTGCGAATAGCACACTGAATACGATAAGCAGACCATCAGCAAAGTACTTTTTCATATCAGGTTTTGGTTGCGTTCTATCCTGGCCCTACAGCAGAGCTGCACCAAATACTCCGGCACTATCTCCTAGTTTCGGTTTGATAATGGGAGTATTGAACGATGGGTTAAAAACGTGCTTTTTGAGGGAGTCCACCGCTTCATTGAATAGTACATCAAGGTTTGAAACTCCACCGCCGATCACAATGACATCCGGATCCAGCACATTCACCACATTGGAAAGCCCCAATCCAAAAAAGTGTATGAGGCGATCGATGGTTTTTTGAGCGATCGGGTCGATGCCTGCTTTATAGTCGGCATAGATATCCTTCAGAGGTCTTTTGTTGCCGGACTGCTCGAAATAATAGCGTTCCAGTGAGGGGCCTGCCAGAATCCGTTCTGCACAGCCTTTATCCCCACAGTAGCAATCGCCACCACTCAGATCCAGAAAGGTGTGACCCCATTCACCACCAATTCCCTGCCGGCCGTTGAGTACTTTTCCATTGATGACAATGCCGCCACCTGTTCCGGTACCCATGATTACACCAAAGATGACTTTAGCTTCAGGGTATTGCTCATGCACTGCACCCATTTCGGTTTCTGCCAAAGCAAAGCAGTTGGCATCATTGGCAATGTTGATGGGAATGTTCAATGCTTCCTGAAGCAATTGAAGAAACGGCTGATTATTGATCGCCTGGGTATTACTGTTCTTTAAAAGACCGGTTTGCGGATCTACCGAACCAGGTGTGCCTATCCCTAGTTTAGTGGGGCGCTCCCCAACCTGCTCAGCCAAAATGTCTAAAAGTTTGGTAATCTGACCGATGATGTGCTCTAATCCCTTTACGGCCTCAGTGGGCACACGCTCTCTTGCCAGTACTTCATGTGATTCATTCAACACAACACCCTCTATTTTGGTGCCTCCCAGGTCAATTCCCCAAAGCATATATTACGAATTTTTTAATGATAGTATCTAAATGTGCCTAAATTAACCGAAAAATATCATTCATGAATAGACGAATTCTTTATTATTCAATAGTGGTGGCCATGGCCGGGTTTCTGTTCGGCTTTGACACGGTCGTGATTTCCGGTGCCAACCTGCCCATCAAACAACTATGGAATACCTCAGATTGGTTTCATGGTACTTTTATCATGTCGATGGCCCTGTGGGGAACAGTGATAGGAGCCCTCGCAGGTGGTATCCCTACTGATAAATATGGACGGAAGACCACACTGTTTTGGATAGGGATCCTCTATTTTATTTCAGCCTTGGGTTCGGCGCTGGCTACAGACCCTTATTTATTTTCATTTTTCAGGTTTATTGGTGGACTAGGGGTAGGTGCTTCATCAGTCACCGCACCCACTTATACTTCAGAGATAGCTCCGGCCAAGAGCAGAGGGCAGATGGTGGCTTTGTATCAGTTCAACATAGTATTTGGGATACTCATTGCCTTTATCTCTAATTATCTGCTGAAGGGCTTCGATGGTATCAATGACTGGCGATGGATGATGGGCGTAGAAGCCATCCCGGCGCTGGCCTATATCTTGCTGATCATGGGTGTTCCCAAAAGCCCTAGGTGGCTAATTCTCCATCAGAAAGATCACGATGCGGCCCTGGAGGTGCTTAGAAAAACCAATACTGAGGAGGAGGCATTGGCGCTGATCGCGGAAATTGAGAAAGATGGAAAGGCCTCGGAATCTATTCAGGGCGGAGTGTTTTCCAAACGCTACAGCATCCCATTGATGCTGGCTTTTCTGATTGCATTTTTCAATCAACTCTCCGGGATCAATTTTATCCTTTATTATGCTCCTGAAATCCTGGAGAAGGCAGGCTTTGCTTCCTCAGACTCTCTGCTCAGCTCTATTTCTATAGGTGGGGTCAATCTGGTGTTTACCATTCTGGGGATGTACCTGATCGACAGAGCAGGCCGAAAGCAGCTGATGTACATAGGTTCTGTGGGTTATATTATGAGCTTGCTCATGGTGGCATATGGCTTCTATGCGGGGGCCAGTGCCAATTTTAAGTTGGGCTTCATACTGATGTTTATTGCCTCCCATGCGATAGGCCAGGGAGCAGTGATCTGGGTGTTTATCTCAGAGATTTTCCCGAATAGGGTCAGAGCTTTTGGTCAGGCGTGGGGTTGTGGTACCCATTGGGTATTTGCGGCGTTGATCACCCTCTTTGGCGCGGTGCTCATCAATACATTTGAGCCCTGGATGGTCTTTATCTTCTTTGCAGGGTTTATGGTGTTGCAGTTACTATTTGTGATATTCCTGATGCCGGAGACCAAGGGTGTTTCGCTGGAGGAACTACAGAAGCGGTTGGTGAAGGAGTAGAGGAGTACCCCAAAAGGTCAGAACGACTTTAACCGCTCTTCAGTCTTGTTCATCGAGTTATTCAGGTTAGTCACCGAGTAATAGTTTGAACCAAATTCGAATCGGGTGATATTTACTTACGTTTTGAATTTAGGTTGGATATCGTTTATACCCTGGGTTAGATAGTAACTGAGTTTATAGAAGATTTCCAAAGAACGCCCCTGAGGAGGGGCGTTTTTTTATTTATTCATCCTTGAGACATTCCACCGGATTGATGAGTGATGCTTTGAGTGTCTGATAACTAATGGTAGCCAGAGTGAGTACCAGTGTGGCTACAGCGGGTAAGATGACCAGCAGCAGCCCAATGTTAATGTGATACACAAATCCATCCAGCCACCCCGAAATAAAGAAGTAAGAGGTGGGAAGGGCCACCAAACAACCTATTCCGATAAGGATAAGAAACCGCTGCCCAATCATGGAGATGATGCTGAATACAGAAGCTCCGAGTACTTTTCTGATTCCGATTTCCTTATAGCGGGTGTCAATAATAAAGCCTACCATCCCGATAAGTCCGAGACATCCTATTAGCACTGCAATGACCGTGAATACTTTGATCATGGTGCTCAGCCGCTCTTCGGCCTGGTACTGCTGGTCAAAAAGATCATCCATAAACTGATACTCGGGACTATTGATCGGATCAAATTTGGTCCAGGTTTCTTCTACATGGGCCAATGCACTTTGCACATCTCCCGGAGAGATTTGCATGCAGATCGTACGCATATTCCAATCACCTTTGAGGATCACCATGGGGGTGATTTCACTGTGTAACGATTCGAAATGAAAATCTTCGGTGACTCCCAGGATTCTGCCGGCTTTGTAGGTATGATCATCATAATTGCCATAGGAGAGCTTACGACCTACGATATCTTCCGGATCATCAAATCCCAGTGCTTTGGCTGCTGCCCTGTTCACAAGGTAATAGCCCACTGAGTCCGTACTCATCTCCATGGCAGCGGTAAAGTTTTTGCCCGCCACCAGTTCGATCTCAAAGGTTTCCAGGAAATCCTCGTCTGCCAGAATAAAGGGCAGCCTGAAGGTGGTTTCCACGGCGGTCTGGTCATTGAAAAAGGCAGAATTCCAATTATCGGCCAAGCGGCCCGTGGGTACTCGCGAGGCGTAGGTGGCTTTGTGAATGGCTGGATGACTCAGGAGCTCATTTTTGAAAACATCCAGGTTGCGGATGTTTCTGCTCATGGACAAGTGTAGGATCTGGTCTTTGCGGTAGCCAGGGTCTGAGTTTTGAATGAACTTCATCTGACCCTCGATCACTGCCAGTGTGAAGAGCAAGCCTATGGTGACGGCATACTGAAAGGTGATGAGCCAACTTCTGAAATTCCATTTGTTGCTGTTGATGGCTGCCTCGCCTTTCAGGGCCTGTATCAGATTTATTCTGGAAAGAAAAAGGGCTGGATAGGATCCGGAAATGATGGCAACCATTACGAGGAGCAGGATAAGTCCCAGGAGAAGTTCTCTATTTTCCAGCATGTTGAATGTCAGCTGTTTTTCCATGAAATCATTGAGATATGGCAACGCCAGCCAGGTGAGCATTATGGCCACCGGAAAGGACAGGAGATTGACCATGAGCGACTCAGTGAGAAATTGCTGAATGAGGGATGATTTATGTGCTCCGATGGCTTTTCGTACACCTACTTCTTTGGTCCTTCTGGAAAAATGTGAGGTCGCCAGGTTCATATAATTGATGCAGGCAACTACCAGCAGCAGGATGCCTACAGTACCAAAGATGTACACTTGTTGCAAGCTGCCATTGCTTTCAATTTCACCCTCCAGATGAGAGTTGAGATGGATGCTGAGCAGGGGCTGGAGCTCAAAATCGTAGGCTTTTTTGGCTGGAATTCCATTTTCAAACAGGCCCACATACTTATCAAAAAAGTCGTCTTTGTATTGTTCGATGCGGCGTGGATCGGTACCCTCTTGTAGCCTGAGGTAAGTGAGCCAGTTGTAGTTGCCAGTCACGTTGTTCATCCCTTCTCCAAAAACAGGCTCCAGAAACTCTATGGGAGCGAGGTACTCAAAGTGAAAATGTTGGTTTTCGGGCATATCTTCCATCACTCCGGATACCACAAAGGAAGCTTTGGTCGCGTCCCGGGTGATCTGAATGGTCTTTCCCAGGATGTCATCATTGCGCCAGTCATTACCAAAGAGCCTGATGGCGCTTTGTTCGGTCAGTACGATGGATTTGATCTCCCGAAAGGCTGATTCTGCATTGCCCAGGATGAACGGGAAGGTGAACACCTCAAAGACGTCCTTATCTGCGAAGACGACCTGCTCGGAAGGAAAGACCTTATCTCCGATTTGAATGTCCGGGAATGCCCAGGCATAGAATCGGGTAGCGTGGGTGATTTCGGGGTAGTCTGCTTTGAGCCGCTGGGCGTGCCCGGCGGATGCAAAGGCCCAATGCCTGCTCAGCTCCCCGTTTTTGTCAATGTTTTTGACTGTCAGTCGATAGGTATTATCAGCATGCACATGATGTTGATCATAGCTGAGTTCATCTTGGATAAACAGGGCGATCAGGATGAAAGCGCAAATACCTGTGGAAAGCCCAATGATATTAATGGCGGTGCCTGACTTGTATTTCCAAAGGTTTCGAATGGCGACAATGAGGTGATTTCTAAACATGGATCCGTTGGTTGGTATGAGGTGATTGATTTTTGATGACTTGGTGAGGCCCGGACGAAAAAGCCTGATGACCTGCCAGTAGTACCAGAGGAGTGCTTTTAAGGGGCCTTTTTGATGTTTTAGGATGTATTCTTCTTCCAGATCACCCTGAATATCCTCCAGGTATTCTGTCTTACAGAAAAAGGCCAGCAGCCGGTTGGCACCTCTGGGTGGTTGGATATTGAGGTCTTCCATTAAACTATTTTAAAGGCCACATCGGGGATGGCATCCCAGAGCTGATTGCGTGTATCCCGGCTAACAGCCAGTGCTTTTTTCCCCAGATCAGTGACGGTAAAGAAACGCTTACGTTTACCGCCTCTCATGGCGGTGGCTTCCCCAAATTCCGAATTCAAATAGCCTTTCTCTTCCATTCTGCGCAAGGCGCTCTGTAAGGCGCCTATGCTCACTTTTCTATTTAGCCTGGATTCTATTTCGGCTTTCAGAGTCACGCCGTATGCATCCCCGAAGAGAATGGCCACCGTGAGTAGTACAATTTCCTCAAATTCACCGAGTTGAAGGTCTTTCATTCTTTTTATTCCTATCTGTATATAAAATATTAAATTCCTATACGTAGTTTATATAGAAAGGTTAAACCCCAAAGAGTATTTTATACTTTCTTGGGGGTACGCTCGGAAAAGCTTTACTTTATACAAACAACAAACACATTTTGACCATGAGAAAGATTTTTTTATCAGCTATCCTCGTACTGGCCACCATAGTGAGTTATGGACAAGCCAAAGTAGAATTGGGACTTAAGGGAGGCCTGAATCTTGCGAACATTAACAGGGAAGATGCCCAGGCTACCTACGAAAGTGCTACCGGGTATCATGGAGGGGCTTACGCCTTAGTCAAGGTGGCGAATATTGGTATTCAGCCAGAGCTGCTTTATTCTACCCGAGGTACTCAGGTTTCTTTTGATGACATATCAGGTGACTTCAAGCAGGAGTATACTTATCTGGATATCCCGGTGATGTTGAAACTGTATGCCGTTGCCGGACTGAACATACAGGTGGGTCCTCAGTTTGGAGTGCTGCTGTCTACTGATGGTAAGATCTCTGATGGCAACGGGGGTACTACATCCATCAGCAAGGACAGTTATAAAAACGCTGACATCAGTGCCGCATTTGGTGCTGGATGGGATGCACCATTTGGAGTGAATTTCACGGCAAGGTACATTTTGGGTCTGACTGATATAGACAGTGGGAGCGAAGAAGCTAAAAACAGAACCTTCCAGCTTTCGCTGGGATTCAGGTTATTCAAAGTAGGGAGCTGATCTCAGACTTCTTGAAAGGAAAGCCACTCCAGTAGCTACCGGAGTGGCTTTTTTTATTTATCGAGTGATTATCAGAATTCAGAGGAAAGGAAAATTGGTCACTACTGATGGTCAATAGGAGTGTAATGGCCAGTAAAATGCCGATCAGGATCAGTAAGGTTTTTGTACGATTTGTCAACGGTGCGTTTTGTTAGGTAACTCTAAAACGGTTGAAGAAGGGCAAACCCTTATCTTCATTTCCATCGACACCAGATCTTCCGGTTTGGTGGGAAGGGTCCTAAAAAAAAGGCCTGCTCAGAATTTTCTGAGCAGGCCTTTTCGATTTTTTTTAAAAGAGGTGATTAACAGAACTCCTTGAAAACCTCCACCAGGTGGTTGGCGATCATTTCTGCAGACCTTCCTTCTATGTGATGTCTTTCTACAAAGTGCACAAGCTCACCATCTTTGAAAAGGGCTACTGCCGGTGAAGATGGAGGGAAAGGCATGGTATATTCTCTTACTTTGGCAGTGGCTTCCATGTCCACACCGGCAAATACAGTAGCCAGATGATCAGGCTTCTTTGCACTCAGATTGAGGGCGGTGGTCACACCTGGTCTGGCTGTGCCAGCAGCACATCCACATACAGAGTTGATCACGATCAGGGAAGTTCCTTTGTGATCTTTCATGAGGCTGTCTACTGCCTCTGCAGTTTTCAACTCCTCGAACCCTACATGTGTGAGTTCGGTACGCATTGGAGCTACAAGTTGTTCAGGATACATATCGTTTTTGTTTTATAATCAGTTTTTAAAATTTTCAGTCAGGTATTACATGAAGCCGAGCTCCAATTTGGCGGTCTCAGACATCATTTCGGTAGTGTAGGGAGGATCAAAAGTGACCTCCACAGTCACATCGTTCACTTCCGGCAGCGCCTTGATTTGTCTTTCTATTTCACCCGGAATCTCCTCGGCAGAGGGACACGCCGGAGAGGTCAGGGTCATGAGTACATGGATGTTATTGATCGGGAAAATATTGATTTCATAAATCAACCCCAACTCATATACGTCCACCGGTATTTCCGGATCATATACCTCTTTGATGGCTCTCACCACTGATTCCTTCAGGCTCAGATCGTCGGCTATTTGTGTTTTGTTGTCTTCCATCGCTATGCGTCGGTTTGAGTTTTAGAACTTAAAGCAAGGGCATAAAGTTTCATTTGTTTGATCATAGCCCCAAAGCCATTAGATCGTTGTGTTCCTATAAATCTGTTCATCCCAATTTGCTGGGGAAAAGTGATTTCGGTATTCAGGATAGCTTCGGGAGCCTCTTCAGAGAGAACCCTTACCAGCAGGCTCACCAACCCTTTGGTGACCGCAGTATTGCTATCTGCCTGAAAGATGACCTGGCCTGCTTCATTGGCCGTGGCCGCCAACCACACCTTGCTTTGGCAGCCTTTGACGATGTGGTCATCATTTTTCTTGTCCGCAGGCATTTCGGGTAGTCGCTCGCCGAGTTCCATGATGTAGTTGATGGTCATTTCCATGTCTCCATCGAGCATGGAAAATTCCTCCACTATTTCCTGTTCTTTCTCTGCTATACTCATGACCTGAATTTCTTTACAATCTCGCTGAGGGCCTCAGCAAAGGTGTCAATCTCTTCTACGGTGTTGTAAACAGCAAAGGAAGCGCGTACGGTTCCTTCTATCTGAAAATGATCCATGAGAGGCTGGGTGCAGTGATGTCCCGTTCTCACGGCGATTCCACGAGCATCCAGGAGCATTCCCAGGTCAAATGGGTGCACTCCATCAATCAGAAAGGAGATTACACTGGTTTTGTGGGCGGCAGTGCCTATGGGTGTGAAACCATCGATGCTATACAGCCGCTCCTTTCCTCTTTGCAGGAGGGCCATTTCCTGCTGATGTAGAAATTCGAACCCAATACCTTCAATGAATTCTATGGCAGCTTTGAAGGCCACCACATCGGCGATATTGGGAGTCCCTGCTTCAAACTTATAGGGAATATCGTTGTAGGTGGTCTTTTCGAAAGTCACCTCCCGGATCATCTCGCCACCACCCTGATAAGGGTCCATGCGCTCCAAAAGTACACGTTTGCCATACAGCACTCCTACACCAGTAGGGCCGTACATTTTGTGCCCGGAAAAGGCCAGAAAATCACAGTCCAGTGCCTGCACATCAATTTGATGATGTGGTGCGGCTTGTGCGCCATCTATCATAGTTACTGCTCCTGCAGCATGGGCTTTGGCGATGATTTCGGCCACCGGATTCACGGTACCCAGCGAGTTGCTGATGTAGACCACTGAGACAAGCTTTGTTTTGTCTGTCAGCAACCGATCAAAGTCCTCCAGCAGGATTTCACCACTGGGCTGTACGGGTATCACTTTCAGCTTGGCGCCTGTTTGCTCACAAAGGAGCTGCCAGGGCACAATGTTGGAGTGATGCTCCATGCCTGAGATGATGATTTCGTCTCCGGCTTTCAAAAATTTCCTGCCGTAGGCCTGTGCCACCAGGTTGATTCCTTCGGTGGTACCTTTGGTGAAGATGATTTCTTCTGCTTCTCCGGCATTGATAAATCGTTGCGCAGCTTTTCGGGTTTCTTCAAAAGCGGTAGTTGCTCTTTCTGCTAGTGTATGGATCCCCCGGTGTATGTTGGCATTGTCATTCTGATAATAATGAATCAATGCATTGGTGACGCACTCGGGTGTCTGAGAAGTAGCCGCATTGTCAAAATAGATCAGGGGTTTACCATTGACCTGTTGGTGGAGAACGGGAAACTCTTTTCTGATTTCATCGACGGATATGCTGGTATCAACGCTCATTTTATCCAAGCTTGTTGGTGATAATGTCTTCTATTTCGGCGGTAACCAGGTCGTTTTTCACTTCCTGGAGGGTCTCATTGGCAAAGGCATTGAGCATCAGCGCTTTTGCCCGCTTCTTGTTGATCCCTCTGGACCTTAGGTAAAAGATGGCTTCTTCATCCAGCTGCCCGGTGGTGCATCCGTGTGAGCATTTTACATCGTCTGCCCATATTTCCAGCTGTGGCTTAGTGTTCACCGTGGCTGTATCAGACAGGAGGATGTTATTATTGGACTGAAAGGCATTGGTCTTTTGAGCCTCCGGCCTTACGTAGATTTTACCATTGAAGACGCCACGGGAGTTTTCATCCAATATACCCTTGTAGAGCTCATTGCTGAAACAATTGGGCTTCAGGTGATCCACGGAAGTGTTATTGTCCACATGGGTTTTCCCTCCGAGCTGATAAAGACCATTCATGTGAGCTTCGCAGTTTTCTGCATCCACGTTGATGTAGATGTTATTTCTAATCAGCGCAGCTTTGAAGCTGAAGGTATTGGTATAAAACCTGGAGTCTTTCTTTTGAGTGGCGTAAATGCCCTCTACCGCATAGGTACCTGTAAGGTAATTCTGAATTTTGGTATACCTCAGTTCCGCATTGGCCTGCACATCTGCTTCAAAAATGGATACATTGAGCGTGTTTTGCTCTCCCCGGATAAAGGTCTTTTCAAAGATATTGAGTCGCGAACCGGTTTCACTGCTTACCAGAATTCTTGGGTAGACAATGGCGTCCTTGGCTGTACCATCTATGAAGTGGTAGATGAAGGTGTCTTTGTTGTCCTTGTTTTTGGCAGCTTTCAGGTAGATCCCCTGGTTGAAAAAAGCAAGATTGAGCAAGGCAAATGCATCCGTTTCGATGTGTGATATTTTTCCCAGCAACTGTGGGATATCGCTATGCTCCTTCAGTGCCTGATCATCCAATACCCGAATGGTGAGGTCGCTCGACGGACTCACGATGGTCGAATATTCTTCATTGAACAGGCCATTGACAAAGACCAGGTGATTGGCATCCGCTATCTGGTAGAATTGAGATTGACAATCGGCCTTTGAGAAGCTGGCAGGAGTAGTCTCCGCCGCAAAGTCGAATTGCTTGCCCAGTATCCTGCTGATAGGGGTGTACTTATATGCTTCGCTTTTTGGTGCTGGCAGGCCCAAAGTAGAAAACTGCTCCAAAGCACTTGTCTTAAGTGCTTTTAGTGGGCTCTCGTCTGCAAAATGCTGTCCGGCCCATTGCTGAAACTGCTCTGAAATGGTCTGCTCTATACTCAAAACTTCACTCATGATTTAATGCGCTTTTATACTGCAGCTACTTCTTCTTTGATCCAATCGTATCCCTTTTCTTCCAATTCGTAGGCCAGGGTTTTGTCTCCCGATTTCACGATGCGCCCCTGGTAGAGTACGTGTACAAAATCAGGCACGATGTAGTCCAGAAGACGCTGGTAGTGAGTTACTACGATGCTTGCCGTATCGGCAGATCTGAGTTTATTTACTCCATCTGCTACTATTTTAAGTGCGTCAATGTCCAGACCGGAGTCTGTTTCGTCCAAAATGGAAAGCTTAGGCTCCAGCATGGCCATTTGGAAAATTTCGTTTCTTTTTTTCTCACCTCCTGAGAAACCTTCATTCAGTGATCTGCTCAATAATGCCTGGTCGATATCTACCAGTTTCATTTTTTCCTTCATCTCTTTCAGAAACGAAACGGCATCCATGGCCTTGAGCCCACGCGCTTCACGCACCTGATTGACGGCAGTCTTGAGGAAGTTGGTGGTAGATACACCGGGTATTTCTACCGGGTACTGAAAGGCCAAAAAGATGCCCGCTCTGGCACGCTCTTCAGGGGCCAGGTCCAGCAGGTCTTTGCCCAGATATTCCACGGTGCCACCATCTACTTCATATTCTTCTCTTCCTGCCAGCACTGAAGCGAGGGTACTTTTGCCCGATCCGTTTGGACCCATGATGGCATGTATTTCTCCGGCTTTTACTTCCAGGTTGATTCCTTTGAGAATCTGCTTGCCTTCTATGGAGGCCTGTAGGTTATTAATTTTAAGCATTTATAAATGGTATTTTCTTATCCGACACTTCCCTCAAGTGTGAGGGCCAACAATTTTTGAGCTTCCACGGCAAATTCCATGGGAAGCTTATTCATGACTTCTTTGGCAAATCCATTGACGATCAGGGCCACGGCGCTTTCTTCATCAATGCCACGCTGCTGGCAGTAGAAGATCTGGTCTTCACCGATCTTGGAGGTGGTAGCCTCATGCTCCACTTGAGCAGAGCTGTTTTCCACATCTATGTATGGGAAGGTATGTGCACCACACTTGTCTCCCATAAGTAGCGAATCGCACTGAGAGAAGTTTCGTGCACCTTCAGCGCGCTTCATGATGTGTACCTGTCCGCGGTAGCTATTCTGCGATTTTCCGGCAGAGATACCTTTGGACACGATCCTCGACTTGGTGTTTTTACCAATGTGGATCATTTTGGTGCCTGTATCTGCCTGCTGGTGATTATTGGTGACTGCCACAGAATAGAATTCGCCCTGAGAGTTGTCGCCCTTTAGAATACATGAAGGGTACTTCCAGGTGACCGCAGAGCCTGTTTCTACCTGTGTCCAGCTGATTTTGGAGTTGTCGCCGGCACAAATGCCACGTTTGGTTACAAAGTTGTAAATCCCGCCTTTTCCATTTTTATCTCCCGGATACCAGTTTTGTACCGTGGAGTACTTTACTTCAGCATCTTTGGCAGCGTATATCTCCACTACCGCGGCATGCAGCTGATTTTCATCACGCTGAGGGGCCGTACAGCCTTCCAGATAGGATACATAGGAGCCTTCTTCAGCAACGATGAGTGTTCGTTCAAACTGGCCAGTATTGGCAGCATTGATGCGGAAGTAGGTGGAAAGTTCCATAGGGCATCTGACACCCTGTGGGATATAGCAAAAGGATCCGTCTGAAAAGACCGCAGAGTTCAGGGCAGCGAAGTAATTATCGGCGGCTGGAACTACTGATCCCAAATATTTTTTGATGAGCTCAGGGTGCTCCTGCACTGCTTCACTGAAGGAGCAAAAGATAATGCCACGTTCGGAAAGGGTCTCTTTGAAGGTGGTGGCCACCGATACAGAATCGATCACGGCATCTACAGCTACCCCGGTGAGCCTTTTTTGCTCATTGAGGGAGATTCCCAATCGCTCAAAAGTTTTGAGCAACTCAGGGTCTATCTCGTCCAGACTTTTGGCTTTCTTGTCCTGCTTGGGAGCGGAGTAGTATTTGATGTCCTGGTAGCCAATAGCGGGGTATTTGACATTGGGCCATCGTGGTTCTTCCATTTCTGTCCACCGCTTGTAGGCCTTCAGTCTCCAGTCTAGTAGCCACTGGGGCTCCGATTTCTTGGCTGAAATAAATCTTACAATATCCTCATTGATACCCAGAGGCGCCTCGTCTGCCTCAAAGTCCACATGCCATCCATGCTCATATTCTCTTGAGGTAAATTCTTCTAAGATTTGGTCGTCTTTACTCATAAAGATTATTCGATTCCTTGTATTACTTGCTTAACTCCCAAAAGCCTCGGAAGTTTTACAAAGTAAACACTTATTTATATTTATTCTAAATAAGAATCGAACTTAAAGACCTACAGCACTTGGGAATGTTGTTCTTTATTTAGAACAGTAGGTGTCTGTTCAGACTTTCTTCCAGAGAAATGAACGTTTCAGTACGCTCTATACCATCTACCTTCTGGATTTTGTCGTGAAGAACATCCTTGAGGTGTTTAGTGTCCCGGCAGTGAATCTTAATAAAGATGTTGTAATTACCCGTGGTGTAGTGAACTTTCACAATTTCAGGGATGTCTTTGAGTTGCTCTACTACGCTATCATATAAAGATGATTTTTGCAGGTAGATACCCATGAAGCAGGTGACGTCATATCCAAGCTTTGAGTAATCCATCTGAAGAGTGGTTCCTTTTACGACTCCCATCTCTTCCAGTTTCTTCATGCGGACATGCACGGTACCTCCTGAAACAAAGACCTTTTTAGCTACCTCAGTATAGGGTATTTTCGCGTCCTCCATCAATAGATTGAGGATTTTGAGGTCCACATTGTCAATTTCGTAATTCTTGCTCATCGTAACTGTGCTCGTTTCTAATTATTCAATAATAGATATGCAATTTTAAACAGTATCTAAATATAGAGCAAATTTATTAAAATATTTTTAATATTATATCTGTTCTATTACTTTTGAACTATCAAACTGGTTTTGGAAATGCCAAAGCTCATACTGTAGGAAATAATTATTAAGGAACAAAGCCTTGTGTTTTTAGAAATAGTCAAACGATTATTCTAAAATAGGCCTTGTGGAGGTTCGAATCCTTCTCCTATAGCCATCATTTTTGGGTTAATGTTGTTTATTGAATTTGGTCGTGGTAGGGGTGCCGCGGCCATTTTCTTTTTTAAGGCCTTCCGGTCGTGGCAGGATGCCAGTTCTGGGATCAAGCGGAATTCCTGTAGGGAGATTGCATTAAAGGTGGATGATGAAGTAGTAATCTGATACCTTATATACCTCAATCTAGTTGATTGGCCATTTACCCTTCATTTTCTTTGCATGCCCAAAGAAAACGAAGCAAAAGAAAAGGCACCAACGCAAAAAATCATTTTGACTCATCATATTTGAGCATTTTTTAGGAATTTTATTAGAGTCAAAATGATTCACACTTGCCTTGGATGCCCCCACCCTCCTTTGCGTCCTAACTTTTCTGAATTCACAGTGAATTAATTCG
The DNA here is from genome assembly GCF_902506655.1 of Marinoscillum sp. 108. Classification (NCBI taxonomy): domain Bacteria; kingdom Pseudomonadati; phylum Bacteroidota; class Cytophagia; order Cytophagales; family Reichenbachiellaceae; genus Marinoscillum; species Marinoscillum sp. 108. Next base: position 32,530 of record NZ_LR734817.1, on the reverse strand, counting down.
GTTTCGTAAAATATAACCATTTAGTGATAGCCCGCACAAATATTGCTTGATCCGGATCAATCCAGAAATCCGTGAAGGAACCTGAAATGGTCAGATCACCAAAGCCAAATCGAGGAGAGTGGCACATCCATCATCGGCCAGATCCAGGTCAGGCAGGTTCATGCCCCGCTATCGCCATTCCTTTTTCTGTCTTTAAGTGAATCAGTATGTAGGCTAAAACCTCTGTTTACGTCCAATTATGTGCTCATTGAATTTGGTTTTAGGCTCGTTCATTAAAATTTTATAGAATATCATTGATGTTTTGCCAAATAATGAATTGAAAAAATCTAAATTTGATTAGATGAAATCTAATTTTGGTGCTTCAAACGCACTTCAATTATCATTTTGTTAATAAATAGACACTCATTTGATTTGATGTGTAAATTTTAACTAAAAGAGTTGAAATTATTTTAATAAATCAATGGATGTACTAATTTTGAAAAATCAAAACGCATCGGAGACGCCGATGCAACTCACTGTAGGGTGATGAAATTGGCAGACATGCCCTCCTGTCTCGGGGGTGGAGATAAGGGATAAATTCCGGTTTCTTTCACGATAACCTATTTAGGTAAGTTATCGTGAATAGTCGGGGCTAACCGCTCTGTGGAGGTTCGAATCCTTCTCCTACAGCCATTTTTGGGTTAATGTTGTTTATTTGAATCTGGTCGTGGTAGGGGTGCCACGACCTTTTTCTTTTTATACCCACCTGTATGCGGTCGTGGCAGGATGCCAGGCTGCGCGCCCCGGACTACGTGCCCCGGGCTACGCGCCCCGGGCTACGCGTCGCGCAACCTTTTTCTTCTTTTACCCCTCCAATTATTTCTCTTTTTTCGGATTTTCTTTTATCACTAGGCGTGAGTCATAGGGTTCCGGGTTTGATTCCGGATCAAGCAATAAACTTGTGGGGAGATTGTGTGAAAGGTGGATAGTGATCCGTAATCTGATATCTCATATGACTCAATCCAACTGATTGGCTACTTACCCTTCATTTTCTTTGCTTGCCCCGGGCCGCGAAGGCAAAGAAAACAATTGGTTGTCCTACAGAAAGGCACCAACCTGGCCGGTCGCACACAAAAAATCATTTTGACTAATCCTATTTGAGCCTTTTTTTGGGAATTTTATTGTAGTCAAAATGATTCACACTTGTCCCGGCCGGGCAAGGCTTGGATGCCCCGCCCGCCTGAACGTTCCTACTTTTCTAAATTCACAGTCCATTAATCGGCTTTAAAAAATATAACTATATAGAGTTCCCCACACTAAATATTGCTTGACCCCCTTTTTCTTCTTTTACCCCTCCAATTATTTCTCTTTTTTCGGATTTTCATTTATCACCAGGCGTGAGTCATGGGATTCCGGGTTGGATCCCTTATTTATTGCACCCGGTCTGTCTGCTTGATCCCCGATAGGTGCCTACCTGTATAGCTAACAATGGTTTGTTTGAGATTTGAAATCTGCTACATTTGGTAGCGCTACAGGCGAGTAATGGCCATTGGTGGTTGTTAGTCGGTTGTTAGAGTGCATTGGATACACCATGAAAACCATTCCATTATTTCTGTTCATTTGTTGGATATTAGCTTTGATAGCTTATTTCATTTCCGTGCTTGGGCTTATTCGAACAAAAAATCAAAAGACGTTCAACACCTACTTTCTCAATCAAATTGACCAACTGTTATACCTGTTAATTCTTGGCTTACCGGGAGCCATGATTATATCAATGTTTTTAATGGGAACTGGAAACATGGTTTCTATGACACTATTACTCTTTACGGGATTAATATGTTTGTTGCCTGCTTGGATTGGGTTGCGGATGCGATTGAGACTGCTTGAAATTAATAAACACAGCTCTATTAACTTTAATGATAATTGGAGTCAATTCGAGCTGATTAACGACAAGGAATCCGAAATTTTTCCTAATTCAACAGAAACACATGCAATGTATTTCCATTTCAATAACCCTAGAACACCGTGGGGTCAATATGGAATATTAATTCTTACATCGAATAGTAGGAGGCCTGTTTCAACTATGCTCTTCGACTTTCCAAGATATGAAAAGCAGCTCCGAATTACTGTAGAGAGGAAGTCTGTGAGATTGAAGGAATTCAACAGTTTGCTAAAAGCACTCTAACAAACGATCATGGCGCATGGCCTTACTTAGTCATCCGCTATGAGATTGCCAAACATCCCGCTTATATGCCGCCAAGAATCTGATGTGCTTTCTACCCTCTTCTGCTCGTGGGAGTTTTTTACCTGCATGGCGCAGTGCATATCTGATACTTTGTGAACACCGACAGATAAGCTACTTTTATCGCAATTAATTAAGCTCAGAGGCCACAGCGCCATATCTGGGTAAGAATCAATTACAGCCAATGGACAAACGGAACATCTTCTCCGACAAGTTTGAGAAGAAATCAACTGACGAACTACTCAAAGTCATTAACGAAGGAGGTTATGAAAAGGAAGCCAAACTCGCGGCAATTTGGGAACTAGAACGACGAAACGAAGCAACGGATGAACAAAGAAACCATGCTAACCAACTAGCTGAGGAACAAGAACGCAAAAAGGCCAGTAAATTATCGGGTCAACGATATCAAACCTTTTGGCTTAGATTTTTTGCTGCTATCATTGACGGTTTTGTGATGTGGCCGATTGGATTTCTACTGAGCTATATAACCGGTTCTAACATTGGAGTAATTGTTATCATTGGTAACTTGCTAAACAGCTTTGCACCATATATCTATTCAATATTTCTTCATGGCCATTATGGACACACTCTCGGAAAAATGGCAATGGGTGTGAAAGTGGTGGATTTTGATAACGAGGACGAAATCGACCTCAACCAAGCATTCATAAGAGATAGTGTGCCTGTTGCTCTAATGATATTACTTTATGCTTACTCGTTTATCATATTCTATGGGAATGAAGGTTATGAACTACAAGCCGACTTTGTAACTCTTGCCCCAATGTTTTTCATAGGCTTACTAAATCTTCTATGGACAATTTTGGAGATCTTTTCGATGCTTTTCAACGACAAGTCAAGAGCAGTGCATGACTTAATCGCCAGAACTGTGGTAGTTCGAACGAGTTAAAAGCTTACAACAAACGTAGCAATTGAACAACCCTTCCAAAACCTAAAACATGATCGGTCATTTCAACCCAAACCTCAACTCCCAGGCGGGACGGCCCGACAGAATTCCGGGTGTGCGATGGCCCCGATCATGATCGGATAGGGTAGGAAGTGATCATTCTGTCATGATTTTTGGTTACTTTTCATCAAGGAAAAGTAACAGCCTGCCCGGCTTGAGGGCACCCCTATAGCCGGCAATGGTTTGATCAGGATAGAAAATCTGCTAAGATTTGGTAGTGAACGGTTGACAGCCAGGGGTTAACGAAGTTGAAATTATTGATTATCACTGAAAAATTTTAAAGCGTATGGAGAAGCTACCGAACGTACATCCTGGAGAGGTTTTATTAGAAGAATTTTTAAAGCCGATGGCGATTTCTGCCTATCGATTATCTAAAGATTTACATATTCCACAAACGCGAGTGAGCGAAATTCTTAAAAAGAATCGAAGAGTAACGGCAGATACAGCTCTACGGTTAAGCAAGTATTTTGGAACAACTCCTAAATTCTGGTTAGGTCTTCAAGACGACTATGACATAGAAGAGGCAATTGGAACTAAAACGGAAGAATTCGAAACAATAGAGAAAGTGACGACAGCCTAACAGACGTAGCTGCAGCACAACCCCTCCAAAATCTAAACATGATCGGTCATTTCAACCCAAACCTCAACTGCCAGGCGGGACGGCCCGACAGAATTCCGGGCGTGCGAGGGCCCCGATCATGATCGGATAGGGTCGGAAGTGATCATTCTGTCATGATTTTTGGTTACTTTTCATCAAGGAAAAGTGACAGCCTGCCCGGCTTGAGGGCACCCCGATAGCCAAGAATGCTTTGTTTAGGATTTCAAATTGGCTGGATTTGGTAGCATTACAGGTGAATCTGCCACTGAGAAATCTCTCTGCTTTCTACCAGGCTCAATTCGTAGCTTTTATCTTCTGAACACACTGCCACCTTGGATACTTTGAGCCCACTCCCTTGCCGGGCGCAGCACATTCATTAGTTTTATCGAATCTTGTCAAACTCGGAAAAACACATTTTGGCTGATTGTGACATAATATTAGGGTACAGAATGCAAAAAATCAGACCATTTGGTATTTCACTCATGCTGTGCTTATTGATTATTTCAGAGGCACTCGGACAGATCACAGACAATCACTTCGAAGTAAGAGTTAAGAATGACAATGCCGGAGAAATTTCGAATTGGCTTCACACCGGAGATGATCTTGGCGAAACACACTCATTGCACCTGTCAGCCCACCTGCTAAAAAAACACACCCTATATAATTTCAGGATTATCCTTGAAAGCACAGAGTACTCTGCCTTAAATATAGAGACGGCCGAGCCCAGAGATATACTGTTCACCGAATTAAACAGTCTACAAATAGCCATTGACAACAATAAATTCGGAGACCAGTCATTTTTCTTTTCCGGTGCCGGGGGGCTGTACTACATCCAGGGCAATAAACTCACGATAGGTGCTGCAGGTCAAAAATATTACATGCACAAATGGGTAATAAGTAAACTCTATCCTAAGAGGTATTGGATCTATGATCGTTCACCTGTCAGGGACATTTTCGTGCCTTATGTTGAATTAAAGTACGGTCATAACCAGTTGCTTTTCAAAACCGCTCATTCGAGCTTGTTTACGGTCAATAATTTGGAAAGCAGGGTAGCCGGCAAGTTTCATTTCTCCGGCATTGGGGCAAGAACGTACTTCGATTTAAAATTGAGTGTGGAGCGATTTAACATACAGGATGTAGATATTGAATTGGAAGGCTTTTATCTGACAAATATCACGCAATATCAAACCGCCTATTTGCAAATAGGGACAAGGATTAACTTCGAGCATATGGCCGTCTATACCCAGATCAATCAGCCAATAAAGAAATACCTCGACAACCCGCTGATTAAATATGATGATATGGAATTACAATTTAACTATGGCTTTCTGTTCGTCTTTTAGCGGAGTGGGTGGGGTTTTGATCTTTCCGAACCCCACATGGCTAACAATGGTTTGTTTGAGATTGGAAATCTACTACATTTGGTAGCGTTACAGGCGAGTAATAGCCATTGGTGGTTGTTAGTCGGTTGTTGTATGCCATAACTGTTATGCAGAACACCACTGAAAAAGTAAGGAGAATAAAGGTTGATGCCCTGTATGGGAAGAAAAAACATTTTAATGCGGCAGACCGCAATCAATCAATTCATTATAGAATTGGTGTACCACTTATAGTAATTAATGTAATAACCGGTTCAATACTATTCTATGCTTTGACAGATGGAATTGCTGGTTGGATAAAGTATTTCCCATTAGTCCTCTCATTTGTTTCTGCCCTATTAGTTGGATTCCAGACATATTTTAATTTCCAAAAGAAAGTTGAAGGTCATAGACGAATTGGCAATAGATATCTCGCTATAATGAAAAAATGTGATCGCCTCTTGGGTTACTTTGCAGATAATGCAGTTTCTGAGAGCGAATTGATCGACAGGTTGGAAAAAATTGCTCATGAAATCGAAGAAATAAATAAGGAAGCAGAGTCTTTACCAACTAGTGACAAGGACTATAAACTTGCAAAAGCAGGAATTGAAGCTGGTGAAGAATCATATACTGAAAATGAATTAAACTTATAATTGATGTCCGCTTCTATAACCACCTATTTAAAGGATCTGTCTTACTCATACTACCTAAAAAAGAGCTCTGACGAAATAGCTAAGATTAACACGTCGAAAACCAATCTTTTGAATAATTTAAATTCAGCATTGGGATATAGGATCAAAAGGTCATTTGTTTTTGGGTCTTACGATCGAGACACAATCTTACCGAGATCTGTTGACTCCAATTCAGACATTGATGTGATGGTTATTTTTAACCATACGGAATATGAACGTACTCCTGAAACATATAGAAATTGGTTAAAGACATTTGCGGATAACAATTATAAAAGTCGATATGGTTCAGACGTGGTTAAATCTTTTCCTACTGTAACAATTAGGTTAGGAAATATTCACTTTGATCTGGTTCCTGCCAAAGAGGAGACGTGGGGCTGGTCATCATCAAATATCTATATTCCGGATAAATCATATGGTTGGCAATCTACTGATCCGTCTGATGTTAAAACTAGACTTACAGATGCGAATACCCGATTCAATCAAATTGTAAAACCAATAATAAGACTCTTGAAGGCTTGGAACTCAACAAAAGGTTACCCCTTTGATTCATATGAGCTTGAATTAGCAATAACTGACATGAACTTTAGTGGTGACAATATTGAAAGTGGCTTCTTTTATGCCGTTAACTCACTACCAAGTTCATGGCGTGACCCTCAAACCAAACAAGACAAGATTAATAGCCTAAGGTACAACATTGAGAACGTGAAAAACTGTTTAGCTAGATACGATATAAATTCAGCTAAAAGCTGGCTGCACAGGGTACTTCCATATGCTTAGAACGGCATACAACAAACGTAGCTCTTACCCAACCCCTCCTACATCTAAATAGGATCGATAGGCTTGTACAAAGAGTTAAAATCATCCAGCCGCCTGGTTCGTTTCGGATACTTTGAGCCCACTCCCTTGCCGGGCGCAGCACATTTCACTATTTTACGACGATTAAGCCAGTGGCAGGTGGGTGTGAAATACTAGTGGAAGCATTCCAAATCCGTCAAGCCAATGATTAATCTCAGCCCTATGAAACCAACCAAACGTGCCCAGTTAGGAATTTTAGCATGGCTGTTACTAGCTGGAAGACAGGCAAGTAATAGTTCTGTTGAATGATTAACCGAATGATCACCACTTTCAAACCTTGAAATGATGAATAGAAGAGATTTTATAGAGAAAACAGCCCTCCTTGGATCGGCAGCATTTTTACCCATCTCGGCTTTTTCCAGCCATAAGGGCCCTCAATACAAGATGGGACTCCAGCTCTACACCGTCCACAAAGACATGACCAGCGATACCATTGGCACTTTGAAAGCGGCAAAGGCCATGGGTTATGAGGATTTTGAGACGTTTGGGTTTGATAGTGAAAAAGGCACTTTTTATGGATACCAATCCTCTGAGTTCAAAAAAATACTGGATGACCTGGAGATCACAGCCTCCAGTGGGCATTATGGGTTTTCTGCCTACCTTCATCAGCCCGAAGATGACTTAAAGCGATTTGTTGATCAGTGTTTAGAAGGCGCTCGTGCTCTGGATATGAAATACATCACCTGGCCCTGGATAGCACCAGAGCAGCGGACCATGGATAATTATAAGCTGATGTCTGAAAAGCTCAATGTGATAGGGGAGCAGGTAACCAGCGGAGGCCTTGGCTTTGCCTATCACAATCATGGTTTTGAATTCATCGACCACAATGGCGAAAATGGCTTTGATGTCATTTTGAAGGAAACGGATCCTTCACTGGTGAAACTGCAGATGGATATGTATTGGGTCATGCACTCTTCGCCTTACACGCCCAAGGAGTTAGTGAGTCAGCAGCCGGGGCGGTATGTCATGTGGCACATCAAGGACATGGATAAAGTGACCAGGGATTACACTGAGCTCGGCAATGGTGCCATCGACTATGTGGAGATCCTCCCGGACCCTGTCGAATCCGGACTGGAGTTCTACTTCCTGGAGCAGGGCGGAAACTACGCGCACAGCCCCATGAAAAGTGTAGCTGACAGTGCTGATTACTTTAAAGAGCATTTGCAACAATACCTCTGAGTTGAAGGGTTTGCGCTAAAATTGCTGTTATCACTTGCAATATTGTTGCAAATACGCAAAATTGCTACCTCATCGTTACCCAGGCAGCATATGATACACGTCTTTATTACCGACATCCAAACCAGCAAACAATCGGAGCAGGTTATTGGGCACCTGAATAATCATTTTCCCCAATGGAGATTTCATGTGGACCTGAATGAAACAACTAAGCCTTACCCTTGTGGGCATACCATTTTGAGGGGAGCAGGTGATCTCCTACACCCGGTCGAAGTGACCACCACACTCGCACAATTAGGATTTAACTGTGAAGTCCTAAAGGACAAAGTTTGTGTTTAATCTGAAGGTAAATGGCTGAGTTTTGGGAAGAGTCCTTTAAAGACAAGCGCGAGATGTGGGGTTTGGAGCCAGCTAAATCCAGCATTTTGACCAATGATCTCTTTGTGGAACAGGGTGTGAAAAGTGTACTCATTCCAGGGATTGGATACGGAAGAAATGCCAAAATTTTCATGCAGAATGGCATGTCTGTGACAGGGATTGAAATTTCCCAAACCGCGATTGATATGGCTAAAAGCCACTTCGGGAATGACCTGATAATCTTTCATGGTTCGGTCACAGATATGCCTTTCGATGACCACTTGTATGATGGAATTTTTTGTTACGCATTAATTCACCTATTGGATCAGCATGAAAGGCTCAAACTAATCCGGGATTGCTATGACCAACTCTCAGACCATGGTGTGATGGTGTTTACGGTCATCACGCGAGAAGCACAGACCTATGGCCAAGGGACCCGCATAGGCAAGGACCGGTTTGAAATGTTCGGAGGAGTGAAAATGTTCTTCTACAATGAAGAGACTGTAGAGGAGGAATTTGGTGCATCGGGATTGTTTGAGATTTCTGAGGTGAATGAAAATTATCCGTTTTATATGATCAAATGCCGGAAAAGCTAATCACTGCCTAGATGAGGGTTCGATCTGTTGATAGCATCCCCCCATTACGTTTTTAGATTCCCGCCTTTTCATCAGGTTATCCCGGGATTCGGGGAGCGACCAATGCCCGCATTCTGTTTTTTAATAATTACAATTTATTTCCGGATTGGGATACACTAATTATCTTTAGCCAAAATGATTTGATTAATCAATCAAAATTTATCAAAAAATGAGCGACAAACCCTGGTTATCTAGTTACCCCAAAGGAGTTCCCCAAACCATAGATGCGGATAAATACAGCTCTCTACCGGAGCTTTTTGTCGAATCGAGAAGTAAGTACGGAAGCAAGCCTGCCTATGAGAATATGGGTAAACAGATCACTTTTGAGGAGCTGGGTGTGCTCAGTGACCAGTTTGCCTCCTACCTTCAGAATGTACTGAAACTACAGCCTGGGGACAAGATCGCCATTCAGTTGCCCAATGTGCTGCAAAACCCCATAGCCATGTATGGAGCCCTGAAGGCGGGGCTTACCGTGGTGAATACCAATCCGCTTTATACCGCTTCAGAGATGAAGCATCAGTTTGTAGACTCGGGAGCCAAGGCCATTGTGATCCTGGCCAATTTTGCCTACAACCTGGAAGCTATTTTGAAGGACACCCAAATAGAACATGTCATTGTCACGCAGCTCGGCGATTTGTTGGGTGGTCTGAAAGGTGCACTGATCAACTTTGTGGTAAAGCGCATCAAAAAGATGGTGCCTGCCTACCAGCTACCCACTGCAGTCACTTTCAATGAGGCCCTCAAACAAGGGAGTGCTCATTCGTTTGTGGCTCCAAAAATCAACCCTGAAGACCTTGCGTTTCTGCAGTATACTGGTGGTACCACCGGAGTATCCAAAGGTGCCATGCTCACTCATAGAAACCTGATTGCCAACCTGCAACAGATCGAGGCGTGGCTGGCCGAAACCAACCTGGTGGAAGGTGAAGAAATTTTCATAGCGGCACTTCCGCTTTACCATATTTTCGCGCTCAATGCCCACGCACTGCTGCCGGCAAAGCTGGGGGCTAAGAACATCCTGATCACGAATCCACGGGATATGAAGGGATTTGTGAAGGAGCTGAAAAAGCACCCGTTTAGCCTCATCACAGGCGTGAATACCCTTTTCAACGGACTTCTGAATACTCCGGGATTCAGCGAGCTGGACCACAGCACCATCAAAGTAGCCCTGGCCGGAGGCATGGCTCTGCAGCGAGCGGTTTTTGACAAGTGGGAGCAAACCACCGGCAAGAAAATAGCCGAGGCGTATGGACTCACCGAGACATCACCGGGACTGTGTATCAACCCAATGGGAGAGGGCAACCGGGTAGGCACCATCGGACTGCCGCTGCCAGAAACGGACGTGCTGCTGCTGGACGAAGAAGGTAAAGAGGTAGGACCGGGAGAAAAGGGCGAACTGTGTACCAAAGGCCCACAGGTGTTTTTGGGGTATTGGAACAAACCTGAGGAAACCGAGAAGTGCTTCATCAACGGCTATTTCAAGACCGGCGATATTGCCACCATGGACCCTGATGGTTATTTCCGGATCGTAGACAGAAAGAAGGAAATGATCCTGGTATCAGGATTCAATGTATTCCCCAACGAGGTAGAGGACGCCATCGCTTCACATCCGAAGGTGCTGGAAGTAGGGGTGATCGGCGTGCCGGATGCCAAATCTACGGAGGCTGTAAAGGCCGTGATCGTAAAGAAAGATGGCAGTCTTACCGAAGAAGAAATCAAAGCGTTTTGTAAGGAAAACCTCACGGGCTATAAGTGTCCCAAGCATGTGTCTTTCACCTCAGAGCTTCCAAAATCCAACGTTGGTAAGATTTTGCGCCGGGTCATCAAAGAGGAAGATGCCAAGGTAAATACCTACGATTAAGGCATTTTGTGTTTGTACAGCCCGGTCAGGTCTTTGAACGGAATGGTGAGGATGATGGGACTTTGCGCATTGGAGGAGATTTCGTCCGCATTGTAATAAAACACGATCCCCGATTTGCTCACCCCAAAATCTTCGCTGAGGCTGAACTGATCATTGTCGAACAGGAAGCCCTTGTCAGATAATTGCTCTTCGGGGGCTATGTTGTATTGTTTTCTGAATTCCTTTTCGGCCAGATCCTGCAGCTTGGAGGTACTGTTGACAAAGTAGCGAAGCTCTTCTATTTTTTCCCCGTCGGCGGCAATATTCAGATAGGAAACGGACGAATTGGGGTGAACACCACCAGTGTAGCTGGCATGATTGATCACCAGCGAAATGAAATTGCGATCTGTTTTACCCACGGCCACTTCCAGACGGATGTACCAGGGCGTGATGCTCTCCGGGAAATTCTCCTTGAAGTCCTGATAGCTGGCGATGAACATTTTGCACAACTCGTCGGTGTCTTCTGTACCCTCTGCTTCCATGATGTAGTCACTCAGTGTGCGGTTGATTTCCTCAGTCAGCAGCGAGTTGATAGAGGCATGCGTGTCATGCCCGGCTGCAAACACCGGGTAACTGATGCTCACCTCAGAACAAGCTTCAGGCGCACAGTTTGCACTTTTCTTCTGCACAGTCTGTATTTCAAAGTCGTAGCTGACTGGCTTATATTCCGTCACTTCAGCAGGGGTTTCGGTTTGTTTTTTGGTGGTATCACAAGCAACGATACTCCCCAGTAAAAGTGCAAATAGGGAAATTGAACGTGTTTTTGGGAGGATTGAACTATAAAATTCGGGCAGGAAGTAAATTTTCATTTGTTTTGTAACCATTAAGTAACAGAATATACAAGCTATATCACCGCTTAAATTTTGTGAATAGTTTCCACATGTAATAATCGTCTTACAATTTCTTTTAAACGTATGAATTTTAAAATTTTACTTTCTGCGGGCATGATATTATGCTCTTCGCTGCTTTTTGGACAGGTAAAAGACACTACCTATTGGGTCTCAGGTGGCTTTGTAGCAGCCACCTTTTCACAGGTTTCACTGAGCGACAGCTGGTCAGCTGGTGGTACCGAAAACGTTGCCATCAATGGAGCCACAGGACTCTTTGCTGATTATAAGAAAGCCAGAAGTACCTGGGAGAATTCATTGGACCTGGGCTACGGCATGATCAACCAGAACAATCAGGGCTTTCAGAAGTCTGATGACAAAATCAACTTTGTGACCAAATACGGATACCGAATCAAGGAAGGCAATGCCAATTGGTTTTTTAGTGGCTTGCTGGATTTCAGAACTCAGTTTGATGAAGGGTTTACCCAAACAGAAGATGGAAGGGACAGTTTGATTTCTAAGTTTATGGCGCCTGGCTACCTGACCATGGGTCTTGGAATCGACTATAAGCCTAATCCTAAGTTGTCTTTCAATTACATTCCCCTCACCGGGAAGTTCACCTTTGTGAACGACCAGACACTGGCAGACAAAGGTGCCTATGGTGTGGATCCGGGTAGCAAGTCGAGGGCTGAGCTTGGATCTTTTTTGAGGATCAAGTATAAGGATGAGGTGTTGAAAAATGTGAATGTTGAGACGAGATTGGAGCTGTTTTCAAACTACATAAAAGATTTCGGAACGATCGATGTGAACTGGCAGACCACCGTGGTGATGAAAGTGAACAAAGTGCTTTCGGCCAACCTGTTCACTCACCTGATATACGATAAAGACATCAAAACCCAGACAGATGAGGGTGAAGAAGCCCGGGTACAGTTCAAAAGTGTATTTGGTGTGGGTCTGGCTTACAATTTCGGAGCTCAGAGAGCCAAATAATAAAGATTTAAAATTTCAAAACATCGGTTAAGCGATGTAGTATGAAGAGGAGGACCCGCTTATTTAGATGGCGGGTCTTTTTTTAGTTATTGCCCTGCAATCATCTACATTTGCTGACCCAAATTAATTGCATAATCCGAATATGAAAAATTGCCTGTTCTTTACAGTTTTTATCCTGGTGAGTGTACTTCAAGTATCCGCCCAACGCACCGTAGATCATCAAAATTTATATTGGGTAAAATACCAGGCTGTTATCCCGCTTTCGGAGCAATGGCGTCTAAAACCAAGTATCGAGGATCGCAGATACTTTGATGGCAACAGGCAGCATATGTGGTTGTTCACGTTGGATGCCGACCGGAAACTGAAAAATGGCTGGATGGCAGGTGTGGGCTTCACCCGATGGACCATTCTGCTGCCGTCTGATCCTGACTCGGAGTTTGAGGTCACTCAGGGTGAGTGGCGACCATATGAGTACCTTACCCATTCCTCCAGGCTGTCTGAGCGGTTCACACTTAGCTCCCGGTATTTAATGGAAGAGCGCATTCGCAAGAACGTGGGTGTGGATCCGGTATCTGGTGCGCCGGTGATACAGGATGGTTACTTTTTTCATTTCAGGTTTCGAATGAAAGCTCAGATAGAATACCGATTGACCCCAGCAGATGCCAGCATACCTGTACACCTGGCTGTGTATGATGAGCTACTCGTGCAGTTTGGTACCGATAAGATTGACAATATTTTTGATCAAAACCGAATTTCAGGATTGCTGAAGGTAGGTGTGGGCAAGCAGACCGATGTGTCGCTCGGCTACATCAACTGGTACCAGCAGGCTCCGTCAGGCTCGGCTTATGTACAGCGGAATATTCTCACACTGTTGGTTAATCAGAAATTTTAGAAGTCTCGATCACCATCGGTTGTGTTTTGATGTGGATGTCGCGCTGAGGGAAAGGGATTTCTATGTTTTCCTCCTTGAATCTCCTGAAAATCTCGAAGTACAATTCACTTTTTAACACACTGGGGCGATCCGTGTGCGTAGCTGTCCAAACAGCCAGATAGAAGTTGAGGGAGCTGTCTCCGTAGGCATCAAAAAGTACTGTGGTTTCCGGCATTTTGAGCACATGAGGATTTGCATCAGCCACTTCAAGCAGGATTTTCTTAATCTTTTCAGGATCTTCATTGTAGCTCACCCCCACGGGTATTTTGAAACGAATGTTGCGATCGTTGTGACTCCAGTTGATCACCCGGCTGGAGATAAACTCCGAGTTAGGTACGATCACGGAGATGTTATCATTGGTGAGCACCTGTGTGGCTCTGAACGAAATACTGATAACATTGCCTTGTACATCTCCCACGTCTATGCGATCTCCCACTTTGATCGGCTTTTCAAACAAAATGATGATGCCAGAGATAAAGTTGTCAGTGATGTTTTGAAGTCCAAATCCAATGCCAACACCGAGTGCTCCGGCGATAAGTGTAAGCACTGTAAGGTCGATGCCCGCAGATTGGATAATGACCACTGTGCCAACCAGAATGATGGCGAATTTGGTGACTGTGCCCACAGAAGCCTGCACACCAGTGTCCAACTGGGTACGGGTAAGGATCTTTTCAATCAATATCTTTTTAATGTATCGAGCGAAGAAAGTAAGCACGATAAAGGAGAAGATGATGTACAGAATAGTGGCCAGACTGATGTCGTTTTCACCCAGTTTGAAAAGTGAAGTTCCGAAAATGTCAACGAGCCTTTTGATGGCGATTACCAGGTCGGCCCATATTTCATTGAAAGTCTTTTCCATGATTTAAAAGTAATCTTTTAAGGCAGAAGTAAGGAACTGTCTCCATAACTTAAAAAACGATATTCGTTGGAGAGGGCCTCCTGATAGATTGTTTTCCAATCTTCCCCCACAAAAGCTGCCACCAGCAGTATCAGGGTAGACCCCGGAAGGTGAAAATTGGTGATGAGCCCTTTGCAAATTCTGAATTCGTAACCCGGGTAGATAAATATCTCGGTATGTCCCACCAGTACCTCGGTGTTGGCAGCATCCATCATCGCCAGCACATGCTCCAGGCTTTCTTTCCTGGAGATGACATGGTCAAAGGAATAGGCTGTTTCTTTGGTGATGTGAAATGCTGCTTCCGAATCTACTGAGAGTATTTGCCCGTACCAAAATAGACTCTCCAACGTGCGCATGCTGGTGGTACCCACGGATATGATCAGATCATTATCCAGCAGATTTTGAACATTTTGCTTCGTGATCAGCACCTGTTCGCGGTGCATGGGGTGCTCTTCCACGCTTTTAGCTTTGATGGGCTGAAAAGTACCTGCCGATACATGGAGGGTGAGGTAATCAGTCTGAATGCCTCTGGCTTTGAGCTCCGAAAGGATTTCGTCTGTGAAATGGAGCCCCGCAGTGGGAGCGGCCACTGCACCCTCTGCTTTCGAGTAGACCGTTTGGTACCGGGGTACGTCCTCCTTGGTGGCCGATCGGCCCAGGTAGGGCGGGAGTGGTATTTCCCCTATTTTGGTGAGGATATCCGAAAACGTATCTCCACTGGTCCAGTGAAAAGCCACCTGATCTTCGCTGAGGCGCTCGGCTGTGAGTACATGATGATCGATGGATAGCGTCAGTTTTTGATCGCTCTTCCATTTTTTGGCATTGCCGATCATCACATGCCACGTGCAGGAGGTTTTGCTGGTCATGGCTGCTTCGTAGACATTGGACGGGCTCACGGGATCCAACAGGAAAATTTCTATTCTGGCACCAGTCTCTTTGTGGAGAATGAGCCTTGCGGGGATCACTTTGGTATCATTAAAGACCAAAAAACTACCTTTTGGCAGAAGTTGTGGGGTCTTATTAAAAATTTGGTGTGTAATTTCCCCTTTTTGATAAACCAGGAGTTTAGCGTCTGACCGGTTTTCCAGCGGAAATTTTGCAATGTGCTTTTCCGGAAGTTCGTAAAGGAAGCTGTTCAGGTCTAAACTTTCTGAAGGCATTTTGATTCTAATCGTATGTTGAAGCTCGAATATAGGGACTACACGTTGGATTTTAAATTTGAAGCTGGCACAAGTAGGGGGATTTTGAAAGATCACCCGATCGTGCTCCTCAAAATTTATGATTCGGAGCATTCGGAAGTATATGGTTTGGGGGAAGCCGCACCGCTGCACAATCTGAGTCCTGAAAAGGTAGAGGATGTGAAAGAAGCGCTGGCTGCGCTCAGTCCTAAACTAAAATCCATACCAATGCCGGACTCTGAGGAGGAAGTTTTTGGTTTGGTTTCTCGCCTGGTGCTGCCCACGCTTCCCAGCCTGAGGATGGCTTTGGAGACCGCTTTTCTGGATTTGATCAACGGGGGCAGGCGATTGATTTTCAATAATGATTTCTATAGAGGGATCAGCGCCATTCCCATCAATGGACTCATCTGGATGGGTGCAGAGGATGCCATGCGCGAGCAGATAGCTGGTAAATTATCTGCAGGGTTCAAATGCATCAAAATGAAAATTGGGGCGATAGACTTTGAGCAGGAGCTTTCGCTGCTGAGATTTCTGAGGGCCCACGATCCGGATTTGATCATCAGGGTGGATGCCAATGGAGCCTTTGCTACGGATGAGGTTTTCTCAAGGCTCAGCCAGTTGGAGGAGTTGGGTATTCATTCTATTGAGCAGCCCATTATGGCTGGTCAGCATGAGGCCATGCAGCTATTGTGTAAGCGCTCACCCGTACCCATTGCCCTGGACGAAGAACTGATCGGCGTGAATGAATATTCTCAAAAACAGGAGCTTTTGAAGTTCATCAGGCCTCAATACATCATACTGAAGCCCACTTTGTTGGGCGGATTTGGAGCTACCCTTGAGTGGATATCCCTGGCAGAGCAGCAAGGGATTGGTTGGTGGCTCACCTCGGCATTGGAGAGCAATATCTCTTTGAATGCCATCGCGCAGTTCGCGGGTAGGTTTCCTTCGGTGGGCTATCAGGGGCTGGGTACCGGGCAGCTCTATCACAATAATATTGATTCACCACTGGAAATTGCAGGTGCTTTTCTGGGATACAATCAGGAGAGAACTTGGATGAATGTATTTTAGCGGAATTGATCTGGTAAGCCACCAGTTATCCGTTTGGAATGCCGCCAGACACGTTTATCCAACTTTGATTTTTACTACACGTACTACTCAAACAATTATCATTATATGATCATTAGAATTTCGTCAACCTTTCTCATTCTATTTTTCACCACCGTCTTGTTCGGTCAGGGTCAGGCAGATTACTCTTCCGGCGCTATTATTCAGCGGCTGGAAAAGCTGAACACACTGGGGTCTGTACTTTACATGGCCGCACATCCAGACGATGAAAACACTCAGTTAATAGCATACTTCGCCAACGGAGCACACTTTCGCACGGGGTATGTAGCCGCTACGAGAGGCGATGGAGGTCAGAATCTGATTGGTCCCGAAATCAGGGAAAGTTTGGGGGTGATCCGCACCCAGGAGCTGCTGGCCGCCCGGTCTGTGGATGGCGGGGAGCAGTTTTTCTCCCGGGCGAATGATTTTGGATACTCCAAAGATCCGGATGAGACCTTCAGGGTATGGGATCGGGATAAAGTACTGGCTGATTTTGTATGGGCCATTCGTCAATTCAGGCCAGATGTAATCATCACAAGGTTTAGTCGGGAGCCAGGTGTCACTCACGGTCATCATACGGCTTCAGCCATATTGGCCATGGAGGCATTTGAGAAGAGTGGTGACACCACAGTGTATCCCGAACAGCTCCAATATGTATCTCCCTGGGCACCAGCAAAGATTTTTTATAACATCGGTCTCTGGGCTTACCGAAGAAGCGGGCGGGTGTTTAATGATGAAGGGTATCTGAAGCTGGATGTGGGGCAATACAACACCCATTTGGGCAAGTCCTATACAGAGATCAGTGCACTGAGCCGAAGCATGCACAAGAGTCAGGGCTTTGGGTCTTCC
Source organism: Marinoscillum sp. 108 (assembly GCF_902506655.1). Lineage (NCBI taxonomy): Bacteria > Pseudomonadati > Bacteroidota > Cytophagia > Cytophagales > Reichenbachiellaceae > Marinoscillum > Marinoscillum sp. 108. The sequence goes on along the minus strand of NZ_LR734817.1, from coordinate 15,003 downwards.
GGGAGCCGGGGGGCTGATTTTGAATATTTTGAACAATGGGGTGGGGCTGAAACTGACCAGGCACTTTTTGAAGGCATCAATACCAGCTGGTCACGGGTGGCAGACTCTGAGGAAGTGGCATACTATCTGGCGGAGGCCAGGCGTAACTTTGATACTGCCCAGCCAGCGAATATTTTGGGTGAATTGCTTAATGCGAGGAAGGCCCTATTGAAGATGCCTGATCAGTTTTGGAAAGAGGTGAAACTGGCTGAGCTGAGGGAGACCATTTTGGCCATTACTGGTACTTACCTGGAGCTGACGAGTGAAAAGCCTTTCTACGTGCCGGGAGATTCGATTAGGATCACCCTGGAGGTGATCAACAGGAGCCATGCCGACCTGACCCTTTCCTCGGTGACCCTGGATCAGAATGATGAACGCTTCATCTATAACCTTGCTTTGGAAAACAATCAGAAAAATCAGTTTTCCTATCAGTTTCCCCTTTCAAAAAGCACTCCTTATACCCACCCATACTGGCTGAATACAGATGCCACAGAAGGTATGTATTCGGTGAGCGATCAGCGATTGATTGGCTTACCTCAAAATCCTCCCGCATTGAAGGCACGCGTGTCACTGAGCTCAGAGGGTCAGTTTCTGGATTACGAAGTACCGGTGATTTTCAAAACCACAGACCCTGTGAAAGGAGAGGTGCGGAGCCCACTGGAAATCAGGCCTCCGGTGATGGTGAATCTGGATTCCAGAGCCTTAATCTTTGCAGGAAACAAGTCAAAAAAGATGCCGGTCAAGGTGATTGCCGGGCGAGATGATATATCGGGTCGAGTCACTTTGAATTTGCCTGAAGGCTGGAAGTCGTCACCAGATTTTTACGAGGTGGCCATTCAGGAAGCCGGAGGTGAACAGTCATTTGATTTCTCACTCACCCCACCTGAAGGACCATCAAATGCTCAGATATCCGCTGTGGTGGAGCTTTCGGATGGAAAGAAGTACGACCTGGGTAAAGAGGTGATTGCTTATGATCATATTCCCGTGCAAACGCTTTATCCAAAAGCACAAGTGAAGGTGGTGAAGTTGGATGTGGGTGAGCTGACCGGGCGCATCGGGTATATCATGGGTGCCGGCGACGAGCTGCCATTTAGTTTGGAGCAGATCGGATATCAGGTGGACATTTTAGATAAGGACGACGTGAGTGCCGGGAATCTGGCGCGATATGATGCCGTGATCCTGGGCATAAGGGCTTTTAACACCGTTCAATGGTTGAGTTTTAAGAATCAGGAGCTTTTTGACTATGTGAAAAAGGGTGGGAATGTGATTGTTCAGTACAATACCAGCCATCAGCTGGTGACTGAGGAGATTGCACCCTTTCCGTTGAAGCTCTCCCGTAATCGTGTCACAGTGGAGGAGGCTCCGGTGAAGTTTCTGAAGCCCAAACACCCGGTACTGAATACTCCGATCAAATTGAGTCCATCTGATTTCGATGGATGGGTACAGGAGCGGGGGCTTTATTTCCCCGGGGAGTGGTCGAAAGAATTTGTGCCGCTTTTGGGCATGAATGATCCTGGTGAAGAAGAGAAGCAAGGCAGTTTGTTAGTCGCTCCTTACGGAAAGGGGTTTTACTGCTATACGGGCATTTCATTTTTCAGAGAACTCCCGGCTGGTGTACCAGGGGCTTACAGGCTGCTCATCAATATGGTGTCACTAGGCAAAGCAGACAAACCCAAATAAAATATGGAAGAACCAAAGAATGACCGTGACCTGGCTACCCCGCCGTACTTCAAGAGCTGGAGTACCATTTATTGGCTGGTCATAGGCAATCTCGTGTTGATCATCTTTTTGTTATACCTGTTCAGCATTTCTTTCCGATGAATTATTTTGACCTGATTGTACTGTTTGGTACGTTGATTTTTATCGTGGCCTACGGAGTGTGGCGTACCAGAGGGCAGCTGAATATTGATGGCTATTTTCTGGGGGATAAGTCGATGCGCTGGGGTACCATAGGCCTGTCCGTGATGGCCACTCAGGCCAGTGCCGTGACCTTTATTTCCACACCCGGGCAGGGCTATGAGAGTGGGATGGGATTTATACAGAATTACCTGGGGTTACCTATCGCCCTCATTATAGTTTCCGCCGTGTTTATTCCGATTTTTTACAGACTGAAAGTTTACACGGCCTATGAATACCTGGAGTCCCGGTTTGACCTGAAGACCAGAATGTTAGGGGCGTTACTTTTTCTGGTGCAGCGGGGTTTGGCTGCTGGGATTACCATCTATGCTCCGGCAATCATTCTGTCCAGTATTCTGGATTGGGACCTTACAGCCACCATACTGGTGACTGGCACGCTCGTGATCATCTATACCGTCTCCGGCGGAACGAGGGCTGTGAGCATTACCCAGAAGCATCAGATGGCGGTGATCATGGGTGGGATGTTTGTGGCTTTCTTTATTCTCATCTCTTACATTACCGACTATGTGTCGTTTGGGGACGCGGTGAGTATTGCTGGTAAGCTGGAGAAGCTGAATGCCGTGGACCTGGATTTTAACTTTGAAAAGCGCTATACCATTTGGTCGGGATTGGCCGGGGGGCTGTTTTTGGCCTTGTCCTATTTTGGCACGGATCAGTCGCAGGTACAGCGCTACCTGGGAGGGCGCAATGTGACTGAAAGCCGCATGGGCCTGATGTTTAATGCTGTTCTGAAAATCCCGATGCAGTTCTTCATTTTGTTCCTGGGTGTGATGGTCTATGTGTTTTATCTGTTTTATGCTCCGCCCGTCCATTTTAAGGAGGTCTCGGTGCAGCGCCTGAATGATTCAGCCTATAAAACGGAATACCAGGACCTGGAGCGTACCTATGAGGGTCTGATGAATGAGCGGAAAGCCCTGGCTTTGGATTTTTCAAAGGCACCGCATGCCGAGTCTGAGACCATTGCACAGGAGCTGCAGAAGGTAGACAATGAGTCTGTAGCCGTGAGGCAGCAGGTGAAAGATCTGCTGGTGAAGATGGATCCTGAAATTGAAACCAAAGATTCTGATTACGTTTTTCTCACCTTCATTCTCACTTTTCTGCCTCACGGTCTGATTGGTTTGTTGATTGCTGTGATTTTTTCAGCGGCCATGTCGTCTACATCGTCTGAGCTGAATGCGCTCTCATCCACCACTACCATTGATTTTTACAAACGTCTGATCAATAAGGATGATAAGTATCATTTGTTTATATCCAAAGCCCTGACTTTGGTATGGGGAATTGTGGCTATTTCCTTTGCAGTACTGGCTAAGAATTCAGAGAATTTACTTGAGGCGGTCAACATAGTCGGATCCATATTTTATGGAACCATTCTGGGTATTTTCCTGACGGCCTTTTTCTTAAAGTATGTGAAAGGAAACGCCGTTTTTTGGGCGGCCATCATTGCACAAACCAGCGTGATTGTGTTTCATTTCCTGACCATCTACGGGGTTTTCACGTTGGGTTATCTCTGGTACAATGCCATCGGATGTTTTCTTACGATTGGGTTGGGTGTGCTCTTTCAGACCATTCAAAGGAAGGGATAGACTCACTCAAGGGATAAAAAAAAACGAGACCCCGTGGATTTCATCCACGGGGCCTCGTTCGTAGTAAGTGAGATTGTTATTACTTCAAAGAAGCAATAAAATCCTGGTTTCTTTTTACATATCCAAAATCACCATTAGGGCTGGCTTTGGCAATATCAAGTGACTTCTGAGCAGTGGCAATGGCTTCTTTTTTGTTGCCCATAGCTGCCTGAATACGTGCCTTGGTGTGTACATGCCAAAACTGCTGACCATTGTCTCCAATCGCCAGGTAGGTATTCATCCACTCCAAAGCTTGTGGCAAGTTTTTGTTTTGCGACAGGTAAAAACCTGCTGCCTGCACATAGTTAGAAGGATTTACCTTGGTCTTAGCTTCAATGTCAGCCATTACCTGCTCTACAAAAGATACCTCCAGAGGTACTTTTACAGATACATCACTCCAGGTAAGTTCAATGTTAGCTTTGGTATTGTCCTCACTGATGTCTGAGATGTTGAAGGTCAACGCTTCCACTGGTGAAGATAGTTTCTCTGCCTTCACAGTGGCTTTTACCACTTCGTTCTTAGCATCGTATCCATTCACGTTTCCCCCGAGGCTCAGGTCGCTGTAAAGCATGAAAGACCATTCGTCTTTGCCTGGGATGGTGAAGATGAGGTACTCACCTGCTGGTACTTTTGTTCCGGCTATTGTGGCTTCAGTGCTCAGAGTGAGTTTGGATCCTGAGTTGGCACCAGTTCTCCAGAGTTGTCCGTAAGGCTGCAGAAACTCGCTACCTTCTCCAAATATTTTTCTGTCCTTTACTTTTGGACGGAAGTAGTCGATGCTCACCTCTGTGAGGCCTACCACGCTGGAAACAGAGCCTGCCGGACTTGCCTGCGGAGTGTTGATTTGTGCCATGGCAGTACCATACGCGCATAAAAAAGCTAATAAGGTTAGTTTTGTGATTTTACTCATCATATTCAAGAAATTTGTGTTTAAGATATGTTTGATCTTTCATCTTACGAAAAACTGCCGCAATCGTTCTATAATCATTCAGATGTAGTACATGTAGCTAAAGAGTTATTAGGTAAGTATGTTTTCACAAACATAGATGGAATTATCACAGCAGGCAAAATCGTCGAAACAGAGGCTTATTGTGGTAGAAATGATCGGGCATGTCATGCTCATGCAGGCAGAACTGAGCGCACTAGGGTGATGTTCGAAAAGGGCGGGGTAGCCTATGTTTATTTGTGCTATGGAATTCATCATTTGTTTAATGTGGTATCAAATGAGGAAGGATTGGCCGATGCGGTGTTGATACGTGCGGTGGAGCCAGTGTTGGGTATGGAAACCATGCACATTCGGCGTGGGAGTAAGGTGCCGTTTAGCAAACTTACGGCCGGACCAGGTACGTTAAGTAAAGCTCTTGGTATTCAGAAAAAGCACAATGCGTTGGATTTATGTGGAGATACTCCAGAGGAGTTGGAAATAGAAGCAACCACGAGGGTGGGGGTGGGCTATGCAGGCGAGGATGCGCTACTTCCGTGGCGGTTTTATATCAGGGACCATCCTTTTGTAAGTGTAAAAAAAAGAAATCCCTGACCTAAGGGCAGGGATTCCGGATGCTTTCATACACTTGTTTAACTTTACAGCTGAGATTGGAGCCTCTTTGTATTGTTCAAAAATATATAAGATTTGTACCAAATAAAAATCTTCACAATAAATCATTGAATATTTATATAATGATCAGAAACATTGTTTTCACCTTTTTGCTTGTTGTTTCTTTTTTATGTGGTGCTCAGGTGCAATTTTTTGGGAGCCCTGAATCCTTAAAGCCTTTGAATACCCCGAGTAGTGAGAATTACATTTTCTTGGATTTTGACAATAGCCAATTATACTTCTCACGGGCCCATTTCGCAGGGAACAAAGGTGGATCAAAGGATAAAGGCGACATATGGGTGAGTGCCTACGACAGTGCCTGGGCGACGGCATCCAATATGTCTTTGAACGACGATCAATTCACAGCTCCGGCGGGATTGACACCTGATGGACGTTATTTTCTCTTTCACAAGGTGTGGTTCTCTGTTGGAATGCATTACGGCGGAGTATTTGCCAAGCCACTGGATGGGGGAGAAGTTTTTCAGGTAGACATACCATTTTTCAAAAATCGTTCACCTATTCAGACCGGTACCATTTCTGCCGATGGCAGGTATCTGCTGCTAAGCCTGGAAAACAATCTGGGCTATGGGGTGGATGACTTGTTTATGTGCAGGCTTCAGCCAGATGGTTCATGGTCCGCACCCAAAAATCTCGGAAACGTGGTGAATACTGCGTTGCAGGAGCTGACGCCATTCCTCGCTGAGGATAATAAGACACTTTACTTTGCATCGAATGGACTGGGAGGCCAGGGTAGTTTTGATATTTTCCAGTCCCGGAGACTGGATGATACCTGGCAGAATTGGTCCTCACCTGTGAACCTGGGCAGTGCCGTGAATACCCCGGGAGCTGAAACTTCCTTTGCTTTCTCCTCCGATTCAGATTACGCTTATTTTGTCTCTACCCAGAATAGTGATGGCTATGGAGATATCAAGCGGATCAGGATTACATCGGATATAGTGGCAGAAGTGAGGAATGATACCGTGGTGAGCATGGTGGCCACCGCAGAGGTCGAAGTTTTTCTGACGGTGTACCTGCTCGATAAGATTTCGGAAGCGCCCATTCAAGGTACCGGACAGGTGGTGTTGGAGGGAGATACCAGCCTCTATTCCACAAATGGGAAGGGCGAGATACAGATTCCTGACCTGGGTCAACCTTTGAATTTTGAATTTAAAGCGGATGGCTATTTGTCCTCCAAGAGAATTCTATCCCGGGATGATTTTGCCTCGGGGGTATCGGCGAAGGTGTTGTTGGATCCCTTGTCTACGGGCAATACCATCACCCTGGAGCACGTACTTTTCTACAGGGGCACGGCCAACTTTGTGGAAGGGTCTGAAGAAGAACTGGACCTGGTCGTGGAAATGATGAACGAAAACCCTGAGGTTAAGATTTTCCTTAAAGGTCACACCGATAATGTGGGCAACGAACAGCTCAATGTGTACCTGTCTAAAGAGCGGGTGATTGCGGTCACGGAGTATCTGGTATCCAGGGGAATTGCGGCCGGGCGGATAAGTGGTGAGGGCTATGGAGGCTCTCAGCCAGTTGCCAGCAACGCGGACGAGGCTTCCAGAAAGCTGAACCGGCGCGTGGAGTTTGAGGTGGTGAGAGACTAGAAGCCTGCGGCCTTATCGTCCCCACGGGGGTCAGCTCCTCCTTCCAGTCGGCCATCTTCGCGCACAAGAATGCAGTCGTTACGACCAATTTTGTCCACAAACTCAAAGGAATGGCCAAGTTGTTCCAGCTCTTCAATGGTTTTCAGGCTGATGGCATCTGTCTCGGCTTTGATCTGGTCTGGGAGCCACTGGTGATGAACTTTTTTGGCTGATACCGCCTCCTGCATGGTCATCTCATAGTCGATCACGTTGAGCACGGTCTGGAAGACGGATGTGAGTATTGTGGCTCCTCCCGGCGATCCGAGTACCATTTTGAGTGCCCCGTCTTTTTCCACAATGGTGGGTGTCATAGAGCTCAGCATTCTTTTTCCAGGAGCAATGGCGTTGGCTTCCGCCCCGATCAGTCCAAAGAAATTGGGCACTCCCGGCTTGGAACTGAAGTCATCCATCTCATTGTTGAGTACAAAGCCGGCACCTTTTACCCATACTTTGCATCCGTAGTTGAGGTTGAGGGTGGTGGTGGTAGAGATGGCGTTCCCATCAGCATCTACAATGGAAAAGTGAGTGGTCTCAGGAGATTCGTAAGGAACTTCACCCCCTTGCATATCGGTCGAAGGGGTCGTTTGATCAATGGAAATGTCTGCAAACCTGGATGCGTTATAATCCGGGCTAAGGAGCTGCTGTACGGGAACCTGAAAATAATCGGGATCTCCGAGGTGTTTGGATCGGTCAGCAAATACCCGCCGTTCTATTTCGGCCATGAGGTGTACGGCATTGGTAGAGTTGTGTTCGTATCGACCAACATTCAGTAATTCGGCACCCTGGAGCATCTGCAATACTGCTACCCCACCACTGGACGGAGGAGGCATACTAATGACTCTGTGCCCTCTGTAGGTGCCTACCAGTGGAGTTCTCCAGATGGCTTCATAGTTTTGCAGGTCCTCGTGGGTAACCAGCCCGTTTCCACGTTGCATTTCCTTCACAATTTGTTGGGCGACAATCCCTTTATAGAAGCCATCCCTACCAGAGTCTCTGATGAATGAAAGCGTGGCAGCCAGCTGTGGTTGATTCACATAATCATTGGCTTGCCAGCCGTTTTCTCTCACTACCCAGGGGCGATAGTGGTTGGCTTGCCTGAAATCCTCTTGTTTCTCATTCAAGGCCTCAGCCTCATTGGCTGTGATGAGGAATCCTTCGAAAGCCAGGTCGATAGCGGGTTGCACAAGGTCTGCCCACGGAAGGCTGCCATATTTTTGGTGTAACTCCCACATACCAGCCACGCTCCCCGGTACACCGGCTGCCAGGTGTCCGATGGTACTTAATTCACCGACTACATTGCCCAGTGAATCCTGAAACATCTTTCGCTCCGCCTGAGCAGGTGCTTTTTCTCTGAAATCAAGTGCGGCAATGCTCCCGTCTGTCAGTCTGATGACCGAAAAACCACCACCTCCTATATTTCCCGCTCGTGGGTATACCACGGCTAGCGCAAATTGAGTGGCCACTGCCGCATCTATGGCATTTCCTCCCTGTTTGAGGACATTGAGACCGACCGCTGTGGATAAAGGATGTGCCGAAACGACCATGGCATGATCACCCAGTGCTCCCACCTTGGGGGAAGTGGTGAGATTGCAGGACGAAAAAGTGAGCGCAAGTAATAACAGTATGTAAATCCTACTGGTCATTAATTTTCTTGGTACGGTTTAGGGATTTGTACTTCTTGATGTGGACACGCTTTTTGCCACGATCCTTTTTATCGTCATATGGCCGAAAGTGCTTCCTTGATTTGGTAATCGGAATCTTATAGTAGGAAGCATGGCATCCGGAAAAAGCCAATCCGCTTACCAGCAGGACGAGCACCAACACTCCTGTACGCAGGTTTTTGATCCAAATCATCACCGAAAAGCTAGTCAATATTCCGCAGACGAAATTATGCCTCTGTCAATTTCGGGTTCTTTGTATTGGGTGCTGGCTTCACTTTGATGGAAATCCCATCATTGATCGCGGTTTTTTTGAAATCCTCAATGGTTTCTAAAATATCCTCATCAATGAAAATCGACTCTGTTTCGTCAAAAACGACATGTGAGTTAGGCGGAATCCCTCTTAAGGTTTTTCTCAAAAAGGCCTTGTTCAGAAAACTTACGTCTTTTTCCAGGGTGATGACAAAATTGTCAGGGCCCAATTCTTTCAGGGTGATGGCCTGATGTAGGTTAGCCTTCACCACATAGTAAAGACCGACCACTATACCAATGGTGATACCGATGAGGAGGTCTGTGAAAAGAATCGCCAGTATGGTGATCAGAAACGGTAAAAACTGTGAGGTCCCTTTAGCATATAAGCCTTTGAAAATGGACGGTTTACTAAGTTTGTAGCCCACCAGCAAGAGTACCGCTGCCAGCGCCGACAAAGGGATCATATTGAGGAAGCCGGGAAAGAAAATAACTGACATGGCTAGAAGTAAACCATGAAACACTGCTGAAACCTTCGTTTGACCTCCTGAGCTGATGTTGGCTGTACTTCTTACAATTACCGCTGTAACGGGTAGTCCGCCCAGAAGACCTGAAACCATATTGCCAGTACCCTGTGCTTTGAGTTCCTGGTTAGTACTCGCGATTCTTTTGTAAGGATCCAGTTTGTCTACAGCGTCCAGACTCAACAGGGTTTCCAAGCTAGCGACTATAGCAATGGTGAAAGCCGTGATGTAAACATTTACATTCAGGAGCTGCGAAAAGTCAGGAGCAGTAAGGAATCCCAAAAACTCTGAGACGGAACTACTGATCGGTAAGGTGACCAGATGTTTACTTGAAAGTACAAAATCAGGGAGAAATTGACGGAATAACACCGCATTGGCAAAAATGCCCCATGCTACAGCTACCAGTGGGCCGGGGATTACGTTGGTCCATTTCTGTTTCCTCATAAATGGCCTCTCCCACAAGATCAGGATGGCAATGGCAATCATGCTGATAAGCAGTGCTCCTTTATCAATGTTCTGAAGGGCCATGATGATCTCAGTGAACGTATTTTCACCATCGGGCTGATAGAAACTCTCGTCACCTTCATAGTCACGATCGTCACCCAGTGCGTGAGGTATTTGCTTTAATATCAATATTAGGCCGATGGCTGACAACATACCCTTGATTACCGACGAAGGGAAGAAGTGACCAATTATACCTGCCTTGAGCATACCAAGAATGAACTGAATAAGCCCGGCAAGAAAGACGGCCAGAAGAAAGGATTCAAAGGCCCCAAGTGATTCTATCGCATTGAGCACGATTACCGTAAGTCCTGCAGCAGGTCCACTTACACTCAGCTGTGAGCCACTGAGGGCACCCACGACTATACCGCCCACTATTCCCGCAATGATACCTGAAAAAAGAGGTGCTCCTGAGGCCAGAGCGATTCCCAGACATAAGGGTAAGGCCACAAGTGCCACTACCATTCCCGCAGGAAGATCATTCTTCAAATTTTCGCCAAAGTATTTTTTCATCCCTTTTTATAGTTTTATTCTAACTAAAGGCAAAAATGAAAAATTTGTTTCGATATGAATCATATTTTGGAAGATATGTAACGCGCACTCCGAGAAAAATTCTTTTCTGATGATTTCATATTTCCCGAGATGAGCAAGGGATAACTAATTGTTTATCAGTGATAAAAAATCATATAGTTAAAGGATTTTAGAAGTATATTCTTTCTTTTAATTGATTGTTTATTTATATTCCCACACTAGAATTTGATCAACCAATCAACAACCCTAATCAGCGAATGAAAATTAGTACTGAATCTACTCTCGACCAGAAGATTCCCAAAGGTTATCGTGTTTACCAAATCAAGGGCGTGGATGGAAGTATCCTGGCCAGAAAAGGAGGACCTTCAGCGGAAGACATTAAAAACAAAGCCACTTACGAAGAACTCAGAAACAACCAAAAGGAATTTGGTGTAGCGTCCATGATGTCTAAGGTTCTGAGAAATTCCCTGTCTGAAGGGATGTCAGAAATCTGTGAAACGTACGTATCCGGTAGGCTTACTGCTCAGTTTAGAAACATTGCTACATTCGAAGAAGGAAAATCAGGTACACGGCCCTTGTATCTCAGCAAGCACGGTCACAAGCTGAACGGTTTTGAGTTCAACACCACGGCACCTTACGAAGATATCTTTGGTGCGAAATACTTTGTGAAGTCAGGGAGTAGAAAGGGTCAGGTGATCCTGCACTTTCCCGCTTTCATTCCTGAGACCACTTTCAAGAAGCCTAAGGAGGCGACAAATTTCAAGATCAATGCGCGCCTGGTAGCTTTGTCCGATTACCAATATGACATGGGCCAGAAGGTATACCGTGCGGTAAATAAGGAGTTTCATGGTAAATACGGTTCTTATGAGAGCCCCATGCTTCCTTTGCTGAAAATACCCATTGAACCAATGACTGCACAGGTTTCATTGGACCTGAAGGAATTGCCTGATGAAATGGCGCTTTTTCTGGTGATGGCGGTGAGTTTTTACCGGTATGAAAATGGTAAATTTCAGCATTTGTCCAAGGAAAGTGGCATGACCATCAAGCAAGTTTATTAATCACTTCGCCTATTTACTTATAATGTGTATTCGAGTCGGGTAGGATAGAATAAGCCTATTGTTGGCACAAGTATGCTGTCGATGAGTCCTTCTTTTCTTACTCACGGAGTGCTGTCGAAATTAAACAAGGGGAAAGTATAAACCAGCGCTCAATATTTCGTTTGAGTAAATATGATGAGAAATTACATCGTATGGTTGGGCCTGTTTTGGATGGTCCTCTCAGTTGAAGCTCAGTCCAAATATCAGCGGGCGGAGGAGCTATACGAGAAAGCCCAACAGGAGTACAGAACCCGAAATTATCATGAAGCACTAGACCTGGTGAATCAGTCCATGCAGCTGGCACCCACAGCAGATGCTGCTTATCTGAGTGGGCTAGTGCATGAAGCCATGGGGCGGGACTTGCGAGCCGTTTCCTCCTATGAAGCCACCCTCAAGTTGGACCCCAGATATGATGAGGCCATTTTTCAAAAAGCTATTATTTATTTGAATTACGGAGATCCCGCTCAGGCACATGCTGATCTGAGTGTTTTGATCAATACAGAGGGTATTACTCAAACCAGGGGCGTTTATTTCCAGCTGGATCCAAGTGGTCAGGAGCAGAATCAGATTCTTTCTGTGAATAATCTGAGGTCAAAACTTTTTCATTACCGTGGGCAGGCCAGCGAAAAAATGGGCGAGTATGATGAGGCACTGGCAGATTACAATGAGGCACTCATGGTGGATACCCTGGCGACTTATTTAATTAGCAGGGCACTACTACATGAGAAAATGGATAACCAGGCGGGGGCATTGGCAGATTTGAAGCTGGCCATCACCCTGGACCGTGGAAATCAGCTGGCCTGGTATAATCTGGCGCTGCTAGATCCATCCGTGGTACTACCTGATGACCTTTTGGAAGATGAAAGTTTCGGACCCACGCTGAGTCTCCTGGCATCCAGGGCCATGTCAGAGGGTAATTATATTTTAGCTAAAAAGTACTTTGACAAAAGCATTCAAAATGATGATGCCGATGCACTGTCTTATATTAATCGGGGACGGATTTTACTGAAAATGAATCAGTTTGTGCTGGCACGGGCAGATTTTAATCATGCAAAGGCATTAGAACCCGAGAGGATTGAAATCTACTACCTCATTGGCAATTCCTTTTTTTATGAAAAGCAATTTGAGCGTGCAGCAGCGTACTACAATCAATACCTGACGGCTGATCCGACCAATGGCATGGTGTGGTACAATGGGGCCATGTCTTATCTGGAACTGGACAATAAAGAGGAGGCTTGCCATTACCTGCAAAGGGCAAATACTCTGGGAATGCTGCAGGCAGAGAAGGTACTAAAGAAGTATTGCCGATAGGATTTATTATTTTTGAGGTATGACAGCACCCAAGACCCCACTTAAAATAGACATGCACACGCATATCCTGCCGGAGAAGCTTCCCAATTTTGCGGAGAAATTTGGATATGGTGAGTTTATCAGCTTGCTCCATCACAGGCAGGGAGCCGCCCTGATGATGAAGGGGGATAAGTTTTTCAGAGAAATAGAAGAGAACTGCTGGGACCCTAAGGTGCGGATCAGGGAGTATGAAAAATTCAATACGAAAATACAGGTAGTTTGCACCATTCCGGTGATGTTTAGCTACTGGGCTGAGCCAAAGGATTGCCTGAATCTTTCTATGTTTTTGAATGATCACATCGCTGAGGTGGTGGCAAAACACCCTAAGCATTATATAGGGCTCGGTACCGTACCCATGCAGGACGTGGACCTGGCCATTGGGGAGCTGGAGCGAATGAAAGAATTGGGATTACCCGGAGTACAGATTGGGTCCAATATCAATCAGCACAACCTCAGCAAACCCCGGTTTTTTGAGTTTTTCGAAGCTTGCGAAAAATTAGACATGGCCGTATTGGTTCATCCATGGGATATGATGGGGAAAGCGGATATGGAAAAGTACTGGTTGCCCTGGCTGGTGGGAATGCCTGCCGAAACTGCCCGGGCAGTAGCTTCTATGATCTTTGGGGGTGTGTTTGCACGATACCCCAAACTGCGTGTATGTTTTGCTCACGCCGGAGGGTCTTTTTTGACCACTATTGGGAGACTGGAGCGGGGGTTTGAATGTCGCCCGGATTTGGTGGCGGTGCACAACAACGTAAATCCTCGAGAATACCTGGGTAAATTTTGGGTGGATAGCATTACCCATGACCCGATGTTGCTCGACTATGTTATCAAGCTGGTAGGTTCTGATAAAGTATGTCTGGGTTCTGATTATCCTTTTCCTTTGGGAGATTTGGAGATAGGTAAGTTCATTGAGGAAATGAATTTACCTGAAGAAGATCTGGAAAATATCATGTATCGATCTACGCTGGACTGGTTGGGACTCGGATCAAAAGAAGAGGATCAAAAAGTGCTCAGTTCATTCAAAAAAGAAAATTAAAAAGCAGATCAAATAGTAAAAAAGAGTGGGGCGGCCGATTCATCGGCCGCCCCACTCTTTTTTACTTCTTCATCACCCTAAAGGACTTTTTGGAGTCAGGTAGTTCGATGATGACGTGATATACGCCTGCGCCAAGTTTCGAGAGGTCGAGTACGGCTTCTTTGGACTCAAAACTCACATGTTGGTCATAGATGGTTCTGCCGGTCACATCGAGGATCATCACCCTGCTATCTGGGATGATCACCGTAGACCTGATGGACAGGTGATCCTGGGTAGGGTTAGGGTAGATGGTCCAGCTGATATTGGAGGCTTCCATTACCACATTGATGATTTCTGTGAACCCTTCATATCCATCCAGATCTACTTCTCTGATTCGGTAGAAGTTGTACCCATCAGGTGCATTCTGGTGGGTAAACTGATAATTATTGACCAGCTCCTTGATATTGACAGCCTGTACGGAGCCTATTACTTTGAAGTCTTTGCTGCCTCCGGTGCTGTGTAGCACGTCGAAGTGGCTGACATTGACTTCATTGGCAGTAGTCCATTTGAGGTTTACATTTTCGTTTTGAACGGTACCTGAGAATGCAATAAAATCAAGCGGGAGCGGCACATCTGAGCCATCCAGGATGTTGGGGGTACCATCATCATCCCGGTCGGGTACACCATTGACGTTACCATAGAAATCTCCATTCTGATTGGGATCAAAAAGGTTGATCAACCCATCACCGTCATCATCCAGGAAGTAGGCACTCTGTGGATCAAGTAGGTTGGGTATCCCATCTCCATCTGAGTCATTGAGGTAGTCAGGTGTGCCATCAGCCGGACTGGTGTCACCAGTAGGGTAGAGGGTATTGGAGGTGGCAGCGTTGGCGGCATTGTAAGCAGTGACCCTGTTGATGTAAGAGGTTTGGTAGTTGGTAGGTCCGGCTTCATAGAATCCTTCTTCAAAATCCGGGATGTTATCATCTTCCGAGTCCGTATCGATATAGTTGGGTCGCCCGGTGCCATCAGTATTTGGAATAGTGAGCGGTGTTCCGCCATTGTCCACATCCACGGAGTTGCCCAGCCCGTCACCATCAGTATCCCCGAAGGAGTCGAGCTTTCCATCTCCATTGTAGTCATTTCCTCCTGCTTCGAGCAGGTCTGTGATGCCATCATTGTCACTATCCAGATCGAGGAAGTCCGGTATACCGTCCCCATCCGTATCCGGGTTGGCCAGGGTAGAGACTGATC